>NZ_JBQPQY010000004.1:0-296569 GCF_052266655.1 Corynebacterium sp. A21
GCCACGCTATAAACAAACCATGTTTATGTGTGTTATCGGCCAATTAGTACCGGTCACCTCCACACCTCACAGTGCTTCCAGATCCGGCCTATCAACCCCATAATCTCTAGGGAGCCTCAAACGAAACCTCATCTCAAAACAGGCTTCCCGCTTAGATGCTTTCAGCGGTTATCCCTCCCGTACGTAGCCAACCAGCCCTGCCCCTGGCGGAACAACTGGCACACTAGAGGTACGTCCGTCCCGGTCCTCTCGTACTAGGGACAGCCTTCTTCAAGTTTCAACGCGCACGGCGGATAGAGACCGAACTGTCTCACGACGTTCTAAACCCAGCTCGCGTGCCGCTTTAATGGGCGAACAGCCCAACCCTTGGGACCTACTCCAGCCCCAGGATGCGACGAGCCGACATCGAGGTGCCAAACCATCCCGTCGATATGGACTCTTGGGGAAGATCAGCCTGTTATCCCCGGGGTACCTTTTATCCGTTGAGCGACACCACATCCACAAGTAGGTGCCGGATCACTAGTCCCGACTTTCGTCCCTGCTCGAGTTGTCACTCTCACAGTCAAGCTCCCTTGTGCACTTACACTCACCACCTGATTACCAACCAGGCTGAGGAAACCTTTGGGCGCCTCCGTTACCATTTAGGAGGCAACCGCCCCAGTTAAACTACCCACCAGGCACTGTCCCCAACCCAGATCATGGGCCAAAGTTAGACATCCAATCCGATCAGAGTGGTATTTCAACAACGACTCCCACACAACTAGCGCCATGTGATCAACGTCTCCCACCTATCCTACACAAACCGAATCGAACACCAATACCAAGCTATAGTGAAGGTCCCGGGGTCTTTTCGTCCTGCCGCGCGTAACGAGCATCTTTACTCGTACTGCAATTTCACCGGGCCTGTGGTTGAGACAGCAGGGAAGTCGTTACGCCATTCGTGCAGGTCGGAACTTACCCGACAAGGAATTTCGCTACCTTAGGATGGTTATAGTTACCACCGCCGTTTACTGGGGCTTAAATTCTCAGCTTCGCCTTTAACAGCTAACCGGTCCTCTTAACCTTCCAGCACCGGGCAGGCGTCAGTCCGTATACATCAACTTCCACGTCTTCGCACGGACCTGTGTTTTTAATAAACAGTCGCTTCCCTCTATTCTCTGCGACCACCACCAGCTCCCACCGTAAAGATGTTCACCAGCAATGGCCCCCCTTCTCCCGAAGTTACGGGGGCATTTTGCCGAGTTCCTTAACCACAGTTCACCCGAACGCCTTAGTATTCTCTACCTGACTACCTGTGTCGGTTTAGGGTACGGGCCGAATGTGCACTCGCTAGAGGCTTTTCTCGACAGTACAGGATCACCCACATCACCCCGAAGGGCTACGCATCACGCCTCAGACATCATGACGGGCGGATTTGCCTACCCATCGTCCTACACGCTTACACCACAATCCAATAAGTGGCAAGGCTACCTCACTGCGTCACCCCATCACTTAGCTACTACCAGATCAGGCCCCACGCACTCCCACAACAACCACATCAAAGATGCTTATGCCATGCTCGTAGATGGTTAGTATCACTGATTCACCATGGACGCACACACACGGGTACGGGAATATCAACCCGTTATCCATCGACTACGCCTGACGGCCTCGCCTTAGGCCCCGACTCACCCTGGGAAGACGAACTTGACCCAGGAACCCTTAGTCATCCGGCGGATGAGATTCTCACTCATCAATTCGTTACTCATGCCTGCATTCTCACTCGCGCACGTACNCGGCCTCGCCTTAGGCCCCGACTCACCCTGGGAAGACGAACTTGACCCAGGAACCCTTAGTCATCCGGCGGATGAGATTCTCACTCATCAATTCGTTACTCATGCCTGCATTCTCACTCGCGCACAGTCCACACCCGGTCACCCAGACGCTTCACCCCATGCACGACGCTCCCCTACCCAACAAACATCAAAATGCTTATTGCCGCGGCTTCGGTGGTGTACTTGAGCCCCACTACATTGTCGGCGCAGAACCACTCGACCAGTGAGCTATTACGCACTCTTTCAAGGATGGCTGCTTCTAAGCCAACCTCCTGGCTGTCTTCGCGATCCCACATCCTTTTCCACTTAGTACACCCTTAGGGACCTTAACCGGCGATCTGGGCTGTTTCCCTCTCGACTATGAAGCTTATCCCCCACAGTCTCACTGCTGCGCTAACTATACCGGCATTCGGAGTTTGGCTGACGTCGCTAAGATTGTAGTCCCGCTCAACCAACCAGTAGCTCTACCTCCGGCAAGCACCACACAACGCTGCACCTAAATGCATTTCGGGGAGAACCAGCTATCACGGAGTTTGATTGGCCTTTCACCCCTACCCACAACTCATCCCCTCAGTTTTCAACCTAAGTGGGTTCGCGCCTCCACAAAGTCTTACCTCTGCTTCACACTGGCCATGGGTAGATCACCCCGCTTCGGGTCCAGGACATGCCACTAACACACCCTCGTTAGGATTCGCTTTCGCTACGACTACCCCACAACACGGGTTAACCTCGCGACATGCCGCTGACTCGCAGGCTCATTCTTCAAAAGGCACGCCATCACACCACAAGGATGCTCTGACGGATTGTAAGCACACGGTTTCAGGTACTATTTCACTCCCCTCCCGGGGTACTTTTCACCATTCCCTCACGGTACTAATCCGCTATCGGTCACACTGAGTATTCAGGCTTACCGGGTGGTCCCGGCAGATTCACAGCAGATTCCACGAGCCCGCTGCTACTCGGGAAACACAAAACACGCCGCATGATGTCTTCGCGTACAGGACTCTCACCTACTCCGGTAGGCCATCCCAAACCACTTCCACTGACACCACACACCCATGCGCCAGGCTGGTAGACCCGACAATCATGCTCCCACAACCCCCACAATGCAACCCCTACCAGGTATCACACATCACAGGTTTAGCCAATAATCCACTTTCGCTCGCCGCTACTCACGGAATCACTATTGTTTTCTTCTCCTACGGGTACTGAGATGTTTCACTTCCCCGCGTAACCCCCACACAGGCTATGAATTCACCTGCGGGTGACCGCCCATAACGACAGCCGGGTTTCCCCATTCGGACATCCTCGGATCAACGCTCAGTTGGCAGCTCCCCGAGGCATAACGCAGCCTCACACGTCCTTCATCGGCTCAGTATGCCAAGGCATCCACCGTGTGCCCTTAAAAAACACACACAAAACTTACATCACGCTACAAACGCGATGAAATTGCTTACAAACAACAAAAATAAAGATGCTCGCGTCCACTATACAGTTCTCACACAACACACCACCACCACCCACACACCCACCACAACAGCAGACGCATCAATGATCATGATCAGTCAAGGAACAACAATGCTGTCCCAGACACCCAATAGCATGCCACCCACCAGACCCGTCGGACCTGTTCACATGGAATATTTCTCATTCATCGACCCACACCCCTTGGGGGTGTGGGAGTCATCTCCACCCGATTAGTTTCGTCGGCGTGCCCCACACTCGGGAGCCACAAACCAACACACCAGGAAACGCAACACAGTCACGCCCTGGGATTTATTTAAAGCTCCTTAGAAAGGAGGTGATCCAGCCGCACCTTCCGGTACGGCTACCTTGTTACGACTTCGTCCCAATCGCCGATCCCACCTTCGACAGCTCCCCCCTTACGGTTGGGCCACTGGCTTCGGGTGTTACCAACTTTCATGACGTGACGGGCGGTGTGTACAAGGCCCGGGAACGTATTCACCGCAGCGTTGCTGATCTGCGATTACTAGCGACTCCGACTTCATGGGGTCGAGTTGCAGACCCCAATCCGAACTGAGGCCGGCTTTGAAGGATTAGCGCACTCTCACGAGTTGGCAACCTGCTGTACCGACCATTGTAGCATGTGTGAAGCCCTGGACATAAGGGGCATGATGATTTGACGTCATCCCCACCTTCCTCCGAGTTGACCCCGGCAGTTTCTCATGAGTTCCCACCATAACGTGCTGGCAACATAAGACAAGGGTTGCGCTCGTTGCGGGACTTAACCCAACATCTCACGACACGAGCTGACGACAACCATGCACCACCTGTATACCGACCACAAGGGAAAACGTATCTCTACGCCGATCCGGTACATGTCAAGCCCAGGTAAGGTTCTTCGCGTTGCATCGAATTAATCCACATGCTCCGCCGCTTGTGCGGGCCCCCGTCAATTCCTTTGAGTTTTAGCCTTGCGGCCGTACTCCCCAGGCGGGGCGCTTAATGCGTTAGCTACGGCACAGAAGACGTGGAAGCCCCCTACACCTAGCGCCCACCGTTTACGGCATGGACTACCAGGGTATCTAATCCTGTTCGCTACCCATGCTTTCGCTCCTCAGCGTCAGTAACTGCCCAGAGACCTGCCTTCGCCATTGGTGTTCCTCCTGATATCTGCGCATATCACCGCTACACCAGGAATTCCAGTCTCCCCTACAGCACTCAAGTTATGCCCGTATCGCCTGCACGCCCGGAGTTAAGCCCCGGAATTTCACAGACGACGCGACAAACCACCTACGAGCTCTTTACGCCCAGTAATTCCGGACAACGCTCGCACCCTACGTATTACCGCGGCTGCTGGCACGTAGTTAGCCGGTGCTTCTTATCCAGGTACCGTCAATTTCTCTTCGTCCCTAGCGAAAGGAGTTTACAACCCGAAGGCCGTCATCCCCCACGCGGCGTCGCTGCATCAGGCTTGCGCCCATTGTGCAATATTCCCCACTGCTGCCTCCCGTAGGAGTCTGGGCCGTATCTCAGTCCCAATGTGGCCGTCCACCCTCTCAGGCCGGCTACCCGTCGACGCCTTGGTAGGCCATTACCCCACCAACAAGCTGATAGGCCGCGAGCTCATCCTGCACCGATAAATCTTTCCACCACACCCCAACAGTGCAGTCCTATCCGGTATTAGACCCAGTTTCCCAAGCTTATCCCGAAGTGCAGGGCAGATCACCCACGTGTTACTCACCCGTTCGCCACTCATCCACCCAGCAAGCTGGGCATCAGCGTTCGACTTGCATGTGTTAAGCACGCCGCCAGCGTTCGTCCTGAGCCAGGATCAAACTCTCCATAAAAGACAACCAACACCCCACCAAAGCAGAGCGCCGATCAATCAGACTGAAAAGCCCGACAACCTGACAAACAAACCCACAACCACCACACCCCAAAGAGCACGATGATCGCTGGCAAAATCCATCAAAAAACATCTCATCAACACCAGGCCCCCTCAATCCCGACGGGGAAAAAACCAGGACCCAGCTTTTCATCGTTGACCATACCGTCCAACACCACCCACCAAAGCAGGCAGCACCGCATTATTTACAGTGGACACACGATCAGCATCCACCCGGCATGACCCACCCACCACCACACCCACACCCCGAAAGGCCAGGCCGGTCGCAAGCACGACAAACAAAAAATATATATGGCACACTATTGAGTTCTCACACAACACAACCACCCGCACCACCAACACCACACACAACATGCGACACCAGCAACACCAGCAGCTCGTTAATTATCCCGCCAGCGCCTGTTCTCCTACCGCCACACAAGAAACACATCGTGCTCCGGGGCGTTGTCGGTCTCGCTGACTCACATAAATATACTCACACCCACCCCAAACAACAAAACGCCTGGTAGATAGCTGTTCTTGCACCACGTAGATGAATGATCGATGAACGGTCAGTGCAACCAGACCGTGATCACCACCAAAAAGCGCAGCTGTTCGCCACCCATGACTGGTGTTTGACCACGCTCGGCAAGATCAAGGTGAACACCAGGTACTGGAGTGCAATCAGCCCGAGCACTCCGGGACCGCTGACTTCATCCCGGAAGTACAGCGCCAGGAGAATGATCCTGGCGGCGATGAAGGCCCTCGGCACCCACCAGGTTCCGTTTCGATCCACCAACGCAAGTAGTACGGTTCAGCACCGGCGGCGGCAGCGGTGCAGTTATAAGCAGTAAGCCCACCATCGTGGTGGCTGATTCATTTTTGGCGATCCAGATATAGAGGCCGCCACCTACAGCCACCATCACTGGCCCACTCAGACTAAGAGGTAACTGGCCCTGTTTATTCCGTGCCCAGTGTGCGCGACCACGATTCAACGCCGGGTAGTCCCGGAAGGTCGAACCGAGATTGATCAGGCAGCTCAACAATATGAGAGGGAAGACCCAGCGCTGCCAGCCCTCGTTCCCCATCATCGTCCCATCCCGAAGACGAACCCGATCAGGATGTAGGGGGCAGCACCAGGTGCCTGAAGAGGTTCAGCTCGTTGGCTTTCCTCCCCGCTCCTCGGCAAGCACGGGCTACTCACGCAGATTGATGATGCTGCGTCGGCCAATCGGGATCCCCTCCCGACGCAGTTCCGGTCCGCCTCCTCGGTGGGCCCGTTGATGCTCACGCGATAGAACTACTCGCATTTCCGCACACCCAATCCGAGATAGCACTCATCCAGTAGGAGCAGCCCGCATCTCATCCCAACTCGGGTGGCGGAGCATCAATACCCGCGAGCATGGTGCGGTCCAACAACCTCGGATTGTCGAAAGGGCCCGAATCGAAGACCACAGGTCACCGTTGTCTTGCAATTGACCCGCAACAGCAGTGGTTTTGCTGGCGCCGTTGGCGCCGCTCAGTCCCTGGATGAGTCACGGTTTCCAACGAGAAGCTCAGGTCCCGGCGCACCTCCCGGGATTTCGGGTAACCGATGCGGAGCACGGGGCTCCTATCTATCGGCGAATGCGCGGGTATCTGGGGTGATGCGGGCACCGCTTGCGGCGTGGACCAGGCGGTGTTGAATATAGAGGCCGATGAGGCAGAAGATGGCACCGACCACGGCGGTGAGAATCAGGCCCGATTGCGTCGGGTTTTCCAGCAGGTTCGCGCTGGGAAGGATGATCATCGGGCCGGATCCCCCGATCAGTCCCGCGCCGAGGGCATTACCAGTGCCACCGGCGGAGACAACCCAGAGACTCAAGCCCGCCAATAACGCGGCCAGTCCCGGGGCAGCCGCTACCGCCCGGTGCAGGACGTCCCAGTCCACCGCATTCCATAGGGCCAGCACCGCCAGAACGGCCAGCGCGATCAGCAAGCCCAGAATCGGGGCCAGCACGGCGATCGGAGTGACCGCCCGGGACCAGGACCGGCGCGGTAGCCCGAGGGACTGCCAGGTCGCCAGAGACGCGGTGCCAGCCTGTATTTCCATCACCGGGACATAAAACAGCCCGAACAGGCCAACAGCCAGCAACAGCGTCCACAGCAGTGTCCCGCGATAAGGCTCGGCGAAACCCAACACGAGTCCCAGCACCAGCCCGAGGGGAACGGTCCAGCGCAGCATCGGCACCAGCAGCAGGCGTCGGATCATCCCGCCGGTCTTCGCGGGCCCGACCACGCCGGCGGCACCGGCGCTCCGCCGCTCAACCTTGATCGAACTCAGCGTGATCGCAATATCGGTGCCCAGCGCCGCAAGGGCCACCACCAGCGCCCAGATCCAACCGCCGCCGCTCAAGCCGGGCAGCGTGACCGCACCAGCGACCACGAGCACCGGAACGCTAATGACCAGCTGCTGCCGGATGGCAACCCCGCGGGTGAACCCGAGCGTGCGGTAGATGCGTCGATCCCGGGCCAGCTGCGACACCAATAATATGAAGAGTACGAAGAAGCTGGCCAGCTTCATGAAGTCACCGTTCGTGCCCGCAATGAGCGCGAACCAGGGCACCATCACAAAAAGCAGCAGCAGGATCGCCCAGAGTCGTTCCACACTCCGCACCTGGAACCAGGCCAGTTGCCATGAAGGTTTCACGCTTGTCATTTCAGGCTCCTTCCAGCAGTGCGGTGATGACCTCGTCCAGGTCGGCAGGTTCCACAGCCAAGCTACGCTTATCGACGCCCGTCAGACCCGCCCGCGGCACCAGTGCCCGGGCTCGGCCGGCGACCTCGGTGCGAGCCAGCGTGACGCCGATATCCGGTAGGTGGGCGCCGGAGACGGTCACATAGGCATCATCGAGTTCCTCGGCTCCCAGGTGATGGTGGACCCGGCCATCACGGCCGAGGATGAGGAAGGTATCCAGCAGCTTCGTTGATTCCTCGATGTGGTGGGTGGCCAGCATTACGGTGCGCGGTTGCTGGTCCATCTCCCGCAGCAGCGCGGCATAGAAGACCCCGCGATTGTGGACGTCCAGGCCCAGGTAGGGCTCATCCAAGAGGGTCAACGGGGCGCGGGCGGCGAGCCCGACGATGATGCCGACCATGCTGCGCTGACCGCGGGAGAGTTTCGCGTACTTGGTGCGCACATCGAGCTCGCATTCTACGATCAACTCATCGGCGGTGGGTTGGTGCCAGCCCGGGTAGCGACCTGCGGCAGCCGCAAAGATGGTGTCCGGACGCCAACCGGCTGGGAACGGGACGTCGATACCCGCGTAAACCACCCGGTCCATCACTGCGGCGTTGTCGAAGGGAGGCTGACCGAAGACCCGGGCTTCTCCAGCTGAGTGTGGGATCTGCCCGGTCAGAATGCTCAGTAACGTTGACTTGCCGGTTCCGTTGCGGCCCAGCAGACCGTGCAGCTGCCCCTCGGCCAGCTCAAAGTCGAGTCCGTTCAGGACCTTCTTGTTCTTGTAATTCTTATGCAGACCACGGGCTGCCACCACCGGGGAATCAGATTCATGCTCGTCCCTCATTGATATAGTCCTCGACTTTCTCCGACGGCGTCGATGAGGTCATGGATCTCGGCCCGGCCGAGACCCAGCTTGATGGCTTCATCGATGAGTGGCGCCAGGTAACTGGCGGCAAACTCATCACGGCGGCGCGACATGATCAGCGCACGCGCTTCTCCGGTGACGAACATCCCCAGTCCGCGACGTTTCTCCAGGACTCCAATCTCGGTGAGCAGGGCGAGCCCCTTCCTCGCGGTCGCGGGGTTGATGTTATGGAAGGCCGCCAGCTCATTCGTCGAGGGCGCCTGTGCCCCGGAACGCAGTGATTCATCAACGATCGAGTCCTCGATGAGCATGGCGATCTGCCGGTACAACGGTGCGGCCGTCTCATCCATCCGCCCCTCCCCAGCTAGTTGGTTAGTTACTTGTGTGACTAACTATATGGCCATTGTTGACATGATGCTTAGCGCAGTGAAATCCCCGCTTCTTCAGCACCCCGCGCTGAACAGCCGAAACACCGCCCAACATCGACGTATTGCTGCAAGGTAAGGCATGCTTGTGAGTGACAACTTTTTGAGACAACGTAAATGAACGGAAATTAGGAGCCATGCTTGAACGAACACAGGTTTTTGTTGACACCTCCTACCTATTGGCTAGCTTTTATAATTCCTGGGAGACCGGCGCCCGGGCCCAATTAGAAATTGACCTTCCCGAGGTCGTTGCGGTCCTCGGGAGCATGATTACCAACCAGCTCGACCAACCGATTCACCGTCAGTTCTGGTACGACGGCATCCCTGATTCCGGCCCGCATCGTTATCAACGTGCCCTGCGCACCTGCGATGGCGTGTTGCTGCGGGCGGGGCAACTTATCGAGTGGGGTGATCGCCGCACCCAGAAGGCAGTGGATACCCGGCTCGTGGTGGACATGGTCCTGGCGGCCGTGCGTCAGCAGTGCTCCGATATTGTCCTGGTCTCCGGCGATGCCGATATGATTCCCGGCGTCCAGGAAGCCACGAATGCCGGCATCCGGGTCCACCTTTATGGCTTCGGCTGGGACTCCATGTCTTCGGCATTGCGGCATGCCTGTGATACCACCACCATCCTGGATCCCCGGGAGGACTTCGCCGAGTGCATGCAATTGCAGGTACTGGAGGGCCCTGTTCCGCCCACGGTGCGTACCAAGCCCATCGGAGATGCCGAACCGCTGGATGATCCCAGCCCGACCACCGTGCCGAGCAGCGCGCTACGCCCCACGGCACCGCCTGCGGCAACCAGCACCCCCGCTGAGACCACCGGGAACACCGTGGCGGAGCCGGCTGAAGAAGTCGCCGAGCCAGTGACTCCGGTACCGGTGCCCGGAAACAGGCCCACCCCCAACATCCTGGCTTCCCCCGATCACACAGAGGTAGCATCTCCGGACAGCTCGCCCTGCGTCGCCGCTGATGCCGGCAGCGTCGATGAAGAAGCGGCGAACTCCACCGCGCAGTTCCCACCGACGACTCCGACCGCCCGCGGCGAGGCTGAGCCGCAGTACCCGGTGGATTCCTGGCCGGAGCCCGCCGAAGAGGGCGTCGATAAGCAGGAGGACTCCGCGGTGGAGGCCGAGGCCCGGAAGATCGCCAAGCCGGGTGGTCCGCCGAAACCCTCGATGATGGCGCCGCGCCGCAAGCTCCGTTCGCGTTATGTGCCCTTGCCCAATGAGGTGTGGGCCTCCGATGGCTCACAGACACCTTTTGATGTGGGCCAGCAGTACGCCTCCTGGTGGTATGACAATGCCGCCACCCTGGAGCAGCGAGATCAGGCGCATCTCCTCTCCGGCGGCGGCCTGCCCCCGGAGATTGATCGTCCCTTGCTGCAGTTCGCCTGCGAGACCCTCCACGAGTACACGCTGAGTGAGGCTCAGCGGGTGAACCTCCGGGATGGTTTTCATGCGGGCATCCGTGGCGTACTACTCCACCGGCCATAGCACCGCCAAAGCTGTAAACGCAGACAGCTCAGCCCCGACCTGGCATTCCCGGTCGGGGCTGAGCCATGCGGGGGAGAAGGGTTCTACTTCTCCGCTTCCCCGTTCTGAGGTGCTTCAGTCTTCGGGGCTTCAGCCGTAGCGGTCTCCGCATGCTCGATCTCGGCATCCACCGGTTCGGTGCTGGCGGAATCCTTCGCGGCCCCCGCGGTCAGCTCGTTCCCGCCAGCCATCTGCGCCCGGATCTCCGCGAGACGGGCGGAGGCCTTCATGTCAGTGCCGGCGGACTGGATCTCGGCCATACGATCGCTGACCGAGTGCTGGGTCAGCTCCTGGGCCCCGAGAGCATCCGCGTAACGACGCTCGATCTTCTCCCGCACCCCGTCCAGGGTAGGCACGGAGTCATCCGGCTGCAGGGCGTTCATCGAATCCATCGCCTTCGCGGAGGTCTCCTGCATCTGCGCCTGATCGGCCTGTGCGCGGAGCTGATCGATCTGGCCGAGCTGCTCCTTGAGGCGCATCTCGGATTCCTTCTGCTGCTGCTGCGCCTGCTCCGCGGCAGCGCCGGCCTGAGCGTGGAGCTGCTTGGATTCCTCGACCTGCTGCTCGACGGCAACCAACTGGGTAGCGAAGACCTCAGCGGTATTGTTGAACTGAGTGGCCTTCTCCGTGTCTCCGCCGGCTGCCGCCTGATCCGCGGCGTTGAGCGCCTGACGGGTCTTGTCCTGCAGATCACCCTGCGACTTGAGCAGACGATCCAGCTTCATCTCCAACTGCTTCTTATTACCGATGATGCTGGCGGCATGCTCAGTGATCTGTCGGTGCTGCTTCTTAGCGGCCTCGGTGGCCTGCTGGATCTGGACCTTCGGGTCCGCGTTCTCGTCGATCTTCGAGTCCAGCGAAGCCGTGAGGTACTTCCAACCCTTACTGAATGGATTTGCCATGATGTTGTCTTGACTCACTTTCTCGGAAACCGGGAACGGCATTGATTCCTAGGGTACTGCGATATGTCCCGCTCCGCCGTGGTTTCGCGCTCACCCCGACGCCGTACCCTGTGCCATTCTTCCTCCCCGGCCGCACCCGGCACCTCCGGAAAGCACAATGGCCCGACACCCGGTGATCTGGGTATCGGGCCTGGTGGCAGTTCAGCTTCCGGGCTTAGGCGTTGTCCTGATCCGCGGCATCGGCGGCGGCGTTGGACTCCGCAACCTGGCGGCGAACCTCAGTCATATCCAGGTCCTTGATCTGGACGATCAGGTCTTCCAGCGCGCGCGGCGGGAGAGCACCGGCCTCGCGGTAAACCATGATGCCGTCGCGGAAGACCATCAGCGTCGGAATCGCCTGGATCTCCAGGGCCGCAGCCAGATTCTGGTTGGCCTCGGTGTCCAGCTTCGCGAAGACAGCGTCCCCGTGGTTCTCCGAAGACTTCTCATAAGTCGGGGCGAAAGCCTTGCAGGGGCCGCACCAGGAAGCCCAGGCATCAACCAGCACAATGCCCTCGCCCGTAACGGTCTGCTCAAATGTGTCTTCAGTTACATCAATCGTTGCCATGGGAAAGCTCCTTGGTTCTGTTTGTATGGTCTCTAAAGGACCACCATTCACGGTCTCAGTCGGAACAACGCCAACGGGCGCTACTTCATTCCCGCTGCACCGGCAACCGCCGGTGAGTTCCGCACTGCCCCCAGGGTACGGAAACCCCGTACCGGCGCACACCATCAGACCACCGCAGCAGGTGGGCCGCGGCATAATCGCTCGGCACAACAAAAGGAAACCACAATGACCAAAAACTATGTAGTTGAAGGTATGACCTGCGATCACTGCACCTCAGCCGTGACCCAGGAGATCAGCCAGGTGGAAGGCACGCAGGGTGTCGACATCGATCTGGCCACCGGCAACGTCGCCGTCACCGGCGAGGGATTCAGCGATGAGTCCATCGCCGCGGCAGTGGCCGAAGCCGGCTATCTGGTCCGCCTGTAGGCCCCCACCCACCTCACTTCCCAAGGCCCGAGCGCACACTGCGGTCAATACCCCCACCCGCTCGGGCCTTGATCGTTTCACCCCCGAATGGATTCGCCCCAAGAACCTACCCAGGGCGTATCTTCAAACCATCCGTTTGTGTCTAACTTCATTGAGTCTTGAGATGGGAACACTCCGTATGACGACACCGAAAACCCCGGAACTGAGCCGGAACGCCCGGCTCGACCGGCTCCCGGTCACCGGCAAACACAAGAAACTGCTCTTCGGCTCCGGCCTCGGCTGGGCCCTGGACGCCATGGATGTCGGACTGATCTCCTTCATCATGGCCGCCCTCGCCGTCCACTGGAATCTGAGCGCCACCCAGACTTCCTGGCTGGGTTCCATCGGCTTCGTCGGTATGGCGCTGGGTGCCACCTTCGGCGGCCTGCTCGCCGACCGGATCGGACGCCGTCAGGTCTTCGCCCTGACCCTGCTGGTCTATGGCCTGGCGACCGGCGCCTCGGCGCTGGCAGGTTCCCTGGCGGTGCTGATCGCCCTGCGTTTCCTCGTCGGCCTGGGTCTCGGCGCGGAACTACCCGTCGCGTCAACACTGGTCTCTGAATTCGCCCCACGCAAGATCCGTGGCCGCATGGTGGTTCTGCTCGAGGCTTTTTGGGCTCTGGGTTGGTTGGCCGCCGCAGTCATCGGTGCCTTCGTGGTTTCGGCTTCCGAGAATGGTTGGCGCTGGGCACTGGCCCTGGGTTGCGTGCCCGCGGCCTACGCCCTCTATGTCCGGATGAAATTACCCGAGTCGGTCCGTTTCCTGGAGAAGAAGGGTCGACACGAGGAGGCCGAGGAGATCGTCACCGCTTTCGAGGCGGAGGTTGATCCCGCGGTGCTGCGGGAGATCGATGCGCGCGAGCCCATGGCTCAGAGCGCGGCGGCGAAAAGCGATGCTGTGACGGTCCAGCATTCAATCTGGTCTTCGTACCTGCGACGCCGGACCGCCGCACTGTGGATCGTATGGTTCTGTGTGAACCTCTCCTACTACGGTGCCTTCATCTGGATCCCCTCGCTCCTGGTGGAACAGGGTTTCACACTGGTAAAATCCTTCACCTTCACCCTGATCATCACACTGGCTCAGCTGCCGGGCTATGCGGTGGCCGCCTGGCTGATTGAAAAGTGGGGCCGACGCAGCACGCTGGCCACCCTTCTGCTGGGTTCTGCTGCTGCCGCCGCCTTCTACGGCACCGCAACCACTGAATCCATGATTCTGCTGGCCGGCTGCCTGCTGTCCTTCTTCAACCTCGGCGCCTGGGGCGCGCTCTATGCCATCGGGCCGGAGCTGTATCCGACCTCGGTACGTGGTGCCGGCACCGGTGCCGCGGCGGGATTCGGGCGGATCGCCTCGATCATCGCGCCATTGATCGTTCCCCCGGTACTCATCTTCGGCGGCCCGATGTTCCTCTTCGGTATTTTCGCGCTGTCATTCCTCATCGCCACAGTTGCGGCGCTCGCCCTGCCGGAACAGCGCGGCAAGATTCTCGAGTAATACGTCCGGCGGGATCTGCTCAGTTGAGGTACTGGCGGGCCATCTGCTGCAGGCGTTCCAGGAGGGTTCGGGGCTCCCGGTGCCCGAACTCCGCGATATTGCGCGGCAGGTTGCTCAGGAGGATGGCACCCTCGGCACGCTCCACCTTGATGTCTTCGTTCAGCTCGATGGTATCGGGATTGAAATCTCGGACGAACATTGCTTTTCCTCCTCAGGCTTGAGCGGGTTGATAGCCGGCAGGATCCCAGCCATGACACGTGCCCTGTCAATGCCTCAATACTAGGATATTTTCGCAGGTCAAACACCCAAAGAAAGCCATTCCTAAGCAAGGCATGCGTCACCTTCATGTGCCGAGAAAAGGGCGCGATCAGGGCTTATCGGAAAGACCTGGCAATACAAAAGGCCCCCGCATGGGGGATGTCCAACACCCCATGGCCACACGTGTGACCAGATTCACTTGTTTCGGAAGTTGCTTAATGACGCCGCGACCCCCGCTCCCTGCGACAGGGAACGGGGGTCGCGAACTTTAAAGGACGGCAACCGTTAGCCGGCTCGCGGCATACTGACGAATCGGGAGTAGTGCAGCTGGTGGGCGACCATTACGGTGTCAATGGGGCCACCACGGTGTTTAGCCAGGATAATGTCAGCTTCGCCGGCACGTTCACTGTCACGGTCTTGGGAGTCCGGACGGTAGAGCAGCATGACCATGTCGGCATCCTGCTCCAGCGAGCCCGACTCACGCAGGTCGGCGAGCTGCGGCCGCTTATCATTACGGGCTTCAGGACCACGGTTCAGCTGGGAGATCGCAATCACCGGGACATCGATCTCCTTGGCTAGCAGCTTCAGCTGACGGGAGAACTCCGAGACCTCCTGCTGACGTGACTCAACCTTCTTGCCCGAGCTCATCAGCTGCAGGTAGTCAATCACGACGAGCTGGAGATCATGCTTCTGCTTCAGGCGGCGGGCCTTGGAGCGGATCTCCATCATGGTCAGGTTGGGTGAGTCATCGATGAACAGCGGCGCCTCCGAGATCTGCCCGACCCGGTTGGCCAACTTCGCCCAAGACTCATCGGTCATCCGGCCGGAACGCATATCCGAGAGCTTGATCTCCGTCTCCGCGGAAAGCAGGCGCATGGCGATCTCGGACTTGCTCATTTCGAGTGAAAAGATCACCGAGGCCTTGCCGTTGATGATCGAGCAGGAACGCATGAAGTCCAGGCCCAGGGTGGACTTACCCACACCGGGTCGGGCGGCGATGATGATCATCTGCCCGCCGTGCAGCCCATTGGTGAGGTTATCCAAGTCCTCGAAGCCGGTGGGCACACCGGTGGCCACACCACCATGGGCGGCGAGCTGATCCAGCTCATCCATGGTGGGCTGGAGGATATCGGCCAACACCGCATAGTCCTCGGTGACATTGCGCTGGGCAATGCCGAAGACCTCCTGCTGTGCCATGTCAATAACGGTCTCGACCTCAGCGCCCTCGGTGCCTTCATAACCGAGCTGCACCACGCGGGTACCGGCAGCGACCAGACGGCGCAGAATCGCCTTCTCGGAGACGATCTCGGCGTAGTAGCGGGCGTTCGCCGCGGTCGGTACCGAAGAGATCAGGGTATGTAGATAAGGGGCACCCCCCACCCGCTCCAGGTCATTGTGACGGTCCAGGCGACCGGCGACGATCACCGGATCGATCTCCTTGTTATCGGAGAAGAGATCGATGATCGCCTTGTAGATCAGCTGATGGGCTGGCTTATAGAAGTCATCCGGGAATAGTTCCTCCAGGATGTCGATGACCATGGTCGGCGCCAACAGCATCGCGCCCAAGACGCCCTGCTCGGCCTCATTGTCATGCGGCGGCTGACGGAACTCAGTGGTGGGGGAAGCTGGACGACGCTCCCGGCGGCGGGCAGGCTTATCGCTCCCACCGCCGAAAGCCGGGGTCGGCAGCGCTGGCCCGTAGTCCTCGAACTCGACCGGGGCATCCTGGTCGGAGGGGGGCACATAATCATCATCAAAGCTGGCATCGGAGATTCCCGAGGTCATCGCAGCCCACCCTTTCATCCCGGCACTTAAAACTCGGTTTTCACCTTAGGCTGCGCGTCCGCCTAACACCAACGGCCTGCGGTTTTACTCACAACCGAGCCCGAACGTGGCGTCGATAAGCATAGTTATCCCCAGGCCAGGATTAATCGCTTGACTCCTCCATGCGGGTAATAGCATCGGCGGCTCGAATGAGCGCCAGATGAGAGAAAGCCTGTGGGAAGTTACCGGCCAGCCGTTTCGTCTTCGGGTCATACTCCTCCGCCAACAGTCCCAGATCATTGGCATAGCTGCATAGGCGCGTCATATCCTTCTTCGCCTCTTCCAGACGACCGGAAACGGCATACTGCTCCACCAGCCAGAAAGCACAGATCAGGAAGGGGTACTCATCTCCTTCGAGGCCATCGAGTCCGGCCTCGGTGCGGTAGCGGAAGACCAGGCCATATTCATCAACCAGGTCCTGCTCAATCTTGGCCACCGTGCCCAACATTTTGGGATCCTCTGGGGCGATGAAACGGGTGTGCGGCAACTGCAGCAGGGAGGCGTCGACCTCAATGCCGTCATAGACCTGGGTGAAGGAGTTCAGCTCCTGGTTGAATCCCCGCTCGAAGATCTCATCATGCAGCCGGTCGCGATAACGGGTCCAAGTCTCCACATCGCCTTCAAAACCGTGTTCCCGGACCGCGCGGATCCCCTCGTTGAAAGCGGCCCACATCATCACCCGACCATGGGTGAAGTAGTGCAGCTCGCCGCGCATCTCCCAGATGCCGTGGTCCTTGCGGTCAAAGTTGGCGATGTTGTAATCCAGCAGCGAGACCTGCAGGTTCCAGGAATAGGGGGTCTCCGGATATCCGGCATCGCGGATCTTCGCCAGCGCCAGCATCACCTCGCCCACCACATCAGCCTGGTACTGGTCAGCGGCACCATTTCCGATCCGCACCGGCCGCGAATTCTCATAGCCCGCCAGGTGATCAAGCTCCTGCTCCGGAAGCTGGCGTTCACCACCGATGCCGTACATGATCTGCAGCCGCTCCGGGTCACCCGCAACCGCACGCAGCAGCCAGTCCCGCCACGCCGCGGCACCGTTGATCAGGCCGTGAGAGACCATCACCTCCACCGTCAGCGAGGCATCACGCAGCCAGGTGAAGCGGTAGTCCCAGTTACGGACACCACCGAAATCCTCCGGCAGAGAGGCGGTGGCGGCAGCGGCGATACCGCCGGTCTCACGGTGGGTCAGCGCCCTGAGAACTAGCAGGGAACGCACCACATGCTTCTTGTTCACCGACTCAGTGTCCAGACGACGCAGCCAGTCCTCCCAGAAACTCTCCGCCTTCCACAGCGCCGCCAGCGGCTCCTCCGGGATGGGCAGCTTCCGCCAGGGCCGAAACCAGGTCAGTGTCCAGGACTCGGTCTCACCCTCCGAGATCCGGAACGTACCGGTCAGCCGTTTAGCGGGGGCGCCGGAAGCCTCCAGCACATCGCCGTCCTCAGCCCGGAACTCCTTACTCTGGTGCAGCAGAGGACCACTGATCAGCACGCCATCAGGGCCAGCCGTACACAGCAATCCGAGTTCCTCGGAGCCGGGTACCTCGGTCGGCCGGAACCAGGGTTCTACCCGGGCATAACTGAAACGCACCCGCATGTCATGCTCGATCTCCACCTCGCCACTGAGACATTCGACATAGCGGATCAGGTCCGCCTGCCGGTTACCGGGCGGCATGAAGTCAGTGACCCGGGCGGTTCCATTGGGTCCTTCCCAGTAGGTCTCCAAAATGAAGGTATTACCCCGGTAATTACGGGAGGTTACTCTGCCATCAACGATGGACATCTTCCAGCGGCCGTCGTCCGGGGTGCCCAGAATTGCGGTGAAGATGGCATCGGAGTCGAATCTGGGGAGGCAGAGCCAGTCGATGGAACCCTCGCGGGATATCAGTGGCCCGGTATGTAGATCTGATAAGAGTGCATAATCCTCCAAGGGAGTGCTCTGGGAGATCTTCTTCACTGGATTCGATACTTGATTCGACTCAGTCATACCCCCCGTTCTAGCTGAAATTTCTGCCCAGGGTCAGACTTTCAGAATTATGGTATGGAGTTGTAGTCCACAGGCCCTGTGGATAACTTGAGGGAAACCGGTGGAAAGAATCCCGATTTCGGTGGGTAGTTGGGGATAATCTGTGGACAACTACCTGTCTAAAGTGGATACTTCAGAGCATTTGCACAGCTCAGTACCCTTTTCCAACTGTGGATAACTATGTTTGATCCGTGAATGGAACAGCTCACCAGCAGGTTTGACAGGAGCGAAACTCCCCGCTAGTCGTGTTTCTGCAGCTGAGAAAGGTACAACGTCAGATTAACTTGAGGGAAACAACGCACAATTATCCACAGTTATCCACAAGCCTGAAATAGCCCTGAAAACTTCCGGAAGCCAGACCGCAGCTCAGTCAGGGAAAATCAGGCGACCCCGAAATGTCCGAAGGCCCCAACACCATGGGAAGCAGATGCTTCCGGGTGTCGAGGCCTTCGGGTGCTGTTGTCGTTGGGCTAGAAACTAGCCGCCGTCTGACGCGTTATTACGCGGCGACGACCTTAAAGTTCACCTTGGCTGCGATGTCATCATGCAGCTGGACCTTGACCTGGTAAGAACCAATGGACTTGATCAGGTTCTTCGGGATCTCGATGTTGCGCTTGTCCAGGGTCGGACCGCCAGCAGCCTTGACTGCGTCGGCGATGTCACCGGACTTCACGGAACCAAAGAGCTTGCCCTTGTCAGAGGAGCGCACCGGGACAGCGATGTCCAGCAGTGCTTCCAGCTGCTCGCGAATCTCGCGGGCGTGGTCGAGGTCGCGCACAGCGCGAGCCTCCTGGGCACGTTTGATGCCCTCGATCTGCTTCTGAGCACCACGGGTGGCAACGATGGCCAGGCCGCGGGGAAGCAGGTAGTTGCGTCCGTAGCCGTCCTTGACCTCCACGATGTCACCAGGTGCACCGAGGTTGTCAACGGCGGCGGTGAGGATCAGCTTCATGATCCCTGCCTTTCATTGTTCATTCCCCGCCCACTGAAGGCGTTATGCCGAGGCAAGTCGGGGAAGTGTGAATTCAGTTGATGTGTGTTTTTAACAATCAGAACGGAGGTTCATCGTCGGCGCCACCGAAACCACCGGCAGGCGGTGCGGAGTTCCACGGATCATTGTCAGGGGTACCGGTAGACGGGCTCGGCTGGTTTCCAGCGAAACCGCCCTGATTACCCTGGTTACCGCCGCTGAAGCCACCCTGGTTGGCCTGGTTTCCACCAAAGCCACCCTGGTTGCCGCCGCCACGCGGGGTACGCGTGACCTGAGCGGTAGCGAAAGTCAGAGACGGGCCGACTTCGTCGACCTCGACCTCCATGACGGTGCGGTTCTCGCCCTCACGGGTCTGATAGGAACGCTGCCGGAGACGACCGGTCACGATGACGCGCATACCCTTGGACAGGGACTCTGCGACATTCTCCGCGGCCTGACGCCAGACATTGCAGGTCAAGAAAAGAGCTTCCTGATCCTCCCACTGATTCGTCTGCTTGTTGAACTGACGGGGGGTGGAAGCGATACGGAAGTTCGCCACCGCGGCGCCTGCCGGGGTGAAGCGGAGTTCCGGGTCAGCAACGATGTTGCCAACCACAGTAATGTTTGTATCTCCCTGAGCCATGCTTGATGCCTTCCTGCTGTGCGTTCTCGGTGACAATGATCCTAGACGGGACTGTGCGCCCATGGCGGGCGCTGCAGCTCCCCATCAGGGGTGCCCACGACGGTGGGTGCTGAGAAATCACCCACCATTATCCGCTCTTACTTGTCGGCGCGCAGAACCTTGGTACGCAGAATGCTGTCGTTCAGGTTCAGCAGACGATCAAGCTCCAGCACGGTTGCCGACTCGCACTCGAGATCGACGACAGTGTAGATACCTTCTTCGTTCTTGTTGATCGGGTATGCAAGACGACGCTTGCCCCACACATCAACCTTCACAACCTTGCCGTTATCCTTACGGACAACCTCAAGGTACTTATCTAGGGACGGGGATACGGTGCGTTCATCCTGGGTAGGATCCAGGATGATCATGATTTCGTATTGACGCACGGACCTCATCACCTCCTATGGTCTAGTATTTTGGGCTCGGCCATACCCCGGTTGGGCATAGCAGGAGGGTCGTTGCGTCAAGCAACCCCTCCACAGTACCTCACTGGAGGTGAAAAGCGTTAATCATCTGTGGTAGGGGCTAGTGATGAAGTTCGGGATGAAATGGGGTTCAGCGGTGCAGCTCAGCAGCGCCCCACAGATTAGTCATCCACGTTGACCACGGTGCCATCCTGACGGATGTCCACCTCGATCCAATCAAGATCGATCTCCCAGGCGCCATCATCGAGGTCAGCGGTCGCGCACCCCTGGGCCACCGCATCACGGACCTGCTGATCACTGAATCCCTCTTCATTGCGCTCCTGCTCGCCCTCGGCGCTATAGCCGGCGACCTCGCAGGGAGCCGAGCTACCCATCTCGGATCCTCGGTCACGCTGGTCATCATCACTCCGGCCATCATCACTCCGGCTCTGCGGTGTCGCGGCCTCGGCGGGGGTGCTGATCTGGACACTGGTGGTGGCGGGGTTCGGGCCCGCAGAATCAGCGCAGCCACCAAGTAGCAGCGCGGCAGCACCGGCCAGGGCGATGGCAGCCTGTCGGATTCCTCGTCGGTTCATGACGTTTCCTCTCTTAGGGTTGTCAACCAGCTGTTTTGCTGTTGCTTAACCCCACTCTAAGAAAGCTCCCGATAAAGCTGGGGGATTTCGCGCCAATCTGAACAAACCCTCATAATGCTCCCGCCACCGGAAAGCACGAAGCCCGCCGGGGATTCCGACGGGCGCTCTCCTGACTGGGTCCGGTGACTCAGGCCGGAGAGGTGGCGAAGAAGACCGCGATGGTCACCGGGATGATGGTGACCAACACCAGAGCGATGAGCAGGAGCACGGCAACCAGGATCTTCGACTTCTTGTACATGAAGGCCGCGAAGGCTCCGCCGGTGCAGAGGAAGCCAATGAAGACACTGGCCATGGTGATGATCATCGTTAGATCAGACAACTACTCACGTCCCTATTCCGAGGTTTCTGCCGGATGCGGTGCACCAGCTGCCGGGGCCGCGGTGCCGACGGGGGTTTCCGTGGCGTCGATAAGCGCAGGGCGCGGACGGGCACCGGCATGCTCCTCATTCTCGCCCACGCCGCCGAAACGGAAACGATCGACCTGCCCGAAGGGACCCGCGAGCAGGTCCACTCCGCCATGGGACTGGTACACCTTGTCTGGAATGCGGCCGAGCATCTGCCGGATCACCAGCACCATCATCGCGATGATCAGGCCATCACGGGTGAGGATGATCAGGTTGAGCAGCTCACCGGGCAGGCCCTTGTTGTCCGTACCCATCATGTGGAGCATCAAGATCGGCCAGACCAGGGCATCGGTGATCATCCAAGTCAGCAGCAGCCGCCACCGCGGTAGCGCCAGCACCGCCGGGATCACCAACCACAGCGAGTACTGCGGACTCCACACCTTGTTCACCAGGAGGAAGACCGCCACGATGAGGAAAAACAGCTCCGCCACCCGGGGGCGCCGGCTCACCGTCACGCCGAACACCGCGATGGCCAGACAGCCAGCCACGAAGAGCAGCAGAGTCAGCGTGTTGAGAATGCCCGGGGCACCCGCGCCGGAGTCGAAACCGGCCCAGCCGGTGGCACGCGAAATCACCGCGTAGATGGTGGTCCATTCCCAGCTGCGTTCCTGGTTGAGGCGGAGAAATTCATTCCAGGCCTTCGGGTAAGCGAACATCACCGGGAGGTTGACCACCAGCCAGCTGAGCACCGCAGTGGCGAGCATGCTGAAGAAGGGCCGGTAGGTCTTGCTCCGCACCGCCAGCACCAGGTAGGCCCCGAGGATATAGAGCGGCCAGAGCTTGAAGGCGGTACCCAGACCGATGAGCACTCCGGCCCACAACGGATGGCCCCGTTTGACCGCCAGCATCGCACCGACCACCGCGGTGATGGCGGGAATGTCCCAATTGGTGAAAGCGTGCACGATCACCAGGGGAGAAGCTGCGACCAGGACGACATCCCAGATGCGGTTGCCCGCCAGCTCCGCCACCATGCCGATGGTGAGCACCCAGAGCAGGGACATAGCGGCGGCGGTGAGTGCGAAGTAGAAACCGGCAGCCGGGATGGAATGCCCCGGAATCAGATCGATCACCGGGTAGAGCAGCCGCGTGAACCAGCCCATCAGGCCCTGGAACAAACCACCAAGCACCGGGTACTCCATGTACCGGGTCAGATCACCGTCCTGCCAGGAGTAGGCGTAGGGAAACCCGCCCTTGTCCAGACCACGGCCGCCGTAGAGCGGGACGATGTCGTTATAACAGGCGGAGGTGTACTGCCGGCTGCCGGACCAATCTAGGCTGACCACCCCGTCCTCACCCCGGACACCCATGGCGCAGTTCGCCTTGCTGAGGAATCCGAAGGAGAGGAAGACCAGGGAGGTCAGGATCAGGGTGCGCAGCGGGGTCCACCAGCGTTGGCGGCCGATCCTGGCGTGCTGTCCGAGGGGGCCACCGAGGAAATCAATGAACCCCCGGCTCAACGTTTCAGTCTGGGCCGGCGAGACCCGCTGTGCTGGGTGTCCGATATCCCGGGGACGCGGTGGGGTGGTTGTCATCGCTGACCTCTTCGCACGTTGTGAGTCTCCTTGCAGTTGCGGTCGGCGCTGGGCTTCTCCGGCCCCCGGAGAGCCTTCACCGACCAAATTTGTCCCTCTCTACCGTAGGCGAGCGGGCGAACACCCCGCGCGCTAAAGGGCCGGTTAACCTCAACGCCGGCGAGCGTTCATTATCGCCCCGGGGACAAGCCAGCGGCCCGGGGGAGACGGTGAACGTCGCCCCCGGGCCGCTGGGGTCCGGCTGTTTCGTGTTTATGGAACCGGCAGTTCAATCTCCGGGATCACGATTCCCGGGATGATCTCGATGCCCTCATCCGCCGGGGCCGGGGCAGGGGGCGGTACCGGGGCCGGGGCAGGGGCCGGGATCTCCCCGACTTCCGCCGGCGCGGAAGTTTGGATTTCCGGTGCCGGGTCCACCACCGAGGTCTCAGCTTCGATGGGCGCCGGGTTCACCGGGGCCGGGGCCGGGGCATAGGTCACCGGCGGCGGGACATAGGCGTTGCCATTGACGACTCCGGCACCATTGCCGAAGTTGATGGACTCCGGATCCGGGAAGTACTCGACATCCTGGTTCGCCAGCGCGACATCGAGAGTGTCCTTCCAGATATCGGTGGGCAGCCCCGCACCGTACATATTCCCGCCCCAAGGAGTCGTGATGGGGGAATTATCATGGGAACCGACCCACACCGAGGTGGCTAGCTGCGGGGTCGCACCAATCATCCAGGCATCCTTGTTGCTGCCGGTGTCGCCGAGCTGGGTGGTGCCGGTCTTGGCGGCCGAGATGCGGCCGTTGGCCAGCGCCCCGCCGGAGTAGGAGGCAATGGGCTGCATGGCGTACATCAAGTTGTTGGCCACCACCGCGGAGACGCGACGCTCCCCCTCATCCGGCTGGTGCTCATAGAGAACCTCGCCGCTGCCGGTCTCCACTCGCTCGACGAAGTGCGGCTTATGCCAGACACCCTCGTTGGCGAGCGTGGCCAGCGCGATGGACATGTCCAACGGGCGGGACTGGTACTGGCCGAGAATGATGCCCTCGTAGGGGGTGTTACCGTTCTCGGTCAGGGTCTCCGGAATACCCGGCAGCTCGCGGGCCATACCCAGGGCGTGCGCCATATCGGCGGTGTCCTGGGTTTCATTCTCCAGGTCCTGTTGCAGGCGGATGAAGCTGGTGTTGTGGGAGAACTTCAGGGCCTCACCGATCGAGCAGTAGCCGCAGGAGGCACCACCGACGTTGTTGATCGTGATGCCGCCCGGAATGGTAACCGGGCCGGAGTCATAGATTGTCGACAGTGGGATGCCCTGCTGCAGGGCAGCTGCCAGTCCGAAGATCTTGAAGGTCGAACCGGTCTGGAGTGCAGCGTTTGCGTAGTCCCAGCCGGTGGCTTCCTCGCCGCCGTAATAGGCACGGATGGCACCGGTGGCGGGTTCGATGGAGACGGCTGCCGAACGGAGGTTATCGTTCTGGCCCACCATGTTCTCGTTGACCGCATCCACCGTGGCCTCCTGTGCCAACGGGTCGATGGTGGTGGTGATCTGCAGACCGCGGGTGTTCACGTCCTGCTCGGTGATGCCGACGGTGGCCAGCTCCGCCAGCACCTGGTTCTTGATCATGCCGTTGGCACCGGTGGCTTCGGTGTAGGCCGAGATCGTCGAAGGATCGATGGTCTCGGGGTAGATCAACGCGGCACGCTCATCGGCACCCAGGGTGCCGACCTCGACCATGCCGTCGAGCACGTAATTCCAGCGGGCTTGCGCGCCCTCCGGGTTGGTCCACGGTTCCAGCTGGCTGGGCAACTGAATGGAGGCCGCCAGCACGGCTGCCTGATCTGGACCGAGCTCGTTGACCGGCTGGCCGAAGTAGGCCTGGGCAGCAGCCTCGACACCATAGGCGTTACGGCCGAAATAGACCGTGTTGAGGTAGGCCGAGAGAATCTCGTCCTTGGACCACTCATTGGTCATTTTGACCGAGTAAACCAGCTCCCGGGCCTTGCGGACATAGGAGTGCTCATTGCCCACCAGTGCGTTCTTGACGTACTGCTGGGTGATCGTGGAGCCACCGCCGGCGGAGTCATCGCCGGTCAGCTGACCGACGACGGCACGGGCGTAACCCGTCGCAGAGAACCCCGGGTTGGTGTAGAACTCCCGGTCCTCAGCCGCCAGCACGGCGTTCTTGACATAGTCCGGGACCTCCTCGATCGGTACCTGCCGGCGGTTTCCCTCCGGGGGCACGATCCGGGCCAGTTCGGTGGTGGCGTCCGAGGCCATAATCTGGGAGACCTGGGGAGCTGGTAGTTCCTCCGGCTCCGGCACGTCCACCATGATGTAGGCGGCGAGGAAGGTCCCGAGCGGGATCAGGATCGCCAAGACGACGACGCCGATCAGCGTCCGCCCCACCCAGGGGCTACGCTTCTTCCGCGCACGCCGGCGACCGGAGTCTTTCGGGTCGGACGGTTTCCGCCCCGAGGTCGCATCATTGTTCTTATCTGCCAACTTCAGTCCCAATCATCGATGTTGCTAACTGAGGAGCACACTACTGCGTGCGACTACTTCGTGGAAACCTGAAAATTGCTAAAACGCTGCGATGATGCCTCTCAGAAAGCCGAGGCAGTCACCTCACGCAACAGGTGATTCCACCGACACACCGGGCAGACCTCAACCATGTGCACCGTTATTTCCCGACCGGAGCCCGCGATCTCCGCGATCTCTGCTGCACTGCGGGCGGTCCCGGACATCCGACCAAGGGAGTCACCGTAGATCCACAGAACCTCACGTAGCTGGTCGGAGTCACAGATCGGGCAGAGTCCCGCCACCGGGGTGCCGTGATAACGGGCCGCGGCGATGAGCAGGAAATCCGCATCGCAGACAGTGTCCCGGGTGATCGCTCCCGCACGCCAGTGTGCCAGTAGGTTATGTTTCTCCCACTGGTGACTGATCTCATTGCGATAAACGACCACCCGCACAGTCTAACGCACCCTGACCTCCCTGGAACCCACTCTGCGATGGGGGTACGCGGCGCGATCAAACATCCTGCCGTCGTGCTTGATCGATCAACCGGGCTACTTGATCGATCCCGTCCGGCGGACTGGCTGGAACCGGGCGAATCCTTCCCTATGGTGGGCATTGAGGCACCCTCCAGGCACGCTTACCGACGACGTCGCCCCGTATGCCGTGGGTGCCCAAGCACAACCGACTAAGGAGTTAGAGACAACGTGAGTGAATCAAAGATCCGGGTAGCCATCGCCGGGGTGGGCAACTGCGCCGCCTCACTGGTGCAGGGTGTCGAGTTCTACCGGAACGCCCCCGCAGATGAGAAGGTCCCGGGTCTGATGCACGTCAAGTTCGGCGACTACCACGTCAGCGATGTCGAATTCGTCGCCGCCTTCGAGGTTGATGCCGCGAAGGTGGGCACCGACCTGGCCGAGGCAATCGATGCCTCTGAGAACTGCACCATCAAGATCGCCGAAGTCCCCTCCACCGGGATCACCGTCCAGCGCGGCCCAACCCTCGACGGCCTGGGAACCCACTACCGCCAGACCATCACCGAATCTGAGGCCACCCCGGTTGATGTGGTGCAGGCACTAAAAGACGCGAAGGTCGACGTCCTGGTGTCCTACCTGCCGGTAGGTTCCGAACAAGCCGACAAGTTCTACGCCCAGGCGGCCATCGACGCTGGTGTCGCCTTCGTTAACGCCCTGCCCGTCTTCATCGCCTCCGACCCCGAGTGGGCTGAAAAGTTCCGCGCCGCCGGAGTCCCCATCGTCGGTGACGACATCAAGAGCCAGGTCGGCGCCACCATCACCCACCGGGTGATGGCCAAACTCTTCGAGGACCGCGGTGTCCGCCTGGACCGCACCATGCAGCTCAACGTCGGCGGCAACATGGACTTCAAGAACATGCTCGACCGCGACCGCCTGGAATCCAAGAAGATCTCCAAGACCCAGGCCGTCACCTCCAACCTCACCGAGGGCCCGCTGGCCGGCAAGGTCGAAGACCGCAACGTCCACATCGGCCCCTCCGACTACGTCGCCTGGCTCGATGACCGTAAGTGGGCCTATGTCCGTCTGGAGGGCACCGCCTTTGGCGAGGTGCCGCTGAACCTGGAGTACAAGCTCGAGGTCTGGGATTCGCCGAACTCCGCCGGCATCATCATCGATGCCGTCCGTGCCGCCAAGATCGCGCTCGACCGCGGCTTGGGTGGTCCGATCCTGCCGGCCAGCGCCTACCTGATGAAATCCCCGCCGGAGCAGCTCGGCGATGATCTCGCCCGGGCCCAGCTTGAGGCCTTCATCATCGGCGGGTAGTTTCTCCAGTCCAAGAAGTTTTCTTCCGGTGGAAACGATTGCGTTGCATATTTTCACCGGAGTGAATGTGGCCAGCCAGGCCCCGGTAACTGAGTGGGATCCCTACCACTTACTTAGCCGGGTGTAACAGTTTTCCCCCCAGATAAGGCTAGGCTGGTCCCCATGACTTCTCCCACCCCCGAGGATATTGCACGTCAGATCCGACCGGCGCTCACCAAGTTGTACGTCATGTACTTCCGACTTTCAGAGCAATCTTCCCTGACTGGTCCGCAATTGTCTCTCATGACTCGACTCCAGGAAAATGGCGCCTCAAGGATCAGCCACCTGGCACGACAGGAGGGTATCCGCATGCCCACCGCCTCCAACGCGCTGCATCAGCTGGAGCAGCGCGGCATGGTCGAGCGCATCCGTGACACCACGGACCGCCGTGGCGTCCTCGTCAATCTGACGGAGCTCGGTTCCACCGAGCTGGTGCGCGTCGGCGAAGAACGCACCAAGTACCTCGCCGAAATGCTCAGCACCCTCGATGAGAGCTACCTGGAGAAGGCTGATGGCCTCTCCGATCTCATCAACACCCTCGCCAAAACTTATGGCGCAGTGGCAGATTCGGAGAATAGCCGCTAAACGGCCATAATGAGGCCTAAACCCTTAAACCTTCCACTGAACGTCGCTGGGAATGCCAAACATCGAAACGAATCCTCAGGATGCCGCCGAACCGCTGCGGGTCCTCGTCGCTTGGCGCCTTGATGGGCGAGGCACCGAAAGTCTGGAGTTCGCCGCCTGGCTGGGGCGCACCATACCTATCCAGATCCGGGTCGTGAGCACCTTCCTACGCCCCTGGCCGTCTACCTCGCTGAGCAAACTCGGCGGCAAGTACCGCAAGTGGGTGAGGAAGGAAGCCGCCGCCTGGGATACCAAGGTCAGGAAGGCCCTCGCCACCGTCGGAGTTCCCGAAGAATACTGGGACGAGCAGGTCTCCACATTCCTGGATGGCCCCACCGAGTCGGTGCTGCTGACACAGGCTGCCGCGGAGTTCGAGGCCGACCTGGTGATCCTCGGATCCAAAGCCGCCGCCCCGAAGGGCCGGTTCCGGGCCGGATCCACCGCCGATGCGCTGCTGCACTCCTCACCGCAGCCGCTCGGTCTGGCACCGCGTGCCGTCAAACTCTCCAAGCGAGGCGTCACCCGGCTCAACTACGCCCATCTGGGAGAGGACTCCGATGACACCCGGAGCCTCTTCTTCGCTGCTGATATGGCCGACCGCTGGCAGGTTCCGCTGCGGGTCCTGGCCTTCTCCCCCAGTGGCCTCACCTCCAGCACGGTCAACGACCAGCTCGACCTCGCCGCCGATCTCACGATGGAATGGCGCGAGCATTCCCTGGCCATGCTGGACCGCTCCCGCGATGCGGTCCTGGACCGTTACCCGGAGCTGAGCGTGGACACCGACATCGGATCCGGCTCTGGTTGGGCCGGGGCGGTCGACGCCCTGAAGTGGAAGAAGGGCGATCTTCTCTGCCTCGGCTCCACCCCGCCCGGCCCGCTTGAGCGGGTCTTCATCGGGTCCACCGCCACCGATATCCTCGCCCATGTGCAGGTACCGGTGATCGTTCACCCGGTACGCAGTCTTTAGATTCCGACCCGAGGAACCGCCATGTTGTCCAGCTCCCGCACCCCGCACGCCTTTGTCACCGGAGCCAGCGGCGGTGTCGGCCGGGAGGTTGTCTCCCGGTTGCTCTCCCGCGGCTGGCGCGTCACCGCCCAATACCGCACCAGTCCCGGCCCTGCGGCCGCAACCTGGTGGCAGGCGGATTTCACCCGACCCCTGCCGCCGGTGGAAATGCCGACGCAGCTCGACGCCCTGATCCACTGCGCCGGAGTCGCCCCTGTAGGTCCGACCCAGGAGTTCAGCCGCGAGGTGTGGGAGGAGACCATGGCGGTCAACCTGCATGCCCCGGTCGACCTGAGCAATCGACTGTTGCCCGCGCTGAAGGCCGCCGGCGGGCACCTGGTCTACGTCAACTCCGGCGCCGGCCAGCAGACCCGACCCCAGTGGACCGTCTACTCAGCCAGTAAATTTGCTGCCCGCGCCTGGTGTGACGGGCTGCGCGGCGAGAACCCCGACATCCGGGTCACCTCGATCTACCCTGGCGGTATCGCCACCGAGATGCAACGCAAGATCGTCGGTGAATTCGGCCGGAACTGGGACCCCTCGGCGTTTCTCAGTGCCGGCACCGTCGCCTCAGCGATCATCAACGCCCTAGAGACCCCGTCGGATGCCCACCCGACCGAAATCACTCTACGCCCGCGTTAAGGTGCGGAAGCTAGAGTAAGACAGAAGAAAGGCGGTGGTCCCGATGCATAAGCAGGACTCCTCCGAAAACTCAGCCAGCAACAAAAAACGCCGGAAACCCTACGGCCACCCCGAAAATGACCTGGTGACCGATTCCGACTACACCAACCGCCCCATGCCAGGGGCCAGCACCATTGAGGATCTCGCCGGTCAACCGGACCCGGCGGAGACCCTGGCGAAAAATCAGCGATCCGGCCGCCAGGCCGTCATCTACGCCCTCGGTTCCTTGGTGTGCCTGTTCATCTTCGCCTTCCTCCTCGCGCTGATCAGCCGCTTGTACGGCGGGCCACACTGTGAGGCCGGGGAGGCGGTCTGGATCTGTACCGAGTTCGCCCGGATCTGGTGGCCGATTCTCACCAGTCTCTTCGCCGCCGCCTCTATCCTGGGCTGCGCCCTCATCATGATCCGGAAACTGAACCAGCGGCTGCGTTGGTGGCCCTGGATGGCGGCCTTCTGGTTCCTGCTGCCGCTGAATATGCTCTGGATGACCTCGGCCCTGCCGATCGCCATCATGGACGGAAGTCTGCTCTTCTAGCTTCCGCCATTCTTCGCCAAAGGAGCCGGTACCCACTCGGGGTACCGGCTCCTTCTGGTTATTCGGTCGGTCTCGAAAACCGGGGCGGATAGGGACGCATAGCTGCAAGGAGCCGGAAAACGCGGTCGAACGGCCCTGAAAAAGCCTTCTTGCAGCTATTCGTCCACGCCCCCGCGGACCCCGCCACACAGCTTCCGCCGTTAATCCACCGCTGCGGCCAGCTGCGCAGCCACCTGTTCACAGTCCGGCCGGCCGCAGTGCCGGGTAGCCACATTCTCATGGCAGTCCGGGCACATCAGCACCAATTCGCGGCAGGTATCCTCGTTGACGCAATGCTCAAACTTGTTTGTCCCCGCGTCACAGCGGACACAGTGACCGAGCTGTTTATGATCCTCACCGAACTCCAGGTGCATCCGCTTGTCGAAGACATAGAGGGAGCCCTCCCACAGGCCCCGGTTACCGAACTTCTCGCCGTAGCGGACAATGCCACCGTCAAGTTGGTAGACCTCCTTGAAGCCCCGGTTGATCATCAGCGAGCTCAGCACCTCGCAGCGGATACCGCCGGTGCAGTAGGTGACCACCGGTTTATCCTTGAGGTCGTCATACTTGCCGGATTCAATCTCGGCGATGAAATCATGGGTGGTGTCCACCTCGGGGACCACCGCATCGCGGAACTTGCCGATCTGGGCCTCCATGGCGTTGCGGCCGTCGAAGAAGACGACCTCCTCGCCGCGGGCGTCGACAAGCTCGTTGACCTCCTCGGGCTTAAGGTGCACCCCACCGCCGACCACGCCGTTCTCATCGACCTTGATCTCCCCGGGGACGCCGAAGGCGACGATCTCATCACGGACCTTCACGCTGAGCTTCGGGAAATCCTCCGCGCCACCCTCGGACCATTTGAATTCCATGTCGGTGAAACCCGGGTAGTCGCGGGTCTTGCGGATATAACGCTTGCAGTCATCGATGTTGCCACCGACGGTGCCGTTGATACCGTGCTCCGAGATGAGGATCCGACCCTTGAGGTTGAGCGATTCACAGAGGTCACGCTGCCAGAGCATCACGGCCTTCGGATCCGCGATCGGGGTGAACTTGTAATATAGGAGAATTTTGCTGATCGACACGAGGGAAAGTCTAGCCAGCCGGGCGCAGGGGGCGAAACCGTCAGTCAATGCTTATCAACGCTGCGGACCACGCCGTCCGGCCTCTTCCTTGAGGTCAACATGCATCGTTTCAGCCTGGTCCGCATCTTCAATGCCACGGTTTACCCGCTGTAGGACAGCGTCGATCTCATTATCGAGCTCATCACGGTAGAAACTTGTCACATCATCCCCTTTAGCCTGCTCATGAAAATATTATGGCCCTAATCTTTTCACTCCACCTGGGGTTTTGTCTTTCACGGCCCATCCGAAACTTATCAAGACGAGCAAAAACCGGCATGAATGACAAGATTCACACCGGCTCACTGACCGAGATCCCGGAAGTTCAGCGCTTCCGGTACAGGGACTTACGCTGGAACTTCGGCTCCGAGGTCACCAAGATGCCGAGGTTACGGAAGATGCTCTCATCCACCGGGCCGAGAATGGTAGTGGTGTGGGCATTGCAGGACTGCAACTCCTTCAGAGCGCGCAGGGCATTACGAGCGTCCTGGCTGGCGGCACCCGAGACCGAGAGCGCGATGAGCACCTCATCAGTGTGCAGTCGTGGGTTCCGCGATCCCAGGTGTTCCGTCTTGAGGGTGTGAATCGGTTCGATCGAGCTGGGGGAAAGCAGATCAATGTCACGGTCGATGCCGGCCAGATGTTTCAAGGCATTGAGCAGCATCGCGGCGGAGCAACCCAGCAGTTCCGAGGTCTTGCCGGTGATGATCGTGCCATCGTCAAGCTCCAGGGCGGAAGCCGGGGCACCGGTCGCCGCCTCCACGTTGAGGGCCACCTCAACCACCCGACGCTCCTCAATGGAGGTGCCGGCCTTGCTCATGACCATGGCCACCCGCTGGGAGAGCGTGTCGTCGAGCTCATCACGGCGTTCTTCAACCAGTGCCTTGTAGTAGCGGCGGATGATCTCCTGATTGGCGGCCTCCCGGCACACCTGATCATCAGAGATGGCGTAGCCTGCCATGTTCACCCCCATGTCGGTCGGGGATTTATAGGGAGAGCTGCCGTTGAGCTTCTCCAGCAGGGTCTTGAGCAGCGGAAAGACCTCGACATCGCGGTTATAGCTGGTGACCTGCTCGCCATAGGCGGCCAGGTGGAAAGGATCGATGACATTGATGTCATCGAGATCCACGGTGGCGGCCTCATAGGCCAGATTCACCGGGTGCTCCAGGGGGAGATTCCAGATCGGGAAGGTCTCAAACTTGGCGTAACCTGCGGGCACCCCACGCTTGTACTCGTGGTACACCTGTGACAGACAGGTGGCGAGCTTGCCGGAACCCGGTCCCGGCGCGGTGACCACAATCAGATCTCGGCTGGTCTCCGCATATTCATTACGGCCGAAGCCCTCATCGGAGACGATGCGGCGGGTGTCGGTGGGGTAACCGGGGATGATGTGGTGCCGGGCGACCTTGAGTCCGAGGCGCTCGAGGCGGGTCTGGAAGGCCAGCGCCATGTGGTTGTCCTCCTCGACCTGGGTGAGCACCACGTGTTCCACGAGGAAGCCCCGCTCGCGGAAGACGTCAATGAGACGGAGCACGTCCTCCTCATAGGGGATGCCGAGGTCAGCGCGGACTTTCTGGCGCTCCAAGTCCTTGGCGTTGATGCAGACGAGGATCTCCATCTCGTCCTTCAGCTTCTCCAGCATCGCGATCTTATTGTCCGGGGTGAAGCCGGGAAGGACGCGGGAGGCGTGCATATCGTCGAAGAGTTTGCCGCCCATTTCTAGATAGAGCTTGCCACCGATGGCTTCGCGGCGCTCCTGGATATGCCGCGACTGCATCTCGATATAACGTTCACGATCAAATCCGGTGCGGTACGGCATCAGAAAGTGCCCTTCTGTCTGGGGTGGCTGACGCCCCACGACTTTACCTGTCAGGCGGCAGTTTAGAGAAAGGGGTGCCTCGGGCAGAAGTCCGGCCCAGGTAGTCGATGACTACCTGGGCCGGCGAGCGGTGCTGGGCAGGCTATCGCAGCAGGACCGAGGTGCTCGGGTAGCTTTCGGCGAAGTTGTCCGGCAGCGGGGCGATGAAGACATTCTCGGTGCGGGTCCGGGTGATCTTCCATACCCCGTTCTCACGGCGGAAGGCATTGTTCAGGCGGCTGGAGCGCAGCAGGGAGGTTCCGTCGGAGAACAGCCAGGGCTGCATGTGGATCCAGAGTCCGGTGGCCTCCTCACCATCGACGAAGATCTGCTCTGAAGTGAGGTAGTGGGCGTTGAGCAGCAGCTTCGGATCCTGGTCTGCCGGCCAGAAGCGGTTGAAGTGTGCCCGGATCGCATCCTTGCCCTCTGCCTTCCCGAACTGTCCGGTGTAGTACTCGCCCACTCCCTCCCAGACCGCGTCCTCGGTGTAGAGCTCGAGGATCAGCTCGATGCGCTCCTGGTCGGTGATCGGCGGGTACACCGGGCAGGGGGTATCGCAGAGGTACATGTACCGGGCCTGAATGCGACGGATATCCGCCTCTGCCTCCAGGACATCAATACGGTTGGCCAGCTTGGTGATCAGTTCTTCAGTCATGGTGGGTTTCCTTAGTTCTTCTCGGTGTTAACGGTGCTCTCGATGTTCTGGATAACTTCCTGGGAGCGGGTGATCCAGTCGCGGACCCGGGTTCCGGTGGCACTGCCGGGGAGCTGCGCCAGCCGCAGGGTCATGGTGTGCTGGCCGGAGGGATCCTTAACCGGGAAGACAAGGGAGCCGACATCATAGATTTCGGTGTCTGAGATCTCCCGCAGCTCATAGTCCACCGGGGTGGAGCCGATGGTTTCCCGGATGCTGCGCTCCTCAACCGGGGTCAGGCTCACCTTTTTGTATTCCTGGGTCGCCCGGATCATCTGGTCATAGGCGTTGGAACCCTCCGCCGGCAGAAAGGCCAGCAGATAACCGTGCTCCCGCATGAACTCCAGGCGGCGGCGGTGGCGTTCCTGGATCTCCTCGGAGGGGTTCTTCAGTTTGTTCATCCACCGCTGCTGCAACTCAGCGGGCTTGTCAAAGAAGTAGCTGTCGCCGATGGGTGGGACGAGCGGGAAGCGGCTGGCCAGGCCGCCCTCCCGGGTGGCGTCCGCGGAGAGCTCGGAGAACACCGTGGCCATCTCATCATCGCTGACGGCGGCGAACACCGAGACTTCACAACCGATCGAATGCGCCAGGTCCTTGAGCTGTTCACTCGCGTTGTGCGCGGCGTGGATGGCCGGGAGAATCTCGTGGCTCATCCGGGAGCCTGACTCCAATCCCGCGAAACTACCGTATCCGCCCTGGAAGAAGAGCAGCGGCGGGACGGAGTTGGTCACCTGGAGATCAGCGACGGCACAGAGCACGATCCAGTGGTCGCCGGCTTCCACGACATCGGCGATGGTGGTGTCGATCCAGGCGATGGAGTTGCGCAGCACCGGATCTCCGGAGGGCGAGGGGTACCAGTCGATGCCATCCAGTTTGTTCTCCCACCGCTGCGCGATGGCCAGCATCTCCGCCTGCTGCTCGCCGCCGAGGATATTGATGCACAGGGAGTCGCAGGTGCGCAGCTTCTGGAAGGTCCGGGAGGTCTTCATCGGCATGAAGGACACCAGCGGCGGGTCCAGGGAGACCGAGGAGAAGGTGCCCACCACCAGTGCCAGGATCTCGCCCTCCGCACTGCGGCCGGTGATCACGGCAACACCGGTGGGGTAGTGGCCCATCACTTCTCGGAAGACTTTGGGGTCAAAGGTCTCGGGGATGATTGCGGTCATGGCGGAGATACCAGCTTTCTGGGTGTTCACAAACAGGGGAGGTTAGTTGGCGGGTGCCGGACGCAGGTGCCGGGCCTGGAGGTAGCTGCCCAGGCGCTCCGGGCGGAGCAACAGTGCGGCGGCCAGGCCTGCAACCAGCAGGAAGGTACCGGTGATCAAGAAAGCGGAGTGCACTCCATCGGTCATTGCGAGCACCATCTCTGGGCTGGGGGCGACCCCCTTGGCCGGTGCCTCATAACCTGCGGCCGTCATCATCGCACCGACGAGGACCGGGGAAATGATGGCGCCGATGGCCCCGAAACCGCCCAGGGTGGCCATCATGATCGGCCGCTGCTTCGGGCCGACGGCAAATCCGATCGCGGAGGCCGCCATCGGGAAGACGAGGCTGCAACCACCGGCGATGGACAGCAGCACCACGGTCAACGAGCTGGGGACGATCGGGGTCAACAGGAAGGCGAGGCCAGCGACGGCGGTGGAGAGTCCGAAGGGAACCGCGATGGCCAGGTGAGCGCTCTTGCCTCGCGTCATCATGCGGTGGCCGATTCCGCCGAGAACCAGCAGCACCAGGGCGCCGAGCACCCAGGGGAAGGTGGTGTACAGGCCGACCTGGGGAAGGGATAGGCCGACAACGGTGCCCAGGTACTGCGGTAGCCAGGTGGTCAGGAACCCTTGGACCCAGAAGTTCGAGGCGGCACCGAAGAGAGCGGCGATGAAGGCGAGGCTGAACAGGGCCCGCCAGATGTTCACCGGCTGTTGTGCGTCGACCGACCCGGCTTCCGGGGCGGCGTCGTTAAGCGTGGCCGTCACCTTGGCACCGGCCTTGTAGGGGCCGTCGCCGCCGAGGGTCAGCCAGGCGATGACCCAAACCAGGCCGATGACGCCCAGGGCACCGAAGGCCCACCGCCAACCCCACATGCCGATGACCCAGGCGATGAAGGGGGCCGCGATGACCGGACCGAGGGTGGAACCGATAGCCACCAGGTTGGAGGGCAATGCTCGGCGGGAGGGATGGAACCAGGTGTGTGCCGAGGTCAGCGACATCGCGGTGGCGGGCCCTTCCGCGCCACCGAGGATGATGCGGGTGGCGAGCAGCATCGCCGCGCCACCGCCGAGCAGCATCGGGAACTGCATGACCGCCCAGGTCACGCCCATCACCAGGAGAATCCAGCGAACCGAGAACTTAGAGGCCAGGATTCCCGTCAGCACGGACACGATGGAATACAGAAAGAAGAAAGCGCTGCCGATGAAACCGAACTGGGTCGGGGTCAGCCCGAGCTCGGACATGGCATGCGGCGCCACCAGGCCGAGGACCGCCTTATCTGCGAAGGCGACGATCTGGAAGGCCACCAGAAGACCCACGATGACCCAGGCGCGTGTGGTGGGGCGATGAGAATTACTCTTGATGCGCTCGGCTCCCTCAGGCATCGGCACCTCGATGGGGTTCCTTGTGACGGTCATTTCTGCTCCGATCCCCCGGCCCGCAGGCCGGATCTTCACTGTTGATATGCCAGAAAGGTAACTGTGATTCGACTTACACAGATAGGGGGGAAACCTTTACTTCGAGGATGTTTCATAGCCAAAGAGAATCACGTAACCTCAATCACATTGATAGCCCGGGATCGATCACCTCATTCTGGGAAGATTCACCGGCCCTGCAGGAGACTCCGATGACCTCGATTTACCGCAACCGATTCATCAGTGAACAGGTAGCGGCAGTACACAGTGGCGCTGCCTCAGCATCCGAACTGGCTGCCGAAGTTCGCACCGACATCATTCGCTACGAGGAAAAACTCAAGGCCTGGGTCGCTTTCACCGACCTCGAGACAGAGCTGGCGGACCCCGCCGCAACCCCGCCGGCAACCATGGCTCGCCCCGGCGACCCGAACCCCGGAGATCTCCCCCTCAGCGGCATCTCGGTAGGGGTCAAAGACATCATCGACGTCGCCGGCCTGCCCACCCGTTCAGGTTCCCCTGTCACACCCGATACCACTGCCCAAACGGACGCCGCCTGCGTCACCCGGCTCCGGGAATTGGGGGCAACCATTCAGGGGAAGACCGTGACCACCGAATTCGGCTATTTCAGCCCCGGGCCTACCGTCAATCCTTGGAACCACGGTCGTACCCCCGGCGGCTCATCAAGTGGCTCCGCCGCCGCAGTGGGCGCCAACTCCATCCCGCTGGCCCTGGGCACCCAGACCGCCGGGTCATTGACCCGCCCGGCGTCTTTCTGCGGTGTCGCCGGTATGGTGCTCGCCGCCGACTCCACCCCGATGGCCGGCATCTCCGGGATGAGCGAAACCCTGGATTCCCTCGGGCTACTGACCCGGAACGTCACCGATCTGGACTATGTCTACTCGGCCTTCACCGACCAGGAGTTCCACCCTGATCCGGTCCTGGCGGATACCACTCTCCACCTCTGGGAGGGTTCAGATCTCCTCCCGCTGGCACCCCAGATGAGTGCTCTCCTGGCCGAGCTGCCCCGGCTGGCCGTCGATCTCGGCCTGACCTATTCGCCACTCGACTGGTCCGATCATGTGCACACCCTGGTCGAGGATCACCGCCTCATCATGGGCTACGAGGCCACCCGCACGCTGGCGGAGATCAGGGCGAAGCATGAGTCCGAACTGAGCCCACAGCTCCGGGAACTCCTGCAGAGTGGCGCCGAGATCGCGGAAGCGGACTACCAGGAGGCGCTGATCCGCCGGACCATCTCCCGGCGCGCCCTGGAACGTCTCCTCGGCGATACCGGGGTCATTCTCGGCCCCGCCGCTGCTGGTCCCGCACCGGAGAGCTCCGCCGGCACCGGCTCCCCGGATCTCAGCCGCCCCTGGCAACTGCTCGGGATGTCGGTGGTCATCGTCCCCGGTGCCAAAACCACCACTGGGCTACCTCTGGGAGTTCAGCTGATCGGACTCCCGGGTTCGGAGAAGCAACTGCTCCATCTGGGGCGCTGCCTCGAGAGCCGGCTGCGGAGAATTCCCTCCCTCTCTGAGTCCACCTCACACCCCACGCTGAAAGATCTGACATGGTAATCACACCCCGCCCCGTTAATCATGACCGTATGTTCCTGACCTGCTACGAGGACACCTTCAACTACGGCTGGCACCATGTGGACCTTTTTGTCCATGATGAGCACGGCCGGGAGGTGAACTGGGTGCACTGGACCGTTGAGGCCGATGGCCCCGAGGCCGCGGATGCCTCCGTCCGCCGGGAGGAGCCCGGCCTGCGCCGGCTGACGAACTGGGAGCATCAGGTCAGTGCCTTCGGCATGAACTATTGGACGGCCGACGCCGCCTGGGATTGAGATCATGATGAATATCCCGCTGAAAACAACGCTTGCCGACCGCCCCCGAAATGGAAGCGACATGACCCTGCCTGATGGCGCGCCCGCCGAGGTCTATGTCATCGATGATGACCCGGAACTCTGTGAATCCGTGGCCTGGCTGCTCGACAGCGCCGGCATCTCCTGCACGATCTGTCATAGCGCCGATGAGTTCCTCGCGCAGTTCGATCCGGGCCGCCCGGCCTGTCTGATCCTGGATGTCCGGATGCCCCGGATGAGCGGCCCCCGACTTCAGGAGAAGCTCAACCAGCTCGCCCCACATGTGGCGATCATCTTCGTCTCCGCCCATGGCGACATCAACATGTCGGTGTCCACCATGAAGGCCGGTGCCCAGGACTTCCTGGAAAAGCCCTATGATCCGCAACGGCTTATCGACGCCGTGCAGCTCGGCGTCGAGAATGCCGCCCAGCGTTTCGAGGGTTACCGCCGCTCCCGCGGGCTCGCGGCGAAACTGGCGCTGCTGACACCCCGGGAACGCGAGGTACTGGCGCTGGTCATTGAGGGGCTGCCCAGCCAGAACATCAGTCGACGCCTCGGCATGAGCGTGAAAACCGTCGATGTGCACCGCACCCGGATCAAGACCAAGACAGATGCCGATAGCATCGGCACGCTGGTGCGTGATCTGCTCCGCTATGACGTAGCGGTACCCGGGGAAAATGGTGTGACCATCTGAGTGGGGCGGGCGAGGTCCCACCGGGAGTTGGCCCTGTTCAACGGCCGATAACCATGGCAATTTCCCCCTTCTTGGCGCACACTGTTGCCATGGCAAAATCATGGCCGCACCGGTCGAATGATTCCCGGAAGAAGCCCGCAAAGAGCCCCGCTGCCACGGATCCTCCAGCCATTTCACCGGGCGATTCGGGCACGGGCCAGCCGCGGTCCTGGCTGGTCGCACTGGGAGCCCTCGGCGTGGTCTTCGGCGATATCGGCACCAGCCCTCTCTACGCCCTGCATACCGCATTCAGCATGGAGCACAATGCCGTCAGCATCGCCCGGGAGAATGTGTACGGCATCATCTCCATGGTGCTGTGGACGATCACCATCATTGTCACAGCCAAGTATATTCTGTTGGTGACCCGCGCGGATAATGATGGCCAGGGTGGAATCCTGGCGTTGGTGGCACTGCTGCGAAACCGCCTCACCGGCCCAAGGAAGCTCGGTGCCGTCACCGTACTCGGAGTGCTCGGGGCTGCGCTGTTCTACGGGGACGCGGTCATCACTCCCGCCATCTCAGTGTTGAGTGCGGTCGAAGGCCTGACCGTGGTCTCACCCAATCTGGACAACCTGATTGTGCCGATCTCAGTGGTCATCCTCGCGGCACTTTTCGCCATCCAGCCCTTCGGCACCGGCCGAGTGGGCCGCGCCTTTGGCCCCATCATGCTGGCCTGGTTCGCCACCATGGCGTTACTGGGGATCCCGCAGATCCTCGCCCACCCGCAGATCCTCCTGAGCCTGTCGCCACATTGGGCGATCGGCCTGGTGGTGAATCAGCCATTTCAGGCATTCGTGCTGCTGGGAGCGGTGGTGCTGACCGTCACCGGTGCTGAAGCGCTCTATGCCGATCTGGGGCACTTCGGCACCCGCTCGGTGCGCCTGGCCTGGCTGTGTGTGGTCATGCCTGCCCTGGTGCTCGTCTACCTGGGCCAGGGTGCACTCGTCATCGCCCACCCGGAAGCCGCGAGCAACCCCATGTTCCATCTGGCTCCACCAGCTCTGCAACTGCCCCTGGTCATCTTCGCCACGATCGCGACCATCATTGCTTCCCAGGCCGTGATCTCCGGCGCCTACTCGATGACCCACCAGGCCATCCGGCTGGGACTGCTGCCACGACTGGTGGTCAAGCACACCTCCCGCCGATCAGAGGGTGAGATCTTTATGCCGATGGTCAACTGGGTGCTCTTCATCTCCGTGATGGCTCTGGTTCTCCTCTTCTCCTCCTCCGCCCGCCTGGCCAACGCCTATGGGCTCGCGGTCACCGGAACCCTGGTGCTGGTGTCCGTTCTCTTCCTCTTCTACGCGGCCACCGTCTGGCGCTGGGCATGGTGGAAGATCCTCCTCTACGTTGCCATCGTCGGAGTTCTGGAGATCCTGCTCTTCGCCGCCAACACCACCAAACTTCTCGCCGGCGGCTGGCTCCCGTTGGCGATGGCCGTAGTCGTCGTGCTGCTGATGAGCACCTGGCAAGGTGGAAACGCCAGAGTCACCAGCAAGCGCCGCGAGATGGAGGGTGCGCTCACCCCTTTCATCTCCTCACTCCCCGAGCTGCCGATCCGGCGGATCCCGGGTGTGGCGGTCTTCCCCCACCCCAACCCTGACACCACCCCGCTGGCCATGGTCAAATGTGTCACCGACTTCCACATGCTCCATGAACACGTTGTCATCGTGCGGATTGTTCACATGAACGTCCCCCATGTACACCGTGCCGACCGGATCACCGTCGACCACATCGGATCAGCCTCGGATGGGATCGTGCACGTGACCATCCGGCTCGGCTTCACCGACAAACAGGATATTCCCCTCAATCTCCTGCTCGCGCTCGACCACACTCCCGAGCTCGACATCGATCTCGACCACGCGCTCTATTTCCTCTCGGTGCTCACCCTGCGCCCGCCGCATATCCATCGCTTCCGTGACTGGCGGCAGAAGCTGTTCCTGACGCTGGAGAAGAACCAGGCCAACCGCACTGAAACCTTCCACCTGCCACCCACCCGGACCATCATCCTGGGTGCCGAACTCTATCTCTGAGCCGGCCCCGGCGCGGCGTCGATAAGCGGGAGATCAGAAGTACTCCAGCACCAGCTTCGGATCCTTCGTCCGGGAGACACAGACAGCCATGGTCTCATTGGCCGCCCGCTCTGCCTTGGTCAGCACGCTGTCCCGGTGCTCCGGGGTGCCCGCGAGCACCTCCATGATGCAGGTGCCGCAGATGCCCTCCTCACAGGAGGTGTCGATCTCACAGCCGGCCTCATTGAGCACCTCCACAATGCTCCGGTCAGCGGGAACGTGATAGGTCTCGCCATCGAGTTCGACATCGAACTCGGTGTTCACCTGATCCTCATCCGAACCGGCGGGCTTGAAGTTCTCGAAGTGGATGGACTCCTCAGGCAGTTTTTTCGCCGCGATCTCCCGGACATTGTCCATGAATCCGGCGGGACCACAAACATAGAGATGAGTGTTCGCCGGAGTGGCTGCAACCATCTTCTTCAGGTTCTGCTGCTGTGCCTCCCGGTCCACCCCGAGGTGGGCGTGGAGCTTATCCGAGATCTTCTCCGTGAGGATCGGTAGGAAGGCCGCCTCCTCTTCACTGCGGGCGTAATAGTGCAGCTCGAAGCTGATGCCACGGACATCCATGTAGCGCGCGAGGCTGAGCATCGGGGTGATGCCGATACCACCGGCAACCAGCACATGGTGCGCACCCTCCGCCGCGATCTGCATGAGGTTCCGGGGAGCGGAGATCTTCAGCCTATCGCCGACCTTCAACTCATGGAGAGCCTCGGATCCACCTCGCCCGCCCTCCTCGCGTTTGACCGCGAAGAGGTAGGCGTTGTCTCCGTCCGGCCGCCCGCAGAGCGAGTACTGCCGGGTCACGGAGGTCGGACCAACGACGTCGATATGCGCGCCGGGAGAGTAATGCCCGATGGGCGTGCCATCCGGCATCGAAAGGTAGAAGGACTTGATAGTGGGGGTCTCCTGGACGATGTCCGAGACCACGACGTCAATGAGAGACATGGCTGCGCTCCCCTTTCTGCGTTGATGTCAGTGTCAGTCAGCGGACGTAGAGGCCGCCGTTGATGTCCCAGCAGGCGCCGGTGACAAAGGATGCATCGGCATCCGCGAGCAGGGACACCGTCTTGGCGATGAACGCCGGTTCGCCCAGACGCTGCACCGGAATACCGGCGATGACGGCATCGAGCTTCTCCGCCGGCACGGTCTGATGGACAATGGGCAGATCATGCGGGCCAGGGGAAATGGAGTTCACCGTGACGCCGCGCCCCGCGAGCTCCCGGGCGAAGATCTTGGTGACGGTCAGGATCGCCCCCTTGGAGGCGGCATAATGACCACCGGTGGCGGTGCCGCCGTTCTGGCCGGCCAGGGAGGCCATGTTGATGATCCGGCCATAACCCGCCGCCGCCATGGCACCACCGATGACCTGACAGCCGAAGAAGATGCTATCGACATTGGTGGTGAGCACCCGGTTGAAATCCACCTCATCCAGGGTCATCAGATCCGCGGCCCGGGTGACGGCGGCATTGTTGACCAGGATGGTCGGGGTGCCCCACTCCGCGGTGATCTCCGCCAGCGCAGCCACAAAGTCCTGGCGGATCGAGACATCCAGCCGGATGGCCCGGGCGGTGCTGCCGTCCGGGGAGAGCTCGGCGGCCAGGACGGCAGCCTTATCGACGTCGATATCGGCGAGGTAGACCTGGTTGCCCTCGGCGTGGAGCTGCCGGACGATGAATTCCCCCATGCCACCGGCGGCCCCGGTGACCACCGCGATACCGGAGGTCTGCGCGTTTTCAGCCATATTCTTTTCCTTAGCTAGATCAGGAAGCCAGCGGCGTTGACCGCGTCTTCGCTGTTGATGAGCCGGGCGACCTTCTCGGCGATCTTGTCTCCGGCCTCATCCAGCACGATCGTGTGGGTAAGTTCCGCGCCGATGGTCTGGAAGGCATTGCGTTTAAAGGCGGAGAGGATCTGTGCGGAACGCAGCACGACCTGGGTGTCACTGACCTCTTCCACCGTGAATCGGGATACCACCCGGACGGTGCGGGCGGCCGCGACCGCGGAAGGGGCATAACCCTGCATCATGCGTCCGACCCGGAGGTTCCGCATACGCTTGTCGTCGTAGACCATGTTCAGTGAGGAGGCGAAATCAGTGGTGTCCGGGTCGATCGGGATCACATAGAAACCCGCTTCGGTGAACAGTTCCTCCCACGCCGGGTAATCCTTGGCGTCGAGTAGTGCCGCTTCCTTCCACACCAGCTCAATGGCACGCAGCACGCGCGGATCATTGAAATTATGCAGCTCAGTCATCGCTCATCATCTTCTTCCACATGTAGTAGGACTCACGCATACCGGTTTCATCGGTGACATGGGCGGTGGGCCAGTTTTCCTCGGTCTGGTACTCACGGTTGAGGCCGCGGTTGATCATGATCGGCATATTCGGATTACCGCCGGCACCGATCTGGACGCGGTCCCAGCCCTCGGCATCATCGGGACTACCGAAGCCGAAGGGTCCCTGGAAATGCTCATGGATGCGCAGGCGCTCCTGGTTCACGACCTCCGGACCGCCGTCCATCCCGATGGCCATGTGCCAGATCTCGGTCTCATCGACGGAGATCGGGATGAGCACCCGGAAGAAGGCCGAGGACATCGCGATATTAGGGAAGAAATTCAGGTTGAAACCACAGCCGTGCATGGAACGCATGTAGCGGCGGATCTTCTCCGGGGACTCACCATCGGCCTCGAGCTGGTCGACGATGTGCTGGAAGCGGGGCTGAATCTCCTCGGTGCCATCATCGATGTCGAGGTCCAGGTGCGCGGTGGCCATGATGCCCACGCTGTGACCGTTGCCCAGGGCGTGGGTCTCGGCGGCCGGGTCATCCATGAAAGACATCATGTCCGCGGTCTCGGAATCAACCGAAGCCATCCAGGACTTGTGCACCATCGGGAAGTGGTAGCCGTCGGTGGTGTTTTCCAGCTGGATCTTCCAATTGCCCTTGAAGCGGAACTTGTGGGCACCGATGACCTTGGTGGGAAAGCCGTTGGTCTGCTTGAGAAAGCGCTCCATCCAGATCTTGGCGTCTCCCAGGTGATCCTCCAGCGGCGGGGCATCCTCATTGAAGGTAGCGAAGATCATGCCCAGGTAGGACTCCGTGCGCAGCTTCTGCAGCGGGAAATCCTTCTTGTCCACCACACCCTCGTAGCCGTCCGGATAAGGGATGCCGCGCAGACGACCGTCCAAGGTATAAGACCAGTTGTGGTACGGGCAGGTGAAACCATTGGCCTTGCCGGTGCGCTGGTCACAGACGGTGGCACCACGGTGGCGGCAGCGGTTGAGCAGGGTATTGAAGTTGCCCTTGCGGTCACGGTTGACGATCACCGGCTGGTCACCGACCTGGGTGGTCTTGAAGGAGCCCGCCTCCGGGATCTCGCTTTCATGGGCCACCCAGACCCAGGTCTTGTAGAAGATCTTCTCCATCTCCTCCTGGAAGATGGCGGGATCGGTATACAGTTTGCCGGCGAAGCGGTCGCTCTCAACCAGACTGGCGAATCCGCCCTTGGGTTCCTGTGTGGTGGTCATTGTTTTCCTTCTGATCAGTGGGGTTTTGTTGGTGATGTTCTGGTTCAGAGCTCGACGTCATCGCGGATGACGAGCTCCCGGCCCATACGTGCCTCGATCTTGAAGTAGCGCCACAGGGCGTACTCACCGATCATGATGGTGCGCAGCAGGTTGCAGGCCGCCTTGACGGTTTCCTGGTCCTTGACATCGGCCAAAACATAGAAGGTCCAGGGCCAGCCATCGGAGGGGCCGACCATGTGGGCGTCATCATCAAAGGTGCCGATGACCTCGACACCGTCCATGTCCCGGAGGCTGGTCAGGAATTCCTGGGTGGCTTCCCATACCGGGCCGATCTCCGACTTCGGGAGATCGAAGAAGTTCTGGTTGTTACCGACGCAGAAGAGGGTGCGCAATGGCTCTTGGGACATGTAGGGCTCCTTAAAATATGAGTGGTATCTGAGTGCCGGGTGGCCGCAGGTGGATCAGGGGAAGCTGGGAATACCGGCATCGAGGTTGAGCAGCACGGCACCGGCAGCCTCATAGGTGAATTCCTGGAGCATCGCGTGCTGCGCCGGGACCAGTCCGTCCTGCAGGAAACGCTGCAGCGGGTGGGTCTCGAAGATCGCCCCGGTGCCGGCCAGGTTGTAGGCCTCCAGAACCACCCGACGGCCGACCTGGGCAGCCTGGGTGGCAGCCAGCCGCAGCAGTGCCTTGTCCTGGTCGGTGATCTCCTCATCCGCCACCGCCTTGGCCCAGACCTCTTCGGTGGTGTTGTAGAAGAAAGCCTGGGCGGAGCGCAGTTCTGCCTCTGCTTTGGCCAGACCGAGCTTGTATACCGGCCGGTTGCCCTTGGCCGGGCCGCCGGTGATTGAGGTGTTCGCCGCACCAACCTCGGTGACAAAATCCAGGGCACCACGGGCGGCACCCAAGGCGACCACGGCCAGCACCTGGGCGGCATAGGCGATCACCGGATAACGGGTGATCGGCTCATCGATGGTGGGCTCGCCACCACGGATGAAAGTCATCTCCTCGGGGACGAACACCTTATCCGCCCGGACGTTGTGGGAGCCGGTGGCCTTCATTCCGGCGACATTCCAATTGTCGACGATCTCGACCTTGGTGCGTTCGATCAGCGCAGTCAGCGGCTTGCCCCCGGTTTCCGGGCCACCTCGCAGGCCCATGCCCAGCAGGTCTGCCCCCTTGCAGCCACTGGCGAACTGCCATTCACCGGAGCAGAGGTAACCACCCTCGACCTTCTCAGCCTCGAACATGGGGAACATGCCGGCGGCGAAGACAATGTCTTTGCTCTGGGAGTAGAGCTGACGCTGGGTCTCCACCGGCGCCGCAGCAAAGTAGACGAGCGCAGACCCGAAGCTGGCGACCCAGCCGGTGGCGGGGTCCACCGCAGAAATCTGCTCGACCTGCTTCATGAACTCCGCCGGCGGTAGCGGCTCACCGCCGAACTGCTCCGGAACAGCCACCCGGAAGAGGCCGGCCTTCTTCAACAGGGTCATGTAATCGCGGGGGACGTGTCCCTGCTCATTAAATTCATCACGCCGTTCGCGCAGCACCTCAAGAGCGTGCCGGAAAGCCGCCTCGCGAGCGGGACCCGCAGGTTCAGCGACCACGTCACTCAAGGTGACGCCATCATTCTTGGTTGCTAGTGCCATGACCTTCTCCAATGTCTGCGACTTCGGTTGCTTCACTAGTGATGCTATGGCGTGAGGCACACCACCGATATGGGAGAAAACCGGCAGCTGGCTAAGCAATTCTTTAGTGCCGTGCAGAGAAGTCCCGATCCACCAGCTGGTTCCCTCAGATTTAGAATTGAGGGCATGATCCCAAGTTCTGAAGAGTTCGAGCTGATGACCCAGCGCGCCCGGACCGCCGTCCTGCTCCACGAGATGGACACCCTGCGCATTCTCTGGGCGAATAACCGAGCCCTTGAGCTGTTCAAGTACAGCCTTCCGGAACTGCGCTCGCTCAAGGCCCACCACATGAGTGCCCAAGATGCGCGCTACCGACGTGAGGACGGCGTCGCCTGGTTGCACTCGGCCGCCCTCCACGGCTCCAGCATCAGACAGTGGAAGTACCTGGCCTCGGATGGGACGGAGTTCCTCACCGAATCAGTGGCCACCATCATCCCCTTCCAGGATCGGCAGGTGATCATGGTGGAGATGCGCCGCATTGATGAACATGAACAGTCCCCGGACTGGGTGTCCACCTCCCTGGAAAGAATCATCTCCCACACCGCCTCCGGCATCCTGGTGCTCGACACAGCCAGTCGGGTGACCCGCGCCTCCCCCTATGCCGCCGGCCTCTTCGGCATGAACTCAACCGGGATCATCGGCAAGGGCGTCTCTGAATTGGGACTGATCGAACCCTCGATCAGTGAGGCTGAATTCCAGGAGGCGTTGGCTCAACCGGAGGGCAAGATCAACTTCCGGATGAAAATCTGTCTGGCCAAGGATTCCCACCGCTGGTTGGCCGGTTACCTGGAGAATGTCCAGATTGAACAGAGCAATTACCGGGTGCTCATGGTCCGGGACATCACCGATCGGGTCGAGGCGGAGAAGCGCGTCGCCGCCCAGAACACCCAGCTGCAGTACCTGAGCCGTTATAACGCCATGGGGGACATGGCCATGATTCTGGCCCATGACCTCGGCCAACCCCTGGCAGCTTCGCTCAATTATCTCAGTGGTCTCAAAGCCCGGATCGCCGCAGCACAGGTAGACCCGAAAACCCTCAGTTACGGCATCAATATGGTGGAAAAACAACTCAACCGGGCATCAGAGATCGTCTCCTCCGCCAAGCGATACGTCCGGCGTATCGAAAGCACCACCTCCACCTTCAATCTTCCAGACGCCGTGGAGGAGTCCCTCTACTTCGTGCGCCTCCGGGCGGAAGAGGCCGGCGTGACAGTCAACGCTGATCTGGGGACTAAGCCGCTGATCATGGAAGGTGAGAGTGTGCTGATCGGGCAGGTGATCATCAATCTGTGCATGAACGCCATCGATGAGATCTCCCGCCCGGAGACGAAGATGAAACAGCTTGACATCCAGCTCCGGGAGTTCGGTGGCATCACCAGTCTCTCCATCGCGGATCAGGGCCGCGGCATGGACACGGTTCCGGCAGACCGGTTGGCGGCCGGTGCCTTCAGCTCCAAGGAAGATGGCTCAGGAATCGGCCTGATCATCTCCGAGCACATCGCCCAGCGCCATGGCGGCACCATCCAGTTCTCCCCGAATCAACCCCAGGGCACGATTGCCACGCTGTCGCTGCCCTTGAAATCAGTGAAGGTGGCAGTGGGGAATTAATGGACTGGGCTGGGACTGGGTTGGGGCTGGGTTGACGCCAGCCCGCGGCAAAATATGTGCAAAACGACGAAATAAAGCGCTTTCAGAGAGGGATCAGGGCCGTTTTACACATATTTTGCCCCGCACTCAACCCCGAGTCCAAGCACAGGTAGGGAAATGAAAAAGCCCTGAATGACCACCACGTCATTCAGGGCCGGGAGACTCCGAACCACCGGAGAACCACCATGTCGGGATGCCCCAACCACCAGATTGGACATCCCACACCACCCGCAACCACGCGGGACGCCACGCATCTTTGACTAAAGGTCAGAGTGCGGTGAACGCACTTCCGATAGTAACACCAACATTCGGCTAACCTACCCCTGAGGACACTGCTGAGCCGACCCAGCCGGGGCAGCACATCCCAGTCTTGCCCCTCAGACCTGGGACAATCTCCGAGTAACGAGGGGTGGACCACCAAGCGGCCAGCAGTCAGCTCAGAAGTTCGGTACCTTCTCAGATTCTGGAATGGGGACTGAAAGCCGGTCGAGGCTGAACGGTTTCACCCACTCCTCCGGCGTCCCCGCGATGTCATTGATGACAGCTTCGGCCGCAGACATCGCCCATGCGAGACCCCACGCCCGGTATCCGGTGATCACATGTACCGACGGATACCCCGGCATCGCGCCGATATAGGGCATCCGGTCATAGGGCATGTAATCGCCGGCAAGCCAGCGGTAGAGCACCTTGTTCACGTCGAACTTCTGGCGCACATCAGTAATGAGCGTCTGGTGATGCTTATCAGCGTCGAAGGTATTCTCGTCGTATTCATGGCTCTCACCGCCGAAGATGAGAACAGGCTTCCCTTCGGATGTCGCGGTGCGCATCGTGCGCATCGGGTCGTCGGTCGTGACGTACATGCCCTCCGGATATGCGGAGCCCTCAGCCAGTTGCACCGCGAGCGCATAAGACATCTTCAACCACATGAACCCATCGAAGATGTCGTTCTTCCAGAACGGTTCACCGCTGGCCTGAAGCACCTGCTTCGCCTTGATGTCACCCGCTTTGGTCGTGATGACGTTCGGCTCACCGGGTGTTATGCCGGTCGCCTTGGTCTGTTCATAGATGACACCACCGTGGGCGAGGAAATGCTGTGCGATCGGCAGGAGAAATTTCCGCGGATGGAACTGCGCCTGGCGGGAGAACTTCACCGCCCCGGTGATCTCGAGTGGTAGATCAATCTCCATCTCCAGGCTTGCGGGGAGACCCAGCGAGACCGCGGACTCGACCTCGGCCTTCAGTTCATCGAGCCTGTCTTCACGTTGGCTGTATACATACGCATCACGACGAGAGAACTCACAGTCGATGTCGAGCTCGGTGCTGATGCTCTCGACCCGATCAATACCCCGCTGGTTCGCATCCGCGAAGGCCTGCGCAATAGCTTGTCCGTGATGACTGATGAGGTAGTCGTAGATCAGGTAGTGCTGCGAGGTCAGTTTCGCGGTGGTGCCACCGGTCGTCCATTCGGCAAGTCGGGCTTTTTCGATGAGCACCGTCTTCAAGCCGCGCTGCTGCGCAGCATAGGCCGCGACGATGCCTGTGATGCCGCCACCGACAATGGCGAGGTCATAGACGGTCGAATCATCTTCGAGTTTCGGATAATCAGTGCTCGGTGTGCTTGCAACCCACAGCGATGCATCCTTGCCTTCAATCTTGTCCAACATCAATCCTCCTTGGAAGACGAGCGAAAAGATGGGAAGAGAATTTGAGCCCTCACCATTATCTTTACACAAACCTGAAGAGGAAATGAAGAGATATGTAATTCCCCTCCGCTTTCTGCGCAAACAGGGAACCCCACCAGGGCCGCACGATGACCAGCCCTGCCACCCGAACCGGCCCGAAAACCCCCGGGACTAGACTGACCTCCATGCCTGAAGGTCATGTCATCCACCATCTCGCCGGCAAGCTGAACTCCTTCTATGCCGGAAAACCGCTGCACGCGAGCTCGCCGCAGGGCCGCTTCGCCACCGAAGCAGCCCGCATCGACGGGTTCCGGATGGCCCAGGCCGAGGCCTACGGCAAGCATCTGTTCATTGATTTCGATGCCGCTGATCCAGCCCACATCATCTATATCCATCTGGGTTTGATCGGCACGCTGCAGTTCGAGCCGGAGGCGACACCCCGTGGCCAGGTACGGCTGCGGCTCAGTGACGGTGAGCTGGCGGCGGACCTGCGTGGCCCGCAGTGGTGTCGGTTGATCACCGAGGCCGAGCGTGAGGCGGCCGTCGCAAAGCTGGGTGCAGATCCGATCCGTGCCGACGCCGATCCCGCGCCGATCCGCACGAAGGTGCAACGTTCCGGGCGCAGCATCGGCTCGCTGCTGATGGATCAGAAGCTGTTCGCCGGGGTGGGCAATATCTACCGTGCAGAGACCCTCTTCCGTCTGGGGATCTCCCCTTTCCGCGAGGGCAAGCAGCTCAAGAAGAATGAGTTTGATTCGATCTGGGCGGATCTGGTGGGTCTGATGGCCGAGGGGGTGGAGGACGCGCGGATCGATACCGTCCGCCCGGAACACACCCCGGCGGCCATGGGCCGTGACCCGCGCCAGGACGATCATGGCGGGGAGGTCTACACCTACCGCCGGACCGGTCAGCCCTGCTATATCTGCGGCACGCCGATCAAGGAGCAGGTGATGGAGGGGCGTAACCTCTTCTGGTGCCCGGGCTGCCAGGCGAAATAACGGGCCGCTTATCAGCGCCGCGACCTATCCCACCGGCACGACCTTGCTCGGATCCCCGAGCGCGGGACCCAGAATCACCAACACGGCGAAGGCCAGGACAGCCAGGCCAGCGAGGATCGTCAGCAGGGTGTGCCACTTCCGGCCGCCGAGGCTGGCTAGCCAGGCACCGAAGAGTCCACCGAGAGTGTTGAACATCAGGTCATCGACATCAGTGCGCCCCAGTTCAAACCCAAACTGGGTGAGCTCGATGGTCAGGCTGAACAGGGCAGCCAGTCCCGCCACCTTGAGCAGACGGCCCCGCACCGGCCCCAGCAGGATCGCGGTAAGCATGCCGAGCGGGACGAAGAAAGAGAAGTTGCCCAGGTAATCAAAGACCGGGGCGAACCAGGTGGTCGCGGTGAAGATGTCCTCCAAGGGGATCAGCTCAAGGGAGCGGACCTTCTGGTTCTCCGGCTTCCACAGCAACCCGATGGTGAAGAAGGATTTCAGCGTGGTCAGGGCTAGGACCACCAAGGCAAAAGCGGAAAGGGTGACCGCGACCCAGGGACGGGAAGGCCCGCCAGTTTGTCTCATGCCACTCAGGATATCCCGGTAGCCTGGCGGCCATGAGCCCAATCTCGCACACTCATTTCGTCTTCTCCGTGGATCAGGTCCGCCGTGCCGAGCAGGTGCTCCTTGAGACCGAAACTTACCCCGATCAGCTGATGCAGGAAGCCGCCCAGGCAGTCGCGGCAGCGGCCGAGGTGATGCTCAGCGAGCCCCGGCCCTTCACCTCTGAGTCCGGCCGGATTCTGCTCCTGGTCGGCTCCGGTGGCAATGGTGGGGACGCGCTCTACGCCGGCGCTTTCCTCACGGAGGCAGGTCATGGCGTGGATGCGGTGCTGCTCGGCCGGGACGAGCGGGTACACATCCCCGCATTGGAGGCGTTCCTGGAGGTAGGGGGCCGGATCATAGATGGATTACCGCTCCCGCACCAGTACCGGCTGATCATCGACGGCATCCTCGGCATCGGTGGCCAGGGTGGACTCAGCCCCGAAATCGCGGAGCTTCTCGACGAGCGCGCCTCCCAGCGCATCCCGCTGCTGGCCATAGATGTCCCCTCCGGGATCAACGCCGACACCGGGGCGCTGCCGGAGAAGGTGCAGGTTGAGGCACGTGGCTTCGCGGCGGAGGACTCCCAGCTTCGCGCCCAGGTGGTGCCTTCCCATGTGGGTGCCGATGTCACCGTCTCCTTCGGTGGGCTGCGCCGGGCCCACGCGGTGGCCCATGACTGCGGTGAGGTGATCATCGCGGACCTGGAGATCCAGAGTGAAGAGGGGCCGAGATCGTTGACCCCGGAACTCTTCGACGGCTTCCTCAGGGATTTCAGCGAGGGCGCCCCCGAGGTCCAGTTGACCCGGGCATGGCTGGCTCCGAAGCAGCGTTTCAACTGGTCGGAAGCTGAGGGGGCGAAGTTCAAGACGGTTCGGCTGCCCCTGGGCGGGCTCAACTCCGGGCCGGAGGCGAACTCCGATAAGTACAGCGGGGGAGTGGTTGGCATCTGCGCCGGTTCCGAGGCCTACCGCGGCGCCGCGGTGCTGTGCACTACCGGTGCAGTCCGTGCCACCAGCTCCCTGGTCCGTTATATCGGCAGTGGCTGGAAAGAAGTGGTGCGCGCACTTCCGGAGGTCATCGCCCACCCGGATATTGAAAGCGCCGGTCGGGTGCAGGCCTGGGTGGTCGGCCCGGGCCGGGGGACCGATGATGCTGCCCGGGCCGAACTGTCACAGTTGCTGGACCGGGCGGAACCGCTGCTCATCGACGCCGATGCCCTCACGCTGCTCTCTCAGCATGCAGAACTGCGGGAGAAGGTCCGTAACCGCCAGGCCCGGACCCTGCTCACCCCACATGCCGGGGAGTTCCTTCGGTTGGCCGGGAGCCTGGCGGCACCACTCCCGGACCTGGAGGCCGACCGCTTGGGTGCAGCTCATGCGCTGGCCCAGGAATTAGACTGCGCGGTACTACTCAAGGGTCGGCGCACCGTCCTGGCCTATGAGCAGCGCATCCATGTCACTGACGCAGGTTCCTCCTGGGGCGCCACCGCCGGTTCCGGGGATGTGCTCGCCGGGATCGCCGGCGCCTGGTTGGCGCATCAGGAGGCCATGGATCCGAGGATGGCGGAGCGGTATCCGGAGTGGGATCGATCAGAGATCCCGCCGAGCTACGAGGATGCGGAAATCGCCGTTGCGGTCCACAGCGTCGCTGCCGCGCTGGCCGCCCAGACCCCGGAGGGCCCGGCACCGACCTCCGCCTCCATGATCGCTGCGGCCATCCCCCGGGCCAACGCCTGGTTGACTAGCCGGTCCGGCCGGTGATCACGCCATCTTCTACGTTGAATCCCCAGCTGATGCCGTTCTTGGTGAGGACGGTGGGGGCGATCTCGGCGGTCACGACCTCGGCGCGCGGGAAGGCGTAGCCGAGCAGGTACTCATCAAAGGCCGGCAGTTCATAGGATGCCTTGAGCGCCGCCGCCTGCTCTGCCTCGCTGACCTTGAGCTGCCAGGTACCCATCACATAGGTCACGCCGGCGAGTTCGATCTCCACCACGTCTCTCGCCAGGGCAGCAGCCCGGGCGGCATCTTTGACAGTCAGCCCGGCCCACCAGATCAGGTCCTTGACGGTGGCTGGACCATGGGCGTGGAAATAGCGGGTACCCAGTTCCGCCAGCGCCGCATCGCCTTCTAGTACACGCTGCGGGACAGGGAGGTCTTCGATGTGCAGGAAGGTCTCATGGCGGCCCTGCTTGGGGCCCTGCACCACTTCGCCTTCGCCACCGAAGGCCCGGATCAGGTGCGGGCCCCGGCCCTCGTCCTTGGGGATGCCCACGGAGGCAAAGAGTTCATAGACCTGCGGGCGGGGCAGTGGCTCGCCGCCAAGTTCGCGCAGCCGAGCGTGCAGGGCACCACGGGCGGTCTCAAACTGTTCATCGGTGATCCCGAGTTGCGGGCGCCGCAGAGCCTGGGCCCGGGCCACCCGTTCCAGGCCGAGCTTCATCATCCAGCGCGCATCCTCGGCCGCCATGAAGTGCAGGGTGCCGCGTTGCGGCCAGGCCCGGATGATCTCGCGCTTATCGACGGCCGCGAGCACCTCGGCCAGATCCACCCCGGCGCGCAGTGCGATGGCCCGGATCCCCGCCGGGTGGTTCTGACCCTGCAGCGCCAGCATGTGCCGGGCCGCCTGCACCGGGGCGTCGAGAGGTTCCCGGGCGGCAGTTGGTGCCAGGCCCTGGGCGATCAGGCGGCGGGCACGGAGTTCAGCTAGGTCAGCATGGGGGTCCATGACGGTTTCTCCTCGGGAGGGCGGGTGGGCGACCCAGCCGATCCTAGCGGGGGATCAGCTGAGGATCCGGCCGTCCCGGACCTCAATGACCTGATCCATCACATCGAGCAGGCCGCGGTCGTGGGTGACCATGACGGTGGCGCAGTTCAGCTCATCGGTCAGGGTGCGCAGTAGTTCCACGATCTCGCGGGAGAGCTGGTGGTCCAGGGCGGAGGTGGGTTCATCGGCGAGCAGCAGCTCAGGTTCTCCCATGAGAGCCCGGGCGATGTTGACGCGTTGACGCTGGCCACCGGAGAGTTGGTGCATCCGACGGTTGCTGAAGCCGGCCAGGCCCACCCGTTCCAGCAGCTCCTCAGCCCGGGTGGTGCGCTCCTTCAGGGCACGCCCCCGCAGGCCGCGGATGTGGTCGCTCAGCAGCAGCTGATCCCGGGCATTCAGCGAAGCGACCAGGTTGGGTTGCTGGAAGATGAAGCCGATGTGTTCGCGGCGGAGCTGGGTCCGGGCGGGCTCGTTCGCGGCGTCGAGAAGCGTCCCGGCGATGCGGACCTCCCCGGAGTCCGGGGTGACCAGGGCGGCGGCGACCGAGAGGAGGGTGGATTTACCGGAGCCGGATTCGCCGACGATGGCGGCCATCTCGCCCTGGCGGGCGCTCATGGATACTCGGTCCAGCGCGGTGACGGTGCCGGTGCCGTCAGGGTAGATGACGGTGGCCTCGGTGATCTCGAGTGGAGCTTTGAGGGTGGTCAGGGTGGACATTATGCGGTACCTCCGAGAGCGATCATGGGGTCTACCTGGGAAACCTTGCGGGTGGCGAAGAAGGCGCCGAGGATGCCGAGCACCCAGATACCCAGCGCCGGGCCGATGATGGTGGTCAGATTCAGTTCAAAGGGCACGGCCTGGCCGGCTAACGCACCGAGTGTCCAGCCGAGCAGGGCGCCGGCGGTGGTACCCAGGGCGAGGATGAGGGCGGACTGGCCGAGGGCATCTCCGAGCAGGTAGCGCCCGGAGGCCCCCAGGACCCGCAGGATGGAAAGGTCGCGGGTGCGCTGGATGGTCCAGATCGTGAGGAAGGAGACCGTGACCAGTGCGGAAATGGCGTAGAGAAAGCCCTGCATGGCCACCAGTGAACCCTGTTCCGAGCTATAGGCCGGCAGCCCGGCGAACGCCCCCTTGGTGTCCGTGTCCACGGCCCCGTGATCGGCGGCGAGGGCGCCCCAGACATTGTTGTCCAGGGATCCCTCCGCCATGAGCACGGTGCCCACCACCTCATCACCGACGTGGGCCACCGCGGCCCAGGTGTCGGTGTCCGCCCAGACCACCGGGCTGTGGGAGTAGTAATCATCGCCGGTGATGCCGCGGACCTCCACCTCACGGCCCCCGAGTGACACAGTTGTACCAGTGGTGATCCCCTGTTCCTCGGCAATGGACTCAGAGAGCACCAGGCCCTGCTGCACCGTGCCACCACCGGGGAGCTCGGTGCCCGTCGGCAGGCCGAGCACCGCCACGGCAGAAGCCCCGCCGGCCTCGAGCTTGGTCTGGACGGTGCCGAGCGGGGTGACCTCGGTGATCCCTTCAGATTCCTGCCAGTCACGGAGCATCTCGGTGGTGATCTGACTGTCGGTGAAGGAGATCTCCCCTTCGGTGGAGCCGGCGAAAACGAATCGGTCTGGGTCGAGCCGTTCAAGCGCTGAGGTGTTCTGCGCGCCGAGCCCGCCGGTGAGTCCGGTGAGCATGACGAGCAGCAGGGTGATCAGACCCACGACCGCGCCGATCAGAGCGAATCGGCCCTTGGCGTGGACGAGGTCGCGTATCCCGAGAAACATGGGACTGCCTTCCGTTGGGTGGTGATGATCGGCCAGGGGGCGGCCGTTGTTGTGTTTCCCATTGTGTTCTGCCAGCTCAGGACAAACATCGGCTGCGAAGTTGAACCTGCGGTCAACCGTCTGGTTGATTCGGCACCACCCTTTCCTCGACTAGCCTCGGTGGCTGTGAGCCACCCCCTGTTGCGACTGCTGCTGATGCTGCGCCTCGGCCTGCACCTGATGTTCGCCTTTCTGTTGGGCTTCGGATTATTGCGCTACCTGGCGGAGGACCCCAGCCGGGCACATCTGACCCCGGTGCTTCCGCTGGTGTGTGCCCTAGCCGTGGCCTATCTGGCGGGCACCGTCTGGGAAGACCGTTATGCCCGCGGCCGCACCCTGCTCAATCCCTCGCGTGGTGCCCGGTGGTGGTTGGCCACCGTGGCTGCGCTCTGGTTCGGGTTGGTGATCCACACCCAGGATTTCGTGTGGCTGCTCTTTCCGTTGATCTTCCTCTTCCTGCATCTGCTGCCCCGGATCACTGGCTTGACGGCGGTGGCGGCGCTCTGGGTGGTGGCAGCTTTCGTGCCGGCCTGGCTGCATCCGGAGAACTGGGGGGTGGGGGCGGCTCTGGGCCCGTTGATCGGGGCGGTCTTCGCCATCGCGGCGTACTACACCTACCGCGCACTGCACACCGAGGTCCGACACCACCAGCAGATCACCGCACAGCTGCGCGCCACCCAACAGGAGCTGGCGCTGCGGGAGCACCAGGCCGGCCGGCTGGAGGAACGCGAACGGCTCGCCCGGGAAATCCATGACACCGTGGCCCAGGGCCTGTCCTCGATTCTGCTGGTCTCCCGGGCGGCGGGCACGAGCCTGGGCAAGGATGACCTGGCAGCCGTGGAACATCAGCTGAGCACCATCCGGGAGGTAGCGCAGGAGAACCTCGCGGAGGCCCGCCGCTTCGTCCGGGACCTGGCTTCACCCTCGGTGGGTGCAGACCTTTCCGCCTCCCTGCGGGAGATCATCACCCGGGTGCAGTCCCAGCAACGCGCCCTGGGTTCCCGGCTGGAGATCTCCCTGCAGGTAGCCACCGAGGTGCCCGCGAACCTGCCTGAGCCGGTGAGTTCCGCTGTAGTACGCGCGTGTCAGGAGGCCCTGGCGAATGTGGTCAAACACGCCGATGCCACCACGGCAGTGGTGACCCTGGCGGTGTGGGACCTGGAGCTGACCCTGGATGTCTTCGATGATGGCCGGGGCTTTGATCCGACAAAAATTGAGGAGGGAAGTTTCGGCCTGCGGGGGCTTGACACCCGGACCACCGCACTCGGCGGTAACCTCACGGTGGAGTCCCAACCCGGGCAGGGAACAGTCCTTGCCGTGAAGATCCCCCTGACCTCCGCCCGCCCGATCCCGGAATCAGCTCAAGAGATGCCCACCCAAGAGGAGGCCTGATGATTCGCGTCATGCTCATCGACGATCACCCGGTGGTCCGCGCCGGGCTGCGCACCATCCTCGATAGCTTCCCCGATATTTCCGTGGTGGCTGAGGGCGTCAACGGGTCCGATGCCCTCGATCCCGGGGTGGAGGTCGATGTGATGGTGCTCGATATCCAGATGCCGGGGATGGACGGTATCACCGCGACCCGTCAGTTGAAGGAGAGTGGCGGCCCGCCCGTACTGATCCTGACCACCTATGACACCGAGGCTGATATCGTCGCGGCCGTTGAGGCCGGGGCACTGGGTTATCTGCTCAAGGATGCGCCGGAGCAGGCGCTTCACGACGCCGTCCTGGCCACCGCCGCCGGGCGGCGCACCCTTTCCCCGGAGGTCGCCGCCGCGCTGATGGAGCGCGTCGGTAAACCCCAGCAGTCGCTCTCCGCCCGGGAGATAGAGATCCTGCAGTCGCTGTCCACCGGCGCCTCCAACCGTGAGCTGGCGAAATCCCTGTTCATCTCGGAGGCGACGGTGAAGACCCACCTGGTGCACATCTACCAGAAGCTCGGGGTGGAAAACCGCACGGCGGCCATCAACGTGGCCCGGGAGAGAAGACTAATCTGAAGTTGGCTGCTTGTTTTATCCCGGAAAGCGATATAATTTCCACGTCAACTAAAGTATTGGGGAGTCATGTCCGGAAAATCCACCCACCACGAGGCCATCATCATCGGCGGTGGCCAGGCAGGTCTGGCCACCGCCTACTACCTGCGCCGGGCCGGCGTGGAATTCCTGCTCCTGGACAATCAGCTCTCCCCGGGAGGCGCCTGGCAACAGTACTGGCCGACCCTGAAGCTCTTCTCCACCGCCGGTTTCTCCAACCTGCCCGGCATGCAGATGCCCACCTTCGGCCAGGATGAGTACCCGCCCGCCAGCCACGTGGTCGACTACTTCAGCGCATATGAGCAGCGCTACCAGTTCAACATTGAGCGCCCGGTCACCGTTGATTCCGTGACCTGGGAAAACGGTACCTATACCGTTCACGCGGGGGAGAAGTCCTGGACCACAGCACATCTCATCTCGGCCACCGGAATCTGGTCCGCGCCCCATACCCCCTCTTACCCAGGCAGCCTGACCGGCACCTTCTGGCACGCCGCGAACTACCCCGGACCGGAGACCTTCCGTGGTTCCAAGGTCGCCGTGGTCGGTAGCGCCAACTCCGGGGCGCAGATCGCCGCGGAACTCACCAAGGTCGCCGAGGTCACCTGGTACACCCGTGAAGAACCCCAGTGGATGCCCGATGACGTGGACGGCCGTGTGCTCTTCAAGCGCAATTCAGCCCGCGCCCTGGCCATCCAGCGCGGCGAGCCAGATCCCGGCGCGGACTCTCAGCTCGGCAATATCGTCATGGTTCCCGAGGTGCTCGAAGCCCGCGACGCCGGCCGCCTCAAGGCCACCCCGATGTTTCAGAGCGTGGACGATATCGACGCCGACCACCTGATCTGGTGCACCGGCTTCAACCCCTCGCTAGGACACCTGGCGGAGGTGCTCGAGAACCGCACTCCGAAGCACCCGGGCCTGTATCTGATGGGTTATGGCGACTGGACCGGACCAGGCTCCGCCACAATCCTGGGGGTCAGCCCCTATGCAAAGGCCGCGGCACAGGATATTGCGGCAAGCATCGCCGAAGAGAAGTAGCGCGTCCGGACTGATACCCATTCACAACATCGCCCCGGCGATCAACTCATGATTCAATCATCCAGCTCACCGAGATATGTCCGGTGAGCTGGAATTTTGTCCCCCATAGTTCCATTGATGCCATGTTTTAGCTCAGGCGCTACTCCCCATCTACCGCATGCTCAGCATGACTGTCTGTCCCCGCCACGCTGGTGACGGTGGTGAGCAGGAAGACCGAATCCTCCAGCGCCTCCACCGAATGGCGGAAGTGGGTGAGCACATCCAGCTCACCCTCCGAGACGATGGCCTCATCCTGGCCAGAAATCCTCAGCTTGCCCTTGAGCAGGAAGATTGTCGCAGCCGGCGGGGAGTTGTGCTCTGCCAGCGTCACCCCGGCGCGCAGCGCGATCACGCTCTGCCGCAGCGGACCATCCTTGGCCAATATCTTGGCCTGGCGGCCATTTTCGGCAGCCAAGGCTTTTTCAAGGAGTGCGTTGGACTTGGATTCAATGGTTGCCATGAGGCACCTCTACTTCGATTGAGTTCCGGGCTGGGAAGCAAACGCACCTCCCAGCCTATCAACGCCATCGCCCAGCTGTGCGGCCCATCACACCCAGCTGGCCCTGGCCGACCCTCCCACCAGGCAGGTCTCCCACTGCCCGGACACTTGTTCCCCGGCGTAGACTCCCTGCCGTCCTGAAACAGTGCAGACCTACTCAAAGGGGATCTGATCCTTGACCACCACCGAAACCCGGAGTTTCCCCTATATCTCGTTGCTGGCGATGGCCTTCTCGGCCTTCGTCTACGTCACCTTCGAAATGTTCAGTGTCGGCCTGATCCGGCCGATGGCCCATGATCTCGGGGTCGCCGAATCCCAGATCGGGCTGCTGATGACGGTGTATGCCGGCGTGGTGGCGGTGGTGACCCTCCCGGCAATGTGGCTGCTCCGCGGCGTCAATAAACGCCCACTCTTCCTGATCACCATCGGGTTCCTACTGGCCGGCACCATCATCCAGGCGCTCGCGGGAAGCTATGCCACGCTGGCGGTGGCCCGGATCATCGCCGCGCTGACCCACGGGGTGTTCTGGGCCCTGGTGGCTCCGATGGCCGCCCGAATGGCCCCGCCCGGCTCCACCGGCAAGGCCATCGGCATGGTCTCGATCGGTTCGACCATGGCCCTGGTGCTGGGTTCCCCGCTGGCCACCTGGTTCGGCGAACTGACCAGCTGGCGGATCGCCACCTGGGTCCTGGGCGCCCTGACGGTCCTCGCGGTGGCGGTCCTGCTGCCCACCCTGCCCTCCCTGCCCCCGGTGCCGGCGGCCGAACGCGGCGTCGATAAGCGGGCTTCCCACTGGAGTCTTCCTTCGCTGGTGGTCTTCCTGCTACTGACCTGTACCGCCGTGTTCGCCGGGTACACCTACCTGGGCCTGATCCTCGAGGAGACCGCCGGACAATCGCTGGTTCCCTTGGGCCTGGCGGCGCTCGGTGCCTTCGGGCTGATCGGAGTGACACTGGCCAGCCGGTTCGTGGACTCCCGCATGATCCGTGCCACGCTGCTGACCAGTGGCGGCCTGGTGGTGGCCGCGGTGCTCGGCGTACTCGCCTTCGCCTTCAGTGGTGCCACCGCCACAGTGGTGGTGTTCCTGGCGGTCACGGTCTGGGGCATCGCCTATGGCGCACTGCCGACGGTGGCCACCACCTTCTTCATGCATGCCGGCCGCGCCAACCCCGACGCCGCCTCCTCGCTTTATGTGGTCACCTATCAGGTGGGCATCGCGGCCGGCGCTGCCGTGGGTGCAACGGTGGTGGATGCCGGACGGGTGGACCTGACCCTGTGGATCATGGGTGCGCTCGCACTGGTCGGACTCGCGGTGCTGGCGGCTTGGTCGCGGCCCCTGATGCGTTGAGCTCTCGCTTCCCCCAAGATCCCGCTGAGGGACCATAAATGCCCCGGTCGCGGGGCTCACCCCGAACCAACCCCTCATATATGGTTCTCAATATGAGACCTTTATTTCTGCTATAGTCCCCGCTCAGCACACATCTTCATAGTGGTTGACCTGCTCTTTCTCTCATATATGCCCAAATGATGCAGTAGACTGCCCCCATGAGCATCATTGATGTCCCAGAGATCATCGCTTTGCTTCGTGACGCCGGCACCGACACCCACCACATTGAGGTCAAGGCTGCGGAAGCTGGCATGCCCGACAACCTCGACGAGACCATCTCCGCCTTCGCAAACATGCCGGAAGGCGGCATTCTCATCCTCGGCGTCCGGGGAGACACAAGCACCTTCGACATCGTCGGAGTCTGGGACATCCACGCCGCCCAGGACGGGCTGCTCTTCACCGCAGAAAAACGCGTCTCACCGCCGGTCCGGCTCGGCGATGTCGAGCTGGTGGAAATCGAGGGAAAGCTCGTGGTCTGCTGCATCATCCCGCCACAGGCCGCGGAGCTACGACCATTCCGCACCAATAAGAATGGTGCGGCCTATATCCGCGGTAGAGACGGCGACTACGAGCTCTCCGAGACCGAGGTGCAGGCACTGCACCACCAGCCGGGCATCCCGGTCCACGAACGTGAACCCGTCCCGGGGGCGGATCTTCACCGGGATCTGGTGGCCGAACTGGTGGACCAGTACCTGACGGAGGAGCTCAACAGCAGTCCCCGGATCCGCTCGATGAGCCGGGATCAGCAGCTGATCCGCACCAATGTCATCGACAGCGCCAGCGGCAGTCCCACCCTCGCCGCGCTTTATGCCTTCGGGGTCCATCCACAGCAGTTCCTGCCCACCTTGAGTGTGAAGGCCCGGGCATTGCCCGTTGATCAGGCACCGGTGGGCACTGAGCCGATCAATTCGCGGGAGTTCAATGGTCCGGTCCCGGATCTGCTCGACCAGTCCCTGCAATGGGTGCGGGAGGCCGCGGCAGCCCTCCAGTCCGCGAGTGTTTCCGGCCAGAGCAGTAACCTGGCATTGCCCACCGAGGCGATCTACGAGGTACTCGCGAATGCGCTGGTGCACCGGGATCTCTCCGCACCCTCTCGTTCCCTCTATGTGGAAGTGCTCAAAAGCCCCGGGGAGATGAAGGTCAGCAGCCCCGGTGGCCTATGGGGGGTCACGGTCAGCCAGCTGGGGAGCTCATCCCCGCGCACCCGGAATCCGATTCTCTACCGGATGTGCAGCACCATCACCACGGAGGCCGGCCGCCGCGTCATCCCGCATCCCGCCACCGGTATTCCAGAGATGCGTAAGTCCCTGGCCGAGGCCGGTTTGCCTGGCCCCCGCTTCTTTGACGGTGTCACCCGTTTTGAGGCACGACTCTCGAATACCCCGCTGCTGAGCGAGGCGGATCGCGACTGGCTGTTGCGGGTCCCCGGGAGCAGCAACCTGAGCGCCGCGCAGCGCCACGGCTTGGCACTCATGCGCCACGGCCAGCCTCTGAGCGAGGCCTCCTACCGCGCCGAATCTCCGGCCGCTGCCGCAACTGCCCGAGGCGAACTGGCACACCTGGTCGCCCTTGGCCTAGTGACCCAAGAAGAGCAGCAGGGAAGCCCGATCTACCGGCTCCTCGAGACTGAGCTGCGCCGCGCCCCCTCACCCCGCCCGCGTGAGGACGCCGCGCCCGCAGTTCCGCAGCGCGAAGCAGTTCCGGAGACCACAGCGAAGGACCCCGCCGAGGACGCCCAGCTGACGGCGGTCGTCTCTCCGGCGCACCGGGGTCGACGACTGAACCAGGAGGAGAAGGAGAATCTGGTCATCCGCACTCTCCGGGAGGCTTCTTCCCCAATGCCCCGAAGCGATGTCGCCTCGCTGACCGGATTGTCCATCGGACAGCTCAATCCCACCCTGAGCGAGCTCCGGGAACGCGGCATCATCGCTTTCACCGAGCCCCCTCGTTCCACGAGACAGCGGTACCAACTCGTTGAGTAGGCCCGATAACCCTCACTGAGCAGCACCGATCCACCATGCATGATCGTCATGCATAAAACCGAGGGGTTCATGCATGATTTATGCATGAACCCCTTTTCTGCGCGGCACATAAACTTCCAGCACATACATGAACAGTGTTCCGGCCAGCATGCATGTGCCATGCATGGAGGGACTACACATACATACAAGGCATGCATGACTATGGCGATTCGTTGAGCAATATAGCTTCTGAGCAGGTGATTCAATCACTCATGCCCCATGCATGAATGCCCTTCCCATCATGTATGTTTCATGCATGAATGTGCGGTCCTGTATGTATGAGCATCGCCATTCGGCATTAACCATTAATGAGGGCCACCGATGTTCATCCATCGATGGCCCTCGCATTATGTATGAGGTGTAACAGGTTGACAGGTGTTCAGCTAGCGTGGTGTTTCACCTCTGCTGGACGTCTGCTGCCTAAATCGTCGAGTTGTACTGCTCCTCGAACTTTTCCCGCAGCTTTTCGTAATAGAGCGAAACTCCCGGTAGTTCTTCATAAGCCTCACCCAACGGCAGTGTTGAAGCTGAAGCCTCCGGGGCCAGCACGGACAGGGCGATCAGGGCGGTGCCGCGCAGGGTGGAACGCTTGATCTCCACCGGAATGACCGGGGTACACAGGGCATTGGCCAGGGACTGCAACCATTCCGGGTGTTCGGTGGTCACACTGCCGGTGGCGACGACCCGTTCAGGCGTTGCGCCTGCCTCCCGGAGCTGTTCCCAGATGCGGGCATAAGAGATAGCCAGACCATCCACCACACCCCGCCAGAGGTGGGCGGGGCCGGTGGAGGCGGTGACTCCGGTGAAGGAGGCGGTGGCCTGCGCCGCCCAACCGGTGGCACGTTCACCGGTGAAGAAGGGGACCACCACCGGGATGCCCGCCTGCGGTTCCTTGAGCAGCACCTCGGGGAGGTTATCCACGGGGGCGATGGTGTCTTCGAGCCAGCTGACGGCCCGGCCGACATCGTTGAGGGCGCCGCCGAGAATGCAGGAGTTGCGCGAGAGTCGGTAGCACCAGAGTCCCCGGGGAATTTCTGTGGGCACCTCATCGAGGATTACGCGCATGGCTCCGGACGTGGCCGCGGCGACTGCGATGGTGCGGGCATCCACTGCACCGGGGCCGACATTCGAGGCCCAGCCATCGGGAATGGCGTGGAACCAGTCGGCGGCAGCGAGGCAGGGCCAGTTCTTGGCCACCTTCTTCTTGGTGCTGCGGGAGGGCTCATCGGGGTCCTTCAGGTCAGCGAACCAACCGGGGCGGGCCTGGACCTGCTCAAGGATCGGCTGATCGAGTTCGCCGGTGTGGGCATCGAGAATGCCTGCCCAGGCAGCGGTGGAGCGGGCGAGTCCGCGGATGCCGGCCAGCCGGTAGTAGACGTATTCACCGAGGCTCATCAGGTGCTCTGCCTGCTCAAGCAGCTCGGGCTGGGTCTCGCGGAGCCACGAAATTCGGGAGGGCAGGTAGGAGGTATGCAGGCGCACTCCGGTACGGGCGTGATACTCCTGTTCGTCGACCTCGGCACGGAGCTGTTCCACCTGCGTATGGGAGCGGGAATCTGCGTAGGTGAAACAAGGGGTCAGCGCCCGCTGCTTGCCATTTTTGGCGGCGGTCAGCACCAGGGAAGAAGCGAAGGTATCGAGGGCGACTCCGCGGACCTCCGTGTCCAGACCGGTGGTTTCCGCGAAGGCGACGATGCCTTCGATGATGCTGCGGCATTCCTCGTAGACCTGGTCAGCGTCAATGGTGCTGGTGCCGTCGGCGGCCTTGGTGAATTCATGCGCGCGGCGCTGTTTGGCGCCCTTTACCGGGCGTCCGGTGGCGTCATAGAGACCTCCACGGGAGGCGGTGGAGCCGATGTCGAGGGCAACCACGAAGGGGGCGAGAGCCTCCGTGGGTGAGATTTCCAGGGTGGGTGGGGCGACTGCCATGGGTGTCCTTCGTTTTTCCTCAGTAGGTATCAGTTTCTTTATGGGGAGTTTTCCACCGACACCCCCCGAAACAAAACATCACACCATTTCCCAGTTGGCTGCCGGGAGTCAGGAATCCAGCGCCCCAGATAATTCACTCTTCGCCGATGTCCGCTGCTCGTTCTATGCTGCAGGCATGCCTAGCGTGACTCTCCATTTCGCCATTGAGGGCTCGGAACCGAAAATCACCCGGACCGTCGTCCTCTCCTCTCGGATCACCCTCGCGGACCTGCATGAGGTGATCTGCAATGCCTTCGAATTCACCGGCCACCAGGAGCACCACTTCCGCGCCACGCACCCTTCCTCCCGGACCGGGTGGTCGACGGCGGAAGAGCCGACCACGGTGCTGCCGAACCTCTTGGTCGATCCCTACGGCAGCGCGCTGTACCACTACGGCACCGAGGAGTCTTGGGTCGTCCACATCAAGAGCCTGGGCTTTCCCACCGAGCGGATGCTCGTGCCGAAGCTTATCGACGCCACGGGGCCCGACATCATCGAAGGGTGCGGTGGGCCGCAGTCAATGACCCAGATGCGCGATGCGGCGGTACACGCGATCGCCGCGCTCGACCTGGATCTCGAAGCCGCGGACCATATCGCCGATCATCTCCCCGGCCTGCATCCGCACCAGGTGCTGCAGCGACTGACCTATATCGATCCAGCCACTATCGCCAGCCGGGTATGCTTCGCCATTCTTCCCGGCTATGTCGATGGATTGGGTCCGGTCGGAGCCAGCCATGGTGATGGCACCGCCACGGATGCCCTCGCCAATCCGGAGGACTGGCCGAACGCCTTCGCTCCAGAGACGACGGAGCCGACGGGGGCGTCGATAAGCGAGCCGGACCGGAAGCCTGCGGACCCGCACCAGGTCCGGGAGCAACTTCCGGACGGTGGGGGAGATACCCACCTGCTCGGGGCGGAGACCATCCGCGAGATCCGGGATGCCCTCAAGGACTTCCCCAACATCACCTTCGCTCCAGAGATCCTGCTGCCGGAGGCACCGGAGAATGCGGACCCCACCGAGCTGACGGAGGACACCGCCGCGACGGTCACAGCATCCATCCGCTGGTTTCTGCGACATGTGGAACCCGGCCTGCAGCTCACGCAGGCGGGATATCTCAAGCCCGCCGATGTGGTGGCGATCGCCGCCCAGCTGGAGGTGGCGAAGTATTACCTCGGAAAACTTAATCGTGAGATTGAGACTCCGCCGGTGCTGATCATGCGGCAGACCCTGGAACACCTGGGGCTGATCAAGGTACGCAGCCGCACGCTGACGCTCACCCAAAAGGGCCGGGAGCTCCGGTCGCGGCCACTCGACCTGGCACGGCATCTCGCCGGATATCTGCCATTGCTCTCCGAACCGACGGAGCTCCTGCCGATGCGGGAGCTCTACGCCAGGTGGTATCACGCCAGGTCACTAGAATTTGATCTCCCGAAAAGCTACGCCCGAAACAGATTCCTCCTGCTCGGGATGAACGTGCTGGACCGGACCGAAAATCGAATGCTGCACCGGGATGAAGGGCCCCGATATACCCCGGCCGGGCGGGTATTCCTCGCCGCGGTATTGACTACGGAGCACCCTCAGTAGCACAGTCGTACCAGTTCGCTCGATAGTGTGGACCTGGTGATTTCCGCTACTGTGACGGTGCTGAATTTTGTGTCGATTTTCGCATTAGCCTGCAGGTCAATCCTGCCTTTCTGATTGGAATCCACCTTTGAGTAATATCAGAGTTCATGAGGTGCCGAAGAACCCCCGACCAGATGGTTCTGACGCCCCCACCGGTGTACTCGCCTCCTTCCGATATGCCTTCACCTCGTGGTCCCGCCTGCGCACCGAGGTCCTCGGTGGGCTCGTTGTCGCGCTGGCGCTGATCCCGGAAGCCATCTCCTTTTCGATCCTTGCCGGCGTGGATCCCCGGATCGGGCTCTTCGCCGCCTTCACCATGTCCGTGACCATCGCTTTCACCGGTGGTCGACCCGCCATGATCTCGGCCGCCACGGGTGCGGTGGCGCTGGTCATCGGACCGGTGGCCAAAGAGTACGGCCTGGACTACCTCATCGCCACCGTGCTGCTGGGCGGTGTTTTCCAGATCATCCTGGCACTATTGGGCGTGGCCAAGCTGATGCGCTTCATCCCGCGCTCGGTGATGACCGGCTTCCTGAATGCCCTGGCCATCACCATTTTTCTCGCGCAACTCCCGCATCTGCGGGATGTGCCCTGGCTGGTGTACCCACTGGTGGCGCTCAGCCTGATCATCCTCTATGCTTTCCCGCGGTTGACCAAGGCCATCCCCTCGCCGCTGATCACCGTTCTGGTGGTCACCATCCTGGTGGTGGCACTGGACTGGAAGGTACCCACGGTGGGGCAGCAGGGCGAACTTCCAGAGAGCCTCCCGGCCCTGTTCTTCCCCGATGTCCCGCTGACCTGGGAGACGCTGCAGATCATCGCACCCTTCGCGCTCTCGATGGCCCTGGTCGGGCTGATGGAATCGTTGATGACCGCGAAGTTGGTCGATGAGATCACCGAGGTCCATTCCGATAAGACCCGGGAGGCCTGGGGGCAGGGTGTCGCCAATATCGTCACCGGTTTCTTCGGTGGCATGGGTGGTTGCGCGATGATCGGGCAGACCATGATCAATGTGCAGACTTCCCGCGCCCGGACCCGGCTGTCCACCCTGCTGTCCGGCATCTTCCTGCTGATCCTGGTCGTGGTGCTCGGCGATATCGTCGGGCTGATCCCGATGGCTGCCCTGGTCGCGGTCATGCTCATGGTCGTGGTGGGCACCTTCGATTGGCACTCGATCCGCCCCCGCACCCTGCGGGTGATGCCCTTGAGCGAGACCACCGTCATGCTGGTTACCGTCCTCACCACCCTGGCCACCAGCAACCTCGCCATCGGGGTGGTGCTCGGCGTGGTCACCGCAATGATCATGTTCGCCCGCCGGGTCGCCCACGTGGTGAGCATCGAGAAGCTCGATTCGGAGCAGGATGATGCCGCACAGATCCGCACCTACAAGGTGCGCGGTCAGCTGTTCTGGGCTTCCAGCAATGATCTGGTGTACCAATTCGATTATCACGATGAAGCCGAACACATTGTCATCGATCTCAGTGCCGCCGAGATCTGGGATGCCTCCACCGTGGCGACCCTCGATGCGGTGATCCAGAAGTTCGCGGAGCGGGGCAAGACCGTGGAGATCATCGGGCTGGACGGGCCGAGCCAGGCCCGGCTCAACCGGCTCTCCGGGAAGCTGGGATAGGGAGAGCTGCCAACGACCCCTAAGGACCCGGCCCCGTTGAATTCATGTGATTCAGCGGGGACGGGTCCTTTTTGCTGCGCTCTTCTGCTGTGCGATCACATTACCCTTCCCACTAGTTGGCATTGCATGCTAGTCTAGTTGGTAAAACAAGGTACCTGGCTACACCATAATCAGATTGAGAGGTCTGGCCCATGGCCGCCCAACCGACCACCACCCAGCTACGCAAGGGAGTTCTCGAACTCGCTATCTACACCCTGCTCGCCGAGGAGGAACTCTACGGCGCTGAACTCGTCGAAAGATTAAGCCGACACCCCGGCCTCGCCGCCCCCGCCGGCACGGTCTACCCCCTGCTCACCAGGCTGACCAAGGCGGAAACTCTAACCACCCGCTGGCAGGAATCCCCGGTGGGGCCACCCCGCAAGTACTACTCACTCACCGAAACCGGCCATGCCCAGCGCATGGCTCTCGCCGAGGAATGGCGGCAACTCCACAGCGCCATGACGACTCTCCTTGGAAATCCCGCCTGAATCCACCAGCCCATCACCTCTAGAAAAGGAAAAGCCATGCCACACTCCACCACCGACTACCTGCACGCACTCCGCACTCAGCTCGAAAACACCTCACTCACCGCCGGGGAAGTGGCGGACCTGCTCGGCGAACACCGCGATCTGATCACCGAACTGGCGACCACCGATGCCGATCTCAACACTGAACTCGGCTCACCGACGGAGTACGCCGCAGCCACCGCTGCCGAATTCACACCGGGCCAGAAGGACACCAGCGGCCCGCAGGGAACCCTGGCAGGCGTGCCCTATGACTTCCGCGGACCGTACAGCCGACAGGCCCGTAGCCGGATCTGGAACCCGCAGGATCCCCATATCCTCCAGCCACGCCTCTTCGGACTGGGCTGGACCATCAACTTCGGGGCCGTGGCCGTGAAGCTCGGCTGGATCCGCCCGGATGACATCGATGCCGATGTAGTTGCGGCCATCCCCGAGAAAATGCTGCTCGCGGCCAAGGCAGTTCCAGCGGCGCTGGCCGGGGCCACCATGCTCACCCTGGCCACCGGTTGGCGTGAGCTGCCCGATACCCTGCCGATGAAGTACCACCTCAGCGGTGCACCACACGGAAAGCGGTCTCCAAAGGCCTCGCTGCTGTCGATGCCCGCACTGGGAGCCGTCTTCGCCGTCCTGCCCTTCCTGCCCGCAAAAAGCACCGACCGGGAGGATGCCCTGCGGGTGAGCTCCATGGGTTCATTCATCGGCGCCCTCGCACTGGGCACCGCCGCATCAGCGGTCGCTGGTGCCCGCGGTGCGAAACGGCCGGGGCTCTTCTCCACGGCGGCACTCGGCGTAGGTGTGGCCGCTGCCGGCGGCGTACTCATCCTCCCCTTCAGATCCGGGCTGAACCAGGTGTGGCGACGCGAGGGAGTGAAGTAGCTGGGCGCACTCACCGCAATGGGAATACCCGCTCGAACAGACAGCTGACCGGGTCCGGGGACCCTGGCAGTATGGGCACCGACAAAATCGATGGTCATGGAAAGGTTGGCGGTCCCCATGTTCAAGTTCCCCCGGGATCTGGATGCAGTGCGTGCAATCGTGGAAGCAGACCCAGAAATCTGGGCAGAGGAAAACGAGGCCCAGTGGGCAACCACCCACGAATACCTGGAGCTTGAGGAGAACTGGCTGCCGATGCCGCCCGGGATACTGGAAAAGCTGCCCAACGCGGAGTTCCTGGAGACCAGGGACCATGAGTTGGCCAAGGAACACCCACAGGTTCCGGTGGCAGATATCCTTGAGGCACTGCGCCACTTCCGGATCCTGGACAAGTTCTACACCCCGGACACCCTGTTCTGGGATCAGGTCTTCCACACCGAACGCACGCTCTCGGCGCTACGCATCTTCCAGGAGGCCCGTGGATCCTATTTGGACGTGTACAGCGATGAGCATTTCCTGACTAAGCTGATCTACCGCAATGAGGTCGGCGAATACCTCATCGAGGGCAATGTCTACCAGCTGGGCTACTGGCAGCTGAGCCTGCCCTGGTCAGTCATCGCCACCGGGGTGGTGCCGGCGGGGTTGTGCTCCTTCGGAGAGCAGCTGAACCATGACGCCATCCATCCCAAAAGCTACAACTCCTACCGACGCGGCTCCCTGGAGCTGAAGATCCATGATTGCCCGACCTCGAATCCCTGGCTGCTCCCCCAGACCCATCACTTCCTCCTGCAGATGGCCGATAAGTGGGGCTGGTACATCGCCCTCGATGAAAAGCATGCGGACCTCTACGCCTTCTACGCCACCTGCGTCGACCCAGCACGGGTCAATGACGAGGGCTATCAACGCCATCCCCTGGATCTGGCGGCCGCTGAAACCTCCCGACTCGGGCTCTCCCTCCAGCGGCTCCACGAACAGCATGACCGGCCGGAAGAACTTGCCCGGAAATTCGAGGAGGCACTGAACGAAGAGTTGGAGTTCCCCGCCGCAGAAGCGGAGTAGGGAGCCCTGCAGGCCAAGAAAATAGGGACCCACCGTCTCCGGTGGGTCCCCGCCTCGATTCATTCTCAGCGGATTAGTATCCCTGCCCCGCCGAGGCAGCCGCCAGCACCCCGAGGCTGATCACCAAGATGACGGTAGAGGTCTTCAGCTGGCTCCGCGCGCCCATTCGGGCGGCAACCCAAGCGCCGAACAGCGCCCCGAGACTATTAGTGAGCAGATCATCAACATCGGAGTAACCGGCGGCAAAGATGAACTGGGCGATCTCGATGCCGAGGCTGGTGGCCGCGCCGATCAGGAAGGTGCCCAGGATCGGGTATCTCAACCGATGGAAAAGCAGCAGATAGAGGAGAAAACCCAGGGGCAGGAAGAGCGCAATATTACCCAGGGTGTTTGTCCAGGGGCCGTACCAGATCGGTGGGCCGATGAAGCCATCTAATAGTTGTAGATCCAGGGAACGCTGGTTGTGTGCCGCCGCATCCCAGAGGCCGGCAATGACGAAGTGGTTCTTGAACAGGGTCAGCAGCCCGATGACCGTGGCAACCACGCCCAGGGTGAGCGCGTGAAATCCCAGGTAAGGGGCCGCCCGCCGGGCGGCCCCTTGCAGGGCGTCAGTTTTCGGAGAGACCAAGAGCATGGTTGAGAGGATAACGTTCCCACCTGGAAACTGGCTGGAATCCAGCCTCCAAAACGCTGCACTCCAACAGGTAGTTTCCCCACAACTGCAGCCCACTCCAGGGCGCACCACCACGCGCAACCGGTACGGTCCCTGATAGACGGCGACGCCGGCCCGGGAATCTAGTTCAGCTGTATTACTTCACCACCAGGTTGACCATGCGGCCTGGAACCACGATCTGCTTGATCAGGTTCTTGCCCACCAGGTACGTGGCCACGTTGGCATCCGCCACCGCGATGGCGACGATATCCTCCTGAGCAGCGTCGGCGGCCACGGTGATCCGGGCCCGGACCTTGCCGTTGACCTGGACCGGCAGCTCGATTTCATCATCCTTGAGCCACTTCTCCTCGAAACCGGGGAAGTCCACGAAGGTGACGGTCTCATCGTGTCCGAGACGCTGCCACAGCTCTTCGGCGATATGCGGGGCAACCGGGGAGACCATGACCACCAGCGGTTCCACGGCAGCTGCCGGGACCTGCGCCGGGTAGGTCTTGGTCAGGTAGTTCACGTACTCGATGAGCTTGGCCACCACGGTGTTCACACGCAGGTGCAGGTAATCCTCCCGGACACCGGCGATGGTGCGGTGCAGCTGCTTATTGTCCGCGTCACTGAGCTCACCTGCTCCCGCGAAGACCTCACCGGTGTTCTCATCGACGATCAGGCGCCACAGGCGCTGCAGGAAGCGCTGAGCACCGACGACGTCCTTGGTGGCCCAGGGGCGGGAGGTATCCAACGGCCCCATGGACATCTCGTAGACGCGCAGGGTGTCGGCGCCGTAGTTCTCGGCGATGTCATCCGGGGCGACGGCGTTCTTCAGGGACTTGCCCATCTTGCCGTACTCCTGGTTAACCTGCTCGCCCTGGTAGAAGAACTTGCCGTCCTTCTCTTCGACCTCGGCGGCCGGGACATAGACGCCCCGGGCATCGGTGTAGGCGTAGGCCTGGATGTAGCCCTGGTTGTACAGGCGGCGGTAGGGCTCCTTGGAGGTGACGTGACCGAGGTCGAAGAGCACCTTGTGCCAGAAACGGGAGTAGAGCAGGTGTAGCACCGCATGCTCCACACCACCGACGTAGAGGTCCACGCCACCGGGGTCGCCAGCGCCGTGCTTCTCGGGGCGCGGGCCGGTCCAGTAACGCTCGTTCTCCAGGTTGCAGAACTGATCACTGTTGGCGGGATCGATATAGCGCAGCTGGTACCAGGAGGAACCGGCCCACTGCGGCATGACGTTGGTGTCGCGGGTGTACTTCTTCTTGCCTTCACCCAGGTCGAGTTCGACCTCGACCCACTCGCGGGCCTTCGCCAGCGGCGGGGAGGGCTCGGAGTCAGCGTCATTCGGGTCGAAGGAGACCGGCTTGTAGTCCTCGACCTCGGGCAGCTCAACGGGGAGCATGGATTCCGGTAGGGCGTGGGCCACACCATCTTCGTCGTAGACGATGGGGAAGGGCTCGCCCCAGTAGCGCTGGCGGGCGAAGAGCCAGTCACGCAGCTTGTACTGGATCTTTTCCTGACCCAGTCCTTCGGCGACCAACCAGGCGGTGGTCTTGGCGATGGCGTCGACCTTGGCCAGGCCGTTGATGTCCAGGCCGGATTCATTGGCGGAGTTCACGGACTCACCGGAATCGGTATAGGCCTCGACCGAGATATCGCCACCGGCGACCACCTCGATGATCGGCAGCCCGAAGGCGGTGGCGAATTCATAGTCACGGGTGTCATGGGCCGGGACGGCCATGATGGCGCCGGTGCCGTAGCCGGTGAGCACATAGTCGGCAATGAACACGGGGATCTGCTCACCGTTGACCGGGTTGGTGGCATAGGCGCCGAGGAAGACACCGGTCTTCTCCTTGTTTTCCTGGCGCTCCAGGTCAGACTTGGCGGCAATGGAAGCGCGGTAAGCGGCCACAGCCTCCGCCGGGGAGGACTGGCCGTTGGTCCAGCGCTCATCGACGCCCTCATAGGAACCGGTACCACCGGCAACCAGGGTGTCCACCAGCTCATGTTCAGGGGCCAGCACCATGTAGGTGGCACCGAACAGCGTGTCCGGGCGGGTGGTGAAGACGGTGATCTTCTCGCCCTGGGCCTGAAAATCAACCTCGGCGCCGCGGGAGCGGCCGATCCAGTTGCGCTGCATGGCCTTGACCTTGTCCGGCCAGTCCAGCAGCTCGAGGTCGTCGATAAGCCGATCTGAGTAGGCGGTGATCCGCATCATCCACTGGGAGAGGTTCTTGCGGAAGACCGGGAAGTTGCCGCGCTCGGAGCGGCCATCGCCGGTGACCTCCTCATTGGCCAGCACGGTACCCAGGCCGGGGCACCAGTTCACGGTGGAGTGGGAGCGGTAGACCAGGCGGAAGGCGTCGATGATCTCCTCGCGCGCGACCGTGTCCAGCGCCGCGAAATCACTGCCGTGCTTGTCCACGAGCTGGGCCGGGATAGCCACCTCTCCGGCTTCCAACAGCGGGTAGAGCTCCGCGATCGGCCGGGCCTTCTGCTGCTCAACATCGAACCAGGAGTTGAAGATCTGCAGGAAGATCCACTGGGTCCACTTATAGAACTCCGGGTCCGTGGTGGCCACGGATCGACGCTGATCATGGCCGAGGCCCAGGGCACCGAGCTGGCGCTTCATGTTCTCGATATTGGCCATGGTGGTGGTGCGCGGGTGGGTACCGGTCTGGATGGCGTACTGCTCGGCGGGCAGGCCGAAGGAGTCATAACCGAGGGTGTGCAGGACATTTTTGCCCAGCATGCGGTTGTAGCGGGCGAACACATCGGTGGCGATGTACCCCAGCGGGTGACCGACGTGCAGGCCAGCACCGGAAGGGTAGGGGAACATGTCCTGAACGAAGAGCTTGTCTTCCGGCAGCTCCGCACCATCGGCTGGCGCAAGATCGCCGACCGGGTTCGGCGCGTTAAAGGTGCCGTTCTCAGTCCAATAGTTCTGCCAGGTGCGCTCAAGGGAATTGGCCAGCTCCGGGGTGTACCGGTGCTCCGGGGTGGAGGTGCCTTCGCTCGGATTCGTCATGGTTAGACAGTGTAGTAGGTGGGGGAGACATCGCTGAGGTGGGCACTGGCCTGCGGTGGGGACGCTTATCGACGCCGCGAGAGCAGGGTGGGTGCGGCGGCCCGGCATGTTGGGAGGAGCTCAAACCGCTGAATCTCTACATTCAATCAATGTATGAATCTATTCATACATTCTTGCGCAATGAATCTCTTGATTGAATCATTCATACAAGTATCGCTAATCTGGAGCTATGACGGATGAAGAGTTGCTCTCCCTGATCGACGGTGGAGAAAAGATCAATGTCGAATTCAAGCGGCGTCGCAACGCAAACGATCTATCCGACCAGGAGCTCGTCGCAGCTGTAGCGTGCCTGGCAAACGGTGAAGGTGGCGTTCTCTTCATCGGCGTCGAAGATAATGGCCACATCACCGGCTGCGCACCCTGGGGCAAGGGACGGACCGACCCCAACCCCGTCAGCATCGAATCCCTCATTGCACATCACACGCTGCCACCACTGACCACCACAGCTGGAACCCTCACCGTTGACTCCCAGAAAGTTCTGTGGATTGAAGTTCCAAAATCTGGAACTCCGGTGGGAACAAGCAAAGGAATATACCGGCGCCGCACGTTCAAGCTCGATGGCACACCTGAGTGCATCGCCATGGATCCGACCTATCTCTTCAGTGCCTATAACGCCGCCAACCAGCGGGATTGGGCCCGGCTTGATGCCCGAGGGGCCCATCTGAATCAGCTGGACCCGCAGGAATTTGAGCGGTTTCGCCGACTCATCAAGAGCGGTCGCGGAGGAGATACGCTGGAAGAGCTTGCGGACGAACAGATTCTCCGGGCGCTGGGGTTCATGGACGACTCCTCCCACCCCATCAAGTTGGGAGGGATCCTCCTCTTCGGAACACCTTCAGCGATCAGCAGATGGGTTCCGAACCATGAAGTTTTGCTTCAGGTCCGAGATGGCGAAGATATCCTGCTCAATAGACGATTTACCGGCCCGCTCCTGGCAACTCTAGAAGAAGTTTCGGAGCGTTTGGATGTGTACCGCAAAGAAGAGGAAATCCCTCTCGGGCTTCTTCGTGTTTCACTGCCGAACCTGCCGGAAAGACTCATCCGCGAAGCCCTTGCGAATGCCCTAGTACATCGGGATTACACAGCTCTCGGCGGTGTCCAGATCATCCTGGATAACCAGAGCTTCACCGTGGTAAACCCCGGAGGATTTCCACGGGGAGTCACCTTCGAGTCTTTGCTGGTTGCCTCCCAGCCCCGCAGTCCCTCGCTGGCGGAATCCCTCAAACGTGCGAACCTGGTCGACCGAGCGGGACGAGGCATTCAGGTGATGTACCGAATCTTACTCAGTGCTGGAAGGGACGAACCCGACTACTCGGCGACGACAGATAACCAGGTGATCCTCAGTTTTGCGGTCGCTGGCTCAAACCGAGAGTTCGCCACCTTCGTCACCTCCTGGCAGCAGCGACATGGCGATATCGAGTTGCAGCAACTGCGGCTGCTGCAACTACTTCATGACCACAAACGCATGCCCCTTTATGAGTTGAGCGAGCTTCTCCACGAAAAAGAGCGGAAGATCCGGACAACCCTCAACCAACTTGAGGATATTGGCCTCGTTGAGATCATCGGTGGGAGAAACTCTCGCGAATTTCGTCTGGGACCTGAGTTCTTCAACACCGTCGGACGTCCGGCCGACTTCATCCGCTCCAAGGAACTGGATTCAGTCCGTGCAGGTCAACTCGTAACCACTTATGTCCAGCAGTACGGCAAGGTCACCCGCAAGGAAGTGGCAGATCTATGCGGAATGGATAGCCAAGCAGCGTACCGTTTACTCAAATCCCTCGTTGACGCTGGTGAACTCGTGCAGCACGGGACTACGCGAAGCACCTACTATACGACGGTTGATGGAGCACCTAGAGACTAAGTCGCTCACGCCATGACTGACCGGATTCAATCAATGATTGAATCTATTCATACAAGCTCGTATAACGGCTCGCTTGATTCAATCGAATCGAACCTTGATTGAATCAATTGCCCACCGTCTTCCATTAGCTTCCCTCTCCACCGCCCGGCAAGAAGGCATGGGAAGTCCCGAAATTTTCACCGGATCCAAATTTATGGTCCTCACACTACAAATCGTCAATTCAACTTTCCGGCGGTTTTCACAGTGATGAATTCACAGTGTGAATGACACTGTGAAACCTGGAATGAGATGAAGAAACAGCCCTTGACCTAGCCTTAGGTCACCATCTTCCCCAGCTTCAGCGCAGTAGCAAAGATGGAGACTTTCACAGTGAGGGTCCTCATTGTGAAAGTGAGGCACATATTCTGGCCAGATTTTCACAGTGAGGATTCGCAGTGAGGATTCCTCACTACAAACCCCATGGATTCCCAAGGCAGGGGAGCGCTCCCAACCCCAGCCGACCTGGCCTGGCCGCGGCGTCGATTAGCGCTGCTTCTGGGTCGATCAGAATTAGAATCCAGTCCCCACTCCGACATCAGCCAATTGGAAGAACTGCTCAAGGCACCAACCACAGCTCAGTGCCACGCACCTCGACCTTGAACACCTCGAGTGAACCACGGGCCGGATACTGCGTCGCCTCACCGGTTTCCAGGCAGAAGCGGCCATGATGCAGCCAGCAGTCGACTTCTCCCTTGTGCACCTTGCTCTTCGCCAGCGAGGCCCCGAGGTGCGTGCATAGATTCTCCATCGCCCGGAAGCCCGCCGCAGTGTGGAAAAGTGCGATCGGTTGCTCATGCCCGGAGACCTCCGGCGCGATGACCACCGCGGTTCCCGGCGCGACCGCTGAGACACTGGCGACTCTCACGGGTTCTTCAATCATGAATTCAGATTATGACAGAGCAGGGATCAATCCCCGAGCCTAAGACCATTCCTTTCACTGCGCGTCACCCCGAATGGCGGGACTAGGCTGGCGATCCCAGCAGGTTTTTCCCCGGAGGAGGAGGCTCGCAGTGAACCAGAATTATGATCTCATCGTCATCGGTTTCGGCAAGGCCGGTAAGACCGTTGCTATGAAGCGCTCAGCAGCGGGCGACCGGGTTGCGCTGATTGAACGCGATCCAGCGATGTACGGCGGTACCTGTATCAACATCGGCTGCGTACCCACCAAGAAACTGCTCAGCGATACCGCCAAGGGCATCCCCTTCCCCGAGGCTGTGGCAGGTCGTGACACCTTGATCGGCCAGCTCAATGCCACCAACCTCAAACTCGCCGAGAGCAAGGGTGTCACGGTAATTAACGGTGAGGCCCGGTTCAGCGGCAGCCATGAGGTCACGGTCACCGCCCCGGACAGCGAGGATCTGGTCCTCGCCGCGAAGACGATGGTCATCAACACCGGTGCCACTCCGGTCTGGCCGGAGCTGCCCGGTATCAATGGCCCCAAGGTCTACGATTCCACCACCATCCAGCACATCACCCCGACCCCGGGGCATCTGGTGATCGTCGGCGGCGGGCCGATCGGGCTGGAGTTTGCCACCTTGTTCACCGGCCAGGGCGCAGAAGTCACCATCATTGATTCCGCCGAACGCCCGCTGAAGAACTTCGACGCGGATGTCGCCCAACTCGGCACGGAACTCCTCGAAGCGCGCAACATCTCTTTCATCAATAACGCCCGCGCTGCCGGTTTCGAGGACAACGGCGAGCAGGTCACGGTGCGCTACCGCAGCGGCGAGGCTGAGCAGGAAGTGCTTGCCGACGCCGCGTTGGTCGCCATTGGCCGCCGCCCCGCCACCGCTGGGCTGGGGCTCCAGGAGGTCGGCATTGAGCTGGGTGAGCGCGGTGAGGTCAAGGTTGACCATCAACTGCGCACCTCGGTGCCGGGGGTCTACGCCGTCGGAGATGTGAAGGGCGGGCCGCAGTTCACCTATGTCTCCTATGACGATCACCGCATCGTTCTCGACCACATCGCCGGCAGTGGACTGCACTCCACCGAAGGCCGGATCATTCCCACCACCACCTTCCTGGAGCCACCGCTCTCGACGATAGGGTTGGGGGAGCAGCGGGCCCGGGATCTCGGTCACGATATCGAGGTGAGGAAGGCGCTGATCGCGGACATGCCGATCGTCCCGCGGCCGAAGATTATTGGCCAGCCGGAGGGGATGGCGAAATTCATCATCAACGCTGATTCCCAGGAGATCCTCGGTGCCACGCTGTTCTGTGCGGATTCCCAGGAGTTGATCAATACTGTGGCTATCGCCATGCGACATGGTGTCACCGCGCCTGATCTCGGCCGGGGGATCTACACCCACCCCTCCACCTCTGAGGTGTTCAACCAGCTGTTGGAGTAGCTACTGAGCCTCCCGTTCAAACACCACCAGAATGCCCTCGACCCCACCGGGCCCGATGCGACCTTTGACGTCGACCGAGGTCATCGACTTATAACGCCAGCCATCCCGGGCTTCCTTGTTGAGCAGCTTCTCCAGCTTGTCGCCGGACATCTTGCCGCCGATCCAGCCCTCACGTAATTCCACGACCTTGTATTCCATGTTCATGCCCGCCAGTCTAGGTATCGGAGTACCCGGCCGTCAGTGCTCACGATCCTCCTCAGGTCCCGGAACCTCCGCGTCGTCGAGAAGCTCCTCGCGGTCCAGGCCCGCATCGGCAAGCTTGGCCAGGTCCTTCTTCTTGCCGCGCGCGGCCCGGAATTCCGCCTCCAGCCCGGCCAGGGTGGTGCCCTCCTTCACCGCGTCAGAGACGGTGGGGTGCATGGACACCTTCTCCGCCAGTCCCGCCTTCTTCAGGGCGTTCTGGGTGGGCTGCGTGGGACGCGCGATCAGCACCGGAATGTCCTCAGCGACCAGGTGGTCGATGAGTGTGCCCATGGCCAGCACCCCGGTGTAGTCCAGGTCAGAGATCGCCGCACCGTCGAGCACCACCACCGAGTAGTCGCCTTCCGCCAGTGCCTCGTGGAGCTGCTCGATCACATAGTCGGCATCGGCGTACCAGATGGGTGCCTCGACCGACCAGACCAGCACCTCCGGGACCTGCACCGTCTCCACTCCGGCGTTGACTGGCACCCAGTGGTTGGACTGCGGGATCAGCCCCTTGCGGTAGGTCGGCGGGCGGGCCTCACGGCGGGTGCGGTCGAGCAGAGTGACCAGGGCGGCGATCGCCACTCCCGACACAATTCCGAACACGCACACCAGAATCGTCGTCCCCACCGCCATCCCGAGTTCCTTCCAGCTGTAGCGGGCGATGCGCCGTAGCTCCCGGAAGCGGATCAAGGTGACGGCGATGTGCAGCAGCACCGCTGCCAAGGCGGCTTCGGGGAGCAGCGCGAGCAGCCCGGTGGCGAAGAGCAACACCACTAGTACGACTGTGCCAGCGGTTAAGGCCGCCAGCTGGGTGTGCCCCCTCGCCTGCTGGACCAGCCGGGTCCGGGGTGGGGAAGCATTCAGCGCGAAGGATCCGGCTACGGCGGCTGCCAGGGAAGCCACACCGATGGCCCCCAGATCCCGGTCGAGAGTTTCGTGGCCCTGTCTGGTGCTCGCTTCCGTGGCCCCGGTCTGCACTGTCACCAGAATGACGATGACCAAGGCCGCGGGGAGCAGGTCCGGAGCCGAGGCCCAGGGGATCGCCGAGAAGGCCGGGACCGTCCACACTGATTCCGGTGCCTCCAGCTTTGCCACACCATGCTCCGCCAATCCGAAGACCGCAGTCACCACCGCAGCCAACGCCAGGCCGATCAAGGCGCCGGGGAGGCGGTGATTGATCAGTCCCGCACCGATGCTGATCACCAATACGCCACCACTCAAGGCGGCCACCCAGGGGTTGATCTCACCCAGGTTTGCCGCCAGCTGTGCCAGTCGCTGGGGGACATTACCTGAGGTCGAGACATCCATGCCCAGCACCGTGCTGAGCTGGGAGACGATAATGCTCAGCCCGACACCCGCCAGCAGGCCGACGGTGACGGGCCGGGAGAGGAACTGGGTGATCCAGCCGCCCCGGATCACACCGATCAGGATGAGCAGTGCGCCCACCATCAGCGAGATCAGCATCAGGGAACCCGGCTCCACGGCTGGCGCTTCACCCGGTGTTGCCAGTACTGATCCGGCGGCACCGGCCGCGAGCATCGGGGCGATGGTCGAATCCGGCCCCACCGAAAGTGTCCGGTGCCCACCGGCGAGCGCGAAGACCAGAGCACCGATGCAGAAGGCAAGTAGGCCCAGGGCGGGGGAGATGCCGACGAGCTGGGCGGCAGCCATTGACCCGGGGAGTGCGATCGCCGCCAGGGTCAGACCCACGATCAGGTCGGTGCGGTAGGAGGTACGCAGCCCGCTCAGGGTGGGCAGCCGCCAACGGCTGCCGGATTTAACATCCATAGCTTATAGGTTTACCTGAGTTTCCCCAGGTCCGGAATACTTTTGGCGAGGTCAGTGCGGAAGTGTTATCCACCATGAACCTTTCGGCATTTCACGGCACCCGGGACTAAACTCGGTGCCATGCTCAAGGGGATTCTCATGGTGGTCGGCTCCCTCAGCCTCGCGCTGGGTGCCATCGGCATCTTCCTGCCGATTCTGCCGACCACCCCCTTCCTGCTACTGGCGGCTTTCTGCTTCGCCCGCAGCTCCCAACGGCTGCACGACTACCTGGTTAATCACCGGGTCTTCGGCGTCTACCTCAGCAACTACTACCACCATGCGATGACACCGAAGCACAAGGCGCGCACGCTCGCGGCCCTGTGGTTCGGTATCTGCGTCTCGGTGTGGCTGATCGGGAGTCTCATCCCGGCGATCATCCTGCCGGTCATCGCCGGACTGGTCTCAGTCCACATTATCCGGCTCCAACCACGGCCGGAGAAGGCGCCTATCGACGCCGCGATCTAGGCAGGGTCCGTGTTGCGGATGCCCTGCCACAGCAGGCTGCCACCGAGTGTCAGCAGGCCGATGGCAAGGGTTGCCGCCCCGAGGAAGATGAGGAAGTAGAGGGCATTCGGTTCGGTCGCGCCAGCCCCGATGGATGAGAGGAAGAATCCAGCGGGCAGGAGGACCGCCGCAGCTGGAACAGCCCAGCGGGAGATGTGGCCGCGGAGGCCGCGGATCTTCGCGGCGTCGCACAGCAAGATCGACACCAGCCCGAGGATCACGAGCACTCCGGCGTGGCCGTGCCCGGCGCGGGCGAAGGTGAGTTGGAATTCGGTGGCGGGGAGGTTGCCCTGGGTGAGCTGGAGGACATATCCTCCGCCCGCTTCAATGCCGAGGATGGTGAGGATGAGGATTCCGGCGGCGATTCGGGAGGGACGGGTCAGAGTGAACATGAAGGCTCCTGGGGGTTCGGGAGATCAGGTATCAGAGTGAAGCAGTGCCAAGGCAGACGAGGATGAATCCGATCAGCTGGAGTGAACCCCGGATTGCCTGGAAGAGATCCCAGCGGCGCCGGATCATCTCGAACTCAGCTGGTGGGGTGTTGCTGCCGAGTCGCCCGGTCCAGCGGTTGATGGGGACGTTGCCGAGGATGGTCACGATCAGGGCCACGGTGAGCACGAAGGCTGCCGCTTGGAATGCCACCGGTCCCTCACGCCACGCTGCCAGGCCCGCCAGGACGGCTGCGGTAGTCATCCCGATCGGCATCACCCGGCCGTAGGTGCGCAGCAGCCCCTTTTCCATGATCAGCTGCTCTGGAAGTGATAGGCGACGGATAACGGGATGGACCAGTGCCACTGAGGCAAACTCGGCGCAGCCCACAAAACCGGTGGTCAGTAATAGGAAAAGCAGTGGCAGATCCATGGTAATTCCTTGACAGAAATAGGGTGGGGATCTCGGGTGAGCTGATCCCCACCATTGATGTGAACATCGTTCACATTCTGTGATGCTAACGTGCTCATGTGAACACTGTCAACACCAAGTCCTATCACCACGGCAACCTACGCGCGGAGATGGTACGCATCGGCGTGGAACTGGCCGCCGAGGGCGGACCCGAGGCTGTCAGTCTGCGCGAAGCCGCCCGCCGGGCCGGGGTGTCCCCCGCTGCCGCCTATCGCCATTTCTCCGATAAGGAAGGGCTTATCGAGGCCGTCCGCACCGCCGCCGCCGAGGCGCTCGGCCGGTCGATCCGAGCCGAGGTCGAGCAGGCACCGGAAAATGCCCCGGCCGAGCGGATTCTGTCCGCCGGGCGCGGCTACTTCAATTTCGCCCTGGATCAGCCACTGCTGTTCAAGTGCCTGGCCAGTGGTTTCACCCTCCCGGAGAAGAGCAGTAGAGAAAACCCCTTTGAGATGTTGCGGGACCTGGTCGGAGAGTATCTGGGCGCCACGCCAGATGCCGCCGACCGTGCTAGACAGTTCGCCGCAGCTGTCGCCCTCTGGTCCGCCGCCCACGGGATCTCGGTGCTCTGTTCCTCCGGCACCCTGCGCAAACTCACCCCGGAAAATAAGCGCGAGCTGATGGAGGAAACCCTGGCCAACGCCGTTCGGGGACTGAACCGCTGAAACACCTTGCTCCGCCGCGCGTCTCAGCGCAGTGGATCAAAGGGCTTGATCACGGGGTGTGTTTCCCCGGTGTCGATCAGCTGCGCCAGGTACTTGCCCGTCGCCGGCCCCAGCACCACACCCCACATGCCATGTCCACCGGCGACGAAGACATTCTCCGCCTTGGCCTGCCCGATCAACGGCATGCCGTCCGGAGTGACGGGACGTGAGCCCACCCACTCATCCTGGCGCTCCTCAAAGTTGATGCCGCGCATGAGTCGGCGTGCCTGGTTGATGATCGCCTCGATACGACGCGGGTAGAGCGGCTCATCGGGGCCCCGGAACTCCATGGTGCCGGCGATGCGAAAACGTCCCTGGTAGGGGGTGCAGGCCATGCGGTGGTGCGGCAGGTAGAGCGCATGTTCGGCAGGCTGCTCAGTCTCCACGGTGAAAGAGTATCCGCGTCCCGCCTGCACCGGAGTGCGCACCCCGAACTCATGGGCGAGCTTGGACAGCCAGGCACCCGTGGCGATCACGACCTTGTCGGTCTCCAGGCGGGAGGCATCAGCCAAAATCACGGCCGGTCGAGAGCCCTTGGCCACATGGGTGACCTCCACACCGCTCCGGATGATGCCACCACGTTGCTCGACCGCCTTGGCCAGAGCCGCGACATAAGGGCCCGGCTCAATGAATCGCTGCCCCTCCAGCCGGTAGGCCATCTTCACCTCATCCGAGAGCATCGGTGCCAACTCCTGTGGATCTTCCAGCCGGGTCATCTCCGCCACCTGCCCATGGCGGACCACTCCGGCGATCTCACGTTCGAACCCCTTCGCCTGAGATTCCTCCTCGAAACCGATGACGAAGGGCCCCTTGCGCACCAGTGCATCAACACCACCGAGCTCGAACTCATCGAAGGCGGCGAGTGCCACCTGATCGATCGGGGTGAGCGATGCCATGGTCTTGTCCCAGGAGCGCTGGCTGGCCTGCATCATGAAACGGGCCAGGAACAACCACAGCTTCGGATCAATGCGGAAGGGCATACTCAGCGCGGCATTGGGGTCGAACAACGCTTTGGGTCCATAACCCCAGAGACTCGGATCGGAGAGCGGGATAGTTTTCGCCGGGGCCAACCAGCCGGCGTTGCCCCAGGAGGAACCGGCGGCAACTCCCTCACGGTCGAGGACGGTTACCTCATAACCACGGTCCTGTAGGTGCCAGGCGGTGGCCAGCCCCACCATTCCGGCACCGATCACGATTGCGTTCTTCATTGACCCTCCTTGGGTACGGAAAGCTGAGCCCTGACCCCCCAATACAGCTTGGGTGGCTGCGGGGTAGCTGAGCACGAAATGCCTCTGATGTGGAGAAATGCGCTCTTCTAAGGAAAAAGCCCCAAATGATTAAAGAGCATCACTTGGGGGAGAGTGTCTCACACTCCATCTACGGTGTCAGCCATTTTTGATGATCTGGGCCACTTCCTCGCCCCAGATTGATCCTTGGCCATGAGACTTCGCAGGCGGCCGCAGAGCGGGGTACCGGGCGCAGTTAACCGTTGATCACCTGCGGCACACCCAGGCCCTTGAGGCCAGCGGCACCGAATTCAATCCCGTAGCCGGACTGTTTGATGCCGCCGAAGGGGACGCGCGGGTCCAAACCGCCGTGTGAGTTGATCCAGACCGTGCCAGCCTCAATTCGGGCGGCAACTGCACGGGCCTTCTCGCGGTCCGCCGACCACACCGAGGCGCCGAGGCCCACATCCAGCGCATTGGCCTGCGCGATCGCATCCTCCAGATCGGTGTAGCGCACGATCGGCAGGGCCGGGCCGAACTGTTCCTCGATCACCAGTGGGTTCTGCGGGTCAATATCGGCGATCAGGGTGGTGGGGAAGAAGTAGCCCGGCGCGTCATAGTCCGGGTCGCCGCCGAGTAGTACACGTGCACCAGAGTCCTTGGCGGCCGTCACCAGACGGTCCACGATATCGAACTGCATCTGGTTCTGCAGCGGGCCGAGGACATTCTTCTCATCCATGCCGACACCCATCGGCATCTGGGAGGCGACCCTGGTCAGCTCCTCACACACCTGCTCGTAGATGGAGTCGTGGACGTAGAGGCGCTTGAGGGCGGCGCAGGTTTGGCCGGTGTTGATGAAAGCACCCCAGAACAGGTCCTGCGCGATGAGGGCCGGATCAGCGTCCTCGAGCACGATGCCAGCGTCATTGCCGCCGAGTTCCAGGGTCAGCCGCTTGACGGTGGCTGCGGCGGATTCCGCGATCTTACGGCCGGTGGCGGTGGAGCCGGTGAACATGATCTTGCCGATCCGCTCATCCGTGGACAGTGCCGCGCCCACCGAGCCGTCACCGGAGACCACCTGGAGCACGCCTTCGGGCAGCACGGTGTTGAGGATCTCCACCAGGCCGAGCACGCTCAACGGGGTGTACTCGGAGGGCTTGACCACCACGGCGTTACCCATCCGCAGCGCCGGGGCGATCTGCCAGATGGTGATCATCGCCGGCCAGTTCCATGGCCCGATCGCGCCGACCACTCCGATGGGACGGTAGTTGAGCACCGCTTTGGTTTCCCCGTCATCAACGACGGTTTCCTCCGAGAGGTCGTGCGAGCAGGTCACCTGCAGCCAGGTGGCACAGGCGCCAGCCTCAAAACGGGCACCGGGACCGCTGAGCGGCTTTCCCTGCTCCCGGGAGACCAGCTCTGCCAATGCCTCGCTGGCCGCCTCCACGGCGTTGGCCGCCCGGGACAGGTACTCACAGCGCTCCTGATCGCTCAGTTTCGCCCAGTCCCGCTGCTTATCGACGGCGCGTTCAACCGCGGTGTCCAGGTCCGAAACGGTGTGTTGTGGGGCACGGCCGACAACTTCACCGGTAGCCGGATCAAGGATCTCGCGGCCAGCCTCACCTGTGTCGATGGCGGCGAGGAGGTTGGCGTAGGTGTTGAGGGTCTGGGTCATGGTTACTCCTTGGTTGAATGTAGGACTGTATTCCGCTATTGCCTAGTTCACAGTTATGTGTTCGCTAGTTTGCGCACTTGTCCAGGCACTGAGTATGCGAAAGCCGCCATATTTCATGGGAAACATGACGGCCGGGAACTAACTATTTACTGCCCCGCGTAGGGGTCTTTGATGCCGATGTACTGCACCGAGGTGTACTCCTCAATACCCTCCAAACCACCCTCACGACCCATACCCGACTGCTTCACCCCACCAAACGGGGCCGCAGCATTGGAAATCACCCCGGAATTAACCCCCACCAACCCAAACTCCAAGCCCTCAGAGACCCGGAACATCCGCGACATATCCGAGGTAAACACATAAGACGCCAACCCATACTCCGTGGCATTAGCCAACCGGATCGCCTCCTCCTCCGAAGAAAAAGTGATAATCGGAGCCACCGGGCCGAAAATCTCCTCAGCCAGGATCGCCGCATCATGGCCCACCCCAGCCAACACCGTGGGCTGGTAAAAATAACCCGCGCCCTCCCCGGCCTTACCGCCGGTGAGCACCGTCGCGCCCTCAGCGACTGCACCATCGACCAGTGCCGCCACTGAATCCCGGGCCTTGGCCTCCACCAACGGGCCCACCGTCACCCCTTCTTCCAGACCATTGCCCAGCACCAGCTGATCAATCCGGGCAGCAAACCGCCGACCGAACTCCTCCGCCACGGACTCGTGGACCAGGAAACGGTTCGCCGCGGTGCAGGCCTCACCGATATTGCGCATCTTCGCCCCCATCGCGCCCTCGATCGCCAGCTCCAGATCCGCATCCTCAAACACCAGGAAGGGGGCATTACCCCCGAGTTCCATGGAGGTGCGCAACACATTATCCGCGGCCTTCTTCAACAACTGCTGGCCCACCGGGGTGGAACCGGTAAAGGAGACCTTCCGCAGTCGCGGGTCCTCCATGATCGGGTTCGAGATCGCCGACGCGGACTTGCCCGTGACCACATTGAGCACACCCGCCGGCAACCCGGCATCCAGCATGGTCTGCGCGAAATACTGCGAGGTCAACGGAGTCAGCCGGGCGGGCTTGAGCACCATGACACAACCGGCGGCGATCGCCGGGGCGACCTTGCGGGTGGCCATGGCCAACGGGAAATTCCACGGGGTGATCAACAGGCACGGGCCCACCGGCTTGCGGGTGGTGATCATCCGCAGGTTACCCTCCGGGGTGGCACCGTAACGGCCGTAGAGGCGCACCGCTTCCTCGGAGAACCAGCGCAGGAACTCATTGCCATAGGTCACCTCGCCACGGGCCTCGGCCAGGGGCTTGCCCATCTCCAGGGTCATCAGGGTGGCAAACTCCTCCGAGCGCTCCGCCACCAGCTCGAAACCTCGGCGCAGGATCTCCGAGCGCTCCCGCGCCGGTGTGCGTGCCCAGTCGGCCTGGACCGCGCAGGCGGCATCCAGGGCAGCGATCGCATCCTCAGACGTGGCCGAGGCCAGGGTGGCGATGATCTCCCCGGTGGCGGGGTTTTCCACGGTGAAGGTCCCTCCATCGGAGGCCTCCCGCCAGGAATCACCGATCAACAAACCAGTGGGAACCTTCGCAAGCAACTCAGAAATGTTGATGGACATGATTTACTTTCCTTCCTCTAGCGGGGTGATGAACTTATCCACCAGGCCCCGGGCGGCGATGTTGAGCTGCTGGACATCTGCCCCAACCAGGACGAAGTTGGCACCGGAGTCCAGGTAATCCTGGGCCTGATCGAGGTTGAAGGCGTTGACACCGACCGGCTTGCCGGCGGCGGCGAAGGCGGCGATGGACTTCTTGACCCCGGCAACCACGTCAGGGTGGGTCTGCTGGCCAAGGATACCCATCGAGCGCGGCGATGGCGACGGCATTCTCCACCGCTTCGGCGGACTCAATCTGGATGGTCAGGCTGATGGTCTCAGCGGCCTTGTCGAGGTAATCCGGGACCGCACCCCAGCGCGAAGCCCGGGCCAGGGCCGGCACCCGCACCACGGCGGTGGCGGGGTAGGCATCAGTGGCGTGCAGCAGGTCAGTGATGGTCTCCAGACCATAGGGGGAGTGCTCGCCGTCGATAAGCAGCCAGTCCATACCGGACCCGGCGAGGATCTCAGCGGCCACCGGGGAGCCGGAACAGATCCACATCCCGATCTGCGGGCGGGCAGCGCCCTTGACGCGCTCGCTGAAGGTTTCCGGTAGTTCTAGATGAAACGGCATGTGATATCTCCGAATTCGCCAAAGTCGGCATGGACGGTGTCGCCGGCGGACAGCGAGTCACCGTGGCTGGCGAGCTTATTAGCCAGCCAGGCCACGCCGGTTTCCTCGATGGTGTGGTTGCGGTAGAGCAGTGCGGAGACCCAGCGCAGGTCCACCGCATCGCCTGCAGAACTGGGAGAACGTCTGGGTCTCCCTGAAGGATGATGATTTCTTCGAGGCCCGCGGCATCAGCCGCGAGGGAGCGATCGTCGTGGTCCGGCCGGATCAGTACGTCGCGGCGGTCCTCCCGCTGACAGACACCGCGGCCCTGCAGGCCTTCTTCGAGCAGAACCTGCTCGCGCCCGCGAAGGTTCAGTAACGCCCCGGGCCCTCAGGCCGAAAAAAGAGCGCACCGTGATCGGTGCGCTCTTTTTTGGGGGAGGGGAGTGAGGGCTAGTCCTTCGGGTAGTCGTGCGCGTGCGGGTGCTGCGCCTCGAACTCATCGTGCCTCTTGTGCTCGACAGCGTCACGGCCGGAGACATCCAGCAGCACGCGGTCTTCCTCATCCTCGGGCTGGATCGCGGGGATCCGGCCCTTGGCGAACTTGTTCACCACCATGGCGATCGCGCCGTCACCGGTGACGTTGGCGGCGGTGCCGAAGGAATCGATGGCGATGTAGGCGGCGATCATCAGGGCGACCTGATCATCGTTGAAGCCCAGCATGGAGGAGAGCAGGCCCACGGCAGCCATGATGGCACCGCCGGGCACGCCCGGTGCGGCGATCATGGTGACACCCAGCATCAGCAGGAATCCGATGGCCAGCGGCAGGCTAACCTCGATGCCGGCCATGTGGACGATGGCGAAGCTGAACAGCGTGATCTTGGTCATCGAGCCGGCCAGGTGAATGGTGGCGCAGAGCGGGATGACGAAGCCCGCGACGTTCGGGTCGATCTTGTTCTTCAGAGAGGAGGCGTAGGTCACCGGAATGGTGGCCGCGGAAGAAGAGGTACCCAGGGCGGTGGCGTAGGCGGGCAACATATTGCGCAGCGCCTTGAAGGGGTTCTCCTTGGCGATCGCGCCGGCGACGATGTACTGGATGAGAATGAAGACCAGCGTCATCACGACCGAGAGAACCAGCACCTTGGCGAAGGCACTGATGGTGGCCAGCAGGTTGCCGTTCATCCCCAGGGAGAGGAACATGCCGAAGATGAACAGCGGTAGCAGCGGGATGACGAAGGACTTGATCACCTTCATCACCACGCGCTCCAGGTCACGACTGGCCTTGTAGAGGGTGTCCGACTTGACCACGGACATGGCCAGGCCGGCACAAAAAGCCAGCAGCAGGCCGGTCATCACCTCAAAGGGCGGCGGCATCTCGATACTGAAAAATCCGCTCATCGCACCGGCATCGATATCCGCGATCTCAACGTTTTCCCCCTCACCGAGCATCCACGGGTAGACACTGCGAGACACCGCATAAGCCAGCAGGCCGGCGAGGATGGTGGAACCGTAGGCGATGCCGGCGGTAATGCCCAGCCACTTGCTCGCACCGCGTCCCAGGCCGGCGATCGCCGGGGTGATCAGTGCGAAGATCAGCACCGGAACGAAGAAGTTGAGGAAGTTGCTGAAGAGCCCGTTGAAGGTGACGAAGATGCGCGCCAGCCACTCGGGGAAGAACAAGCTGCAGATGATGCCCAGAATGATCGCAATGACGATCCGGACCAGCAGCGAGGAGGTAAGACGTTTGATGTCCATGATCCTCTTTCTATGTCTCTGAAGGGAACCGGATCTGCCCACCAGCCAGTAATCCACCGCGGACAATGAAAGGTGGGCGTAGGCCCGGTGTATATGTCATGCGTGCCGAGGGGAGAGGTGAATCTCCGCAGATGTATCCGACGAATTTTCCCTGGCTACGTGATTGACGTTACAACACAGTTTTGGCATGACATAGCCGCACCCAAGGAGCTCCGGAAGGGCCGATGTTTCACGTGAAACATCCGGGCCCAACTTATCTAGTCACTGCGAAAATAGTGACCAAGGGCCCACGATATCCGGCCCAACTGGTTTTTCCCGGGAATATCCGGGGGCTAAGCTGGTTGATATGAACATGCTGATCGGTGTAGTTCTCCTTGTCCTGGCCCTGGTGCTGCTCATTGCCGGAGTGATGGCCACGAGCCGTCGCCTCCCGGGCAATAAGATCATCGGTCTCCGGGTGCCGGAGGTTCGCAAGTCCAAGGAGATCTGGGATGGCTCCCACGCGGTCGCCGGCCCGCTCTGGATCTTCGGCGGTGTAGCCCTGACCTTCGGTGGCCTGATCGCCTTCATCGCCAGCGGCTGGCTCTGGGTCTTCCCGGCCGTCACCCTCGTGGTCGGCATCGTGGCGCTGGCCTCGGGCGCGAATGTCGGCGCCCGCACCGCCACCCTGCTCGATGCCCGGCACCAGGATGAGGATGCCGGTTGCGCCAGCTGCTCCAATGATGGTGGCTGCGGCTGCGGTGGCCACAATGAGGCTCCCGCCCCGGTCGTGGACCTGGCAGCAGTGCGCCGCGCGGCAGAGATCACCAACTCCCCGGAGAACTAATCACCCGCTGGGGGTATCGCACGCGAAAGTGATTCCCCGGTGCTAAGGTGTTTCCTTGTGAGCAACGAATCTTTCATGAGAAGCACCCAGTGGTGGTGGCGCGCTTAATTAGCGAGCCACGATGTTGCATAACAAAGCACGATTTATTTCAGGCTCGCGCGCTTCCATCAAGCGTCGGGCCTTTTCTGGTTCTTCACCCCGGAACCTCCTTGAGACCAGGCCCCGCTTGAACAGCGAAGCAGCGAACTACCGCAGATCTTGTTCAAGTTTCATAAAGAGAGGCCTACAAGGACATGACCACCACTGAAGGGTTCACCACTTCTGAGTCAGGAGTGCAGCCATGAGCTTTAATCCCACCGTTATCTCCCTGCCGGTGCGCTATCACGAAGATGCCTCCGATCTTTTCGCTCACTTGGGTGGCACCGCAGCAGCTGACGCGGTCCTGCTGGAGAGCGCGGACATCACTACCCGGGCGGGTCTATCCTCCGTCGCGGTCCTCCGCGGCTCGCTCCGCATCACTTGCGAGGGTGACACCGTCACCGCGCTGCCGCTGAGTGCTTCGGGCTTGGACTTCAACGCCCGCCTCGCTGAGCAGCTGGCGCAGTACCGTACCGGGGCGACTTCGGAGGAGGCCATTTCCTTCCGTTTTCCACTCTCGACGGCAGTGGATGAGCGCGAGCGTCTGAAGGCCGTCTCCAGCATTGCGGTACTGCGCAAGCTGCAGCTGGAGTCTGGTTATGCCGACCCCAATGGCTCACTGCCGATGCTGGCCGGCGGCATGGCCTTCGATTATCTGGAGACCTTCGAGACCCTGCCCGAGGTGGGGGAGTCGGTGAACACCTACCCGGATTATCAGTTCCTGCTGGCCGAGATCCTGCTGACCATCAACCATGAGGATCGCAGCGCGATGCTCGAGGGTGTGGCTACTTCGGAGTCTGCTCTGGTTCAGCTCCAGCAGGAGCTGGCGGAGATCGCCGCGCTTATCGACGCCGCGGAGCCCTCCGCCGAGCATGCCTACCGTGTCACCGAACATGAGGACGATGTCCTCACCGTCACCGCAGATATTCCGGATGCGGAGTTCCGCGAGCAGGTGATAAATCTGAAGGAATCGATCTACCACGGCGATATCTATCAGGTGGTCCCGGCCCGCACCTTCACCGCGCCCTGCCGGGATTCCTTCGCCGCTTACCGGCAGCTGCGCAAGACCAACCCGAGTCCGTACATGTTCTACGTCCGCGGTATCAACCCGGATGGTCGCTCCTATGAGATGTTCGGTGCTTCCCCGGAATCGAACCTGAAGTTTGATGCCGCCACCCGCGAGGTCCAGCTGTACCCGATCGCCGGTACCCGGACCCGCGGGCTGAACCCCGATGGCAGCATCAATGATGAGCTTGATATCCGGGCTGAATTGGAGCTGCGGACCGATGCTAAGGAGATCGCCGAGCACACCATGCTGGTCGATCTGGCCCGCAATGATCTCGCCCGGGTGGCGGTCCCCGCGACCCGGCGGGTGGCGGATCTACTGCAGGTGGATCGTTACTCCCGCGTCATGCATCTGGTTTCCCGGGTCACCGCTGAGCTCGACCCGGAGCTCGATGCTCTGGATGCCTACCGCGCCTGCATGAACATGGGCACCCTGACCGGGGCGCCGAAACTGCGCGCCATGGAACTCCTTCGCGGCGTCGAGAAGCGTCGCCGGGGTTCCTATGGCGGCGCCGTGGGTTACCTCAAGGGCAATGGTGACATGGACAACTGCATCATCATCCGTTCCGCTTATGTGCAGGACGGCATGGCGGCGGTGCAGGCGGGCGCCGGAGTCGTGCGCGACTCGAACCCGCAGTCCGAGGCTGATGAAACCCTGCACAAGGCCTACGCGGTGCTCAACGCCCTCGCGCTGGCCGCTGGCTCGACCCTGGAGGTTGTCCGATGAGCTCTGCCAAGATTGTCCTGATCGATAACCATGACAGCTTCGTCTACAACCTGGTGGATGCCTTCGCCAGCTCCGGCTACGAATGCACCGTCTTCCGCAATACCGTCCCGGTGGCGCAGATCCTCGCCGCGGAGCCGGATCTGATCTGTCTTTCGCCGGGGCCGGGTCACCCTCGTGAGGCAGGGGAGATGATGGCGCTTCTCGACGCCGCGCTCGGCCGGATCCCGATCCTGGGCATCTGCCTCGGTTTCCAGGCGCTGCTCCAGCATCATGGCGGCACTGTCGAGCCCTGTGGTCCGGTGCATGGCATCTCCGAGAAGATGCATCTCAGCGATCGCGGTGCCACCCACCCGGTCTTTGATGGCCTGACTGTCGATGCCGGCCCGGACCTGCCGGGTGTGCTGGGACGAAAGATTCCGGTGGCGCGTTATCACTCGCTCGGCTGCACCACCGCTCCCGCCGGAATTGAATCGCTGGCCACCATCGGTTCCGAGATCGGCGATGTCCTCATGGCCGCGGAAACCACCGATGGGAAGGCCCTGGGTCTGCAATTCCACCCGGAGTCAGTACTCAGCCCGAGCGGTCCGCTGATCCTGACCCGCAGCATCGAATACCTCCTCAATAATTCCACCGAAGGGAACTAATCTCTGATGACCAGTCCTGACACTCTCTCCATCCTGCTGGCGTACCTGGACAACAAGAACCCGACGCTTGAGGAGGCCATCGAGGTCTTCACGCCGCTGACCGTCGGTGACTACGACGAGATCCACATCGCCGCCTTGCTGACGATGATCAAGACCCGCGGTGAGACCTTCGCCGATATCGCCGGTGCCGCCAAGGCCTTCATCGCCGCTGGGCGTCCCTTCCCGATCACCGGTGCCGGCCTGATGGACTCTGCCGGTACCGGTGGCGACGGCGCCAACACCATCAACATCACCACCGGCGCCTCACTCATCGCCGCATCCGGGGGCGTGAAGCTGGTCAAGTGTGGCAACCGTTCCGTGAGCTCCAAGTCCGGCTCCGCGGATGTGCTCGAAGCGCTGAACATTCCGCTGGGCCTGGATGTGGACCGTGCCGTGAAGTGGTTCCAGGCCTCCAACTTCACCTTCCTCTTCGCGCCGGCATATAACCCGGCGATCGCCCATGTGCAGCCGGTGCGCAAGGCCCTGAAGTTCCCCACGCTCTTCAACACCCTGGGTCCGCTGCTCAGCCCGGCCCGCCCGGAGAGGCAGATCATGGGTGTCGCCCGCCCGGAGTCCGGTCAGATGATCGCCGAGGTCTTCCGCGAACTCGGCCGCAAGCGCGCCCTGGTCGTCCACGGTGCCGGCACCGATGAGCTTGCCGTCCACGGCACCAGCCTGGTCTGGGAGCTCAAGGAGGACGGCAGCATCGAGCACTACTCCCTGGAACCTGCGGATCTGGGCGTTGCCCGCCACAGTCTTGCAGATCTGGTCGGTGGCGACGGCGAAGAGAATGCCGCTCACATGCGCGCCACCTTCAATGGTGAGGGCCCGGCAGCCCACCGCGATGCCCTGGCCGTAGGTGCCGGTGCGATGTTCTATCTCAATGGTGATGTCACCACCTTCAAGGAGGGCACTGAAAAGGCCCTCGCCCTGATCGCCGATGGCACCGTCCGCAATTGGCTCGCCAAGCACGAGGAGACTGACTATGGCGCATAATCTTCCCACCGTCCTGGAAAATATCGTCGAGGGCCGTCGCGGGCACCTGGCGGAGATCCGCGCCCGCATCGCCCATGTGGACGTCGAAAAGCTCTCGCGTTCCGAGCGTTCCCTCTTCGATTCCCTCGGGGGAGGGGAGCGCGGCCTAAACCGCTTCATCATGGAGTGCAAATCCGCCTCACCCTCCCTCGGCATGATCCGCGAGCACTACGAGCCGGGCGCGCTCGCCTCGATCTACTCGCGCTATGCCGCAGGTATCTCGGTGCTCTGCGAGCCGGACAAGTTCGGCGGCGACTACAACCACCTGGCCACGGTCGCCTCGAGTTCTCACCTGCCGGTGTTGTGCAAGGACTTCATCGTTGACCCGGTGCAGATCCACGCTGCCCGCTACTTCGGTGCCGACGCCATCCTGCTCATGCTCTCCGTGCTTGACGACGCCGACTACACGGCGCTCGCCGCCGAGGCCGAGCGCTTCGGACTCGACGTCCTCACCGAGGTCATCGATGAAGAGGAAGTGGCGCGCGCCATTGCGCTGGGTGCCAAGATCATCGGCGTCAACCACCGAAACCTGCACGATCTCTCCATCGACCTGTCCCGTTCCGCTCGACTCGCTGAGCTGATTCCCGCCGATGTGGTGCTCATCGCTGAGTCCGGGGTGCGTGACAATGAGACCGTGCGCCAGCTGGGTGGACATGCGAACGGCTTTCTCGTTGGCTCCCAACTGACCGGTCAGCCGGATGTGGATGCCGCCGCCCGCGAGTTGGTCTACGGCGCCAACAAGGTCTGTGGGCTGCGCACCGCCGCCGCCGCGCAGGCAGCCAAGGCAGCTGGCGCAGTCTTCGGCGGACTCATCTTTGAGGAAGCCTCCCCACGCAATGTTTCACGTGAAACCGCCGCTTCGATCATTGGGGCGGAGCCGGGGTTGCGCTATGTCGCCGTTTCCCGCCAGGCCTCCGGCTGGGGCGAACTGATCCAGCCGGGCATTGAGGCCGTGCAGGTGCAGGCACCGCTGTCGGATTCCCTCGCAGAAGAGCTGGCGCTGTTGGCGCAGGTGCGCGAGGAGGTCGGCCCGGAAATCCAGATCTGGCGGGCCATCTCCATGTCTGCCCCGCAGGGTGCCTCATTGGCCGCGGCTCTGGTTGAGGCCGGTGCAGCGGACCGATTGGTGCTCGACTCCGGTTCCGGTGGCAGCGGGACCACTTTCGATTGGTCCACCATCCCGGCATCGGTTCGCGGGCACGCCCTGCTTGCCGGCGGCATTGGCCTGGCCAATGTCACCGCGGCACTGGCCATCGGCTGCGGTGGACTCGACCTCAACTCCGGTGTGGAATATCCCGCTGGGGCAGGGGAGTGGGCCCAGCACAAGGACGCCGGAGCACTGCGTCGAATCTTCAGCGAGATCCGCAACTTCACGTATCCCGCTACTTCCAACGCCCAGGGAAAGGCATAGTAGACCCATGACCCAAAACACCGATGACACCTCCCGCTCCGGCGGCAAGACATTGCTACCGGCCTACTTCGGCGAGTTCGGCGGACAGTTCGTCCCCGAGTCCCTGATCCCGGCTCTCGACCAGCTCGAGCAGGCCTTCGTCGACGCCACCACTGACCCCGAGTTCCAGGCCGAGTTTCGCGCCTACCTCCGCGATTACCTCGGTCGCCCGACCCCGATCACCGAGTGCTCCAACCTCCCGGCCGAGGGTGCCGGCAAGGGCTTCGCCCGGATCTTCCTCAAGCGCGAGGACCTGGTCCACGGTGGCGCCCACAAGACCAACCAGGTGATCGGTCAGGCACTGCTGGCCAAGCGGATGGGCAAGACCCGCATCATCGCCGAGACCGGTGCCGGCCAGCACGGCACCGCCACCGCCCTGGCCTGCTCCTTGCTTGGCCTGGACTGTGTGATCTACATGGGCGCCAAGGACGTCGAGCGCCAGCAGCCCAATGTCTACCGCATGCAGCTTCACGGTGCGAAGGTCATTCCCGTGGATGCCGGCTCCGGCACCCTCAAGGATGCCGTGAATGAGGCACTACGCGATTGGACCGCCACCTTCCACGAGTCCCACTACCTGCTCGGTACCGCTGCAGGTCCGCACCCCTTCCCGACGATCGTCCGCGAGTTCCACCGGGTTATCTCCCAGGAAGCCAAGGAGCAGATGAAGGAGCGCATCGGCGGCCTACCGGATGTGGTGGTCGCCTCCGTCGGTGGTGGCTCCAACGCCATCGGCATGTTCGCCGAGTTCATCGATGAAGCCAGCGTAGAGCTGGTCGGCGCTGAGCCCGGCGGCCAGGGTCTCGATTCCGGCAAGCACGGCGCGACCATCACCAACGGCAAGATCGGCATCCTGCACGGTGCCCGTTCCTACCTGATGCGCAATGATGATGGCCAGGTTGAGGAGTCCTACTCCATCTCCGCCGGCCTGGATTACCCCGGCGTCGGCCCGCAGCACGCCTATCTCCACGATTCCGGTCGCGCTACCTATGTCGGCATCACCGATGCCGAGGCCCTGGAAGCCTTCCAGTTACTCTCCCGCAAGGAGGGCATCATCCCCGCCCTTGAGTCGAGCCACGCCATGGCCTATGCCCTCAAGCGTGCCCGCACCGCCGAAGAAAACGGGGAGAAGCTCAACATCCTCGTCTGCCTCTCCGGCCGCGGCGACAAGGATGTCGAGCACGTGCGCCGCACCCTCGAGGAAAACCCTGAGCTCGTCCTGAAGGAGGACTAGAACATGACCCGCTATGAAGCCCTCTTCGCCCGTCTGTCGGCTGCCGACGAAGGTGCATTTGTACCCTTCGTGATGCTCGGCGACCCCAACCCGGAGGACTCTTTCGAGATCATCCGCACCGCCGTGGAAGCGGGTGCCGACGCCCTCGAGCTCGGCGTCCCCTTCTCTGACCCGGTGGCTGATGGCCCTACTGTCCAGAAGTCCCATATCCGGGCACTGGATGGCGGCGCCACCGTCGACGGCGCTCTGGCGTTGATCCGCCGGATCCGCGAGACCTGGGAAGAGCTGCCGATCGGCATGCTCATCTACGGCAACGTGCCCTTTACCCGTGGCCTAGAGCGGTTCTACCAGGAGTTCAAGGATGCTGGCGCCGACTCCATCCTGATTCCGGATGTCCCGGTCCGTGAAGGTAAGGAATTCTCCGAGGCCGCCGAGAAGGCCGGTATCGCCCCGATCTTCATCGCCCCGGCACAGGCCGCCGAAGCCACCCTGAGCGGTGTGGCAGCAAGTTCCAAGGGCTATATCTACGCGGTCTCCCGAGATGGCGTCACCGGCACCGAACGGGAATCCTCCACCACTGGCCTCAGCGATGTGGTGGCCAATATCCAACGCTTCGGTGGCGCCCCGATCCTGCTGGGTTTCGGCATTTCCACCCCGCAGCACGTGGCAGATGCCATCGCCGCGGGCGCTTCCGGAGCCATCACCGGTTCTGCGATCGCCCGCATCATCGACTCCCACATCGAAGGCGATCACCCTTCACCCGGCCGAGTGGTCGACGCCGATGCGCTCCACACTGAGCTTTCGAAGTTCATCTCCGCAATGAAGGCAGCCACCAAGAAGTAGTTCCGGCGATTTCTTAACTGGATTACCATCAGGACCCGTCCCAGCTCCCCACCTTGCGGTGGGGGAGGGGAGCGGGTCCTTTCTCATTTCTACATCCCCTGAGTCCTGGCATGTTTCACGTGAAACATTCTCGACATTCGAGCCTGCAACCCACGGAGAGGTTGGGCATACTCAAGATCATGGGCGCTAAAGATCGATTTCTCAACGGAACCGGAAAAACATTCGACAATTGGATGGAACAGATCGGGGCAGGCGGTAGGCCAATCGAGGAGATGAGCCACCGCGAGATCGCCCGGACCGCGGAAGGACTGGGCGCTTCCGCGTGGTGGGCCCAGGGGATCGCCGTTGAAATTGAACGCCATATCGGCCGACGACAGGTGGGAGAAACCTCAGCCGGCACCGTCAGTGTGAGCGTCTCAAAAACGATACCGGGAGAATGGGTCGCCACCTTCAGAGACTTTGTAGCCTTCCTCGCCACACGCCGAGATGACCTCCCCGGAGAGCTACTGGCGGAGCCCGTCATCTCCGAAACCGAGAAGTGGCGCTATTGGAAGGCAAAATTGAGCGATGGATCCACCGTTGCGATCAACTGCTCCGACGTCTCCAATGCCTCCAAAAGTGCGACGAAGAAGGCGTGCTTCAGTATCGAGCATGATGCACTCGGTCACCTAAACCTTCGGGAACCCCTGAAAGATCACTGGCGGAAGATTCTCACCGCCTTTGAACAGCGGCCGGTGGGGGAGCAGCTACCCCAACCCAGATCGTCACAGTGACGATATCTTAATGACCGCGAGGTGGCAGTGCTTTAAAGGGTTTAGTCACTGAGATACCCGATAGGGACGGACCATGAGGTCCGAAGTTTCCAGATCATTATGGGAAAACGCTGTGATGGACATTGAAAAGATGGGTGCGCACAATTATCAGCATTTTCCGCAGTAGAAGATAAAATAAACTACATATCCCATCATTTCATCCCCCGATGATAGTGATGTCCATAACGTGACAACCTGCGGTTTCCCGAGGATACTGGAGTTATGGTTTCCCAGTCTCCTCGAATCCCACAAGGATCATTCTCCTGCGATCGTCGCATGTTCCTTCTCGGAACCGCAACCACGTTTGCCGGAGCTTTTCTCGCTGCCTGCGGCTCCAACCCTACCGCAGCGGTCGCTGCCACCGAAGTACCGGTAGGCAGTGCAGTGATCATTGATTCCTTCATCGTCGCACAACCTACTGCCGGAAACTTCCTGGCATACTCCGCAACCTGCCCACACCAGAACAACTCCATCACTGAGGTTGAGGGCGAAAATGTCCGCTGCACCGCACACAATTCGGTATTCTCCACCGTCGATGGAGCCGTGATTGAGGGCCCCTCCCGGGAGCCGCTGACCGCCGCACAGGTACATGGGGAAGCGGGAACCCTCAGCCTCAGTAACTAACTCTGGCATCTCAGAAGGGCGGTTCCTCCTCTGAGACATCTGCACGAGCTGTCTCCTTTCGAATGATCGCCTCTTTCTCCCGCGCCCAGGCACGCTCGCGGCGTCGTTCAGCCTTCTGTGCCAGAGACTGATTCCAGTGCTTGCTCCTCGGCGCCAGCGGACCTTCCGCATAGTCGATGACATAGGTGCCGTCAGCAAAGAGCCAGACCACGTCACCAGTGATGGGATCCAGCAGATAGTGAACCTGACCATCTGTCTTCCGGTTATGGTGGGTCTGACAAAGAGAGAGCAGGTTGTCTGCGCCGGTCGGGCCACCATCCTCATAATTGATCCGGTGATCCAACTGGCAGCGGCTGGCAGGACGATTACAACCCGGCCAGCGACAGACTCCGTCACGCCCCTCAACCGCTGCACGAATCTCCTTGGTTGGCTGGTAGGAATTCGCTCTTTTCGCGCCGGCCGCATCGGCATCCCTGATCTGCTTCGCAGCCGCAGCCAAAGCCTCGGTGTCCTCGCGATCCAGGGGGCCGTAGGGCTGCAGAAAACCGGGGGAGTCCGGCAGGTCCTTGGCCTTGTAGAGATTGAGGTTAATGGCCACCGAGATATTCATCAGGAAGATCTCGATAAACGCTAGATAGAAGGAGATAGCCTGGGAGGCAGCATGGGTGCGTACCGCCTCCTCAATCTTGGTGGCGGTGACCTGGTCGAGCCGAACTTCGAGGAGCACACTGCCATCTGGCTGCGGGGTGGTGTGGAGGCGACTGGTGAAAGGATGCTCTTCCACCGATGGGGAGCACTCCTCGACTTCAGTATCCTGGTCTGCGTCAGCCTCCTCCTCGGCTTCTTCCTCAGGCTCGGGTGCCGGAGTTAGAGCCTTGATGACCACCTTGATGGCCTGAGCGATGGTGCGCGGACTCGGCATCAGCTGATGTGCGGTGGTGGCGGTCAGAAGGTCGGTGAGACGGTCATCGATACAGTCCCAGAACTCGGGATCATTGAGGAGCTCCGGGTGGATTCCGGTGAGTTGCCGATCGATACCTCGGAGACGGTGCATGTCGACGTGGAAATGTCGTTCAACCTGAACGCGGAGTCGGGGGAGCTGATCGAGGGTGCTTAGGGCGTAGAGGTTGAGAGCGATGAAGTCGGCATGGACCCCAGTGGAGCGGGTAATGGTCGCCGCGTATTCAGTGAAATCGCGGGAAGAATATTCAGCCTCCGTGGGCAGCGCGGTACGCCAGGTGAGGTAATCGGCTTTACGGGCCTGGTGGCCCAAGTGCGCCAGGGGATCGGTCGGGGAGTTGACCGCAAAGAAAGCGGTGGGATGGTCGGTGGTCACGGGGAGTATTCACCTCCTGAAGGGCGAAAAACCTTTAGATAGTGTGTTCGAATTTCACCTTAACCCGACCACCGGACATGGCCACCCCCGCGGGCAACCCCGGGTGAATCAACTAGCTACAGGACCCCCACCAGCAACAACCTTCCCGGGACGCCCGATGAGCCCAGCTCGAATCCCGGAGCACTTCACGTCCGACCAACACGGCATCGGCACATCCCTGCTGGATGACATCCACGACCTACTGCGGCTCAGCGATCAGTCCGACAGCGGCAGTCGGCCCCCCTAAGGAGTACCGCGAGCCTCACTGACTGCCCAGCCGTCCAGGAGTCAATATCTTCCCGCCAATCGGTTGCGGAGATGCGGACCAAGAGGGGAGTGGATCCTGGGAGCACCTCACGAACGGCCCCTACGAAGAGCAATGGAATGTGCGGCGATGTTTCACGTGAAACATCGCCGGAAATATAGCGACGATTGAGGCTCTCAGAACTCCACCAGCACTCCATCCGAGTCGGCGTAAATCATGACACCAGGACGAATACTTGCCCCGCCCACACTCAACACCAGGCCTTCTTGCCCGACACCAGCCTTGCGGCTGCGCTTGGGATTACTGCCCAGCGCAAGGACGCCGAAGGGGATGTCCGCCAGTTCATCCCGATCCCGAATCGCACCATTAATCACCACACCCGCCCAACCATTCTCCAAAAAGATCTTCGCCATATTGCCACCCAGCAGTGTGCATGCGAGGGAGCCGAAGCCATCCACCACCAGGACGGCCCCATCACCGGGGCGCCGCATGATGTCCTTGAGGAGACCATTGTCCTGAAAAACACTCACAGTTCGGGCGGGTCCCTGGAAGAATTCCTTGCCGCCGAAGTTCTGGAAGTTCAGGGCGATGGAATTCACCTCTTCGCCGCGATCATCGTAGATATCGGAAGTACGCATGACAGAATCCTTTCATCGGGAGGGAGAACAGGTCTTGCAGGGCGAGTGCTGCAACATCAGCTGCAATATCAGCCGCAACACCAGCGGCAACATTCAGCTCAGTACCTTGCTGAGGATCTTGGGGATAACTCCACCCGTGCGGAGCAGCTCCACGTCCATCCCGGTTTCGATCCCAGCTTGAGCCTCGAAGCTCCAGGTGCCTCCAGCCTCACGGACGACGACCCCGACCAGGCCCCGGGGAACCAGGCTGGCAGGATCTGCATTGATTGATACCACGGCGTCGGCCCCGATCGCGTGCAGTCGATCACGGAATTCGTCAGGAACCACCAGCGGCAGGATTCCCATGCCGATCAGATTGGATCGGTGGATGCGCTCAAAACTGGCCGCCAGGACGGCTCGCACGCCGAGTAGCTGCTGCACCTTCGCCGCCCAGTCCCGGGAGGATCCCATGCCGTAGCGTTCGCCGGCGATCACGATCACCGACTGTTCCGCCGCGAGATAGCGCTGGGCGGCATCCCAGATCCTCATCACCTCGCCGGAGGGTCCGTGGGTGGTCATGGCGGTACCGGCATCGGGCGCTAGTTCATTGCGTACCGATTTGGCGTAGTAGGCACCACGGGCCATGACCTCCCAATTTCCCCGGCGGGAGGCGAAGACATTCAGGTCCTCCGGATCCTCGCCGCGTTCGACCAGGAAGTCCGCCACGAAGCTGCCCCGCGGGATGGCGCTCGCCGGGGAGATGTGGTCGGTGGTGATGTCATCACCGAGAACGAGGAGTGGGTGTGCCTCGATCCGGCCCAGCAGGGAGGCGCCTCCGGCAGCTGCGAAGGGCGGTGGCCGCAGGATGGTGGACTCCGGGTCCCAGGGGAACAGGGGGCCGCTGGGGGCGTCGATCTGATCCCAGAGTTGGTTCTGGGAGGAGGCCAGGAAATCACGGCGAAAATCAGCGGGATCGATCGCCACCGCCATCACCCGGTCGATCTCCTCCGTGCTGGGCCAGAGATCAGCGAGGTGAATCTCCCGGCCTTCCGGGGAGATCCCCACCGGATCCTGATCCAGATTGACGCTCGCATCGCCGGCCAGCGCATAAGCGATGACGAGCGGTGGGCTCATGAGGAAGCCGAACTCCAGGTCGGGGTGGACCCGGCCGGGGAAGTTCCGGTTGCCGGAGAGCATGGCCACCGGTCGGGCCACCTCAGCCAGGCGAGCTTCCTCGATGAGGGCGGGGAGGGGGCCGGAGTTGCCGATGCAGGTGGCGCAGCCGAATCCGACGATGTCGAAACCGACAGCGGAGAGGTCCTCATCGAGTCCAGCGCGTGCCAGATAGGACACCGCTGCCGGGGAGCCTGGGGCGAGGGAGGTCTTTACCCAAGGGGCTGGCGTGAGTCCGAACTCCCGGGCCCGGCGGGCCAGGAGTCCGGCGGTGATGATCAGCCGTGGGTCTGAGGTGTTGGTGCAACTGGTGATGGAGGCCAATGCCACCGGGAACTCCGGCAGATCCACCGGGCGTCGAGAAGCACCTCCCTGTGCCCGCAGGGCGGCGGGGATCTCAGCGAGGGGGAGCCGGTCCTGCGGGCGGCGTGGACCTGCGGCACCCGGGGTCAGCGTGGCGAGGTCGATGCTGAGGACCCGGCTGTACTCCGGGGTTGTCTCGGGTTCGAACCAGTAGCCGGCGGTCTGGCAGTATTCCCGAACCAGATTCTGCTGGGCGAGACTGCGACCGGTCATCGCGAGGTAGTCAATGGCGGCTTCGTCGACGGGGAAGAAGCCGGTGGTGGCGCCGTATTCGGGAGCCATGTTCGCAATGACGGAACGGTCACCGACCGTCAGTCCGGAGACACCCGGGCCGAAGAATTCCACGAATTCTCCGGTGACCCCCATCCGGCGGAGTTCCTGGGTGATCACCAGTGCCAGGTCGGTGGCCAGGACGCCGGCACGGAGTTGTCCGACCAGACGAACTCCCACGACTTCGGGGATCTTGAGAGTGGTCGGCATTCCGAACATGACGGTCTCCGCCTCGAGACCGCCGACACCCCAGCCGAGCACCCCGAGGCCATTGATCATCGGGGTGTGGCTATCGGTACCGAGCATCATGTCCGGCACCACCCACGCCTGCCCCTCCCGGGTCTCGGTGGTGACAACAGTGGCCAACTGTTCCAGGTTGATCGTGTGCATGATGCCGGTGCCGGGCGGGTTGATATGGATATTATCCATGGCCGCCGAGGCCCACTTGAGAAAGCGGTAGCGTTCACGATTACGGCGGATCTCCAGCTGAATGTTCAGGAAGGCAGCATCCGGGGTTGCATAGGCTTCCACGGCAAGAGAATGATCCACGGAGACCTCAACCGGGAGCTTGGGACTGAGCACCTCGGGATCCACGCCCATCTCAGCGATGGCATCGCGCATGGCGGCCATGTCGACCAATGCGGGCGTGGAGGTGGTGTCATGCATGAGCAGTCGTCCGGGGGAGTAGTGGATCTCCGCCTCGCTGCTGTGTTCTTTGATCCAGCCGCGCAGGGCGGTGAGCATCTGCGCCTTTTCTGCGGGATCCGCACGGCGGGCGACATTCTCGGCCAGCAGCCGCAGCACCATCGGCCAGCGGCGGTAGTCGGCTCCCAAGGTGTCTTCGGCGGTGATGATCTGGTGCGGGACACCTTCAATATCGATCTTCGGATTGTTCAGCAGCTTGGTCGGGTACATTCAATCTCCACTTCTCTATATCTTATAATCTATATTGTATATTCTATTGAGTGCAGAGCATAGTGCTAAAATTCATTTAGAACGATTAAATCACTTTCAGACCGCGCCAGAAGCAAGCCACAAAAACCCACTCAGGGGAGTGACCGCGACGCGAGAATCGCCCCCAACCACAGAGGTAGCCCGTGACCACATCCTTCCCACAGAATCTGACGAAGAACGACTATGCCTACGCGCAGCTCCGGACCCTGATCCTCACCGGACAGCTCAAACCGGGTGCCCCCCTCCAGCAGGGCAAGCTCGCCAACGACATGGGTGTGAGCACCACGCCGCTGCGAGAGGCAATCCGCCGACTGGCCGCCGAGGGACTGGTCACCCTCGCCGCACATCGCGATGCCCGGGTATCCGAGGTCACCCAGCAGGAGGCGACGGACCTCTACCGGATCCGTCTACAACTGGACCCCCTGGCCGCCGAGCTGGCGGCCGCCGAGCGCAGCGAAGAGGAACTCGAAGGCATCATCGCAGCCGAAAGTCAGCTGCGGCCGTTGGCGGCGGGGGACGGACTCGAAGCCCTCCTGGCCCACCGCGAGTATCACCGACGCATCTACCGCGCCTCCCATAACGACACTCTGATCGACATGCTCGAAAGACTCTGGGACAAGGCTGACCGATACCGGTTGATCGGATTGCACCACCGTGGCGATTCCCCCGCAGACTCAGACCGGGTCGCGCGAGAACATCACGAACTCGTGGAATCGATCAGGGCACAGGATCCACCGCGCGCCCGCCTCGCGATGGAAGCCCATATCCGTGGCAGCCTCGGCGGCGACGTCACCGCCGAACCCCTGGAAATTCCCGAAGCCTAACCCCACACCACCCGCCACAACCCCCGCTGCTTATCGACGCCGCGGGGGTTGCGCTTTGGCACCCCCCGCCGGCCCCGCGCAAAGAATTGTGAATAGAATCTTATAATTTTGCCAATTGTGCTGACAGTCACATCTTGCAGATTATAGGATGTAACACTGTCAGGTGGTCTACTGCGCAGACACCTCCCTCAGGAGCACGCGCACCAGAGCACTGACCCCCGCCTCTCAACAAATTCCAGAGACAGGATCAGCAGCATGACAGATAGTCCCGGGGCCGCCACCCGTTCCCCAGTCAAGATCATCGGCACCGTCATCGCCGTTTTAGTGGGCCTGGGGTTGGTGATCGCAGGTGTGGTGGATGCCTCGCAATCCACCTCAGGTGCGAACGCCCGTTCCAGCCTCACCTTGATCGCCCCGGCCGGCGCCGGTGGCGGCTGGGATGGTGCCGCCCGTGAATCCCAGGCCACCCTGCGGGCCGAGGGCATCGTGAATAACCCTCAGGTGGTGAACATCCCCGGCGCGGGCGGCACCATCGGCTTGAGTCAGTTGACCGAGATGGAAGGGGAGTCCACCACGGCGATGATCATGGGTATCACCATGCTCGGCGCAATCAACATCAATGGTTCGGGAGTGTCCATCGATGATGTCACCCCGATCGCCCGCCTCACCGATGACTATGACGTTGTGGTCGTCAGTGCGGACTCCCCGTTCAACAGCATTGATGATCTGGTGGCGGAGTGGGAGAAAGATCCCAGCCACTTTCCCTTCGGCGGTGGTTCCCTCGGCAGTCTCGACCAGATGATCATCGCCCAGATCGCCACCGAGGCCGGGATCGATCCGACCTCGGTCAACTACCTGGCGCACTCCGGTGGTGCCGAGCTGGCCACGGCACTGCTCTCCGGCACCATCTCCGCCTCGGTCAGTGGTTATGCCGACTTCAAGGATCAGATTGAGGCCGGCCGGCTGAAAATGCTCGCAGTCTCCGCCCCGGAGCGTATCGAGGGTATTGATGCCCCGACCCTGATTGAGGAGGGGTACAACGTCGAGCTGACCAACTGGCGCGGTGTGGTCGCCCCGCCCGGCATCACTGATGCGGAACGGCAGGAGCTCGAGGATATCTTCGCCGAGATGATCGCCACTGAGACCTGGGCGGACACCCTCCAGCGCAATCAGTGGACTGACACCTCACTGATCGGTGATGACTTCGCCGAGAACCTCAAGGAAGAAACCGCCATCGTCAACGGCATCTGGTCCGATCTGGGCTACTAGCCCGCTCATCCTTCGGAAGGTAACCCCCATCATGACCTCCATTCCCACCCTGTCCGACGCGGGCGTCGAAAAGCCCCGCCCGCTGCTGCACGGACGCGGCTCCCTTTTCGTCGCCGCCGCGCTCGGCATATTCACCCTCTACATCGTCTACGGCATCCTCACGATGGACGTTCCGGCGAGCGCGCAGTCGCCGGGGCCGAAGTTCTATCCCGCTCTGCTCGCGGTCATCTCCGGAATCCTCACCGTGGCGCTGACCATCGACACACTCCGCAACCCCGATGAGGAATCACCGACTCGCTATATCGCACCGGTGGGGGAGAGTGTCGGCGAGGCGCTGATCCCGGTCAAGGAGACCGATAAGAAGGCACTCGCCTTGGGCATCCTCGCCTTCCTCATCTTCGCGTTCATCCTTGAGCCAGTCGGCTGGATCATCGCCGCTGCACTGCTCTTCTGCGCCATCGCCCTGACCCTCGGGGCCAAGCGTCCATTCTTCAATCTCGCGGTCGGTCTGGTCGTCTCCTCGGCGATCCAGGTGGCCTTCTCCCTGGGGCTCGGATTGAGCCTGCCCGCCGGAATTCTCGGAGGACTGTTCTAATGGAAAATCTGCAATTACTCCTCGGAGGATTCTCCGCGGCACTCACCCCGATGAACCTGCTGTGGGTGCTCATCGGTGCGCTACTCGGCACTGCCGTGGGCGTGCTGCCCGGCATGGGTTCCTCTATGGCGGTGGCCCTGCTACTGCCGATCACGTTCAGCCTTGACCCGACCGCCGCCTTCATCATGTTCGCCGGTGTCTACTTCGGTGGACTTTTCGGCGACTCCACCATGGCCATTCTGGTGAACACGCCGGGTGGTTCCACCGCGATCGCCACTTCCTTTGAGGGCCACAAAATGGCGCTCGCCGGCCGGGCGCCACAGGCCTTGGCCACCGCCGCGATCGGTGCCTTTATCGGTGGCATTGTGGCCACCACCCTGGTGGTTTTCTTCGCTCCGAAGCTCGCCGAGTTCGCCATTCTCTTCGGCCCCGCCGAGTACTTCGCACTCGCGGTCTTCGCCTTCCTCGCTTGTTCCGCGGTGGTCTCCGATTCCCTCATCAAGGGCCTGGTCTCACTGCTCTTCGGTTTGCTGGTGGCCACCGTCGGCATCGACGGCATCTCCGGCACCCAGCGTTTCACCGCTGGTGTCCCAGAGCTTTTCGACGGCATCAGCATCATCACTGTCACCGTCGGCCTCCTGGCCCTCGGTGAGGTCTTCTACAAGATCTACGAGCACAAGCGCCCTAAGCCAATTCAGAACGCCAAGATCACCGGCAGCGCGCGCATGAACTTCACGGACTTCAAGGAAGCCCTCCCTGCGTGGCTCCGCGGCACCGGTTTCGGTGTGCCCTTCGGTGTTATCCCGGTCGGTGGTGCCGAGGTCCCGACCTTCATGGCCTACGCCACCGAGCGCAGCCTCGATGCCCGCCGGAAGATTCCAAAGTTCGGCACCGGCGCCATCCGTGGTGTCGCCGCTCCCGAGGCCGCCGGCAATGCTACTGCTGGTACCGCCATGGGTGCCCTGCTCGCCATGGGGCTGCCGACCTCCGCGACTGCCGCCATCATGTTGGCCGCTTTCCAGCAGTACGGTATCCAGCCCGGCCCGCTGCTCTTCGAGCGCAACGCCGACCTCGTCTGGCCACTGCTGGCTTCACTATTCATCGGCCTGGTGGTGTTGCTGATCCTGAACCTGCCGCTAGCTCCGATGTGGGCGAAGCTGTTGTTGATCCCGCGCCACTACCTCTACGCCGGCATCGCACTCTTCTGTGCCCTCGGCGTCTACGCCACCTCCGCCGCTGTGACCGACCTGCTGTTGGTCCTCGGCATCGGAATTGTCGGCTTCCTGTTCCGCCGCTACGAGATCCCGCTCGCCCCGGTCATGATCGGCGTGATCCTCGGCCCGCTGGCTGAGACCAGCTTCCGTAATGCACTACTGTCCTCGGGTGGCGAGTACGCCATCCTCATCACCTCGCCGATCACCTGGACCCTCTACGGTCTGATGCTCGTGGTCCTGGTGGCCGCCGGCTACAAGCACTACAGCAATGCCCGCCGCCACCGCACCGTTGAAATGGAGGTGCTCCCTCAGCACTAGACCCAGACCCCCGCTTCCCGCGGATGAAAGCACTGTGGTGGCGGGGGCGGGATCGTAGACTAGGCATTTATGTCCTCCCGTCTGAAACTGCCCAAGGCGGATCCGCTGATCATCTTGATCATCGCGGCCGTCATTGTGGCCATCATCCTCCCCGCGCGAGGGGAGTTCGCCGATTGGTTCTCGCTCGCCACCCAGATCGCTATCGCCGTTCTCTTCTTCCTCTATGGCGCACGACTGTCCACCCAGGAAGCCATCAACGGCCTTAAACACTGGAAGCTGCATCTGCTGATCCTGGCCTTCACCTTCCTGGTGTTCCCGATCATCGGTGTGGCGCTGCGACCGCTAACCCACTTCATTTCCGAGGAACTCTATCTGGGCATCCTTTTCCTCACCCTGGTGCCCTCGACGGTGCAGTCCTCGGTGGCCTTCACCTCCATCGCACGCGGCAATGTCCCCGGCGCCATCGTCTCAGCCTCCGCCTCCAACCTCGCCGGGGTCTTCCTCACCCCACTGCTCGTCATGCTCCTGATGTCCACCGGCGGTGGGGTACACGTGGATACCTCGGTCTTCCTCAGCATCTCCGTGCAGCTGCTACTGCCCTTCATCCTCGGCCAGATCTGCCGCCGCTGGGTGGGCAAGGTCGCCGCCAACAAGGGCACCAAAATCGTCGACCGTGGTTCCATCGCGATGGTGGTCTACTCCGCCTTCTCCGCCGGCATGGTTGCGGGGGTGTGGTCGAGTGTCGCCGTGGCGGACATTATTTTCCTCATCGTCTTCTCGGTGGTGCTGGTGATCTTCATGCTCTGGCTGACCCGCTTCGTCGCTGTGAAGCTCGGCTTCAACCGGGCGGACACCATCGCCATCGAGTTCTGCGGCACCAAGAAGTCTCTGGCGACCGGGCTGCCGATGGCCGCGGTGATCTTCGGGGGAGCGAACCTCGGCCTGCTGATTCTGCCACTGATGCTCTTCCACCAGATTCAGTTGATGATCTGTTCCTGGCTCGCCTCCCGCTACGCCCAGCATGGCGAGGAGCCGCAGAAAGTTCAGACCGTGGCTGATCCCAGCTGATCTGCGGAGCCGGGCGGGGAGTGGGTTCACTCTCCGGCCGGTTTTTTCATTCCCGGATATCTTCGGGTTGCTTTAATTCGACACCCTCAGGAAGATGTTTCACGTGAAACCTTTCCTTTATGTCCGCACCGAAATGTCCATCCCTGGGGCCGGCGATGCCGTCCACATCGCTGAACTGGAAACCCTCGACGACACCCTCTGCCGCCTCTACCGGATGATCGAGCTCGGCCCGGGCGATGCCATTGTCGGTGCCGCGACTCAGCGGAAGTCCGTAGGCGGATCACAGCAGCCGAATGAGCTCGTGCCGCACCCGGACACTTACCACCAGTTCCCGGATATCAGCGCCACGCACCTCAGCGAGGCCGAGTTCGAAGGACTCTGGAACGAAGCCAGGGCACTGTTCCCGGAACTCTAGAAGAGCGGGGTCCGGGAGGGCTCAGATCCCTCTACTCCGCGGAAGCTTCCATCCGCGGTAACGTGCCGATCTCTTCACCATCGGCATCGAAGACATGCAGGGTGTCACCCTCAACCTTGAGGGAGCCGGCGGCGGAGAGCCAGGTATCCACCCCCTCGCACGCCATCATGGTGGTGGCGATATCACCGAGGGCGATCTCCTCACCGCTGTATTCCCAACTACCCATCATCCGGTTGCAGCCATCGGTGCCATGGAGTTTTCCATCAGCTTCGAGAGTCAACTGCGGCTGGGCGCTCCCATTGGAACCCCAGGAACCTTCAGCGGAATCGGAAGATCCTGGCGAGTCATAGGATGAGGAACAGCCGCCGAGAAGCGCTGTGGCCAGAACCAGGCCACCAAGCATTTTCAAGGGGATTCTCTTCATGATGCTGACACTACCCACCGCCCACCGCCGGGGGGAATAGCCCAAGGGAGACTTCTGTGGGGTCAGAAGACGAGATTGACCAGCAGCATGTAGCAGAGCGTGCCGCCGACGATGGACAGTCCGGCGGAGCGTCGCCAAGCATGCAAAGCTACGGTCGATGCCACTGCGATCAGGGAGGCACTCAGCCCGCCCGCGAACTCCAATTGTCCGTGGACGGTGTAGATCACCAGCGCTGCCATCACGCCCACCGGCATAGTGATGCCCAGCATCCCGACGAGCTCACTTCCCTTGAGCAACTTCAGCGCGGAGAAGGGGAGTTGCCGAAGCACGATGGTCACCACTGCGACGGGGATCAACACCCCGAGGACCATGGTGAGGGAGATCCCCTCCGGCAGTCCCGCTTCCGCCAGCACTATCATCGCCTCTTCTTCTCGATCGGACGACGCAGCTCCATGGCACGATCCAGGTTCGGGAAGCGGAAACGCGCCACCAGGATGAGGAAATAGCCGATCAGAGCAATCACCAGCATCTGGCCCGGTGCGATGATTCCGGCGATGATCGCCAGGAGCATAGCCAGCAGGGGCAGTGAGAAATCCTGGTTGTTTTTGAATGACTCCCAGGTCAGCACGACGAACAGAGCGGTCAACGCAAACTCCATGCCTTGCAGCCCGGAAGGGATGAGCTCACCGACCAGAGCACCGATAATGCCCGGTAGCACCCACAGGGATTGACAGAAGAGCTGGATCGTCAACACTCGAGCCCCGGAAATCGCGCCCGGCGGCCGGGCAGAAACGATGGCATAGGACTCATCGGTCAGCGCATAGGTGGAATAGGCCTTGCCCGGGGCGGAGCGGATCTCATCGCGGGGGAAGGTCAGTCCGTAGAAGACATGCCGGAAGTTGACCATGAATCCAGTCAGTGCGGCGGTGAAGGGGCCCACCCCGGCTGCCACCAGGTTCAGTGCCAGAAATTCCATGCTCCCGGCGTAGATGACGATGGAGAAGATCGGTGTCCACCACCAGGCGTAGCCGGACTGCGTCATCAAGAGCCCGAAGGCCAGACCGAGTGGAACCAGACCAAGGCCCACGGCCCAGGTCTCTTTCAGTCCCGCCCTGATCTCGGCGATAGTTTCACGTGAAACATCCGCCATTAATTTTCACCGACGTCAGCCGGGAAGGTAGAGAACAGGGGTAAGGGCATCTGCTGACGGCGCATGACATCACCCCACAGGTCCACTCGGCCCGGGGTGATGACATCTGAGGGGAGGGCTGGCGTGACAAACCAGTCGCCGAACTCGATTTCCTCTTCGAGCTGACCCGGCGCCCATTCGGCATAGCCGGCAAAGAGCCGCATACCCTCAACAAGCTCCGCAACCTCTTCAGGATTGGAACGCAGATCCACATGCGCCAGGCGGTTAGCCAGCCGGTTCAGTTGCGGATAATCATCGATGTTCACCCCGTTCTTGGTCACTGCGAGACCAGCGACCGACTGCTGGTTCAGCGGCCCTCCGATGTAGAGGGCCTGGGGTTTGACTACCGCGGGCAACCAGTCGGGCATGACATTGAACACCGCCAGTTCACTGCGCGCGGTGAGGTTCACCCCGAAGGTCATCTGCGGAGAATGCTCGATAATCATGATCACGCTGCGGGCGAAATCCCCGGAAAGCATCCCTGGGGCAGCCACGAGCAGCATTCCAGGCTCTGGTGCCATCCGTTCCATGGCATTGAATAACCGGTCCGCGTATAGATCAGCCATCGTGTCCCAATTCCTTTCCTTTTAGTCTGACTACTGTCCGGCCCACCAGGCCTTCAATTCAGCAATCGCTTCCTCGCGATCCAGGGGACCACGTTCCAGCCTGAGTTCCTTGAGAAAGGACCACGCCTGCCCCACCTCCGGACCTGGGGACAGGTTCAAGATCTTCATGATCTCATTGCCATCCAGATCCGGCCGAACTCTGGCGAGATCCTCCTTCTCGGCGATCTCAGAAATTCTTTCTTCCAAGTGATCGTAGGTGCGTTGGAGCCGTTGCGCCTTCCGTTGGTTCCGGGTGGTGCAGTCCGCCCGCACCAGCTTGTGCAACCGGGGGAGCAGTTCCCCCGCATCGGTGGCATAGCGGCGCACCGCAGAATCGGTCCACTGCCCCTCGCCGAAGCCGTGAAAACGCATGTGGAGGTAGACCAGTTGACTAACCTCGCCGACCATCTGTTTCGAGTACTTCAGCGAACGCATCCGCTTGCGCACCAGCTTCGCTCCCACCACCTCATGGTGGTAGAAGGTGACACCGCCGCCATCGGGCTTGAACTCCCGCGTGGCAGGCTTGCCACAGTCGTGGAGCAGCGCGGCCCAGCGCAGCACGAGATCAGGGCCGCCCTCCTCCTGATCCATGGCCTGCCGCAGTACCTGCATGGAGTGGGCGTAGACGTCCTTGTGTTGGAGATGCTCATCCTGGGTCAGCTTCATCCCGGGGATCTCCGGGAAAACATACTGAGCTATCCCTGTTTTGACCAGCAGGTTCATCCCGGTCCACGGGGCGTCGCCAGCCATCAGCTTGTCCAGCTCGGCCTGCACCCGCTCGACGGTGATGCGCTTGATCTCACCGGCCATCGCGGTCATCGCGGCACTGACGCGCTCCGCAACGCCAAAACCCAGCTGACTGGTGAAACGGGCAGCGCGCAGCATGCGCAGCGGATCATCATTGAAGGACTGCTCCGGGGTCGCGGGAGTGTCCAACCGACGGCTGGCGAGGTCGGCCAGTCCGCCCACCGGATCGTGGAAGCGGCCCTCGATGCCCGTCCCCGCGGCGTCGACAAGCAATTCCACGGCCATGGCGTTGACCTTGAAATCCCGACGGATCAGATCCCCCTCGAGAGAGTCCCCGAAGAGCACCTCGGGGTTGCGGGACTCGCCATCGTAGGTGTCGGAGCGGAACGTGGTGATCTCGATCTGCTGACCGCGCTTCTCCGCCGAGAGGGTACCGAAATCTATTCCGGTGTCCCAGACCACCTCAGCGAAGTCATCCAGAATTGCGCGGGTGACCTCCGGACGAGCAGAGGTAGTGAAGTCCAGGTCATGGCCGAGCCGGCCGAGCAGGGCATCGCGTACCGAGCCCCCCACCAGATAGAGGGACTCTTCCCGGTCCTGAAAAGCCGCCACCAAATTCAGCAGGATGGGGGAGAGGGAAGTGATAGAGCGCTCGGCACGCGCTATCAGCTCCACCCTTGAAGTGGGGTCCGTATTTTCAGGCTCGACGCCTAGATCCTCGGTGTTCACCCACCTGATTCTACCTGGAACACCCTAATTCAACCCCACCGGTGCGGAGCCCAAAGCACCCGGGAGCACCCGGAAAGGAAATAAGCGGTCAAGCTCACCCCAAACCACTGGTGGTTCAATAATTCCGAATGTCCCCGGCAACAGATACGATGACGGAGATGAACGACAACACTCGGCCCCGGGATTCCGGGCAAGACTCCGCGGGCGCCCAAAACCCCTCCGGCGCTGGCTCGGATTCCGGCGAGCCTAAACGCCGGCGCCGCCGACGTCGTTCCCGACGCCGGGGATCCGGATCCGGATCCGGCACCACGCAGCGACAGAGCAGCGGCACCGAGCCAGGTGCCGCTGAAAGCACTTCCCAGGGTGAGCCGAACACCGCGAAAAGCAGCACCGGAGAGACCCCGCCCAAGCGTCGCTCCCGGCGCCGTTCGGGTTCCCCAAAGTCCAGCGCCAACAAACAGGGCCGCACCCAGCCACCCGAGGACACCACCACCGCCACTGCCACCGCCACCGAGCGAAGCGACGCCGAGTCCAAGAACCGCGGTCGACGTCGCGGTACCGGCGGCCGCAACCGTCGTACCGGCGGCCGCAACCAACCAGGCCAGGGTGCCGCGGGACGTCGTCCCGCCCGCAACCAGCAACGTGGTGGCGCGGCACACTCCCGCATGCAGACCCGGGATGAAACCTCCGCCGGTGGCCTGGTGGTCTCCGGTCTCGCTGAGGCCGTCAATGAGACCAATGATGTTGATCTCTCCCGGATCTATGTCGCCCTGATCGGCCGTCTGGACCGCCGGGGCCGACTGCTGTGGTCCATGCCCAAGGGCCATGTCGAGCCTGGTGAGGCACAGGATTCCACCGCTGAGCGTGAGGTGTGGGAGGAGACCGGAATCCATGGTGAAGTCTTCGCCGACCTCGGAGTGATCGATTACTGGTTTGTCTCCGAGGGATCCCGGATCCACAAAACCGTGCACCATCACCTACTGCGTTATGTTGACGGCGACCTCAATGATGAGGACCCGGAGGTCACCGAGGTCTCCTGGATTCCGGTGAGTGAGCTGATCGAGCACCTCGCCTACGCGGATGAACGCAAACTCGCCCGCATCGCCCATGATCTGCTGCCGGAACTGGCACGGAAGGAGAAGTCAGCGGGAAGGGCAACTCCGAGGTGACCCGGCAGGCTCACACCGGCACCACCCCGATCCGGGTCGGGTCACTGGGTGCGGTGGCCCTGTTGAGCAGTGCGCTGCTACTTCCCGTCAGCCCGACGGCGCAGGCCATGCCGCTACCGCTGAATCCCCAGGATCCAGCGGTGGCGCAGCAGTGGATCAACCCCTTGCTCCGCGCCGGGGAAAGCGATGAGAATGTCTCCCTCCAGCTGACTTCAGCCGCCCCGGAGGTACTGACCCCGGGGGACACCCTCGAACTGACCTTCGTGCTGAGCAATCACAGCGACGAGGTAGCCGAGGAACTGCAGCTGCAGCCACAGCGGGCAGATCCGCCCGCGACCAACGCGCATGCCCGCCAGCTGATCGGCTATGAAGCCAGCGCCTACCCCTACTACGGAGCACCCATTCAACTGGAACCCCTGGCACCGGGGGAGTCCCGCGAAGTGCAGGTGAGCATCCCCACCGACCCAGCCGAGCCAGGTGGTTTGTCCATCTCCGCCGCCGGGGTCTATCCACTGCTGTTCGCACTGCGCGGGCAACGCGCCGGGGCAGATCATGTCGGGTTCAGCACCGAGCGTTTCCTGCTCAGCGTCAGCGATCCGGTGGGTCCTGCCATCCCGGAGGCAGCTGATGCCGCAGCGACCGCTGCTCCCTCATTGACCTTGCTCTACCCATTGTCCTCCTACACTGACATCCTCCCCGGTGAAACCGGTGATTCCCCGGGCGATACCCCGCTGATCCTGGGCTCCGAACGGCTGGCCGAGGAACTTGCCGAGGGTGGTCGCCTGGACCGCCTGCTGGCGGAATACCGGGCCGCGCTGGATCGGGAAAGTGGCGCGGCGCTTCGTGCCGCCAGCTGCCTGGCAGTAGATCCGGCGCTGCTGGACACCGTGGACCGGATGAGCCGCGGCTATCTCGTCGATGACTCCCGTCCGATGGAGATCCGGCAGAGCCAACGTCTGCGCGATAGCTGGACCGATGAGGAAGACCGTGACCCCGCCACCCCGGGCACCGGCCAGACGGATGCCGCCGCCTGGCTGGAAAAGCTCAGGGAGATTGCCGCCGAAAGTTGCATCATTGCGCTGCCCTGGGCAAATTCTGATCTTGATGCGGTGCACGCCAGCAGTAATCAGTGGTTGATGCGGGAGGCACTGGAACGCGGCCCCTATCTGATCCGTCGGATCTTAGGGGTCACCCCGGTGACCAATGTGGTGATCCCCGGCAGCGGCTATGTCAGTACCGCCACCGCACCGGCCCTGGGTTGGGCGGATCTGCAGACCGGAATCCAGGCCCAGAAAGCTGCGGAGCCGGTTGACCCCGCCGACACTGATGAGACCGCCGGCCTCCAGGAAGCCTGGGAGAATTCCGCCCTCGGACTCAGCGATGACGTTCCCGGCAGCGAAGGGGAGCCACTGGAGGCGACCCTGGATGACACCACCCCGCCGGATGCTTCGGCGGTGAAGTTACCGGCCCCGCCGGCCACCACGGTCAGTGTGCTGGTGGCGGAGAACTCCGTCTGGAAATCCACTGAGGTGGATCGTTTCGCGGAGCTCGCCCCAGGCATCCGTTCCGTGAGCTACCAGGGTTCCCTGGCTGCCACCTTGGCTTCCACCGGTGTACTCCCGGAGACCGTGGGCTACTCAAATCCAGAGACCCGTTTTGATTTCCGGATCGATTCACCCACCTCCCGGGACCTCACCGCCGCCGCAAACATCCGGCTGGCTGCCGCAGAGCTCAGCTCGCAGGCCACCTTTGATGAACAGGGGGAACTGACCGCCGATCCGCTCTTCCTCATGCCGCCGACTGAACTTGCTCCAGAGACCGCCGGCACGCTGCTGGCCACCGCCGGGGAACTGCTCAGCGAACAGGCGGTGACCCCGTTGAGTTTCGAGGACTACCTCAACCCAAGTCCGGAGCAACAGGAACGTCTGGCCACCGCGGTACCGAATAGTACGACGGATGCCACCGCCTTCGGCTCCCCCTTTGATGATCCGACGGTGTTCAGCGACGGTGAAGTGCTGCGTGCCTCCCAGCAGGCGAACTACACCGATGACCTGACCCGCATCATGGGCAATGATCCGGCGATCGCACTGACCCGCTATGAGTTCACCGCGCCACTACGCCGTGATCTGTTGCTCGCTCTGACCGGCTCCGGGCGGCGTTCCTATGGCAGTTTCTGGGATAGCGTCCAAGCCGCTGACCACCGGCTCAACGGCAACCGCGAGATGCTGCAGGCCCTGCGCAGCTCGGTATCGCTGATCCCGCCGGGCAATGTCTATACCCGCACCTCGGAATCCTCACCGCTGTTGATCGTGGCGCAGAACCGGTTGCCACTCCCGGCACAGGCGAAGATCACCTATCAGGCGCCAGCGGGTGCAACGCTGCATGTCCCGGCAGAGATCCGGATCCCGGCGCAGGGTTCGATCTCGCTGCAGATGACCGCGGACCTGCCTGATGGGCAGGACTTCGTCGATATCATCCTCGGGCTCTCGACGAGTGATGGTGCGGCGATCTCGGATCCGGTGGAGATCAGTGTGCAGACCCGTTCCGGTTTCTTCGGCACTTCCAGTGTGGCTGCGGTCCTGGTGCTCGCCCTGGCGCTGGCCCTGATCTTCCGGGTGGGTTCACACCGCCGTCGTAGCGCTCATCGACGCCTCGAAGACACCGCGGACACCGCCGGCACCACCGTGGGGGAGGATGCCGCGCGTCCCGCGCGGCGTGTCACTCCGCGTCGTGGAGGCGGTCATGCCGATGAAAATTCCGGTTCCCCCAAACCTCCCGGTAGGTCCTGATTCTTCGCTGGCGGCGCCTTAACGGCGTCGCCACTGATCTATTACACCTGTATCAGACGGACGACATCAATCAGAATGGTCTCTCGTGAGCTCTCAAGACCCCGCATCCCGTGATGCCCACCCCCCGATAAGCGTGCCGACGGCCGGCCAACGTGGCCGCATCGTGCCGCCCACTCCACCTGCCCCGGTCCCGGAACCCCGAGCCATCAACCGTCTGGTCGCGGCACCGCCGACGGAGGACCGTTCCCGGCTCAACCGTGCCCCCGGCGCGACCGAGCCGGTGGCTGTCGCGGCCTTGAGTAGTACAGTCCTGACGGAAAAAGAGGACGAGGTCGCTTCGAATGCCGATGTGGTCCGCTCCACCGGCTCGATGGCGATTGCGACCCTGATCTCCCGCATCACCGGCTTCCTGCGCAACGCGCTGATCGGTGCCTCACTGGGTCCGGCTGTCGCTTCCGCCTTCACCACCGCCAATACGTTGCCGAACCTGATCACCGAGATCGTGCTCGGCGCGGTGCTGACCTCCCTGGTGGTGCCGGTGCTGGTGCGTGCGGAGAAAGAGGACCCGGACCAGGGTGCGGCCTTCATCCGGCGGTTGTTTACGTTGGCGGTGACCCTGCTGGTGGTCATCACCGCGCTCGCGCTGCTCACCGCTCCGCTGCTGACTCGGCTGATCCTCGGGTCGGACAGTCAGGTCAACGTCAGCCAGGCGACCTCCTTCGCCTATCTGCTGCTGCCACAGATCTTCTTCTATGGCATCTTCTCGATGTTCATGGCGGTGCTCAACACCAAGGGCATCTTCAAGCCCGGTGCTTGGGCACCCGTGGCGAACAACGTGGTGAGCATCGCCGTACTCGCGATCTACATGCTCATTCCCGGCCAGCTGAATCCGGCGGAGTCCTCCGGAATCGTGGACCCCCACGTGCTGCTACTGGGTCTGGGTACCACCCTCGGTGTGGTGGTGCAGTCGTTAATCATGCTGCCACCGCTGAAGAAGGCCGGTATCGACCTACGCCCGCTGTGGGGTCTGGATGACCGGCTGAAACAGTTCGGTGGCATGGCGCTGGCCATCGTTGTCTATGTCGGTATCTCCCAGGCCGGCTGGATCGTCACCACCAATATTGCCGCCGGGGCGGACGCCGCCGCTCCGATCATCTACTCCCAGGCTTGGCTGCTGCTGCAGGTGCCCTATGGCATCATCGGTGTCACCCTGCTGACGGCGATCATGCCACGGCTGTCCCGCAACGCCGCCAGCGGTGATGACAAGGCGGTGGTGGGCGATCTGACCATGTCGACCAAGCTGACCTTCATCGCGCTGATCCCGGTGGTCATCTTCTTCACCGCCTTCGGCCCGGAGATCGCGGTCGCGCTGTTCAACTACGGCAATTTCGATCTGGAATCCTCCAACCTGTTGGGTCTGACGCTGAGCTTCTCGGCCTTCACGCTGATCCCCTATGCCCTGGTGCTGCTGCACCTGCGCGTGTTCTACGCCCGAGAGGAGGCGTGGACCCCGACCTTCATCATCGCCGGCATCACCGCCACCAAGATCGTGCTCTCGATGGCGGCTCCACTGGTCGCGGCTTCCCCCTCACGTGTGGTGATCCTGCTGGGTGCCGCGAATGGTTTCGGCTTCGTGGCCGGCGCCGTCATTGGTGCCTTCCTGCTGCGCCGCAAGCTGGGTCCGCTGGGATTCCGGGACATCATGCGCACCACCGGTTGGGCGGCCGCAGCCTCGATCATTGGTATCGCCGTGGCCCTGGTGGCCCACTTCCTGTTGAGCCTGGCGACCCCCGATCTGCCCTCTCCGGCGGGCAGTATCCTCGAGATGATCAAGGTCGGCATCGCCGGCATTATCTTCCTGATCGTCACCGGCATCGCACTGTCCTTCTCCCGTCTTCCTGAGGTCCAGAACCTCGGTGTCGCGCTGCAGCGGGTGCCCGGCATGGGTCGTTTCATCCGCCCGGACACCACCCGCCAGATCGAGGTGGAGCAGCCCACCGTGCAGGAGGTCTCCTCCCAGCTGCTGGGCCTGGATACCTTCAACGCCTCCCCGGTGCCGCCGCCGATGTCGGCCGGTGTGGTCCGTGGCCCGCGGCTGGTACCCGGCGCCCCGGTGTCCGACGGTCGTTTCCGGCTGCTCGCTGATCATGGCAGCGTCTCGGGTGCCCGCTTCTGGCAGGCCCGGGAACAGGCCACCGGCCGCACCGTCGGCCTGGTCTTCGTCGACACCACCGGGTCCGCTCCGATGGCCCCGGCCACCCCGGCAGCGGCCGCCGGTGCCGCCGCTGAGGTGGTGCGCCGCACCCGCAAGCTGGCCAACCTCCACCATGGCGCGATCGCCGAGGTGCTCGAGGTCGCGGCCTATCGTTCCGGCTGCCTGGTGATCACCGAATGGGTCCCCGGATCCTCCCTGCGGGCCGTAGCCGATCAGGGGGCAGATCCCCGCGCCGCCACCTACGCCCTGTCCGGGCTTGCCGACGCCGCGGCGGCCGCCCGCCAGTCCGCCACCCCGCTGGGCCTGGACAACCACGCCCGGATCCGCATCAACACCGAAGGTGAAGCTGTGCTGGCCTTCCCGGCGGTGCTCACCGAGGCCTCCTACTCCCGCGATCTCGCCTCGATCGCCTCCGCGCTGAGCCTGCTGATCGAGGAGGCCTCCGCCCCGGCGGAGGTGCTCGCGACCCGGGATGAACTCCGTCGTGCCGCGGCAGCTGAGAAACGGCAGGAACAGGGCGAGCCCGCAGAAGCGGGGGAGAACCAGCCCGAGACGCTGAATCCGCGGGAATGTTCCCAGCGCCTGCGCGAGGTCGGCCTGGCCGACACCGCTGATACCACCGACGTCGCTGACACCGCGCTCGTCGTCAAGCGGGAACCGGCACCGCAGCCCAAGGACCGACCGGGCTTCGGTTCCCGGGGCTACTCCCCGAAGATGGTGGCCACCATCGGGATGGTGGTGATCCTGATCGTCACGGTCGCCGCTGCACTGATCGCCTTCCTCGCCAGTATCATCGGCGGCGACAGCGAGCAGGCCCCGATCAGCCCGGAATCCATCCAGGGTTCCCAGGTCAGCACCGCACCCCGGTCACTGCCGGTGATCCAGCCGCTTGAAGCCGCCCACGGCTGGCCGCTTGCCCTCCCAGGAGAGTTGGAGCAACTCATCGACGGCGAGGATGCCACCTCTTGGACCTCCCCGAGCTACGCCGGGGACTTCGGCGGAGTGGGGATCTACCTGGCACTGGAAAATATCAGTGAGATCCAGCAGCTGATGATCGACACGGATGGCGGTGGGGCACAGGTTTCCGTCCACGCCCTGCCGGTGGGGACCGACCCCGCAACGGTGACCTCCCTGCAACAGACTCGAGAGTTCGGTGCTGAGACCCTCAGCCAGGGCCGGAACTCCATTGAGGTGGCAGCCACCGATGCGGTCCACACCGATGGCCTGATCCTGTGGTTCAGTGCCCTGCCCACCGGGCAGAGCCAACTCGAGATCACCGAGATCGGGGTCATCGGCCAGACTCGCAATCCGGCACCCTAGTCGCCTGACCCCAGATTCCCTCAGCTCCCCTGCACAATGCACTATGCAGGGGAGCTGAGTACTTTATGAGATTTTGTTGTGAAATGAGTGGTGTAACTCTAATTCGGGGGAATTAATGGGAAACCACCTTTTTGGCGACCGCTCTGATCATGAACTGGTCCAACACCATCTGGCGGGGGACAGGTCCGCCTTCACGGAGATCGTCCACCGCCACGGCACCCGCCTGCTCTGGGTCGCCAGACGCTACGCCCTCAACGAGGATGACGCCCACGATATCCTCCAGGAAGCCTTCCTCAACGCCGCCCGCAACCTCCACAGCTTCCGCGCGGAAGCAACCCTGAGCACCTGGTTGCATCGCCTTGTGATGAACAGTGGCTATGACTTTGCCCACCACCGCAGCCGCAGAGAATTAACCACGCTCGACGATGACAGCACCCCACACGAACTCAATCTCCGGCTCAGCTATGACCCGGTGCCCCGGGTCGATCTGGCACTGCTGCTCCGGGAGGCACTACTCACCCTGCGGCCGGACCAGTGTGTGGCCTTATTGCTGGTGGACCTCGGCGGCTACCGGATCGCCCAGGTGGCAGCGCTGCAGGGGGTGAAACCGGGAACCATCAAATCCCGGCGCTGTCGGGCCAAGGAGAACCTGCGGGAAATCCTGACACCGAGTTTCTCCTGAGCACCTGGGCGGGGAATTTTCCAGGGTGGCTGAGCTGTTGAAACTCACGCAGACTCAGGGGTCCACCATGGACCCCGATACACTTGGAGCGTTGTATCACCCGAACCACACGCTTTGATTCACAACCAGAAAGAGGCATCCATGACAGAGGCAGCTCAGGTCCACGACGTCGCCATCATCGGCTCCGGCCCGGCGGGCTACACCGCCGCAGTTTACGCGGCTCGTTCCGAGCTGAAGCCGATCGTCTTCGAGGGCTATGAGTACGGGGGATCCCTGATGAACACCACCGATGTGGAGAACTTCCCGGGCTTCGCCCAGGGCATCATGGGCCCGGACCTCATGGCCGAGATGCGCTCCCAGGCGGAGCGTTTCGGCACCGACCTGCGCATGGAGATGGCCGAGGAAGTTGATCTCAGCGGTGATATCAAGCGCATCGTGGCTGATGGCCAGGAATACTTCGCCCGCAGCGTCATCCTCTCCACCGGTTCCGCCCCGCGTCAGCTCGGCATCGAGGGCGAGCAGACCCTGACCGGCCGCGGGGTATCCACCTGCGCCACCTGCGATGGTTTCTTCTTCAAGGGCCAGCACATCGCCGTCGTCGGTGGCGGCGACTCCGCCATGGAGGAGGCCACCTTCCTGACCAAGTTCGCGGAGTCGGTGACCATCATCCACCGCCGCGAGGGCTTCCGCGCCTCCGCCATCATGCTCGACCGCGCCAAGGCGAATGAGAAGATCAGGTTCCTGACCAACACCACCGTCAACCGGGTCCTCGGTGAGGGCAAGGTCTCCGGACTGGAAATCCAGGACACCGTCACCGGTGAGGTCTCCAACCTGGATGTCACCGCCATGTTCGTCGCCATCGGCCACGACCCGCGCTCGGAGTTCCTGGGCGGCCAGGTCGAACTCGACGACTCCGGCTACGTCCGCGTCGAGGAGCCCTCCACCCGCACCAACCTCCCGGGTGTCTTCGCCTGTGGCGACCTCGTCGATGATCACTATCAGCAGGCCATCACCGCCGCCGGTTCCGGCTGCCGCGCCGCCATCGACGCCGAGCACTACCTCGCCGCCCTCGGCGACAAGTAAGCTGTACCCATCACCGGCGGAAACACCGGAACACTAAGGAGTAAAAAAATCATGGGCAATGTCATTGATGTCACTCAGGACACCTTCCGCTCCACCGTCATCGATTCCGAGAAGCCGGTCATCGTGGACTTCTGGGCGGAATGGTGCGGCCCCTGCAAGAAGCTCAGCCCGATGATCGAGGAAATCGCCGAAGAATTCGGCGACAAGATCACCGTGGCCAAGATTGACGTCGATTCTGAGCGCACCCTGGGAGCCATGTTCCAGATCATGTCGATCCCTTCAGTTCTGGTTTTCAAGAACGGTGAGAAGGTCGATGAGTTCGTTGGACTGCGCCCGAAATCCGAGATTGTCGCTATGCTGAACGCCCACCTTTAGCTGGTACGCTGACTCAGGAATTCAGCCTCTGAGCCGGTGCCACCGGTCCCGGAGGACAGTCAACATCACTCAGCGCTAAAGGAAGGAGAGTCGTGGCAGACGTTCAACGGGTCGGAGACCGCAGCCCCCGAGTTGCGGAAACTCGGACGACCCTCGCCCGCCTCGGTCTTCTGCAGGGCTACACCGGCGAAGTGGCCGGTAGGCAGGCGAACCAGTTCAGCGACTCGGACATGACATTCGATCCCGCGCTGGCCGAGGTGCTCAAGGCCTTTCAGCAGGCCCGCGGCATCATCCCCACCGGCGATATTGATGACACCACGCTGCGGGAACTCCGACACGCCTCCTACAAGCTCGGTGCCCGCGTCCTGTCCTTCATCCCCGGCAATCAGATGATCGGTGATGATGTCGCCCAACTGCAGGATCACCTGCAGGAACTGGGCTTCTACTCCCACCGGGTCGACGGTCACTTCGGGGAGGCCACCCACCTGGCCACCAGCACCTACCAGCTCAACTCCGGGTTACAGAACGATGGGGTCTGCGGACCCGAGACAGTCCGCTCCCTCGGACTGCTCGGCCGTCGTATCACCGGAGGCTCTCCGCAGGCCATCCGGGAACGTGAACACGTCCGTAATGCCGGTCCGAAACTGGCCGGTAAGCGTGTGGTCATTGACCCCGCTCTCGGCGGCGTCAACAAGGGCCTGATCGTCCAGGGCCGTTATGGTGAGATCTCCGAGGAGGAAATCCTCTGGGACCTAGCCACCCGTATCGAAGGCCGGATGATCGCCGCCGGCATGGAGACCATCATCTCCCGCCCCCGGATGGATGATTCCTCCCCCAAGAAGCGGGCCGATATCGCCAATGCCTTCGGTGCGGATCTGATGCTCAGTCTGAAATGCGATAGCTACCCGAATGAGAAGGCCAATGGTGTGTCCACCTTCTACTTCGGTAGCCAACTGGGCCGGAACTCCCTGACCGGAGAGACCCTCAGCGGCTATATCCAGCGCGAGATCGCCGCCCGCACGGAGCTGATCAGCTGTGGCAACCACGCCCGCACCTGGGATCTGCTGCGACTGACCAAGATGCCCACTGTCGAGGTCGCCACCGGCTACCTCTCCAACCCCGGGGACGTGGCGGTGCTGACCAGCCCGGAGGGCCGGGATGCCATCGCCGAGGCCATCGTCGTCTCCGTGAAGCGGCTCTACCTGATCGACCAGGAACAGCAGCCGACCGGCACCTACAAGTTCAGTGAACTACTCCAGGCAGAGCTGAGCTGAGTTCCTGATCTCTCCGGGGCTAATCCCGGGGCGCCACGCGGATGAGGTTGCCATCCGGGTCCGCTGCCACGAAGGTGCGGCCAAAGACCTCATCATAGGGTTCCTTCACGATCCTGATGCCCTTGTCCCGCCAGCGTCGGCAAGTCGCCTTGAGCTCCTCGGTCTCGTTTAAGAAGAAAGGCATCCTCCTGTCGCTGAGAGCGAAAACCTAGACCTCCACCTGCTCCAGCCGCTGGGCAACGCCCTCGATGGCGCGCAGATCCATCGGCGGTGGAATCTCCAGCCGGAGGCGGGGGAGCACCGGGTGTTCCCGGATGACCTGGAAACCCGCCGACTCCAGATAGGACACCCCGATCAGCCCAATCTCCCCGGCCCGGGCCACGATCTCGGCAACTGTCGGCGACATGGGATGTCCAGGGTCTTCGATATAGTCCTCCCGAAGCCCAAAGGCCTCCACAGCGGAGGCATCCTTGGTGACGAGTTCCATGATCGCGGCGTCGAGAAGCACCGATTCCAGGCCTTCCCCAGCCCGACCCAGATCGAGGAAGAGGGAGGTGATGATTTCTGCGTCCTCGGAGACCGGGGCGGTGGGCAGCTGTTCAGCGCCCGGCGCGTCCCCTGGGCTGCAGTAGAATACGGTACCGACGACCCGCTCCAGCGAGACCGGATCAAGCGGACTCGGACCGGAAATGCTGAATCCGCAGCACCCGTAATTATGGGTGGTGGTGGCCAGCCAGGCCTCCTTCTCAAAGATCGGGTCCCCGGAGCCGCAGACCTTCACTGCGGTCTCGGGGTCGCATTCCCAGAACACCGAACGGGCCGCACGGGGGTGCATCAGACCCAGATGTTGCGCATCGATGGGGTAGAGCCGGGCGCCCATCTGTGTGGTCCTACCGCTACCGCTCGCGGTCGATCAGCGCCATGATCCGTTCAAAATCATCACGGTCGCCGAACTCCACGACGATCTTGCCCTTGCGCTTTCCCATCATGACCGAGACCTGGGTATCCAGGCCATCGGCGAGACGGTCAGCCGCACGGGTGAGGAATTCCGGCTGCGGGGCCGGCTCCTTCGGCTTCTTCTCCGGCAGATCATCACCACGGTTGAGCAGGGTGACGGCTTCTTCGGTGGCACGCACCGACATTCCCTCGGCGATGATGCGGTCGGCCAGCTGCTCGCGGGCCCCATCGCCATCCTTGATGCCCAGCAGTGCACGGGCATGACCGGCGGAGAGCACTCCGGCGGCGACCTTGCGCTGCACGCTCACCGGTAGTGCCAGCAGGCGGATCATATTGGTGATCACCGGGCGGGAACGGCCCAGCCGCTGCGCCAGTTCGGCCTGGGTGACATCGAATTCCTCCAGCAGCTGCTGGTAGGCGGAAGCCTCTTCCAGTGGGTTCAGTTGTACCCTGTGGATGTTCTCCAGCAGCGCGTCGCGCAGCATGGAGCCATCCTCGGTTTCCCGGACGATGGCCGGAATGACATCGAGTCCGGCCTCACGGGAGGCACGCCAACGGCGCTCACCCATGATGAGCTCAAAGCCACCGGTGGCCTTGGGTCGGACCACGATGGGCTGCATGAGACCGAACTCGCGGATCGAGTGGACCAGCTCATCGAGCGGCTCTTCCTCAAAGACGTGCCGCGGCTGTTTCGGATTCGGGGTGATGTCATCCAGCGGGATCTCGCGGTAGCTGGCGCCGATCTCGGCGACCGTCTGCGGGACCACCGGTTCCGGGGCAGCAGGCGGATCCGGGACGGGGGAGTCAGCCGCGGCAGCCTTGACGATCAACGGATTAACTTCCCGCGGATTGCCGGTCATCGGGAGACCGCTCGGGGCACCCTCGGGGGCTTTAAAAGGGGTGGCGGGGGAGCTGCTGGAGGTTTCATCCTCCACCTCAGTCGCTGCCGGGGCATCCTGGAAAGCTTTGGCGATCCGGGACTTCTTCACCTCCTCCGCTTCGCGACGGTCGCGCTCGCCTTTGGCGCCGCGAGTGCCGCCGAGGACAATGTCCGCGGCGGACTCACCGAGCCGGGGAGCGGAGCTGGCGGCGCTGGGGATCAGAGCGGCCAAGCCGCGGCCGAGGCCACCCTTACGTGTTTCCTGGGACATTATTCAGGCGCCTTTCTCGGACCGCAGGTCCGTCATTCCTCGTTGCTCTGCGATGATTCGGCGAACTGGGCATCGGATGCTGTTTCCACGGCGTCGACACCCGCTTCTTCCTCGGATTCCGCCCGGCGGGAGGCTTCCTCAATCTCAGCGGCCGTGGCCGGGCTGACACCGATGGCGCCAGTGCCCGCCGTGGGCTGATAATCCCCCCGGGTGGCGAATTCCTTCGCCGCCTCGAGGTAGGCACCGGCGCCCCGTGATCCCGGGTCATACTGGATCACCGTCAGCCCATAACCCGGGGCCTCTGAGACCTTGATCGAGCGCGGGATGATGGTGCCCAGCACAACATCACCGAAATGCTCACGTACCTCGGTGGCCACCTGATCAGCCAGCTTGGTGCGGGCGTCATACATGGTCAGCAGAATGCCCGAGATATGCAGCGCAGGGTTCAGGTGCTCCCGGATCATGGTGATGTTGTTGAGCAGCTGCCCCACACCCTCCAGGGCGTAGTACTCGCACTGGATCGGGATCAGGACCTCATCAACCAGGGCCATGGCGTTGATCGTCAACAGCCCCAGTGAAGGCGGGCAGTCGATGATCACGTAGTCAAAACCATGGCTGGTCAGAAAATCACCGCGCACCGAGTCATAGAGGCGGTACTCGCGTCGGACCAGGCTGACCAGTTCGATCTCCGCGCCGGCCAGATCAATGGTGGCGGGGATGCAGTAGAGGTTCTCCATCTCGGGAGACTTCTGCAGCGCCTCCTCGGGCGTGCACTCGCCGATCAGCATCTCATAGCTGGACAGGGTGCCGGCCCGATGTTCCACACCGAGCGCGGTGGAGGCATTGCCCTGCGGGTCCAGGTCAATGACCAGTACCTTCAGTCCATGCAGTGCCAGTCCTGCGGCGAGGTTCACCGAGGAGGTGGTCTTGCCCACGCCACCCTTCTGATTCGCGATCGTAATCAGTCGCGGAGAGTCCGGCTTGGGCAGTTTCAGGGAATTCGGAGTGAGCACCTGCGCCGCACGGCGAGCCGCCTCGGCGATCGGTGTATCATCCCACTGCTGATCATCCATGGACTCTTAATGCCCCTCTTCCTCATGCTGAAACCGGTGCCGATGGGCACTATATCCACAGTAGTGCGTGTGGCAGACTCCCACCACAGCCTGATGTCTTCGGGGCGCGGTCGACCTCCCCGGATAGGACTAGAGCCTATCTGACTGCTATCTGACGCGGGGAATGCGGATCAGGGTGGTCGGCTCGCTGAGGAGTGCCTCACCGACCCTGATGACCTCACTGGCCCCACCACCAGCACGCTTGATCTCCGCGGCATCCCGCTCGATCTCCTCGGCAACCGAGGAACCCTTCATGGCGATCATCGCGCCACCGATGCGCGCCAACGGCAGGGACCAACCGGCGAGCCGTCCCAGCGGGGCCACCGCACGGGAGGTCACCACATCGACCTTGCCGAGATCTTTGCGCACCGACTTCTCCTCGGCGCGGCCACGGATCACCGTGACATTGTCCAGACCGAGTTCCGCCTTGATCTCAGCCAGATAGACCGATCGCTTGAGCAGTGGCTCAATCAGGGTGATCTTCAGATCCGGACGTGCCAACGCCAGCGGAATACCGGGCAGGCCAGCACCGGAACCGACATCAGCCACAGTCGCGCCCACCGGCATGGCCTCACCGATGACAGCGCAATTGAGGATGTGCCGGTCCCAGAGGCGGGGCACCTCGCGCGGGCCGATGAAGCCCCGCTCCGAGCCGACCGTAGCCAGGGAGAGGTGGTAGGCGATCGCCTTGTCCAGATTGTCACCGAAGACCTGGGCGGCGACGTCCGGGACATCGACCAGATCCGGCTGCTGGTCGGAATCGCTTGGTTTCACGTGAAACCTTCACTTTCATTTTGAGGGGCCACTGATGAACTCTCCCCAGATTAGTTCACTGCCCTGAAAAGTAGAACAGCCGCCGCCTCCAAGGTGGGAGACGACGGCTGAAAAGCTTCGCGGTTGCGGAACCGAGCTGCTATTTTTTCTTCTTCTTGGACTGATTCGGCTTGGCACCGGGCTTCGGCGCGGTAACGGGCTTGGCACCGGGCTTCGGCGCGGTCGTCCGGGCGAGAGCCTTCTTGGCCTCCTCCTCGGCTTCCTCCTCGCGGTCCATCTTGTTGAAGATGTAGCGAGACTGCAGGAAGGTCCAGATGTTATTGGTGACCATGTAGAAGAGCAGTCCGATGTGCCACAGGAAGCCGGTGAACAGAATCGTCAGCGGCATGAACCACAGCATCATCTTGTTCATCATCTGCATCTGTGACTGCATCATCTCACCACCGACGGCCTGCTGCTTACCAGAGGCCAGGCGGGACTTCTGCCGGGTGATGGAGATCTTGGCGTTGAAGTGCGTGGCGGCCGCGATGATCAAGATAATCGGCGCGGCGACCAGGATGATGTCTAAACGAGAGAACTCGACATTGGGGAATGCCGCATACATGTCCTGCGGCATGGAGATATATGCCGAGAGTGGGACTCCGAAGAAGGTCGCATCCATGAAGGACTGCACATCCTCCACCGAGAAGATGTAGTTCGGGGTGTTGTAGTTCTCTTCGACTGACAGACCCAGCTGACCGACACCTTCACCGGTGCGGTTGAAGGAACGCAGCACGTGGAAGAGACCGAAGAAGACCGGGATCTGCACCAGCATCGGAAGACAGCCGGCAATCGGGTTGACGCCCATCTCCTTCTGGAGCTTCCGCGTCTCCTCCGCCATCTTCTGCTGATTGTTCTTGTACTTCTCACGGATGGCCGACATCTTCGGCTGCATCTCCTGCATCTTGCGGGAGGAACGCATCTGCTTGATCATCGGCCGCACCAGCAGGAGACGGACGGTGAAGGTCAGGAAGACAATCGACAGCACCCAGGTGAGGCCGGCACCCGGGTCCAGCACAAAGCTGAACGCCTTGTGCCAGAACCACAGGATGGCCGAGATCGGCCAATAAACGAAGTTGAGCACTCTAAGTCAGAACTCCTTGGTGATAAATGGATTGGAGTGGGGCCGCAGGTCCGCAAGCCACACCCGACGTCTCTGTCAAGACACCGGATCAAATCCACCCGGATGCCAGGGTCCACACTTGGAAAGCCTCACCAGAGTCAGCACTACCCCCTTGAGCGCCCCATGTCTGGAAACAGCCTCAAGTGCATATCTGCTGCAGCTCGGCTCGAAACGGCAGGTGGGCCCCATCTTAAGGGCGGAAATGTAGTTTTGGTAAAAACGCACCGAAGAAAAAAGAACCCGGGCCAAGAGGCCCCGCGGCGCAGGGACCTCAGCTCCGGTCAGATCCGGTGCCGGATCATCGTGGTGGCACACGGGTCTTCAATTTCTCCACCGTCCGGCGCAGGTCGCGTTCCAATTCCGCCGAGGTGGCCTCCGCGGAACGTGGCAGTGCCCGAATCACCAGGTGATGGTTGCTCGGCAGTTCCTGCGCCAACGTGGCACAGACATGCCGAAGCCGCCGGGCGGTGCGGTGGCGGACCACTGCATTCCCGACGGCTTTGGAAATGATCAGACCGAAGCGGGGCCCGCCAATAATGACGGGTTCCGCTTCGGCTGGAGCCTCCCAGATATGTACTACAAGTGTGCGACTTCCAGCACGACGTCCACGCTTAATCGTCCGATCGAACTGGACCGGAGAAGTGAACTTGTATTGCCGGGGAAGCACCTTATAGACCTGGGGAGAAGGCGCTTATTAAGCGGTCAGCTTCTCGCGGCCCTTACGACGACGTGCAGCCACGATTGCGCGCCCGGCACGGGTGTGCATCCGGGTACGGAAGCCGTGCACGCGTGCGCGACGACGATTGTTCGGCTGGAACGTCCGCTTGCCCTTTGCCACGGTAATTCTCCTAAAAGTATGTGTGATGGCCACTTCAGAGGGCGTGCGGGATTGCACAATAACCTCTGCCGGGTGGACCATCCGAAAATCGGATGATGGTTGCTGAGATACGGCGGCCATGACCCAGGAAAGGATCAGGCTGCCATGCGCAGTCCCGCACAGACTCGCTGAGAAATCCAGAGGATCCCTCGCGGCCCGGCTTCAGTGCCGGAACTGCTCTCAAAGCACACGAACCGGCGGGTTTGCACCCTCCGTGGTGTGACAGACCATGTCAGACTACGTGACTTTCCCGAGCCAGAACAAATCGACACCACTCTTGTTTCGGCAGCTGGCAACGGGGGCACCTGAAATTACAAAACTGTCATTTCCAACTGCTCAGGTGCCGTTTTGCGGTGTCAGCTGCGCCCGAGCCGGGATAACGGCCGGGAACCCGGTCAACGGCCGAGTTGCTTAAGGGGGCGAAACCTTTTGTTCATCTAGACACTGCGGACCACCAGGGAGTAACAATGGAGCCATTCCCCACAATTCACACCCTGTGATTTTATAGATCTGTGGATAACTTTGAATTAATAGTTGAGATATTCAGCACACTAAGGCATTTGCGCTGGTCAATGGCCTGAAACTCACACTTCACGTTATCCACAGCTGATGCGCTAAGCTGTGGACAAGCATTCACAGCAGAGTTATCCACAGGTGTGGATAAACTTGTGGAAGACGAGGTTGGAGCGACTTTCGGTCTGTGAAAGGCGCGGTGAACAACTTCTGTCATTTATTCAAACCTCACCGCGCCGAAACAACCCAACCGAGGCAAAAGCTGACCCAGGGAGAACCTCCTGTGGCGGCTTCTCCCCACTACGCCCTACCCCGGCGCCAATGACTAAAGAACGAGGAAAGCGTGACGGAGAACTCATCTTCTCTTGCCGAAACATGGCAACAGGTGGTCGCAGAACTGCTGCAGGAATCTGAAAGACATGATTCCGAAATTCCGACACTGACCCACCAGCAGAAGGCTTATCTGAAGCTGGCACGTCCCATCGTTCTGGTTCAGGGCTACGCCGTTCTCGCCACCCCCCACAGCATGGCCAAGCATGTGGTGGAAAATGACCTGGGAGAATACATCTCCAAGGTGTTGTCCAAGCAAATGGGGCACCCCTGCAGTCTGGCGGTCAGCATCGAGCCGAGTGCCCTCGCCGCGGAGGAAGCTTCCCGGGAGATCCCCACCGCCCCGGGCACCCTCTGGGAGGATCCGGCGCAGCTCCCCGGCCAGCAGGCCCCGAACCAGGCCGATCAACAGCCGATGCCGCAGAATCAGCCGCAGGGGCCGGGTCAGAATTTCCAGGGTCAGAACCCTCAGCAGAACCACCCGCAGAATCAGCCACCACAGCAGGGTTTCCCGGATTCCAACTATCAGGGTCAGAATTACCCTGATCCCGGGAATCCGCAGGACTACTCCGGTGGAGGCTGGCAGCCCAGTCATGCCCCGGCACAGCAATATGATGCCAATACCGGTCGGCAGCAGCAGTCCAACCAGCAGCCCAATAATTATGGCCGGCGGCTGCCGCGGGAAAAGCCTGCACACAACCCGAACCGGGAACGTTCCCTGAACCCGAAGTACACCTTCGAGTCCTTCGTGATCGGTTCCTCGAACCGTTTCGCCAATGGCGCGGCGGTCGCGGTGGCGGAGAACCCCGCCAAGGCCTATAACCCACTGTTCATCTGGGGTGGCTCAGGCCTGGGTAAGACCCACCTCTTGCATGCGGCCGGAAACTACGCGCTGGTCCTGCAGCCGGGGCTGCGGATCAAGTATGTTTCGAGTGAGGAATTCACCAACGACTACATCAACTCCGTGCGTGATGACCGGCAGGAATCCTTCAAGCGCCGTTACCGCAACCTCGACATTCTCATGGTGGATGACATCCAGTTCCTGGAGGGCAAGGAAGGTACCCAGGAGGAGTTCTTCCACACCTTCAATGCCCTGCACCAGGCAGATAAGCAGATCATTCTTTCCTCGGACCGGCCGCCCAAGCAGCTGACCACCCTGGAGGATCGCCTGCGCACCCGTTTCGAGGGTGGCCTGATCACCGATGTCCAGCCCCCGGATCTGGAGACGCGCATCGCCATTCTGATGAAGAAGGCGCAGGCGGATGGCACCCGGGTGGACCGTGATGTCCTGGAGATGATCGCCTCCCGTTTCGAGTCCTCGATCCGGGAGCTCGAGGGCGCCCTGATCCGTGTTTCGGCTTATTCTTCGCTGATCAACCAGCCCATCGATATGAAGATGGCGGAGATCGCCCTGCGGGATATCCTCCCCGAGGATGCCGATGTGGTGATCACTGCGGCGGCGATCATGGAGGTCGCGGCAGAATACTTCGACATCTCCCTGGATACCCTGCGTGGTGCCGGGAAGACCCGGGCGGTGGCGCATGCCCGTCAGCTGGCGATGTACCTCTGTCGTGAACTCACCGATCTCTCGCTGCCGAAGATCGGCGATCAGTTCGGCGGTAAGGACCACACGACGGTGATGTACGCCGACCGGAAGATCCGCAAGGAGATGAAGGAGAAGCGCGATACCTATGACGAAATTCAGTCGCTGACCCAGTTGATCAAGAACCGTAGCCGGGGCTGATCGCTCTTCACGCTCCGGCTGAACCACAAAACCTGTCCGCCCTCCCGGGGTCGGGCAGGTTTTGTCATTCCCACCCTCGCTTATCGACGCCCTGATTCCCCCGGATCGCGTTGAGCTGGGGTTTTGCGCGGCGGCCGCGTTCCGGTGCGCAGCACCGGAAAACTATCCACAGAGTTATTCACACCTGTGTAATTACACATTTGTAATTAGGTGATCCTCATCACATTTCTGAAGAGATCCTCGGACCGCTGGCCCTGTGCACAACTACCCTCCAGCTGTGCAGCATTCGCCCACAGGTGTGGAAGGATTGTGGACAGTTTCGAGGGTCTGGAAGTTATCCACAATCGGCCCGAGTTATCCACAGGATTTCCACAAGCTGGCACACACCCCGGATTCCATCCACTAGCTTGTAGTTCAGCCCTCAATTCACAGAGTGCACAGGACTTACTGTTGTTACTGTCTTTTAACTAGAGATTAATAAAGAAGAAAGAGGGTGTGGGGAGAACTCGGTGATGAGGTCCCGGAATGCGAAGCTCCGGGGTCAGATCAGCGAATTACAAGTTCGGACCTAACCGCAATCGCGGGTACCGTGAGTTTGTAATTCCCCAAGGTGCTCAGTTCGCTGCGCACTGAACGTGTAATTCGCATGCCGTTCCGGTACTCCCGGAATGACATGAATTTCTTAGTCATTAGTAGATTTTTCCGCACAGAAAACCACAAGGAGCCGAGCAGCCATGGAGTCTCAAGCCGTGTCTTTCCGGGTGGCCAAGGATGATTTGGCCAATGCAGTTGCCTGGGTCGCACGTAACCTGCCGAGCAAGGTCACCCAGCCGGTGCTGCGCGCCATGCTGATCACCGCCGATGACAACGGGCTCGAGCTCGCGGGCTTCGACTACGAGGTGTCCACCAAGGTCCGTATCTCGGCAGAGGTCATTGAACCCGGCCGCTTCGCCGTCGCTGGCAAGCTGATCGCCGAGATCACCAACACCCTGCCGAATAAGCCGGTCGAGCTGAAGGTTGAGGGCACCAAAGTCCTCCTGACCTGTGGTTCCTCCCGCTTCGAGCTGCCGCTGATTCCGCTGGATGATTACCCCCAGCTGCCTGAGCTGCCAGAGACCACCGGCACCATCAATGCCCAGCTATTCACCGAGGCCATCACCCAGGTGGCCGCCGCCGCTGGCCGAGATGACACCTTGCCGATGCTGACCGGTGTCAATGTTGAGATTCACGGTAACCAAGTCCAGATGGCCGCCACCGACCGTTTCCGGTTGGCACTGCGCACCTTCGAGTGGAACCCGCTCTTCCCTGACGTCGAGGCTCGCCTGCTGCTCCCCGCCAAAACCCTGCTCGACAATGCCCGCACCCTGGATCAGAACCAGGCGCAGCCGGTGCAGATCGCGGTGGGCACCGGTGAGCAGATCGGTCGGGAGGGACTTTTTGGGGTTCACTCCGAAGCCCGGGAAACCACCACCCGCATGCTCGATGCCGATTTCCCGAATATTCACCCGCTGCTGCCGAAGGTGCACACCTCGATGGCCTGCATCCCGATCGCTCCGCTGCAGGAAGCCATCCGACGCGTCAGCCTGGTCACCGAACGCAATGCCCAGATCCGCATGCAGTTCTCTCCTGGCCAGGTGATTCTCTCCGCCGGAGGTACTGATTCCGGGCACGCCGAGGAGACCATCCTCTGTGATTTCGTGGGCCGCGATGAGCTCGTCATCGCCTTCAACCCGGGTTATCTCAAGGACGGCCTTGCGGTGGTTCCCACGGAGAAGGTGGTCTTCGGATTCACTGAGCCCTCCCGCTCGGCGATCCTCCTCCCGGAGCCGGATTCCTTCAAGGAGAACGGCATGCCGGAGCCGGAGGCAGATGGCAGTTTCCCCACCCCGGAGACCAATTTCACCTACCTGCTGATGCCGGTGCGCCTGCCGGGCTGATAGCTCCCCTTCCCCGGCTCTGCTGAGTCCGGGGAAGAATTGTGTTTTTGAGATCAGCGAGTGTGTGAGGAGCAGGTGAGTTGAGTGCATATCCGTCAACTGCAGCTGCGTGATTTTCGGTCCTGGCAGGAGCTCAACCTCGATCTTGAGCCGGGTGTCACGGTCTTCATCGGCCGGAACGGTTTCGGGAAAACCAATATCGTCGAGGCGATCGGCTATACCGCGCACCTGTCTTCCCACCGGGTCAGCCATGACTCCCCACTGGTGCGTGCCGGGGCGGCCAACGCACGGGTCTCGACGATCGCGGTCAACCAGGGCCGGGAGTTGAACACCCACCTGTTGATCAAAGCCCATGCAGCCAACCAGGCCCAGCTCAACCGCACCCGGCTGGCCTCCCCCCGGGAGCTACTCGGGGTGGTCAAGACAGTGCTGTTCGCCCCGGAGGATCTGTCCCTGGTCCGCGGTGAACCCGCCGAGCGGCGCCGCTATCTCGATGACATCATCGCCACCCGTCAACCACGGTTGGCGGGGGTCAAGGCCGATTATGACCGGGTGCTCAAGCAAAGAAACGCCCTGCTCAAGTCCGCTACGGTGGCACTTCGCCGGGGATATCACCATGATGAGGGCGCCAGCGCCCTGGCCACCCTGGATGTCTGGGACTCCCAGTTGGCGGGATTCGGCTCCCAGGTCATCGCCGCCCGGAAGAAACTGCTGGTCGAGCTCTCGGAGCAGGTCCATCAGGCCTATGCCGGTATCGCCCCGGAATCCCGGCCGGCCCGACTGCACTATAAATCCACCGTCGATGACACCTTGAAGGAATTGGTCGGTGACACCGCCGATGGCCTAGATCCGCAGGTCATCGAGGCGGCGATGCTCGCTGAGCTGGGGAAGAAACGCCAGCGGGAAATTGAGCGGGGCATGTCATTGGTGGGCCCGCACCGCGATGATCTGGACCTGATCCTCGGCGATCAACCGGCGAAGGGGTTCGCCAGCCACGGCGAATCCTGGTCATTTGCGCTGGCCCTGCGCCTCGCGGAGTTTTCTCTGCTGCGGAGCGATGGCACGGATCCCATCCTCATCCTTGATGATGTGTTCGCGGAGCTGGATCGCCAGCGCCGGGAGAAGTTGGTGGCGATCGCCCTGGAAGCCGAGCAGGTGCTGATCACGGCGGCAGTCGATGGTGATCTGCCGGGTAATCTCGATGATGTGGTGCAGCGGCACCAGATCACCATGAAAACCACTGAGGCCGGGCGCTTCTCGGAATTGGAGGACAACAGTGACATCGGAAACCCCGAAGAACACTGATCAGCCTTCCGAACCACCGGCTGATTCTGTGGGTGCGGCCTTCGCACAACTGCGGGCGGCAGCACAGCAACGTTCCGGTAAAGCCCCTGATCTGTCCAAACAGGGGCGGAACCAGCTTCCCCGGCAACGCGGCGCCGATCAGGGACTCGTGCCTGGAGTGCCCGGGCTGGGAGGCGCCGGAGAGGCGGCGAAGGCGGGCGTCGATAAGCGCCGCGTGCCGCGGGGAAAACCCACCGGCCCCGATGGTCGGCGTCTTCCCAAGCGGCCCAACCTGGATAATTTCGGTGCCGTGCTGGGTACTGAGATCGTGCGCCGTGGGTGGCGTCGGGAGCTGGCCGGCGGGTGGGTGCAATCCCACTGGGAGGAGCTTGTCGGTGAGAAGATCGCGCAGCACACCACGGTGGAGATGCTCAAGGATAAGGCATTGTTCATTACCTGTGATTCGACCGCGTGGGCGACAAATCTCCGGATGATGCAGCGGCAGATCCTCCAGGCAATCGCCGCGAAGGTCGGCCCGGATGTGATTTCGGAGCTGAAGATCTACGGTCCGAAGGCACCGAGCTGGCGGAAGGGTCCACTGCATGTGAAAGGCCGTGGACCGCGCGATACTTACGGATAGGCTGTCCTGATCAGCACTGATGTGCTAAATAGGCCTTGAGCTATCTGCGGCATAGGGATTGGCTTATGGGTTTCCCTGAGTGTCCGGGGAAGCTGAACAGGGGATTTTCATTTTTCGGCACCTGAGCGCTTATTTGGCGGGTTTAGCTTCAAGGTAGGTAGGGGGCCACTAAGCGTGTAGAATGAAACAGTCTATTAACGAATTTAGCGAGGAGTGCTCGTTTCACGTGGCTACCACTGAACATAATTATGATGCCTCATCGATCACGGTCCTTGAAGGACTTGAGGCGGTGCGCAAGCGCCCGGGCATGTATATCGGCTCCACCAGCGCTCGCGGCCTCCACCACCTGGTGTGGGAGGTCGTTGATAACTCCGTCGATGAAGCGATGGCAGGATATGCCTCCAAGGTCGATGTCACCCTGATGGCGGATGGCGGTGTCCAGGTCGTCGATGACGGCCGTGGCATCCCGGTGGCGATGCATGCCTCGGGCATGCCCACCATCCAGGTCGTGATGACCCAGCTGCACGCCGGCGGTAAGTTTGACTCCGATTCCTACGCGGTGTCCGGCGGCCTTCACGGCGTGGGTATCTCCGTGGTTAACGCCCTGTCCACCAAGGTCGAGGCGGATATCAAGCTCGGCGGAAAGCACTGGCTCCAGAACTTCAACAACTCTGTTCCGGAGCCGCTGGTTGAGGGCGGTAACGCCCGCGGTACCGGTACCACCATCCGCTTCTGGCCGGATGAAGAGATCTTCGAGACCGTGAAGTTCGATTTCGACACGATCTCGCGTCGTCTGCAGGAAATGGCCTTCCTGAACAAGGGCCTGACCATCACCGTCAAGGATGAGCGCGTCACCGAGGAGGAACTCGAACTCGAGGCGATCGCCGAAGAGGGCGACACCGCCGAGGACATCACCAGTCTTTCCTTCGATGATTCCGCGGAGTCCGTCGTCGAGGCCCCCAAGGCCCCGAAGAAGCGTGAGAAGAAGCTGGTCTTCCACTATCCGAATGGTCTTGAGGATTATGTCAATCACCTCAACAAGACCAAGTCAGTGATTCACCCCTCGATCGTCTCGCTGGACGTCAAGGGAGAGGATCATGAGGTGGAGATCGCGATGCAGTGGAACTCCGGCTATAAGGAGTCCGTCCACACCTTCGCGAACACCATCAACACCATCGAGGGTGGTACGCACGAGGAGGGTTTCCGTTCCGCGCTGACCTCCCTGATGAACAAGTACGCCCGCGATCACAAGCTCCTCAAGGACAAGGACACCAACCTCACCGGCGATGACTGCCGTGAGGGGCTGTCCGCGGTGATCTCGGTACGCGTCGGTGATCCGCAGTTCGAGGGTCAGACCAAGACCAAGCTGGGCAACACCGAGATCCGCTCCTTCGTGCAGAAGTCCGCCTATGAGCATGTCGGCCACTGGCTGGAGGCAAACCCGGCCGAGGCAAAGACCATCATCTCCAAGGCGGTCTCCTCCTCCCAGGCTCGTATCGCCGCGCGTAAGGCCCGTGACCTGGTGCGACGCAAGTCCGCCACCGATATGGGTGGGCTGCCCGGCAAGCTCGCCGACTGCCGTTCCAAGGACCCGGTGAAGTCCGAGCTCTACATCGTGGAGGGTGACTCCGCCGGTGGTTCGGCCAAGGGCGGCCGTGACTCCATGTACCAGGCGATTCTTCCGCTGCGCGGCAAGATCCTCAACGTGGAGAAGGTCCGGCTGGACCGTGCGCTGAAAAACGCCGAGGTCCAGGCCATCATCACGGCCCTGGGTACCGGTATTCATGATGAGTTCGACCTCAAGAAGCTGCGCTATCACAAGATTGTGCTGATGGCCGATGCCGATGTCGATGGCCAGCACATTGCGACCCTGCTGCTGACCCTGCTCTTCCGCTTCATGCCGGACCTGGTTGAGGAAGGCCATGTCTTCCTGGCGAACCCGCCGCTGTACAAGCTCAAGTGGTCCAAGCGGACTCCGGGCTTCGCCTACTCCGATGCCGAGCGTGATGAGGAGCTCAAGGAAGGCCTGGCGAAGGGCTGGAAGATCAACACCGAAGACGGCATCCAGCGCTACAAGGGTCTCGGTGAGATGAACGCTAATGAGCTCTGGGAGACCACCCTGGACCCCAGCACCCGCATCCTGCGCCGGGTGGACCTGGTCGATGCCCAGCGTGCCGATGAGCTCTTCTCCGTGCTCATGGGCGATGATGTTGCGGCCCGCCGCAGCTTCATCACCCGCAAGGCCAAGGATGTCCGCTTCCTAGACATCTAGTACGCCTGTGCTTATCGACGCCCGTCCCCTGCCGCAGGGGACGGGCGTCGCTGTGGTTGAGAACGACAACGAGGAGTGCTTGTGCCGATGAAGGACGAGGTCATGGTCGTTGAGGTGGGACTGCCGGCAGGGGCCACCAGTCCGGTACTGCTTCACCCGGGAGCTGATCGGCCGCTGGTGATGCTCTGGCCGGGTTTTGGCATGGGTGCCCGCTATTACCGTCCCATCGCCGGTGAACTGGCCGCCCGTGGTTTTCCGGTGGCTGTCGGGGAGCTGCGCGGCCAGGGGGCCAGCACCGCCCGGGCGTCGAGAAGCGCCGCCTGGGGCTATCACGACCTGGCTGCGGTGGATTATCCGCGGGCCATCCGGGCCGCCAAGACCTCCCTGGGCCTGCCGATGGATCATCCGACCGTGCTACTCACGCATTCCATGGGCGGCCAGATCGGCGCGCTCTTCCTCTCTCGTCCGGAGGCTACCGAGCTCAATGTCCGCGGCATGTTCGGGGTGGGTAGTGGCTCACCCCAGCTGGTGGCGTTCCCGAAGCCGATGCGGCGGCGACTCTGGCTGGGCACGGTGTTGTTGGGCACGGTGGGCGGATTCCTGGGATTCTGGCCCGGAAAGGTCCTGGGCTGGGATCCGGTGGGCTACGGCCGACAGTCCGGCACCCATATGTGGGAGTGGCGTCAGCTGGCGCATCGAAACACCTTCGCCGGACTCACCGGTGCAGATCTGGACTACCCGGCCGCCCTGGCTCAGGTCACGGCTCCGATACAGCTGTGCTATTTTCGCAATGATCTGGACTGCCCGCGGCCCTCGGCCCAAGCCCTGGCGGAGCAGCTGCCCTCAGCGGACCTGCTCATCGAGGAATTGGCCGGGGACCTGGGGCATAACCGGTGGGCCCGACAGCCGCAGATCGTGGCTGCGCGATTTGAGCGGTTCGTGGCCGAGAAGCTCTAGTGGTTCAGGGTCCCCAGCGGATCACCCCACAGCTCATGCAGGGCGACCTGGCAGGCGGCATTGCGCAGGATATTGCGCTCTGCCCGCTGGATCCGGAGATTTCCCGGACCATCGTGCTGTTCCCGCATCATGCCGATGATCAGCTGCAATGACAGGCTGGCTTAATTCCCGGTGGCGTGCTTCTCAATGACGGTGCCCAGGCCGGCGACATTCTTGGCCAGGATCTTCTCGCCGCGGCCGCGGACGGCGCGGTAGGCCTTGACCAGGGCGCCGTTGTCGAGCTTGTCGGCGTTGCGGTCGGCGGAGGTCAACAGGGAATCGGCGACATCATCGCGGCGATTCTCCAGGAAGACACCAAAGGTTCCGGTGGTCCCGGACTGGCCACCTCCAGCGGTGGTGTAGTCATCCCAGTGCGGCTGCAGTGACTCCGCCAGATCCGGGAGGAAACGGTCGAGCGCCTTGGTGAGGACATCCGGGCGGATTTTCTGGACACCGGCATAAGCACCCTTGACAGCGATTCCGGTCACGCCGGATTGTTCGCTGATGGTGCGCTCGGTGAATTCGGCCAGGTCCTTGACCACGGCTTCGCGGTTGGCGCCGGTCAGTGAAGAAGAGAGGTTGCTCATGGGATGGGGCCTTTCAGATCGGGCGGTATCGCAGAAATTGCAGCGCGGCCACCATTCGATGTCGAGGGGCACGCCGATTCGATCTGAGTCTAGTGGAGGCTACTGCCGAGGTGCTGTCCCCATGCTGGTGCGGAGAGCCATCTCGAGGCAGGAACCCCATTGTCGGGCACACCAATATGGCTGGTGAACTCAACAATGGGGTATACCCGGTTGTGACTCTTCCACCGCAGAAAACAATCTCACTCATTCACTGCAGTCACAACAACCACAAATGTTACACACCCTAGGGGAGTCGGCCAAGGGGAAACGCCGATGGATGCTCGGGTGGGATCGCTGGCTAGCGCTCATCCCGATTCAGTTCAGTGAGCACCAGGCAGGCCACCTCAGCCAGTTCCCGGTTGTGGGAGGCCAGTGGTTCAAGCGCCAGAATGCTGCGGTGCAGGGACTGGCCAGCCCCCTCGAGGCTCTGATGGATCCGGACCCCGGAGATGTCCGCGGTGGTGGTGGCAGCAGCGGCGGCCAAGGCCGCCAGGTCTATTACATGTGTGCCAAACTCCGCCGCCACCTGGTCGGCTACCGCCAAGAGTTGGGTCGCGCTGAAGCCGCGCAGCCGGAGCTGTGGGCTCATTGCTGCTCCCGCGTGCCGTACAGGGCTCTGGTGGTGCGTACCCGGCGTTGTGCCGCAGCGTAGTCGGGCAGGATCTGGCGGGCCAGATCCTCGACCTCGGCGTCGGCAAGCGTGCGGGTGGCAGCACTGAGAATGGCGCGGATCGCGGCCTCCTGTTTGCTGCTTCCCTGGGCCTGGGCAAGCAGGGTCAGGGCGCGATCCTGTTCCGGGGTCAGTCTGAGTGTCATAGCCATGGGCGAGATGGTATCACTCTGATACCTATTTCTCGGGTGGGCGCGGCCTTATAGCCCTCAGGGCCTTGTTTCTGGCGTTGGGGGAGTAGGATGGGGGCAATCTAGGCCCGCTTCAACTGAGGAAAAGGTAATTATGAGCGACGACAATAACGAAGGTGGCGGCGGCGACCTCTTCGACCGCATTTTCCCCATTGACATCAATGAGGAGATGCAGACCAGCTACATCGACTATGCGATGTCGGTGATCGTGGGTCGCGCCCTGCCGGAGGTCCGTGACGGCATGAAGCCGGTCCACCGCCGCATCGTCTACGCGATGTACGATTCCGGCTACCGCCCTGAGCGCAGCTTCGTGAAGAGCTCCCGCCCGGTGGCCGACACCATGGGTCAGTTCCACCCGCACGGCGACTCCGCCATCTATGACACCCTAGTGCGTCTGGCGCAGCCGTGGAATATGCGTTACCCACTGATTGAGGGACAGGGTAACTTCGGTTCCCGCGGTAATGATGGCCCCGCCGCCATGCGTTATACGGAGTGCCGTCTGACTCCGATCGCCATGGAAATGGTCCGTGACATCCGCGAGAATGCCGTCAATTTCTCGCCGAACTACGATGGCAAGACCCTTGAGCCGGATGTGTTGCCCTCGCGCGTGCCCAACCTGCTGATGAACGGCTCCAGCGGCATCGCCGTCGGTATGGCCACCAATATCCCGCCGCATAACCTTCGTGAGCTCTCCGACGCCATCTTCTGGCTGCTGGCGAACCCGAACGCGGATGAGAAGGAGGCCCTCGAGGCCTGCATGAGCTTCGTTAAGGGCCCGGACTTCCCGACCTCCGGCCTCATCGTCGGTGACCAGGGCATCCGCGATGCCTACACCACCGGCCGCGGCTCCATCCGGATGCGCGGGGTGACCGCCATTGAAGAACAGGGCAGCCGCCAGACCATCGTGATCACCGAGCTGCCCTACCAGGTCAACCCGGATAATCTCATCGCCAATATCGCCGAGCAGGTCACCAACGGCAAGCTCGCCGGCATCTCCAAGATCGAGGACGAGTCCTCCGACCGTGTTGGCATGCGCATCGTGGTCACCCTCAAGCGTGATGCCGTGCCGCGGGTGGTGCTCAACAACCTCTACAAGCACTCCCAGCTGCAGACCAACTTCGGCGCGAACATGCTCTCCATCGTTGATGGGGTGCCGCGTACCTTGCGGCTGGACCAGATGCTGCGTCACTATGTGGCGCACCAGATCGAGGTTATCGTCCGTCGTACCCAGTACCGCCTGGATGAGGCCGAGAAGCGCGCCCACATCCTCCGCGGCCTGGTGAAGGCCCTGGACATGCTCGATGAGGTCATTGCCCTGATCCGTCGTTCCTCCAAGGTGGAGGATGCCCAGACCGGATTGATGACGCTTCTCGACGTCGATGAGATCCAGGCCGATGCGGTCCTGGCCATGCAGCTGCGCCGCCTGGCGGCCCTGGAGCGCCAGAAGATCGTCGATGAGCTCGCCGAGATCGAGCTCAAGATCGCTGACCTGAAGGACATCCTCGCCCGCCCCGAGCGCCAGCGCAAGATCGTCCACGATGAGCTCACCGTGATCGTGGAGAAGTTCGGCGATGAGCGTCTCACCCAGCTGATCCACGCCACCGGCGATGTCTCTGAGGAGGACCTCATCGCCCGTGAGAACGTGGTGGTGACCATCACCTCCACCGGCTACGCCAAGCGCACCAAGGTCGATGCCTACCGCTCGCAGAAGCGCGGCGGCAAGGGCGTCCGCGGTGCTGAGCTGAAGCAGGACGACGTGGTCCGCCACTTCTTCGTCAGCTCCACCCACGACTGGATCCTCTTCTTCACCAACTTCGGCCGGGTCTACCGCCTCAAGGCCTTTGAGCTGCCCGAGGCCTCCCGCACCGCCCGCGGCCAGCACGTGGCCAACCTGCTGGAGTTCCAGCCGGAGGAGCGCATCGCGCAGGTCATCCAGATCCAGTCCTATGAGGATGCCCCCTACCTGGTGCTGGCCACCCAGCAGGGCCGGGTGAAGAAGTCGCGTCTGACCGACTACGAGTCCGCCCGTTCGGCCGGGCTCATCGCCATCAACCTCAACGAGGGCGACCGCCTCATCGGCGCCGCACTCTGCAGCGATGATGATGATCTGCTGCTGGTCTCTGAAGAAGGCCAGTCGATCCGTTTCACCGCCAGCGATGATCAGCTCCGCCCGATGGGCCGCGCCACCGCCGGTGTGAAGGGAATGCGCTTCCGCGAGGAGGACCAGTTGCTGGCCATGTGTGTGGTCCGTGACGGCGAGTACCTGCTCGTGGCCACCTCCGGCGGCTACGGCAAGCGCACCTCCATGGAGGAGTACAACGCCCAGGGCCGTGGTGGCATGGGCGTGGTCACCTTCAAGTACACCCCGAAGCGCGGCAAGCTCATCGGTGCCCTCGCGGTGGACGATGATGACGAGATCTTCGCCATCACCTCCGCCGGCGGTGTCATCCGCACCGAGGTCAACCAGATCCGCCCGTCTTCGCGGGCAACCATGGGTGTGCGTCTGGTCAACCTGGAGAAGGACGTCCAGGTGCTCGCCATCGACAAGAATGTCGAAGGGGAGGGCGAGGAGACTGCTGAGGCAGTGGCCAAGGGCGATCTTGACGGCCCCGCGGAACGCGCCGCCAAGAAGACCGGTGACAATGCGCCGACTGAACTAGACTCCAACGAGACTGTCACCGAGGACGAGGAGAGCTAAACATGGCAACACGAGAAGTCGCCATCACCCGGGTATCCGCACTTTCGGCCTTCCGGGTCGCATTAGCCATGTCCCTCGTCGGACTGGTGGCGTGGATCCTCTGTGTTGCCATCCTCTTCTTCGGAATGCAGGCCTTCGGCATCTGGGATCAGCTGAACTCAGTGGTCGCAGGTGTCGGCGGTGATCAGGCCATCGGCTTCGGCATGGTCATCTCCATCGCAGCACTGGTCGGCGCCATCGGCGCCATCATGATCTCGGTGCTCGCCCCGTTGGTCGCCATCATCTACAACGGCCTCGTCGATCTCTTCGGCGGGATCACCGTCACCCTCCAGGAGGGTGTAGACGAGGAGTAATACACCTCTTGAGCACGGCCGGCGGGCCCCAGGGAAGCATGAAAGCTTCCCCGGGGCCCGTTGGCATTCCGGGGGCCAGGGAGTGCTGCTTTTCGACGCCGCGCCGTGTTCTTCCGCGCTCGCCGGGGCGTCGTTAGTTTCAGTGGCGGAACCCCAGGTGAACTTATGATGACCAGCCGAGCGGAACCCGGCTAACCAGGGTAAACCAAGAAGCGCCAGTCAGTAGTAATACTTATCTTAGGAGCTTTTGTGTCCGTTCTTGGTTTGCGGCGTTCCGTCGCTGCCGCCACTGTCGCCGCCGTCAGTGTGTTCGGGGTGTCCCTCGCCCACGCGCAGGAAGACCTCGCCCAGTTCAACATCACCAATATCACCGATTTCCACGGCTACATCTCTCCTTCTGGGGCACACCCCGGAGCGGCCATGCTCAAGTGCGCCGTCGACGCCGCCGCCGGTGACCGGCCGCAGTCCTTCGTCTCCTCCGGCGACAACATCGGCGGCACTCCCTTCGCCTCTTCGATCCTGGGTGATGAGCCGACCCTCGAGGCCCTGAACCAGATGGGCCTGGACTTCTCCGCGGTGGGCAACCACGAGTTCGATAAGGGGTATGCGGACCTCACCGGCCGGGTGGCCGAGAAGGCCGACTTCGAGTACCTGGGTGCCAATGTCGAAGGCGGGACCCCGGCCCTGGCGCCCTACGGGATCAGCGAGCTCGACGGCGTGAAGGTCGCCTTCATCGGCACCGTCTCCCCGGAGACCCCGATGCTGGTCAACACCGAAGGTATCGAGGGAATCACCTTCGCTGATCCGGTGGCCACGACCAACGAACTGGCTGATCAGCTCGTCGAAGAGGGCACTGCGGATGTCGTGGTCGCGCTCTTCCACGAGGGGGTCGCCGGTGACGTGGAATGGTCGGAGAATGTCGACGTGGTCTTCGCCGGCCACACCCACCTGGTCCGTGAACCCAGCAGCGATACCGGTCCGCTGATCATGCAGTCCGGCTTCTACGGCCACGCGCTCTCCGATGTGGATCTCAGCTTCAACCACAGCACCGGCGAACTGACCGTCGACGAGGCCAAGGTTCTCGACGTAGCTGGCATCAACGCCTGCGATAACCCGGACCCGGTCATCGCTGAGATCGTCGCCGCAGCCGAGCTCGCCGCCGGCGAAGCGGGCAAGGAGGTCGTGGCCACCATCCCGACGGACTTCTACCGCGGCAAGGACGAGGGCACCGAGTCCGGCACCAACTACGGTGCGGAGGCCCAGCTGGCCAACCTGGTCGCTGAAGCAGTGCGCTGGTCCATCAGCAACAACACCTCGGTGACCGCCGACATCGGCCTGATGAACGTCGGTGGCCTGCGCGGGGACCTGGCAGCCGGTGAGGTCACCTATGCCGAGGCTTTCGAGATCCAGCCCTTCGCCGGGGAGGATTCCTACGTCACCCTCAAGGGCGCGGATTTCAAGGATGCGCTGGAGCAGCAGTGGAAGGACAACGCGGACCGGCCGGTCGCCGGGCTGGGTGTGTCGGACAACGTCTCCTACACCTATGACATCAACCGCGAGATCGGTGATCGCATCACCTCCGTGACCATTGACGGCGCACCGCTCGACCCAGCCAAGGATTACGTCGTCGCGGCCTCGCTCTACCTGCTCTCCGGCAACGAGGGGATGACCGCACTGACCCGGGGCACCGCTCCCGCCCAGACCGGCCTCATTGATGTCCAGTCCACCATCGGCTACCTGGCCAACACTGAGATCACCCCGCGCACCGGCCAGGCCCATATCTCGATCACCCCCTCCGGCGAGTACCGCGCCGGGGAGGCGATCACCCTGGAACTGGCTGGCCTGAGGTTCACCCAGGGCGATACCGCCACCACCGTCACCGTCTCCCTCGGGGATGAGATGGCCACCGCTGCCATCGACCCGACCCTCGGTGCACCCGGGTTCGGTGAGGCCGGCACCGCCACGGTCACCCTCAACGTTCCGGCCGGTCTCTCCGGGGAGCAGGAGCTGGTGGTCACCACCGACGCTGGCACCGACATCTCCATGCCCGTCACCGTCACCAGTGTTGAGCAGCCGGTGGCTGGTTCCTCGGTGGTGGGTGCTTCGGCCCTCAGCGGGGTCCTCGGTGTCATCGCCGGGATCGTCGGTGCCCTCGGCCTGGTCTCCTGGCTCGACCCGGCCATCCTGCGCCAGCTGCAGGACCGGATCATCGGCCTGATCTAAGGTATTTCCGCCCGGGAGACCCCGGACAGAAAACCTGATTCTCTTCACCCCTCCCCGGTTCAGCAGCGTGCTGAACCGGGGATTTTTCCTGCCAGGACACCGCTTATCGACGCCGCGCCGGGCCCTGGTGCGCGGTCACCGGCGGGGAAAAAGGTGGGTAACACCCGCACCACCAAGTCAGCTGCGCTGCAGGCAAAGTATCCAACTGTGTTCTAGGTCATACTGGGCTGCAGTTGGTATTTCTGACAATTCACACGGAGGTTTCCCCATGAGTGACCGGACAACCTTGAAACGCTGGCAGCTTGGAACCACAGCTCTCGTTTTCATGATCATTGCGGCTTCCGCACCATTGACGGTGTTGGCTGGCGGCGCACCGACCAACTTCGCGGTCTCCGGGCTGCTGGGCCTGCCGCTGAGCTACCTGGTGCTCGGTGTCATTCTCATTCTCTTCGCGGTCGGCTATGCAGCGATGAGTTCCCGCATCCATAATGCCGGTGCCTTCTACGCCTACATCTCCCAGGGACTGGGACCACGGCAGGGGATCGCTGCCGCGCTCCTGGCGCTGGTCACCTATAACATGCTGCAGGCCGGTCTCTACGGACTCTTCGGATTTTCGCTGTCTGCGGCGATCTTCACCTGGACCTCCGTGCAGTTGCCCTGGTGGCTGATGGGGGCGATCGGCTGGCTCCTGGTGGCACTGCTCGGGGTGAAGAATGTCGATTTCTCCGCCAAGATCCTTGGCGTGCTCGTCTCCCTGGAGTTCCTCGTGGTCATCGTGGTGATGGTGATAGCGCTCCTCAACGCCCCAGAGGGGATCAGCACTGCATCGCTGCGTCCGGAAGATTTCATGGCCCCCGGCGTCGGCGTCCTACTGGCCTTCTCCATCGCGGCCTTCATGGGCTTCGAGTCCGGGGCGATCTACTCCGAGGAGACCAAGGACCCCAAGCACACCGTGGCCCGTGCCACCTATATCGCGGTGGCGATCATCGCGGTCTTCTACGGCGTGTCCACCTGGGCGTTGGCCATGGGCGTCGGACCCTCAGTGATCATTGATGAAGCCCGAACCTATGGCCCTGACCTGGTATTCGTGTGGTTGTCCGGATATTCGCCGATGCTCTCTGATGTAGCGCACCTGCTGTTCGTCACCAGTATCTTCGCGGCCCTGGTGGCGTTCCACAATGCCTCCGCCCGCTACTTCTTCGCGCTGGGGCGAGCGAAGGTGCTGCCGGGGATTCTGGGCAGACTCGGCAACAACGGTGCCCCGGTCGGCGGCTCGATCGCACAGTCCGTGGTCGGGGTGATGGTCGTGGTGGTATTCGCCCTGGCCGGTGTCAACTCCGAACTCGGGGAGCTCTACCCGGTGATCACCCTGTTCACCTGGTTCTCCACCGCAGCGGCCTTTGGCCTGGTCTTCCTCATGGCGGTGACCTCGATTGCCGTGCTGGTCTGGTTCCGGAAGAACCACCACGGATTCAGTGTATTTACCAGGATCATCGCACCCTCCCTGGCCGCCGTGTCCTTGGTTGGTGTCGCCGTACTCATCCTCTTCAACTTCGATCTCATGATCGGTGAGGAATCACCCCGGGCCATGGTGTTCATCATGCCGGGCATCATCATCGGCAGCGGTGTCCTGGGAGCCCTGTGGTCCCTGCGTTTTGACCGGTACACCGACATTCACACCATCCCGGGCGATGAGGACAGAGCTGCCGCAGAAGCGGAACCGACCCCCGCATCCGCCACCTCGATCATTCGCTAGAGACCCTGAACACCACACAAAGGAGAGATACATGAGCAAGAAGGTCATCGTCATCGGAGCCGGTTTCGCCGGACTTGTAGCCGCCCGTGAACTGCAGCTGGCAGGCATCGACGTGGAGATCGTGGAGGCACGGGATCGCATCGGGGGCCGGGCCTGGACCGATCATCGGATGGGGACCAAACTTGAGATGGGTGCGACCTGGGTCCACTGGCACCAACCGCACGTCTGGTCCGAGATCACCCGCTACGGGCAGAAGATCTATGAGAGCCCGGCCCCGGCGGAGGCCTTCTGGGTGAGTGGGGGCCAGGTGCACCGGGGCTCGGAGGCCGAGATGGACGGCCGTCGGGCGCGCGCGATGGAAAAAATCTACCAAGGCTCGAGAGAATTCTTCCCCAACCCCTATGAACCGCTCTCCGCGCTGGCGGATCCGGCAGTGCGGGAAGCCTTCATCGCCGCCGACCACCGCTCGCCGCTGGATGAGCTGGCCGGCGGTGATTTCTCGCAGGAGGAGAGAGAACTCTGCGAGGCCTACTGGTCCGGCGGATATATCGGTGACCCTCATCAAGGATCCTCACTCATGGCAAAACAGTGGGCCGCGCTCTGTGATCACCGGATGGAGGCGGTTGATTCCCAGACGCTGCAGTTCAAACTGGTCAACGGCATGAAGGGGCTCTATGAGAGCATCGCCGCAGACCTGACGTGCCCGATCCGGCTATCCACCCCGGTCACCGCCATTAAACATACCGACACCGCTGCGGAGGTTTCGCTGGCGAACGGGGAGAAGTTGCAGGCCGATGCCGTTGTGCTGACGGTCCCGGTCGGGGCCCTGGGAAATATCGAGTGCGATCCGCCGCTACCGGAGCCGATGCGTCGGGTGATCGAGCAGAAGTGGAACTCCACAGGTGGAAAAATCTGGATCAAAGTCAACGGCCATCACAGTTTCACCGCCATGGCACCGCAGCCGGCCACCGTCAGCGTGCTCAAATCGGAGGTGTTCACTGAAGACGATTCCACCATCATTGTCGGATTCGGTGCACAGCATGACAGGTTCGACTTCGATGACCCGGCGTGCGGCCAGCGCATTATGAATCAGTGGCGTGATGATCTGGAGGTGATCGATTGCACCGGGCATGACTGGGTCAGCGACGTCTGGAGCGGTCAAGCCTGGGCCACCCTGAAGAAAGGCCAGTTCACTGATGGCTGGCATCACTTCCGGGACACCGGAACCAGACTCCGCTTCGCGAGCTCAGACTTGGCCAACGGTTGGCGTGGGGTATGCGTGGACGGAGCCATCGAAATGGGGATGACCACGGCCCGTGGCCTGGTCCGGGATCTGGCATAGGCCAGCGCGCCGGGCTCAGCGCTTCTCCGCGGTACGCCGGGCCCGGAATGACCGTGGGGATTCCCCGTACTCGGCGCGGAACGCCTTGGATACATGAGAAGCATCCAGAAGTCCGTGCCGGGTGCTAATCACATGAACCGGGACATCTTTCATCGTGGGGTTAGCCAGGTCCGCGTGAATGGCGGTCAGTCGGCAGGTCCTGATGTAGGTGGACACGGTGGTGCCCATAGCAGAGAAATGGGTGTGTAGGCTCCGCACCGATACATAGAGGGCATCGGCGATGGAGCTCGGGGAAAGATCCGGGTCATCGAGATTAATCTCGATGTAGTTGCTGGCCTGTCGGAAAAGCGGTGAGGCCTCCGCCGACTCTTTCCCCATCCGCTGGATATGGTCGGCGAGAACGGTGACCAGAAGGTCGAAGGAGGTCTGCATCAGCGACTCCGCGTGCTGCCCCTGCAATTCATCGAGGTTTCCGGCGAGCTGTTCAAAGAGGGGGACCGCCACCTTGCCGAGCCCTTCATACCGGGACACCGGAATGGCGGTCACCAGGTCGAGTTGATCATCGCGCAGGTGCAGGAACCTCCGTGGAAAGTAGACCACCAAGCTGCGCTGAGGCTCCTTGAACACCAGGCTATAGGGTCGTTCCACGGTGTAGAGCGCCAGGTCACCGGGGTTCATTTCGCAGGATCGTCCGTCTTGGAGGAGGGTGGCTGTACCCGCCAACTGGAGACTCAGCTTGCACCTGGAGGCCTGGGAATCCGGCAGGATGTTCTCGGAATGGATCACTGTGTGGGCATCTGAATCCATGTCGAAAAGTTCAACTTCACCGAGCTGCTGATGGCGTGCCATGCCGCGGAAATTCGGTGCGGGGTACACCGCCCGGACGTTACTGAAACTGGCCGAGACCAATCGACGCCATTCGGTGAAGTTGTATGCCTGCCCGGATTCCATCGTGGACTCCTACTGATGCGCTGGGTTACTGAGGCGGAGGTGGAACTGAAAGCCCCCTCACCATAGGTGATCCACCGCACACTGGGGAACAACTAGGCCGCGCGCTAAAGCAATTACTTACACCCTCCAGCTGACACGATGAAGTTAATCTCGGCGCCGCGATAGCTTCGGGAGCAATAATCTGACAAGGAGTTCTTCACCATGTACCAGCACCTTCTCGAGTCAATCGGCGCCACGGACCCGACTGGACGAGCCATCACGGACCCCGCGACAGATGAGACTATTGGTTACGCCCCAGCGCAGAATGACATGGATCTCGATGCTGCGGTGGCCAAGGCCCTCGCCGTTCAACAGGCTTGGGCAGATCGGGGGCATGAGGAGCGATCCCGGCTGCTCAACGCTGCCGCCGATGTACTAGATGAGAATGCCGAAGCCCTGGCGTTGTTGCTCAGCCGGGAATCCGGAAAGCCCCTCAACGGACCAAATGCCCGGCTGGAGGTATCCCAGAGCAGTGACTGGCTGCGCGCCACCGCTGGTTTGAAGACACCTCAGGAGACGCTGGTTGATGATGGGAAAACGCACGCCACCCTCTCCTATGAACCCATTGGGGTGGTCGGGGCGATCGGACCGTGGAACTGGCCGCTGATGATCACAATTTGGCAGGTTGCTCCCTCGCTTCGGATGGGAAATACCGTGGTGGTCAAACCTTCTGAATACACCCCCTTGAGCGTGTTGGCGCTGGGCCACATTCTCAATACGGTGCTCCCCGAAGGGGTACTCCAGGTGGTGTCCGGCGGTCGTGAGATTGGGGCCCGGATCAGTGAGCATGAGGACATCGGAAAGATCATGTTCACCGGTTCCACCCGCACCGGTCAGGCCATCGCAGCAGCCAGTTCAGGAACCCTGAAGCGCCTGACCCTTGAGCTGGGCGGGAACGACGCCGCGATCGTGCTTGATGACTGCGATCCCAAGGCCATCGCTGAGGATCTGTTCTGGGGAGCATTCATCAACACCGGCCAGACCTGTGCAGCCATCAAACGTGTCTACGTGGCAGACAACATCTACGAGGAAGTCAGCCAGGCACTCGCAGAGATCGCCCGGAACACGCCGATGGGACAGGGAACAGACGAGAACAACGTCCTGGGTCCGCTGCAGAACCGGCAGCAGTATGACATTGTCACCCGGCTTGTCGACGCCGCGCGAGACAGTGGAGCACGCATCCTCACCGGGGGTGACCCTACCGATGGCCCGGGCAACTTCTACCCAGCCACCATCGTCGCGGATATTGATCCTCAAAACGTTCTGGTGGTGGAGGAACAGTTCGGTCCCGCACTACCGATCATCCGCTACCGCGAACTTGATGAGGCCGTGGAGTGGGCGAACTCGCTGGATGTAGGACTCGGTGCCTCAGTGTGGTCCGCAGACCGCGAGCGGGCGCTTGACGTAGCCAAGCGAGTCAAGGCAGGCACCGTGTGGATCAACAGCCATGCAGTCCCGGATCCGCGCATTCCCTTCGGCGGTATCAAACAGTCCGGATATGGTCTGGAATTCGGCGTTGAAGGGCTCAAAGCTGTGGCCGTGCCCAAGGTCTACAACGGCTGATTCAGTTGTCCCGGCGCAAGATGAACGGCAGATGATCCAAAGCGGTTTAAGGAGCGCAAAAAACGTGCTTTTAGCAGGCGATTTGCTTAAGATGTCGAGTACTGGGTAATATTCTATCTCGTTCCCAGGGCCTATAGCTCAGTCGGTTAGAGCGCATCGCTGATAACGATGAGGTCGCAAGTTCGATTCTTGCTAGGCCCACCAGGAACATGGGGCATTAGCTCAATTGGTAGAGCACCTGCTTTGCAAGCAGGAGGTCAGGAGTTCGATTCTCCTATGCTCCACAATTTAGGCCGGTTACCAGCACAAACACTGTGCGAGGTAACCGGCCTTTGTGGTTTCCGGGGTCAAATGGTGTGCAAACGGTGCACCAACCCCAGCGGGCTGATCTGTGCCTCTTAAGGCCGCCCGTACTGCTGGTACATGGTGTCGCACACCAACTTGTCGGTGACTTCACCATTGGCACAGGCGGTCCAGAGTTCCTTCTCGAACTCGCTGGGGAAGCGTCCCGGGTTCGATGGGGCGATGGTGGTCGGTGCCGGTGCGGTAGTGGTGGTCTGCGGCGGCCTGGGGGTGTTCGTGGTGGAGGGCGTCGTTGAGCAGTCAGCGGGATCCTCAACTTGGCGTCCGGAATCCGCACAACGGTAGGGGAGATCCTCCCCGGATCCGGCACTGGGAACGGAGCCGGAAGCGCAACCGGCCACAGCGCGTCGTTGGCCATCGCTGAATAAGGCGGTGCCATCAGCGGCACATTCACCGACGGCATAGGGGTCACCCGCTGAGGAACCCCCGGCAGCGGCCCCGGGGCCCTCCGCAGGAACGGAATCACCGCTGACGGAAGAACCCTCACTCGAAGGCTCCGCCGGAGTTGCCATGCCACTGGACTCGCCAGCGCCGGGCAGGGTGATCCGGTGTCCCTCAAAGAGTAGGGCCTCGGAATGCGCGGGGATGGCGAGGATATCGGCGTACTTGCCCTCGGAGTTCTCGTCGATGCCGGTCAGCAGGTAATCGAAGCCGGCGTGAGCGGGATTGTCCGCGCAGGGCTGGTCATAGGAGGCTGGCTGGACCTTCCCGGAGGTATCGATCACTTCCGGGCTGGGGAACATGTGCGGTTTACCGTCGAAGGTGAGCCCGGCCTTGGCTTCGGTGTAGACGGTGATCACCCAGGTGTTGTCGGGGAGTGGTTCGGCATCGGGTTTGAGACCGAACTCGCAGGTCTCGGCAACGAGGATGTCGGTGACCCGGAATTCCACATCGCAGGGTTGGTCGGCCGGACAGTCAGCGGGTGCCCAGGTGCCGAGGGCGAGTTCCGCCGCGGCGGTGACCCCCGCGGCGTCGTTAAGCGTGTTGGTGGCCTGGGCCTCATCATCGCTGTTGCGGGACTGTTCTGTGGCGCAACCGGTTAACAACAGGCTCGCTCCGAGTAGAGCGGGGATCCGGCGTCTCATGCAGAACTGGTCCTTTCAGGTGGGCCCTGAGGAATCAGGGTCCATCGGGAATTCCCGGGAACAGGGTTTTGTAATGTCCAGATAAAAGAATCCGATGGGCGTACCGCAATAAAGTTACCTAATCAATGTTGTGGCGGCCCGATTACCTATCACCCGAAGCAATTCTGTAGCGGAGATGTGATCTCTGTGCCGGAGGAACTAGGGTGGTTTCACCATGTCCAAGCAGCCGGAAATTGACCCCGCGAAGATCCTGCGGTTCACCACCCGCGGGATCGTGCCCGATAGTCGGGTCCAACTGTGGGAGGGGCACAATGCCCGGGCCCTGATCCCCCTGGATATCCGGACCATTGATGAACGCCCGATGCAGGCGGAGGAGACGAATCTCCATCTACCCTCGGTGCGGATGGCCAGTGTCTTCGGTTCCTCGCAGATCGTGGAACGCACCGAAGCCTTCATCGGGGACCATCCCACCGGCGTGATCGCGATCTTCTTTGCCACCGAGGGGGAGGCCTTCTTCTTCCACCGTGGGGGACATATCTCCCTCAAGCCTGGACAAGCGCTGGTCTATGACGCTGACCGCCCGTTTCTCCGTGGCTTCAACCATGGCTTCCGGGAACTGGTGCTCACCATTCCCAAGGCCCGCTATGCCGAGATGGTCGAGGGGAAGGGCCCGGAGCTTCCGGCGGTGTTCGATTTCAGCCCTGGTGGTGGTCAGGGGGAGCAGGCTCTGGCACAGCTGGTCCAGAGCACCCTTGATGGTATTGCGGCGGGAAAACCACAACACCTGACGCATACCGCACCCGCGGCAACGTCGCTGCCCGGTGTCGAGGAGGAGGCATTGGGGCTGGTGCGGCTGATTCTGGGGGAGTCCGCCAGCAGTGAAAGTGGTCTGATCGCTGCTGCGCGCAACCATATTGAGTTCAATCTCAATGACCGCGACCTCAGCCCCGCCCAGATCGCAGCTGCGGTGGGTATCAGTGAAAGGCAGCTGAGCCGGATCTTTTCCGAGGCCGGAACCACTGTGGGCCGCTATATTCTGGGCAAACGGCTGGAACTGGCACACCGTGCGCTGTCCTCGGTGGAGCAGGACGGGCTCTCGGTGGCGGAGATCGGACACCGCTTCGGCTTTGTCTCTCCCAGCCATTTCAGCCGGACCTTCCGGGAGCGTTATAGCCTGACCCCGCTGCAGTGGCGCAAGGAATCCCAGCGTCAGCACCTCGGCGGATAGGCCATGACGGACCGGAAATCCCCCGTGGATCCGGTGTGAAAACGTGCTGATTCCACTGTTCTATCCCCAGCCGGACGCCTTTTTGCCTGCGCCGGACAAGATTGTGACCCAGGACTCAAAAACATTGTGATCCCGGATACCTTCATGTCAACGCCGAAACGGACAAGGCCACCGAAGCCCACCGGAACCGGCAGTAGGACATCGATAATTATCCACTGAGCAGCAGCCATGCCGCTCAAAGATCAAGGGGAGCACATCATGCCTGTTTTCAATGACGGAATTACCGCCACCGAAGCACCGAAGGACAATGAGGTTGTCACCACCGATGTACTGATCGTCGGTTCCGGCCCGGCGGGTGCTTCCGCGGCACTCTTCCTGTCCAACCAGGGGGTGGACAACATCATGATCACCAAGTACCGCTGGACCGCGAACACCCCGCGGGCGCACATCACCAACCAGCGCACCATGGAGATCCTGCGTGATGCCGGCATTGAGGAGCAGGTCCTGGCCGAGGCCACCCCGCACGAGCTGATGGGTGACACCGTCTACTGTGAGTCCGTCGCCGGTGAGGAGATTGGTCGCCGACCCACCTGGGGACTGCGCCCGGACCGTCGTGCCGATTATGAGCTGGCCTCCCCGGCCATGCCCTGCGATATCCCGCAGACCCTGCTCGAGCCGATCATGCTGGAAAATGCCACCAAGCGCGGCACCCAGACCCAGTTCTCCACCGAGTACCTCTCCCACACCCAGGATGATGAGGGTGTCAGCGTGCAGGTTCGCAACCGCCTGAGCGGCCATGAGTACACCATCCGGGCCAAGTACCTGATCGGTGCCGATGGTGCCCGCTCGCAGATCGCGGAGGATATCAACATCCCCTTCGAAGGGAAGATGGACATCGGTGGTTCGATGAACATCACCTTCAAGGCTGATCTGGCACACCTGGTTGCCCACCGTCCCTCGATCCTCTACTGGGTCTTCCACCCGGGTTCCAATATCGGCGGACTTGGCGCCGGCCTGGTCCGCTGTGTGAAGCCGTGGAGTGAGTGGTTGGTGTGCTGGGGCTTCGATATCAACGGCCCCGAGCCGGTGCTTGATGATGCAGAGGCCAAGTCAATCGTGCGCAACCTGATCGGTATCCCTGACCTGGAGCTGGAGATCACCGGATACTCGCTGTGGGGCAACAATGAGATGTGGGCGACCTACATGCAGAACGGCCGGGTCTTCATTGCCGGCGACGCCGCCCACCGCCATCCGCCGAGCCACGGCCTGGGGTCCAACACCTCCATCCAGGACGCCTACAACCTGAGCTGGAAGCTGGCAGCGGTGATCAAGGGGCAGGCCGGTCAGGAGCTGCTGGAGACCTACTCCACCGAGCGGGCACCCATCGCGAAGCAGATTGTCGCTCGTGCCAACGGCTCCAGCCGCGAGTACAAGCCGATCTTTGATGCCCTCGGTGTCACCGAGGCAAAGACCGATGAGGAATTCACTGAGCTGCTCAAGTTGCGCAAGGAGCCGACCCCGGAGGGTGCTGCGCGACGCCTCGCGCTGCGCCAGGCGCTGGACAACAAGGACCACGAGTTCAATGCCCAGGGCACCGAGATCGGCCAGTTCTATGACTCCACCGCGGTGGTCTGCGACGGCGGTGGCCGCCCGGCTCTGAGTGAGGATCCGCAGCTGCACCACCAGAAGTCGACCTACCCGGGTCTGCGCCTGCCGCACGCCTGGATCGGCGACGCCCGGCACAAGCAGTCCACCCACGACATCGCCACCGGAACCGGATTCACGGTCTTCACCGGCATCACCGGACGCCCCTGGGCGGAGGCGGCAGTGGAACTCGCCACCGAGCTCGGCATTGAACTCAAGGCGGTGGTCATCGGCGAAGGCGAGCAACACCAGGACCTCTACGGTGACTGGCTGCGCCAGCGTGAGGTCGGCGAGGATGGTGTGATCCTGGTCCGCCCGGACAAGCACATCGGCTGGCGTGCCCACCACCTGGTTGCAGAGCCGAAACAGGCTCTGGCTGCGGTACTGACCTCAATTCTCAGCCGTGGTGCCGAGGAGAAGCTCACTGAGGCGCAACTGGCGGAGCTGAGCAACACCGCCGTATTGCTCAAGTAGCTAGCACTGGTCTGGCCCAGTACCCCGCTAACACGGTTATGCCACAACGAAAGCACACCCCGGCAACATTGCCGGGGTGTGCTTTTCTACGTCAGCTGGAGCGGTTACTTCTCGCCCTGATCGCGCTGCGGGGCATTCTTCTTGTCGTACTCGGCCTGCAGCTCCTCGCCCTTCTCCGGGAGATCATCTGCAGCGGTGGCTTCGGTGATCTCCTCGGCTGCTTCCTCGACATCTTCTGCCTCATCAGCGTCCTCGTCGATGCGGTGCTTGGAGAGCTGGTCATCGAGGGAAGCCAGCAGCTCCTCCTCGGAGAGCAGCTTGCCGCTGGCCGGCTCCTCGCCCTCCGGGGTCTCGGTGGAGTAGACCAAGGTGGCCTCGGGCTTGGTCTTGAGAACGTATTCCTTGACCTCCGGGGGGTTGGTGCCCGGGGTTTCCTTGTTCTTGCGCAGGTACCAGAAGGCAGCTCCACCAGCGGCGGCGAGCAGTGTGGTGAGCAGGCCGAAGATCAGGAACTTGTTCCCGCCCTTCTCCTTCTTGCCGGCGGCCTTCGCCGCTTTGGCCTTGAGCGTGGCGGCGCGCTGCTCGGCCTGTTTGCGGGCCTTCTTGGTCACCTGCCCGGCCTTCTTCTGGCCTGCGGTGCGTGCCTGGCGGGCATCCGAGCTGAGCTCCTGGCCCTTCTCGGTGGCCTCGGCGAGGGCCTTCTCCAGGCGGCTGCGGGCGGCCTTGGTCACGTTGCCGGCTTCGCGGCGGGAGTCGTCGAGAAGCTCGCTGCCGCGTTCGCGGAGACCGTCGATGCCGCCGACGGACTCAGCTGCGGTAGAGAGGCGGTCGTAGGTTTCCAGGGCCTTCTCGTCGCGGTATTTCTTGAACTGGTTCCATGCGGTGTCGGCGGCGGACAGGGCAACCTTGAGCGTGCTGGTGTTCATGACTCTCCCTAGGGTGTCGGCGAATCTTCATTATTCGGGCGTGCCTTCCAGATTAGCCATTTGAGCGAAGAACGCGAGGGAATATTGCTGGCGACTTCCTGGGAGTTGTCTTTGAGGTCTGAAAAGCATCCGGGCAGGCGGGCGAATGTGGTGCAGGAGAGGTTTCCAGAGGGTTCACAATGTTGACAGAAAATAGTGAACAGCTTGGTCCATTTTTCACTATCTAAGACCCTAGATATTCGAATTATATTCACCTATCGGGCACTTAAAAATACCAGCTCAAGCCATTTATATTTAGGTCATATTTTTGCAGGGTCTTGCGGGGCTGCCCCCTCAGGTTGCTAGATTCAATTTCAATCAACTGCGGCACAGGAAGCCTCCTCAACGCCCTTGCAGTCACTTGCCCCGAACCCCTCGGGAGTCAAGCCCAAAGACGCGAGAAACCCTTGAGGAGGCACCGATGAGCAGCTACGTCCCGACGCTGAATCCCATTACAGACCAGAGTCGCGCATCCATGCTGGGTGAGGAAAAAATCTCCTTCACCCGCACCACCCGTGTTTCCGCGTCGGCCCCGTTGGATGATGAGCTCTTCACCCTCAGCGAAGATTCCGGGCACCATATTCCCGCCCTCGATCCCACTGACCTGCTCGGCCGCGAACCCGGTGCCCGGCACCGCACCTCGCTCTCCTTTGAGGTCATGCCCCCGCGTGATGGCGCGGATCAGGCCAAGATCGACACCCTGCTCACCACCCTCGAGTCCTACAACCCGGACTACCTGGCCGTGACCAGCTCCCAGCGTTCCAGCTGGCTGGCGGGCACCGCCAACTTCATCTCCCAGATCGACCAGACCACCCGGATGCGCCCGCTGGCACACCTGACCTGCACTGCCGGCCCCACCCAGGAGCTCGTCGGCTGGATCAACAATCTGGTCGACGCCGGAGTCCGGGGTTTCCTGGCCCTGCGCGGTGATTACCCGGCAGGGCAGACCGGGCCCGATCCCGGTCATCTGGGCTACGCCAATGAGCTGGTCCGCCTGATCCGCGATGTGGAGAAGCGTCAGGCCGCCCGCTTCGGCGCTGGCCGACTTGCGGTAGGGGTGGCGGCGTACCCCTCGGGGCACGCTGAATCCCACAGCCACGACGAAGACATCGATGTGTTGCTGGCCAAGCAGCGCTGCGGCGCAGATTTCGCCATCACCCAGCTCTTCTTCGAGGCCGAGGACTTCATCCGGTTCCGGGAACGGGCCAGGTTGGCCGGGGTGAGTATTCCACTGATCCCCGGGATCGTCCCGATCACGAGCGTGCAGCGGTTGCGCCGAATGAGCGGGCTCTCCGGACTGAATGTGCCCCAGCGACTGATGTCTCGACTGGCGGCCGCCGATACCCCGGAGGGCGAGTATGAAATCGGCATGCAGGCAACCGCTGACCTGGCGAGAACACTGCTCTCGGCCGATACCGAGAGTCTGCACCTCTACACCTTCAACCGGCCAGATATCACCGTAGAACTGCTGGACCGGATAGGAATCGCCCCGCGCGCCAAGCGCCGGTAGCGAAGCTGAACCAAGTACCGGGAGCCCCCGCGAAAAGCAGTTCACAGTCGACAATCGACTTTTATCACGGCTGTACCAAAGCCGCGACTGAACCTACATTTTGCGAAAGGGCACATCTGTCATGTCTACAATCAAGCACGTCCAATTCCCGAAGGCCACCATCGAGGGCTACCCGCGCGTCGGGCCGGACCGCGAGCTGAAGAAGGCGCTGGAGTCTTTGTGGAAGGGCCGTATCGACGCCGAGACCTTCACCTCGGCCGCCCACAGCCTGCGGCTGAACAACTGGGGCCGCCTCGCTGACCTGGGACTGAATGAGGATTACGCCATCCCCGCGGATGCCGCCCCCTATGACCACGTGCTCGAGACCGCAGTCACCGTCGGCCTGCTCGGCGGCGATGTCGCCGAGGTTGAGCTGGATGAGTACTTCACCCTCGCCCGTGGGAACTCCACGCGCGCCCCGCTGGAAATGACCAAGTGGTTCGACACCAACTACCACTACCTGGTGCCTGAGGTCGGCGATGACGAGGACTACCTCGCCCGGCCGCAGCGACTGCTGGATCTGTTCAACGAGGCCGCCGAAGCTGGCCATAAGGTCCGCCCCTTCCTGGTCGGCCCGGTCACCCTGCTTGCCCTGTCCAAGCAGGCGGAGGGCGCCACCACCGTGCCGTTGGATCACCTTCCGGCCCTGACCAAGGTCTATGCGGAGATCCTCAAGGCCCTGGCTGAGGCCGGTATCGAGTGGGTTCAGATCGAGGAGCCGGCGCTGGTGGCCGATCTCGGGGTAGCCACCGACGAAGAGCTGGCTGAGCTGGCCCGACAGACCTATACCACCCTGCTGGACGGCGATGCCGAGCGTCCTGCGGTCTTCCTCTCCGCACCCTACGGTTCCCTCAATGCCGGCCTGCAGGCGCTGGCCGATGTCCGCCCCGAGGCACTCGGCGTGGACCTGGCACCGCAGACCCTCAAGGATGCCCCGGACTACCTTGAGCGCATCATCGCAGCCGTGAACCCGGGCACCCGCGTGGTCGCAGGTGTCATCGATGGCCGCAATATCTGGGCCGCTGATCTGCGAGATCGGCTGACAGTACTGGAGCAGATCAACCACGCTGATCTCGAGGTCTCGGTATCCTCCTCGGTGTCCCTGCTGCACGTGCCGCATACCGTCGCCGCCGAAACCAAGCTCCCGGTCGATGTCGCGGGTTGGCTCTCCTTCGCCGATGAGAAGATCGGCGAGGTGGTCGCGTTGAACACCGCACTGCGCCAGGGCACCACCGCCGCCGGTGAGGCCTTCGCCCGCTCCGACCGCGCCGTGCGCACCCGCACCGAGTCGACCCGCGTGCATAACGCGGCCGTCGAAAAGCGCACCGCCGCACTGCCGGAGGGCCAGGTCACCCGTCAGCCCGCCTTCCCCGAGCGCGTTGCGGCCCAGAAGTCCCTGAACCTGCCGAAGCTACCGACCACCACCATCGGTTCCTTCCCACAGACCCAGGAGGTGCGCAAATCCCGGGCGGACTTCACCGCCGGTCGCATCGATGAGGCCGCCTACAATGAATCCCTCAAGGATGAGATCCGCAAGGTCATTGACCTACAGGAACGCCTCGGCTTCGATGTACTCGTGCACGGTGAACCCGAGCGCAACGACATGGTCCAGTACTTCGCGGAGCTACTCGACGGCTTCGTGGTCACCGAGAACGGTTGGGTTCAGTCCTACGGCTCCCGGTGCACCCGCCCGCCGGTGCTCTTCGGTGATGTCTCCCGCCCGGCGGCGATGACCGTCGAATGGACCCAGTTCGCCGACTCCCTGAGCGAGAAGCCGGTCAAGGGGATGCTCACCGGCCCGGTGACCATCCTGGCCTGGTCCTTCGTGCGTGACGACGTCCCGCTGTCCACCTCCGCCGACCAGCTCGGCGTCGCCCTGGCCGATGAGGTCCGTGACCTCGAGGAAGCCGGCATCAAGATCATCCAGATCGATGAGCCCGCCCTGCGGGAGCTGCTGCCGCTGCGCGCCGAGAACCGCCAGTCCTACCTGGACTGGGCCGTGCGATCCTTCCGGCTGCTGGCCGTCGACGCCCAGCCGGAGACCCAGATTCACACCCACCTGTGCTACTCCGAATTCGGCCAGATCATCGAGGCCATCAACGACCTCGATGCCGATGTCACCTCCATCGAGGCCGCCCGTTCCAAGATGGAACTGCTCGGCGATATTGAGGAGAAGTTCACCTCCGGCATCGGCCCCGGCATCTATGACATCCACTCCCCGCGAGTCCCGGAGGTCACCGAACTGGTGGAGCTGCTCACCGCAGCCGCCCAGCATGTCCCGGCCGAACGCCTCTGGGTGAACCCGGATTGTGGCCTGAAGACCCGTGGCTATGAGGAGGTTGAGGCCTCTCTGCGTAACCTGGTGATCGCCCGTGACCATGTCCTGGAGAATGTGCCGCTGAAGGAAGCTGTCTACAACTAAGGCCTCCAATATCTAAGGAGCACTCCGTTCAAGGGGGGCACCAGAACCTCAGATTCTGGTGCCCCCGCCAGGTTGTGTGGTGGTCCTGCAGCGGTATCGGTGGGACTTAACTACTATGGAACGTATGACTTTGAAGACCGCAACTGCGACTCTGCACACCAACCGTGGTGACATCATCATCGAGCTCTTCGGTAACCACGCACCCAAGACCGTGGAGAACTTCGTCGGCCTGGCCGACGGCTCCAAGGAGTACAAGACCGAGAACGCCAAGGGCGGCAACGAAGGCCCGTTCTACGACGGCGCTGTCTTCCACCGCGTGATCAGCGGCTTCATGCTCCAGGGCGGCGACCCCACCGGCACCGGCCGTGGCGGCCCGGGCTACATGTTCGCCGATGAGTTCCACCCGGAGCTGCGCTTCGACGCCCCCTACAAGATGGCTATGGCTAACGCCGGCCCGGGCACCAACGGTTCCCAGTTCTTCATCACCCTGGGCCCGACCCCGCACCTGAACAATGCCCACACCATCTTCGGTGAGGTCACTGACGCGGAGTCCCGCAAGGTTGTCGACGCCATCGGCCTCGCCGGCACCGACCGCATGGACCGTCCGGTTGAGCCGGTCATCATCGAGTCCGTGACGATCTCGGAGTAATCTCCCACAACTCCCTGTAATTCTGGCCCACGGGCCCGGCGAAGTTCACATGAACTTCGACCCGGGACGTGGGCCATTTTCATGCCTCATTCCTATCATCTCCGGGGTGGGCACCTCTTGAGAAAGGACCGAAGACCTGTGAGCGACTGGTTGACCCGCTATACCCGGCAAGCCCCGGTGACATCTCTGTTCACCCTGATCATCCTGCTGGTTTATGCGGCGACCGCCCTCCAATCGCGCTCGCTGCTCAATAGTCTCGCTGACTCATCCCTGGGGAATTCCTGGATCCTCTGGGGACCATCGGTGCTCAGCGAGAACCTGGGCCCGCTGCGTGCCGTGGGCTCGATGCTCCTCCACCTCGACCTCGGACACCTCTTTGTCAATCTCTTTTTGCTCGTGCTCATGGGCAGGGAAGTGGAGGGCTTCTTCGGACGGGGGCTCTATGCCACGATCCTGTTCGCCGGAGGCATCGGGGCGGCGGCGGCGATCCTCTGGCTGGATCCGCTCAGCCCCACCGCCGGGGCTTCCGGTGCGCTCTATGCCCTGATGGCGGTCTTTGTCACGGTGTGCATCCGACGGGGAGTGGACCTGCGTGCCCCGATCGTCATGATCCTGGTCAATGTCGGCTACACCTTCGTCGCCACCTCGGTATCTTTTTGGGGGCACCTCGGTGGCTTACTCACGGGGGTGGTGATGGCCGTGATTCTGTTGTCCCGCTCGCATCGGGTGCAACAGCTCGGTATCGCCGGAGTGCTCTTCCTGGTGATCGGACTGGTGATGGGATGGAAGGGAATCATGATTGGCGGAGTCCCCTTCCAGGTCTAAGAAGGAGCTTTACAGCATTTACAGTGGCCGGGCGGAAGCCCGGCCTTTTTGCGGTCTACCTCACACTATGAAAGAGCCTGGGGATAACCTCGGCGTGTTGTCCACCGGTTCTCCACCGTTGACGCCGGCGAAGAGTTGTCCACAGAAGTTGTCCACACTGTGGATAATTACAAACTTGTAATTTACCGGCCCTTTCCCAGCCACCTTCGAAGCAAATGACAAATAACAGGCACTATGTAGAGCGAATAGAACATTTGTGCCAAATCCAAAAGTTGTGCACAGAGTTATCCACAGCCTGTGGAGACTGTGGAAAACTCGCCCAAAAGAGAACCATTCACAGACTTCTCCACAGCCTGTGGATAACTTGCGGGTCTGTGATGTGGGAATCAGTGGGAGCAGGTGGAAATAGTCGAGTCTTGAGTGGGAATCGGTGGGAAGCGGGTGACAGAGCCGGGGCAGGGGTGCTTCGCGTGCCCTGGAAAGTTCACAGCAGTAGCTTCTGGAGACGTTTTGGCTGTGGATAAATCTGGAAGCACTTAGGGGAGAAGCACTATCAAATAGGTGGGGAAACCGGTAACCGGGGGAGCAGTTGGTGCCCGAATGACATGAATTCATGTCATTCCTGCTCATGGGTGTCTGGGCTGATCCGTGCCGGTGTGCAGTCTGGCGATGACGATCATTCTCATGTTGCGGTCGATGAGGCGGCGATGATCGAAAAGATGATTCATCACTTCAGGGGCCAAATACGCTGACCGCTGACCCGCGGTTCCCCAATATTTCTTTTGGCCCCGACAGTTGTGAGATCGGGTCTGCGCGCCTATTTCTGAGGCGTAGTGCCGGTTCTGCGGATAGATCGTGATGGGTGTAAAAAAATGCTCCCCGAAAGGGGAGCATTTTTAGTTCGTAGATTGGATTGGAGGGTGGATTCTACTGCTCGAAGCTGGGCTTGCCGCGGTAGAACTGTTGTTCCAATATCTTGAAACGGGCCTGGACGTCAGCTTCGGCCTGAGCCTGTTCACGTCTGGCCAGGTACTCCTCGGGCTGAAGTCCCGTGGTCAGGTAAACGAGGCGGGTGGCTACGCTGACGCAATGGTCGGCATAACGTTCGTAGAACCGGACCAGGAGAGCGGTGTCCACCGCCTGACGGGTGGTGTGTGGCCAGCTGCGTTGGGTCAGCAAGGTCATCAGGTGTGCGTCGAGATCATCGACTGCGTCATCGTCCAAGGAAAGTGCGATCGCAATATCGGCGTCCGGAGCAATCAGGAGGTCATGAATTTTATCCGCCATGTCCTGGGTCAGACGGGTGAACTCCTCGAAATAACCGGTCAAGGCGTCCGGAATTGCTATGTCTGGGTGACGTCGACGGGCAGACTCTGCGATATGCATCGCCAGCGCTGCCATGCGATCGAGATTTTCGACGATATAGATGGAGGAGATGACCTGGCGCAGGTCCCGGCCCAGCGGGCTTTCCAGGGCGAAGAGGTCGACTGCACGCTGATCGCAGCGGGTGCGGATGGCGGGGAGTTTCTCGGAGAGGGAAAGGGCAGTTTCGGCGGACTCCAGGGATCCGCGCAGGAGGGCATCAGAGGCTTTGGCCATGATGCTGCGGACCAGATCAGACATGATGATGAGGTCGTGGGCAAAGTCGTCAAGTTGTTCGTGATAGGTGGCACGCATAGAACCGACTATAGGAACGGTACGCCTATTCCGCTGGGTAAGTAATCTTTAACACACCCGTACTAGATGATTGATTCCTGATGGTTTCAGTGGTTCGACCATGTGGTGGGGTTAGGTTCCGGGGGTCCCCGGTGGGCAAGGGTCCCGGCGTGTTGATCGGGCGCGCGTAGCCGGCCTGAACTGGGTAAACCCTGCTATTCCCTGGATTTTCCGAGGGTAATTTACTGGTCGATCAGGCTGCTTGATCCTGAGTTGAGAGTTGCTTCCGATGGACTTGAATCGGCTCGCTCCCATGGGGACTGTGCGGGACCCGCATCGAGGAACCCTCAGGTTCCCATCCGGTAGCTCCTGGATTCATAGACACGGTGGGGCTTAGATGCCGGTGATCTGGCCTCCGTCGGCGAAGTAGTTTGCCCAGTTGTCGATGTGCCTATTTTTCCGCAGTAGGGCACGTCGTTGCCGCTCGGTCATGCCGCCCCAGACGCCGAATTCCTCTCGGTTATCCAGGGCGATGGCCCGACATTGATCCAATGCCGGGCAGTGCCGGCAGAGCGCTGCAGCCTTGCGCTGCTGTGCTCCACGTACAAAAAGTGCATCGGGATCGCCTTGGCGGCACTTGGCCTTGGTGATCCAGTCCTCTCGGCTGTGGGAAATGTTCTGACCGTCTGACTGTGCCGACTTCTTCGGCAGGGGGGCGGTGCTCTGGCTGACACGATGTAGTGACGTTGTCATCTGATCCTCCTCGCAGTGATCAATTTCAAGATGCTTTTGCCATGCAAAGAATTAAGTATATCCATAAATTTTGCATAAACTAACCTAAGCCACCCAAAAGGGGTCACATGTTTCGGAGTGAGAAGGTGCGCCGGTGAGGCGAAATCGTGGTGTTCTTGAGCGGTAGCATGGGCCGACCTGGGAGATCTCGACGCCACCGAGCAATCACCGGAAGAGCCGTGCTCCGCCTGCTTCGACGGCCACTACCCGCTGGATCAGGCCCTAGGCACCTTCAGCCGTGATCAGCCCACCACTGGACCGCTGCCGATCATGCTCGAGCATCAGCTCGCCAGGGGCACCATCCGAGCCTGGTCAACCTAGCCTGGTCAACCGCGATCCGTCGATAAGCAGGACCCAGGATGGGGACTGAGCGGAGGCACCACCGCGTCGACGAAGGTGTGAAGCAGAAATGAGCGGATCCCAGGGCACCTGCCCCGGGATCCGCTCATGCTGCACCAGCACTAAAAACTAGCGCCAGCCCATGGTCATCAGCAGGCCGATGATGAACAGTCCGAAACCGATACCGTAGTTCCAGGCGCCGAGCTCCAGCATGAACTGGATCTGCTCGCCGGCGAGGTAGTTGACGATCAGCCAGACCAGGCCCAGCAGGATCAGGCCGAACATGATCACCTTGTACCACATCGGGGTACCACCGGTGTTGATCTTGACCGGGGTGCGGTTAGCCGTTCCACTCGAGGCTTGGGGCACCGAGTTCTTGGAGATTTTCGCCTTGGGCATTGTTCACACCTTCGTGGATCTGGATCGGTCTGTGCTGGGTGCACCTTCCTCAACTGCAACTCTTCCCCATGACACCAGGGAAGGAGGAGCTGCGCCCAGCTGAGGGCGAGGGTAGTGCACACTTTCCTGACCAAATCCTAGCAGCTCATGCCCCCGGTGCAGCGTCTCCCCGGGGGATTGTTCCCCAGCTCACCCAGCACCGGGGTCACCCGCCGGGCCGAAGAAAAAGCGGCCAGCCCCGGAAACTTTCCGGCGCTGGCCGCTTTAACTCTCCAACTCAGAGCCTTAACTCAGGCGGTACCTCGAAAGGCACGCTTCAAGGAATGTCACGAATCGGGTTGAGGACATTGAGATCGAACTCGTAGTAGCGGACATTGATCATCTGGTCCTTGCGGATGGTTTGGTTCTCCGTCGGCTCACTCACCGCGACCAACCCACGGTCCACCAGCGCACCGGTGGAAACCGGCTCACCAGCGACCAGGGAAGACTCGGGGGCCTCCCAGCCGGCAGCGCGCAGGGCACTGAGCGCGGCGGTCTGATCCAGGCGGGTGATGTCGGGCATGTCGATCAGCTGGCCGTTGGACACCTGAACGGTGATGACAGAGCCGCGGGGCAGTTCGCTGCCTTCCCCGTTGACGCTGAGCACGGTGCCTTCGGCTTCCTCAGAGTCGAGGTACTCGGCTTGCGGGGTGAAGCCGAGGGAGGTCAGGGTCTGTTCCGCCTGGGTCCATTGCATGCCGGACAGGGAAGGTATCCGGATCTGCTCGGCACCGGTGGAGACGGTGATCGAGACCCTGGATCCCTTGGACAGTTCCGTACCGATCGGCGGGTTTTGCTCGATGACCAGGCCGGTGGCGATGGTGTCGCTGGTATCTTCCCGCACGGTGGGGTCGAGTTCGAGGCCGGAATCAGCAAGCGTCTGGGCGGCGGCTTCGGTGGTCAGCCCGGTGATATCGGGAACGGTGGTCATTTCCTCGCCGGTGGAGACCACGAGCATGACGTGGGTGCCGGTCTGCAGTTGGGAGCCGACGGCCGGGTTCACCCGGATGACATTGCCCGCCACGATCTCGGGGCTGGGTTCCTCGACCACGTCAACGACGAGTCCGAGTTCCTCGATGACGGAGGTGGCATTGTCCTCGGGTTGGTTGATCACATCGGGGACGGTGACCAGATTCGATTCCACAGAGGTGCTGCCGTTGCTATCCGTGGGGCGGAAGGCGTCCCAAGTGAAGGCGGCGACGAGGCTGAGCGAGACCACGGTCAGCAGGGCCGCAACCGTCGCCAGCCAGCGGTTCTTGCGCTTCACGGGGTCCTGCCGGCCCTCGGGCGCTTGACGACGCCCCCCGGCAGCCACCGCGCCGGCCACCGGGGCAACGATGGTGGGATGTTCTTCCACCGAGGCACGGGTGGCAGGGAGATCCGTGGCGGTGCCACCGGCATCCGGGGACAGATGGGTGCGCGCCGCCTTGGTCACCGCATTGCGGCTGAGCAGTTCCAGGTCCGCACCCATTTCGGTGGCGTCCTGATAACGGTCGGCCGGGTGCTTGGCCATGGCGGTGAGCACCACTGCATCAACATTGATCGACTCGGTGGGGTTGAGTCCGCTGATCAGCTCGGAGGGCGGGGTCGGATCCTCCTGGACGTGCTGGTAGGCCACCGCGAAGGGGGTTTCCCCCTCGAAGGGCGGGCGTCCGGTGATGATCTCGTAGAGCACACAACCCAGCGCATAAATATCTGAACGGGCATCGGCGGGTTTACCCCGTGCCTGCTCGGGAGAGAGGTACTGGGCGGTACCGATCACCGCGGAGGTCTGGGTCATCGCCGAGGTGTTGTCATCCAGGGCGCGGGCGATACCGAAGTCCATCACCTTCACCGCACCGGTGTTGGTGATCATGATGTTCGCGGGCTTGATGTCGCGGTGGATGATGCCCGCATTATGAGAGGTCTGCAGGGCGTCACAGACCGGGCTGAGTATCGCGGCCGCATCGGCCGGGCTGAGCGGGCCGTCCTCGCGCACGACGTCGCGAAGCGTGCGGCCATGGACGCGTTCCATGACGATGAAGGGCACCGCGATGTCATCGATCTGGGTTTCACCGGTGTCATAGACCGCGACGATCGTGGGGTGATTCAGCCGACCCGAGTTCTGGGCCTCACGGCGGAAACGTTCCCGGAAGTTGGTGTCCCGGGCGAGTTCCACGCGCAGCATCTTCACCGCCACGCCGCGACCGATCAACGTATCGTGTGCGGCGTATACCTGGGACATGCCACCGTTGCCGATGTTCTCGCCCAGTTCATAACGGTCACCGATGGTCATGCTCACAGTGCACCGCCTTCCGTCGTATCAGTCAACCCGCCGAGAAGATCCGGGTCGGGAGTGGTCAAGCCCGGTTCATTGGGCGAGAAAGTAGGGGCCGGAATTTCCGGGGCGCTCTGTGGTGGCTCCGGAGTGCCGGCACCTGGGGGTTCGTCGTTGCCACCACCGGTTCCGTTACCGGGGGTGGCGGGCGGCGGCGCGGTTGAAGGGGTCAGGGTTTCAAGGGAAGGCGGGGGAACATCTGAGGAACTGCCTGAGGAACTCCCCGGGGTACTCGGCTCTGTGGGGCTGCTGCCCGGGGTGGTTTCCGTGGTCGTGTTCGGCGGCCGCTCAGTGCTCCTCGTCTCGGGGAGGGGGTTCCAGTCCGGCAGGGTGGCGGGATCTGGTTCCTCGGTCGGGGTGACATATTCCGTCACGATCTCCGGGGAGGGGGTCGGCTCGGGCTGATCATCCCGGCTGAAGGCACCGTTGGAGGCGAGGTAGATTCCCCCGGCCGCGGCCGCCGACAGTCCTGCCGCGATGAGCACACCGGTGAGGAAGCCGCCGCCACCGCCCGGTTTCTTCGTGGGCTGCTTCGGCGGGATGGCCGCCGGGGCCGCCTGCCGGGGGCCAGCCATGGCCGCGGCACCCACCATCGTCGGCTGGGCGACATGGCCCAGCGCGACCGTCGAGGCGCTGGGGGAGGGCTCCGGGGCGCGCTGCGTCATCGCTGCGGATTTCGGCTGCGGCGGCCGGTTGCCGTTGCGCACCGCTGCCACCGCCAGCGCCAGCTCATTGCCATCCGCGAAGCGGGTGTTCGGGTCCTTCCGCAGCGAGATGCCGATCAGTTCCCGGGCCTGCGCGGTGACCGAGGTCGCCAGCGCGGGCGGGGCCTGATTGATATGCGCGATCACCACCGAGACCGAGGAGTCACCGGTGAAGGGACGGGTGCCGGAGAGCATCTCGTAGCCGACCACCCCGAGGGAGTACACATCCGAGGAGGCACTGACGGTCTGGCCCTGCGCCTGCTCCGGGGAGACGTACTGCGCCGTACCCACCACCATGCCGGTCCGGGTCAGCGGCACCGCGGCCGCCGCCTTGGCGATGCCGAAGTCGGTGATCTTGACCTGACCGTTCTGGGTGACCATCAGATTGCCCGGCTTGATGTCGCGGTGCACCAGACCCATCCGGTGGATCACCGAAAGGCCGTGCGCGGCCTGCTCCATCACATCCAGGGCCAGGGCCTCATGCAGCGTGCCCTCGCGGGAGAGCAGGTCCGCCAGCGACTCGCCGCGGACGTATTCCATCGCGATGAAACAGAAGGTGTGGCCCGCCGGATCCGGGATCTCCCGGAAGTCATAGGTGCGCACCACATTCTCGGACTTGATGGATTCCGCGGCGATCGCCTCATTGCGGAAGCGGACGAGGAATTCCCGGTTATCGGAGAACTCCGGGCGCAGCACCTTGATGGCGACCTCGCGCTCATTGACCACATCATCGGCCAGCCAGACCGTGGACATGCCGCCGTGACCGATGATCCACTGCAGCTGGTAATCCTCGCCGATCAGTCGCTGGAGACGGTCTCGGCCGGTGGTGTCCGCTCCGAGATTTTCGGGGTTGTCATTGTTCATTGATTCGCTCATTCCCCGGGAAGATTCCTCAAGGCGACATTGAGGACCTCGCGTCCGATGGGGGAGGCCACGGCGCCGCCGGTGGCGCTGGAACCCATGCCGCCACCATTCTTAACGACGACCGCGACCGCGACGTCGGCATCCTCGCTCGGGCCGAAGGCCACGTACCAGGTGTGCGGCGGGGTGCCCTCCCCGCCGTGCTCGGCGGTTCCGGTCTTGGAGGCGATGTCCTGCCCGGTGAAACCGGAGGTGTTGCGCTCCGAAGCGAGCATCAGATCCTTCAGAGTATTCGCGGTGCCCTCATCGAGCGCCTGGTTCAGCTCCTCCGGATCAATGGAGCGCAGCTCCTGTAGATCCGAACCGGTGATCCGGGACACCAGGTGAGGTGCCATCCGGACACCGTCATTGGCCACCACCGAGGCCATCACCGCGGCCTGCAGCGCGGACATGGTCACATCGCGCTGACCGATGGAGGACTGTGCCAGCGAGGCATCATCGGCAATCTCACCGAGCGAACCCGGGGAGGTGGGCAGCCCGATATCATATTGCTCACCGACACCGAAGGCAGCGGCTGCCTCACGCAGCGCATCCGCCCCGATATCCACCGACATCTCCGCGAAAGCGGTGTTGCAGGACAGCGCGAAAGCGGTCTGCAGGGTCACCTGACCACCACCGGCACAGCTCTGCGCGGCGTAGTTCGTCAGCTCAGTGGTGGTGTTTGGCAGCGTGATGGAGGCGGCCCCGGTCAAGGAGGAATCCGGGGTGTAGCCATGCTGCAACCCGGCCGCAGTGGTGATGATCTTGAAGATCGAGCCCGGCGGTAGGGTCTCCTGGGTCGCGTTATTGAGCAGCGGATTATTCGGATCACTGTTGAGCTCCGACCAAGCGCTCTCCGCGGTCGCCGGGTTGATGATCTTATTCGGGTCATAGCCCGGGGTGGACGCCATCCCGAGGATCGCGCCGGTGGAGGGCTGCATGGCAACCACCGCGCCCTGGTAACCATTCTCCGTCAGCGCATTATAGGCGGCTTCCTGGACCGCTGGGATCAGCGTCGTTTCCACATTGGCACCGGTGTTCTCCTTACCCGTGAGGGTGTCCAGCCACTTGGTAGTGGCCAGGGAGGAATCCGTGCCATTGAGCAAATCATTCTGGCTGGCCTCAAGACCGGAGGCCCCGTAGATATCCGAGAGATAGCCCGTGATCGGGCCCCAAGCGGTGGGATGGTTCGCATCATAGGTGCGGTGGAAGATCCCCTCCTCATCCGACCAGGAGGAAGCCAACACCTCACCACCGGCGGTGAGCTGACCGCGCGGCTGGGTCTTCATCTCCAGGAAGCCACGGTGGTTCAGGGCGTTATCGGCGTACTCATCCTCGCGGAAGGCCTGCACCACGGTGACGTTCACCAGCAGAATCAGGGTCAGGAGGAGCGAGAAAAAGGTGACGAAACGAATCGAACGATTCACCTAACTCACCTGTCCTCTCGGTTGATTATTCGGACTGCCATTCGGATTAGCCGGCACCTGTTGGAAGAGTCCGGTCTCTGGCTCACCGGATACCAGGGCGGCGTTGCCAACCAGGCTCGGCGGCGGTGGCACCTCATCAGCGGGACGCCTGGCCGAATGCGAGATCCGCAGCAGCAGTCCCACCAGGATGTAGTTCGCCATCAGGGAAGAACCACCCTGCGACATGAAGGGCGTGGTCAGACCGGTCATCGGCATCAACGCAGTGACACCGGCGACGACCACGAACACCTGGATCGAAACCGTCAGCGAGAGACCGGAAGCCAGCAGCTTGCCATAGGAATCCTTCACCGTCAGGGCGGTGCGGAAACCACGGGAGACCAGGAGCGCAAAAAGAATCAGGACCGCAGCCAGGCCGATCAGACCCAGCTCCTCACCGACGGCGGCGAGGATGAAATCCGAGTGTGCGACCGGTACCTGCTCCGGATAACCCTGCCCCAGACCGGTACCGGTGACCCCGCCCCAGGACATCCCGAATAGCGCCTGACTCAGCTGGAAACCGGTGGTGTCATAGTGGGCGATCGGGTCCAGGAAGTTGTTCACCCGCTCCTGGATCTTGCCGGAGATCATGTAGATACCGACCGCACCGACGGCGACCAGCACCGAACCGATCAACAGCCAGGAAGCCCGGCCAGTGGAAAGATAGAGCATGCCCAGGACGGTGCTGAACAGCAGCAGCGCCGGGCCGAAGTCATTGGAGATGGCCATGATCAGGATGGCCACCGCCCAGACCGCCAGGATCGGGGCGAGGTCGCGCAGCCGCGGGAACTCCAGTCCTAAAAAGCGGTAACCGGCGACCGTGAACAGGGCGCGCTTAGTCACCAGCAACTGTGCGAAGAAGAGCAGCAGCAGGATCTTGGAGAACTCGCCGGGCTGCACACTGAAGGGGCCGATGGAGATCCAGATGCGGGCATCGGCATTCATCTGGGTGGGCCAGACCAGCGGCAGCGCCAGCAGCACCAGACCGATGAGGCCCAGCAGATAGCTGTAGCGGCTGAGAACAGTGTGATCACGGACCAACGTCAGCACCGCAATCAGCAGCACCACCGCCACCAGGGTCCACATCACCTGACGGTTGGCCATCGAGTTGCCCGTGGCCAGATCCAGCCGATAAACCATCACCAGGCCCAGACCATTGAGCAGCGCCACCACCGGCAGGATGATCTGGTCCGCATGGTGGGCGGTCAGACACAAAGCCAGGTGGGCGATGGTGAACACCAGGATGAAGCCACCGATCAGCCAGAGAATTTCGGTGGTCAGCGAATTACCCTGGGACAGTTCCAGATTGACCAGCGCAGCCGCGACAATGATCGCAGCCAGAATCAGCAGCAGTAACTCAGTGCGCCGCATGGAGATCTTCTTCAAAACACTCATCTAACCCACCTCCCGGCAGTCGACTCCGGGGGTGTTTCGATCCCCGTTATTGGCTTGGGCGTTATTGGTTTGGGCCATCGGTGCGACAGGTTCTTCCGCGGGGGCGGCCCCGGCACCTTCACGGGTGACACAGACCGGCAGCGCTGAACTTGCGAGACGCTGCATCTGCTGCAGCACTTCGTCATAGGAGCCACTGGGCAGCCCCGTCACCGAGTTGCGGGTGGCCTCCGGCAGATCATCCATGGTGAAGGGCTCACAGTTGCTCTGATCAGTGGGTGAGGTCATCTGTAGTACACCTCGCTCATTGATGCAGGCGAGCTGATACTCCTCATTGAGTTCCCGGCCGAAGACGGAAAAGTCCACCCCCTGCCAGATCCCGATTCGGGATTCGGCGGTGGTGTTCACATAATAGTTCTCCTGCACCCGATTGGTGGCCCACCAACCAGCGCCGACCACCGCGAGCAGCACCACCAGGGCAATAATCAGGGTGAGCAGTTTCCGGCCGAAAGAGGAGGACGCCCGTGGTGGGTGATCCTCCTCTTCATCGGCGGCTTCCGGTGGTTCCGGGGTCCCACCCAGCGACTGCGGCTGGGACTGACCCCCCGGGGAAACAGTCTGCGGGCGGCGGGCGATCGCCGCCGCCCGCCCAGCTGCGGTGTTCGGGCGCGGATCATCCGGTTGTTCGCCGTTGAGCGCCCCGACGGTCATCGGTTTGGCAGCTAAGACATGAGCAACATTGCCATCGGCATCATCGACAACATCGGCGATGATCACGGTGACATTGTCCGGACCACCCGAACGCAGCGCGAGTTCCACCAGTCGGGTGGCAGCCTCAGTCGGGGTACCGGTGCCCAGGGTGCTCTCGATGGTGGAATGGGTGACCGGATCAGAGAGCCCGTCCGAGCACAGCAGGAGGCGATCACCCAGACGAGGTTCCAGGGCTATCAGGGTCGGCTCCACCGGGCGACCGGTGTAGGCCTTCAGTATCAGCGAACGCTGCGGGTGAGTGGACACATCCTCCGGGTCGAGCTTGCCCTCGGCGACTAGCGACTGCACGAAGGTGTCATCCACCGTGAGCTGCTCTAGTACGCCATCGCGCAAACGGTAGCCCCGGGAATCACCGACATTGCACAGTGCCAGTGACGTACCGTTGAACATCAAGGCCGAGAGCGTGGTGCCCATGCCCTCGGTCTCGGGGTGCTGCCGAACATGCTCGGCAATGGACAGGTTCGCATCATCGGCCGCTCCGCCCATCAGCGCGAGCATGTCATTGTCACCGGGATCCGCATCCAGCTTCTGCAGATGAGTGATCATCAGCTGTGAGGCGATCTCGCCGGCGGCGTGACCACCCATGCCATCCGCCAGGGCCAGCAGATGAGGACCGGCATAAGCCGAATCCTCGTTGTTTCCGCGCACCAGACCACGGTCTGAAGCAGCGACGTAATCAAGACGCAGGGTCACGAGACCAGCCTCACAGTCGTTCTTCCGAGCTTGATGTCACTGCCAACCTCGACACGCTCCGGCTGGTCAATGCGATTGCCACCGACAAAGGTCCCGTTCCGGGAATCCAGATCCTCCACGAACCAGTCATTGCCCCGGCGGAACAACCGGGCATGACGCCCGGAGGCATAATCATCACCCAGTACAAAGGTGCAGTCCGGACTGCGACCCATCACCACATCATCAAGGGTGGACACTTCCATGTGAGAGCCCTTCAACGGGCCTTCCACGATGGACAGGGAGCGTGCCGGCTCGCCACGCTTACGCGGCGGCGCGGCCAAAGGAACAGCGGCAGCTGCACCACCGGCGCCCTTCTTGCCCTTGGGCCGGCCACGGCCCTGTGCCGGAACCCCGGCTGCGGCATTGGTGTCCCGGCGCATTGCACGCATGGCCATGAAAATGAAGAACCACAGCAGCACGAGCAGCGCGATCCGGAATGACAGCAGCACAAGAGAATCCATGTGGCGTTCCTCCTCGATTGGGGTCAGCGGACGCGGGAATCAGAGCCCGGTGATGCGAACTTCGATGTGGGAGTGACCCATGGTGATCACATCGCCATCAGCCAACAGCCAATTCTCCACCGGAGTGTCATTGACAGTGGTGCCGTTGGTGGACTGCAGATCAACCAGCACCGCATCGCGACCATCCCAGGTGACCTCGGCGTGCTGCCGTGAAACCCCGGTATCCGGCAGCCGGAAGTCGACGTCATTGCTGCGACCGAGGATATTGGAACCCTCATGGACCAGATAGGTCCGGCTGGACCCATCCTGCAGCAGCAGGCTGACCTTCGGGCCCGGACCTGCGGAAGTCGCTGGGTTCACCCCGGCGGACTGCGCCTCCATATGTTCGGTATTGGCGTTGCTACGTGCTTCCTGATTGCCGGAAAAGCTCATGCTCTCACTTTCTTCGGGGGATTGTCCCGCACCAGTACCAACAGACGGACCGACGGTACCCGGTGATACCGGGAATGCCGAACCTACGGCGGCACCGGGAAAAGCCGGGGGAGCCGACACCTGGGGAGTGTTACCTTGGTGGCCTTCGCCCCGCCGACCGGCGAGGTTCTCATCGGATGTTGGCGGCTCATCGGATCCGGAGTCCGGGGAATCGATCTTGTCGAGCTCGGTTTTATCAAGCTCAGTCTTATCGAAACCACTCTGGGAAGCCGGCTGCGGCGAGGAAGTGGAAGAAGCCTTCAACTGTCCGGTACGCATACCGGAATCAGCACTGATGGTGACCACCACCGGGCCAACCAACACCCAACCGTGGTTACGGCAATAACGGGACATCTGATCGGCGAAAGACTCCGGCAACTCCGGATTGAGCTCGGAGAGATTATGGAAATCTTTCTCGCTCACACTCACGCTATAAACATTGGGAGCCTCAAACAGATCATCTTCATTGTGGAAGATGTTGTCCTCGGCCTCCTGCTTGAGCAGCTCATCGATCTCAGCCGGTACGACACGGCCACCAAAGACCAGCGCGAAGCTATTATCGAGGCCGCGCTGTAGAGCGCTATCAAGCTTGGCAAAACGACCCAACATAGACATTCGCGACCTCCTCCTCTGACGGGAACAATCCAACCGGCACCGACCGGACCTTCTGGGTCCGGATTCCGGTACCAGCCCGACTACAGACAGCATCCAGGTTAGGTCGCTGCCGCAGTCTGATACGGATAATGGAAACTTTCAATTTCAGGTAAATCAGATGCCACGGATGAAAGACTCCGAAGCCCCTGCCTGCGGTTAATAATGCCGCACGTCCACCATAATGTCTCCCAGTTCCTTTCGATGGGAAAAGAAGACGCCGACGGCTGGTCATACGATCACCATCAGTATAGGGGGGAATGCCCCCAAATTCGTAGAGTCCACCAGAGGGAAGTTTCGGGACACCAGGTGCAGGGAAGTATGATTTTTCCGGCGCCACCTGCGGATTTGTAGAAGCCATGGTGGTGCATGCTATCTTTATGAAGTCGAACGGCGGGAGCCGTGAAGATTACACCACCCGCCCGGGTGGCGGAATGGCAGACGCGCTGGCTTCAGGTGCCAGTGTCCGCAAGGGCGTGGGGGTTCAAGTCCCCCCCCGGGCACAACGAGCGGTTCTCGAACCGCAACGACCGGAGGTCACAAACTCGAAAGGGTTTGTGACCTCCGGTTTTTCGTCATTTCGGGGCGAAGTGTCGGAAAGTTTGGGTGAGGGGGAGTTGCGGGAGCAAGTCCTTGTTTTGGGGCTGAGATCAGCTACGTGGCAGAGATTCGGCTAAGGGGCAAAAGGGGCCAACGGAAAGTTTGGTAGTTTCTTCGCGCGAAAATTTAGTTGCCCCCAACTCAACGGAAACGTGGAGTTTCTGTGAAAGCACTGGGCTAAATTGGGCCGAGTCTTGTCCTGGGTGCGTCCTCACTCTGAATCCTTTGCGTAGTAACGATCATTACTTTCGCTGGGTGATAGTTGATAGCAGAGGTGTCTCATAGGTAGGGCTCGGGGTCCCCTGAACTGCTGCAACGCTAACTAAATTGGCGAGACAACATCACCCCGAAGCACACCCCGCCAGCAGACCGACTTCTTGAAAGGCACTAATCATGGACGTTCGCCAACGCATTAACGACAATCCGCTCCTGGCACCGGCACTCAAGTGGGACTCGGAGGATGGCACGCTTTCTGGCAGTGAGGTCGCGCTGGTGCGGGTCGTACAGGCGCTGGCAGCGGACCTTGATGCCCTGGATGCTGACCAGCAGCAGGCACTAGGGGATCTGGTGGGGGCAGTCGCTTCAGAGACGCTGGAGGCCGAGCAGGCGGGTCTTCGTATGCTCGGTCTGATCTAGCTTGCAGCAGGTTGATGCCTTCGTTCCAGAACCATGTCGATAATCAATACGGTACGGCGGTGCGCATTCGGAGCGGCACTATTTGGCAAGATCATTAGCTTGGGACCGTGGTGCTTTTAGGCTTGTGAGTCGTTCCCCACGCCACGTCGATCCTACTTCGGAACATTTCCTGAATTTCTTCGAAGACCAGTTCATACCCGTGAAAATTGCCTTTCATGCGCCCCTCGAATGCTTTCCTGAATGTTTCTACGTCCGGGATTGCCGTATCGAAGATATTGGCGTTCTTTTCCTTGAGGTGGAAGAGAAATTCAGCTTCGAGTGTAATCGCCCGTCCTATGCGATTGAGTAGTACTGCATAGGGCCCCACCACTGATTCCACGGTGGCCAGCGTAGGGATGAGATCTGGACCGCTTGGGAATGCTGGTGCAACCACGAAATCTGAGACCGTAGAGAGACTTCGAGTGGTAGCGGGGCTGTATGACGATGTGTCAATAACCGTCAAATCGTAGTCGCTAGAGGAATCCAGAATTCGATCGATTAGTGCGCACTTCTTAGCGTGGTTCTCGTAGATCAGAATGGAGTCTACAGGGAACGGGAGCGGGTCACCCTCCGCGACTGCATAGTTGGCCGCTGTCGCGGCACTGCCTAGGGGGTCGGCATCTACACCCGGACCCTTGTTCCGTGCTCACTGGCCACCTGCGCCAGCATCGGTGATGTGGTAGTCCTGCCGGAACCGCCTTTGAAATTGGCTACGGTTAGAATCATGTTTGCCTTCTGTGGGGTGAATTTTCAGTGTGTGACCCTCGATTTTAGTGACATTTGGCCCGAGCGGGGGCGAACCAGGCCACTGCTCGCGTCCGCGGTTGCGGACAAAAGTGTCCGTAATCCCTAATGTCACAATTGTGGTACATTAGTCGTAATGGACAGGGATCTCGGACACCCCGACTGCGACTTCCAGCGTCTCGCTGACCCCCGGTCGCACCGTGTCCGAGATCGACCGATTTAGGAACAGGTAGGCATACGTGGATAAGTAGCAAGTGGCGAATCGCATTTGGGAATCAGCCAACACCATGCGTTCAAAGATTGAAGCCAACGAGTACAAAGACTACATTCTGGGCTTCATCTTCTATAAGTTCCTCTCTGATCAGGTAGAGCAGCTGATGTTCACCAACGGTGCGGAGTCGAATGAACTGGAGGAGCTTCTCGTCGAAGACGATCGTGAGACCGTCGACTTCGTCCGCAACAACCTGGGCTACTTCATCGCGTACGACAACCTCTACTCCACCTGGCGTGACAAGGGGCAAGACTTCAACGTTGCCAACGTCCGAGACGGCCTGGCCGCCTTCGCCCGCCTCGTCCACCCGACCCGCAAGCACGTCTTCGACGGTATCTTCAAGACTCTTGAGACGGGACTGTCCAAACTGGGCGACAACGCCACAACCCAGACCAACGCCATCCGCAAGCTGCTGGACCTGATCACCGACATCCCCACCGACGGCAAGCAGGGCTACGACATCCTCGGTTTCATCTACGAGTACCTGATCGAGAAGTTCGCCGCCAACGCCGGCAAGAAGGCGGGCGAGTTCTACACTCCCCACGAAGTCTCCCTACTTATGAGCCGCATCATCGCTGACCACCTCAAGGGGCGCTCGGAGATCCAGATCTACGACCCCACCTCCGGGTCAGGCTCACTGCTGCTTAACATCGGCCAGGCAGTCGCCAAGCACATGGGCGACCCGGACCGTATCAAGTACTTCGCGCAGGAGCTCAAGGAGAACACCTACAACCTCACGCGCATGAACCTTGTGATGCGTGGCGTGAAGGCCGACAATATCCTCACCCGTTGTGCTGACAGCCTTGCGCACGACTGGCCCATGTTCGACGAGAGCGACCCAGAGAGCACGTACGATCCGCTGTACGTCGATGCTGTGGTCTCCAACCCTCCCTACTCACAGAGCTGGGAGCCGGACGGCAACGACACTGACCCGCGATTCGCACGCTTCGGGCTAGCTCCTAAGACCAAGGCCGACTACGCCTTCTTGCTGCATGAGCTCTTCCATGTCAAGCCTGACGGTATCCTCACCATCGTCCTGCCCCACGGTGTCCTGTTCCGCGGCGGATCCGAGGCTGATATCCGGCGCAGCCTCATCGAGCACAACCACATCGACACCATCATCAGCCTGCCCTCCAACATCTTCTACGGCACCGGCATTTCGACCATCATCATGGTCCTCAAGCAGCGCCGTGACCGTGAAGACATCCTCTTCGTCGACGCATCCCAGGGCTTTGAGAAGGCCGGCAAGTTCAACCACCTCCGTGCCCGTGACATCCAGCGCGTTGTCGACACCGTGCTAGAGCGTGGGGACGTCGAGCACTTCTCCCGGGTGGTCTCCCGTGACGAGATCCGTGACAACGACTACAACCTCAACATTCCGCGTTATGTCAGCGCCACCCTGCCACCCGAGCCGGTTGACCTCTTCGCCGCTATGCACGGAGGCATCCCTGCGAGTGAACTCGATGAGCTTGCTGAGTATTGGGGTGCTCTACCGGGTCTGCGTGAAGCGCTCTTCGATGAGAACGCGCAGGGCTACGCCCAACTGCGAGACCTGAACATCCGCGATGTCATTGTGAACCACAGTGCTGCTGCGGCACTCACCGAGAAGATGAACGAGACTCTCGATGGACTCCCCGAGAAGCTCCATACGCTGCTCATCGAGGGTGCGGCCACAGTGACGGTGACTACCACCGAGGACGCTCTCAGGACCGATCTATTCTCACGCCTCACACCCGTGCCTCTCGTGGATCCTTACGAGGGCTACCAACTCTTGCACGAGCGCTGGACCACCACGACCAACGACCTTGAGATCATCCAGACCGAGGGCATGGAGGCCGTGCGCCGTGTTGACCCGGTGATGGAGTGGAAGACCAGGGGCCAGAAGAAGGTCTACGTCCAGGTCGGCTCGGAGGGCCGCGTTGCACCATTTGCACTCATAGAGTCTCTCTATCTGCCAGAACTTGCTGCCGACGTGGCCGATGTGGCGCAGCAAGAGGCCGACATCGCCACTGAGCTGACGGAGATGATCGAGTCACTGACCGAGGAGGACAAGCTCGACCTTGATGGTGTGCTCAACGAGAAGCAGGATGCGTTCAAGAAGACTGAGCTAAACGCGCTAGTCAAGCTCCTGCCCAAGGGTGCGACCTGGCCCGAAGGCAGCATCGAGGAGATCCAGCTTCGAGCGAAGCAGCTGCTTGCCGATCAAACCAACGTGAAGAAGGCGTTGAAGGAGGCGAAAGCTCAACTCGAAAAGAAGACGATCGCCACCATCAATGGACTAACCGACGAGCAGATCGACGAGGTGTTGACACATAAATGGATCACTGCTCTCGTTGATGACCTTGCCACCATGCCTACGCTGGCGTTGACTCGTCTAGCTACTCGCGTGGAAGCGCTGCATAACAAGTACGCAGTGTCATTGGCAGAGTTAGACACCACTATTCACGACAATGAGCGTGAATTGGGTGAACTCATTGGTTCGCTGACTGGGTCAGAGGCTGACATGCAAGCAGTGACAATGCTCCAGCAACTTCTGGGAGGCAGTGATGAGTAAGCAGAACGTGCCTGAGCTGCGCATGGATGGGTTCGAAGGTGAATGGGACCAGGTGCGACTGAGTACGATCACACGCGAAGTTAAGCGGATCGATCCTGGATCATCCGCACCTGTGACGATGATTACAGCTCGCGACGGTTTCGTCGAACAATCCTCGCGCTATGGGTTTGATAACGCCGGAAAGAGTCGCCAAAAATACATTGAGCTGAGAGAAGGCGAACTTGCCTATAATCACGGAGCTTCAAAACTCCGTAGATTTGGTTCCTGCTTTGCTCTGCAGGAACCTGTTGCACTTGTCCCATTTGTTTATCATTGCTTCACTGTTCCAAATGACGATCCAACCTTTATGGAATATCAATTAAATGATAAGTCTATGGAGGTTCAGCTCGGTCGATTGGTTTCGTCCGGTGCTCGAATGGATGGCCTGCTTAACATTTCATTCGAAGAATATGGAACCGTTCTGGTTAAGCGTCCTTCGCTTCCTGAACAACAGGCCACCGGCAATTTCTTCCGCCGCATCGACACAACCATAGCCAGCCATAAAAAGAAGCTGGACCTGCTCAAGCAGACCAAGACCTCACTCCTTCAGCGTATGTTCCCACAGGACGGCCAGACGGAGCCTGATCTTCATCTCGATGGTTTCGAGGGGGAGTGGGCAATGGTAAAGCTAGGCTCAATAGCTCACATGTACCAACCCCAAACAATTTCTGGTGGAGAGCTTCAGCCGAGCGGCATTCCTGTTTTTGGAGCCAATGGCTTCATTGGGTTCTATCATTCTGCGAATCACCAAAATGATCAGGTCACAATTTCAGCGAGAGGCGAGAAGACCGGGACACCCAGTTATGTTCCTGGACCAGCGTGGATTACCGGTAATTCTATGGTTGTCAACGTGGATTCTACAAATATAGACAAACGCTTTCTTTATGCTGACCTGTGCGCGATGTCTCTCAAGAAATTCGTTACTGGTGGAGCTCAGCCGCAACTAACGCGCGAAGTGCTGAATGAGGTTGAGGTCCCGATTCCACCCACCCTCGAAGAACAGCAAGCCATCGGTGCTGTATTCAGCAAGCTTGACTCGCTCATCAGTGCCGAAGCCCAGTACATCGACAAGCTCACCCAGACCAAGACTGCGCTGTTGCAGAAGATGTTCGTGTAAGGACTGGACACCATGACATTCACAGACGAACGTGAGTTTGAAGATGCTGTAGTTGATCTACTCAGCCGTCACGGGTGGGAAGAAGTACTGGACAACCCCACTGAGCAAGATCTCATAGCCAACTGGGCGAAGATCCTCTTTGAGAACAACCGCTCCCGTGACCGGCTGGGCGATCTCCCGCTCACCGATACCGAGATGGCCCAGATCACCGAGCAGATCACCGAGCTGCAGACACCACTGCGCCTCAACGAGTTCATCAACGGTCGCACCGTCGGCATTACCCGCGATCACCCGGGCGCACCCAATGTCGGCAAGGAGATCAGCCTCAACATCTACGACCGCCGCGAGATCGCCGGTGGACAGTCGCGCTACCAGATCGCCCGCCAGCCGAAGTTCGCCACCACGGCAAGCCATCTCCTGCCCTCACGCCGCGGTGATCTCATGCTGCTCATCAACGGCATGCCGCTGTTCCACCTGGAACTCAAGCGCAGCGGTGTGCCGGTATCCCAGGCCTGCAACCAGATCGCCAAGTACGCCCACGAAGGTGTCTACACGGGTCTGTTCTCCCTGGTGCAGATCTTCATGGGCATGACACCTGGTGAGACGCTCTACTTCGCCAACCCAGGCCCCCATGGCACCTTCAACCCTGACTTCTACTTCCACTGGGCCGACTTCAATAACGAGCCCGTCAATGAGTGGAACAGGGTCATCAGGATGCTGCTGTCAATTCCGATGGCGCACCAGCTCATCGGCTTCTACACCGTCGCTGACCGCGCAGCTGGCACCCTCATGGTGATGCGTTCCTACCAGTACTACGCAGCCTCACGCATCGCCGACAAGGTGGAATCCCACGACTGGAGCATGAAAGACCAGCGAGGTGGCTATATCTGGCACACCACAGGTTCGGGCAAGACTATCACCAGTTTCAAGACCGCGCAGCTGATAGCAGACTCGCGCAATGCCGACAAGGTGATATTCCTTCTCGACCGCATTGAATTGGGCACACAGTCGCTTGCCAACTACCGCAGCTACGGCGGCGAGAGCATTAACGTGGAAGACACCTCTGATGCAGACAACCTTCTCACGCTGCTGAAGGACGATCACACCGTCCTCATGGTCACGTCCATCCAGAAGATGCGGCTCATCAATCCAGAATCAACCGGACTGGCCGACCTGGGCCGTGTTCGTGACAAGCGCATCGCCTTCATTATTGATGAGGCCCACCGCTCCACCTTCGGCGAGATGCTGTCGACCATCAAGCGCACACTGCCACAGGCCCTGTTCTTCGGATTCACTGGTACGCCCATCCATGCTGAGAACCAGAAGAAGGACTCCACCACCGCCACCGTTTTTGGCGATGAGCTGCATCGTTACTCCATTGCCGACGGTATCCGAGATAAAAACGTCCTCGGATTCGATCCGGTTATGGTAGAAACCTACCGGGCGGACCATATCCGCGAGTACGTCGCCCTGAGGGAAGCGCACGCCACCAACGTCGACGAGGTCTACTCGGATCCACAGAAGACCGCTGTGTACACCAAGTTCATGGACAAAGGACAAGTCCCGATGGCATCAACGTGGGACGACAACGATGTCCGCACGAAGGGCATCGAGGACTACCTGCCCTTGTCGCAATACGACAACGATGACCACCGCCGCGCCGTTGCTAGCGACATCGCGAATCACTGGGTCCATCTCAGCTGCAACAGCGCCTTCCACGCGATTCTGGCGACCAGCTCCATCCCCGAGGCCATCGAGTACTACCGCATCTTCCGCGATGAATACCCACAGCTCACCGTCACAGCGCTGTTCGATCCCAACATCGACAACACCGGAGATAAACAGCTTTTCAAGGAAGACGGTCTCGTCGAGATCCTCGACGACTACAACAAGCGTTTCCGGCAGTCGTTTACCTTCTCGTCTCACTCCGAGTTCAAGAAGGACGTCTCTGCACGACTGTCGCACAAGAAGCCCTACAACACGCGCTCCTTCACCCACGACCAGCAGATCGACCTGCTGATCGTCGTCGATCAGATGCTCACCGGGTTCGACTCGAAATGGCTGAACACCCTCTACCTGGACAAGGTGATCGAGTACGAGAGCATCATCCAGGCGTTCTCGCGCACCAACCGTATCTTCGGTCCGACGAAGCCTTTTGGCTCCATCCGCTACTGCCGTCGGCCCTACACGATGCAGACCAACGTCGAGCGAGCCGTCAAACTCTACTCAGGCGACAAGCCGTTCGGACTCTTCGTTGACCATCTTGACCAGCACCTTCGGAAAATGAACGAGTGTTTCGAGGCCATCGAGCAGCTCTTTTCTAACTCGCCCGACTTCTCGACGCTGCCAACCGCCCCGGAAGACCGCGGGGAGTTCGCCAAGATCTTCAGCGAGTTCTACCGCGAGTTGCTAGCCGCCCAGGTTCAGGGTTTCACCTGGGATAACGACACCTACCACGTCGATGGACAGACAATCATCGTCGAGATCGCCGAACCCCAGTTCATCGCCCTGGTTGCCCGATATAAGGAACTTGACGACGGACAACCCGATGGCGGAGAGAGCAACGAGGGGGAAGAGGAAGTGCCGTTCGATATCGACGTCCACATCACCCACATCGACACGGACCGCATTGACTCGGACTACCTCAACGGAAAGTTCACCAAATACCTTCGAGCACTCGCGGAAGGCCTGCCTGCTAAAGAACTCAACGAGCTTCTCGAAGAGCTTCACGCATCCTTCGCACGCCTGTCGCGTGATGACCAGAAGTATGCGAATCGCTGGCTCCACGACCTCCACGCCGGTGATGTCGAGCTGGAGCCCGGCAAGTCCGTCCAGGACTACATCAATGTCTACAGGCTCACACAACGCGACCGCGAGATCACCCGCTTAACTGAATACGTAGGCGTAGACGGGGACAGGCTGCGTCGGATTCTCGATGCTCACGTCACCGAGCAGACGCTCAACGAATACGGGCGATTTGACGACCTCAAGGACGCTACCGATCTCGCTCGTGCCAAGGCCTACTACGACTCGGCGAGTGGAAAACCGGTGCCCAAGTTCATCATTCGACGATCTCTAGACTCCCTCCTCCGCCACTACATCCTCACGGGTCAACTACCTGCCGACCTGCATGTCGCGGATGAGATCGATGACGAGGAGAACTGATGTACATCGGCTACGCCCGTGTGAGCACCGCTCGGCAGGGACAGTCGCTCGACACCCAGAGGGAAGCGCTAGTCGCCGCGGGGTGTGACACTGACCGCATCTACTCGGACACCATCAGTGGCACCAAGTGGCAGCGTCCCTGCCTCGATGCTGCCCTGTCGTACATGCGAGCCGACGACACCCTGGTTGTTACCCGCCTGGACCGTCTCGGACGAAACCTCGTCGAGACGGTCACCACCATCAGCGACCTCGCAGACCGGGGCATCAACGTCAAGGTCCTAGAGCCTGCGTTGGACACGTCCCGACCGGCCGACAAGGTGGTTGTCAATGTCATGGCCAGTCTCGCCGAATGGGAGCGCGACCTGCTTGTCCAGCGCACCCGTGAGGGTGTTGCCCACGCCAGGGCACAGGGTCGAATAGCGGGACCTAAGCCTAAGATTTCAGACGAACAGGCGAGACAGGCGAAGACACTGGTAGCTGGTGGGGAATCTATCGCGGCAGTTGCCCGCAGCTTCGAGGTCTCGCGGCAAACGATCTATCGTGCCCTTAAACGAGTGGACGCAGAGTAATCGCGTTTCATGGCGCAGCAACCACCCCAGCGGTGTCCCGCATTATCCGTTACTATCATTTCCGCGCACTCCGCCCGAGCCGGCCGTGCATTAACCAACGGGGCCCCTAACCCGAGTTGGCTCAAATGAGAGTGACATATTTCCTATTGACACGTAGAACAGCTACTTCAGTCCTCCAGGTGCTATTTTTTGTGCGACTCAAGGGGGTGTGAGCTGGGGTCAATCGGTAGATTGATCTTTTATGAGCCCGTACATCCGGATCGTGAAAACCGCCTCCGGGGCCACCGCAGTCTAGGTCGTGTACTCGAACAAACGCGGTGCCAAAAGCATGGAACACCTCGGATCTGCACATAATCAGGACGACCTTGTAGCCCTGAAGCTGCAGGCACAACAGCTGATCGACGGTGACCAACACACCTTGGATCTAGGGATCGACATCATCCCTGCCGGCAGCGGGGCGAAGTCCTCCCCGGTCCTGGTCACCAGTGAGAAAGCCGGCCACCTCATCGATGCGATCCATGGTGCCTACGCCGAGCTGGGTTTCAACCAAGCCACCGCAGTCGATCGAGTCTTCAAAGACCTGGTCATCGCGAGGATCGTCCACCCGGGATCACAACTCGGTTCCATCGAAACCCTCGCGGAAATCGGGCTAGCATCAGCCAGCTACTCCACCATCAAACGGCCCCTCCCGACCTATGCCGCCACCGAGTTCCGGGATGAGCTGACCAAGGCGTGTGCTGTCCATTCCGGGATCGGCCCCGGGGTATTGGTGCTCTACGATGTCACGACCTTGTACTTCGAGACCGACGAGGCTGACGAGTTCCGTAAGCCCGGGTTCTCCAAGGAACGACGCCTGGAGCCACAGATCATCGTTGGTCTTTTAGCTGATGCCACTGGGTTCCCGTTGTCGGTCGGTGCGTTCGAGGGGAACATGGCCGAAACCCGGACGATGCTGCCGATGATTCGCCGGTTCCAGGAGGCCTATGACCTTGGGCGATGTCACGATTGTCGCGGATGCTGGCATGTTTTCTTCAGGGCAACAAAAAGGCGATTGTTGATGCTGGTCTGGGTTATATCATCGGCACCCGGTTGAGGGATGTGCCTTACAAGATCGGCAAGTGGCGTAGCGATCACCCGGGTCAAAACTATGCCGATGGTTAGATCTGGGTGGAGGCAGATCGTCGAGGGCGGGGCTCCGACGGTGTGCCGTACAACGTGATTTATTAGCAGTATTCCTGGGATCGGGTTCGTCGCACGCTTCGCGGGATTGAGGAACAGGTCGGCAAAGCCGAGAAAGCCGTGGCGGGCAAGATTCCGGTTAAACGCAATCGGTTTACAGAAGATGACCGCCGAGGGCAAGCAGGTCAACTGGGAATTAGTCGAGCACAATAAAGTGTTGGCCGGGATCAAGGGGTATGAGACGAACCGGGTTGAATTGCCCCCGGTACAGGTGATTCATGCTTATCGGCAGTTGCTCAAGATTGGGAAATCATTCCGGATGTCGAAATCGGATCTCAAGGCCTGGCCGATCTATCACAGGAAGCGCGACTCGATTGATGCGCACCTGGCGGTGGTGATGGCGGCGATGGCGGTGGGCCACTTTTTGGAGCAGAAGTCCGGATTGTCACTCAAACGTCTGGTGCGGACGTTGAAGAAATACCGAACCTTTGAAGTCCAGGTTGCCGGGCACACGGTGCACGCGGCATCACCGTTCCCGGAGGATGTCGCTGTTTTGATCAAGAATCTAATGTTGCCTGGTCGGGGTGTGCACTAAATTGAGCCAAGTCGGGCTACATTGCGGATCTGTTGCTGTTTCTGCAGCGCGGTGAATAATTTCTCGGCGTCGACCTCAAGCTCCAGGGCGATCAGGTCGATGTCATAGAGATCGCGGTACCGGATGGATGCACGTGCCCCGTAGACCTCATACATGGCACGCACCTTGTCAGCGAGCTAATTCGCGACCGGATGGGACAGCACCGGAAAAGTCTGTGCCACAAATGGCACATACAGCGGATCAGAACGGGTAACCATCAACGGTTCGGTCACCACAGGGACTTCGGGGTCACCGGAGACTACGATTACTCAAGTATTTACTTTGCAGGACAGGTCTTGGGAAACAATTCCTCTCCGACGCCCGTAATCTTGTAATCATGAGCTTCGCTTCTACTCAATACTTATTCAGTGAACATAAATGGTGGGGCCAATGGTGGCTCCCTGACAACATTGATAACAAAAAATCCGGTCCGCTGACGTATTCCCCCGCAGACTTCAGCCAACTTCAAATCGGGCCGGGATTTCCCCGAGGTAAGCGTGTGCCACATGGACCAGGAATATCCATGGACGCAATGCAGGACGGCAATTGGGACGTGATACACGGGGTGATCGAAAACCGCTCGGTGACCTTGCTCGGGTGTCAGATTAAGCGAGAACACTCAAATCTATTCTCATTTACGGAAGGGGCCGACGAGCAACTATTCACGATCCAGCAAATCGTCGTCGGTAAATTCATCTCCTCGGATCGAGAAGATGCCTTCACCACCCTCTACACGTCATTTGAAGATCTAACACCATGGTTCGGCGCATCCGGGGTTCAGCTGGAAACTAAAGTAGACCCAGAAGAACGGGCACGTGAGGGCACGATTTTGAGGATTCTTCCGGCTAAAACAAGAATCTGCGCCACCGAGTTCGGCACGGTCACGCTTACAGCAGGAGCTAACGAACCGTATCCCGTTCGGCTCAAAGGAGGGGTGCAGTTTACCTCGACTCTTAGTACTTCTATCAGAGTAGATTTTACCGGTCCTGTTGACCTGCAGAAAAGCAGGTCCACCGTCAAGCTATTTCAGGAATTCATTGCCTTGGCTACCAATTCAGACCCGGGTATTTTAAGCGCGCGGGCCTATGATGAGACACAGGAACAATCCACTGGATTCCCGCTGTTTTTTCGAACTAGAGGTACTGCTGACCCTGATGCCAAGAGAGATCACGGTTCTACTTTTCTTTTCGATTTCAGTGATATCAACTTCGAGGTTGCGGTTTCTACCTGGGTGCGGCTTCGTAAAGAAGTCGGATCTGTTTTCAATGTGCTTTTCGGTTTTCGATACAATGGTTCCCACTTCTTGGAGAGCCAAGTTACGGCCCTCGTTAGCGCCGCGGAAGCCCTAAGTAAAAAGTATCAGTTAGTGGACAAGAACCACGAGGTGATACCCAATAGGAAAGACTTAAAAAAAATCACGCTCGCAGACCGGCTATGGGGGTTGGTGATGGAGTTGCCGGAGAACATCAGGCAACTGATCACCTCAAACCCCACATTCTTTGTCCGAGAAGCTAAAGATGCACGCAATGGAATCAGTCATTCAGGAGAAGCTGACGTTGGCCCAGAAATGCTCTACGGAGTGGCCAAGGTGACCGAGTCTGTCTTAGTTTGTTGGACCGTCTTGAAATTGGGGGTAGATCCTGACAAGCTTGCGGACTCCCTACTTTCAAATAGACGAGCCTCTCATTCCATTCAGGTGGCCAAGGAGACCTTCCCGACTTAACCATTCAGCGCTGTTTAACCTGGATCCACCTATGTAGTTCGGGTTTGCCCGGACTAGATTCTAGTGGTCATAGAACACTCCAGATGCTTGACCTGCCCTTTGTACCAGCAATTTGATCCGGTTAGCTATCCATCTGATTCGGGCGGTCGGCAAATCCTGATAATCTCAGGTTCTTTTCGCTGATCCCTTTGAACCGAAAGCTGATCTCGGCATCTACGACGTTGTCGAAGATGTCTTGGATAGTGAGGTCGTGGCAGAGGATTGAAACAACTGGAACATTTCCATTTTCGTCTTCCTCCAAAGGATTGCGTCCGTCTCTTGCTGCCGCATACTTATCAACAGCGTTCACATACACCGAATCTGATGAGTGCCCTCGGCATCCAGCGGCATTGAGGTTCATGCTGACTATTAGCCACCGATCTTCATCGATGCCCGCGAGGCCATAGTGCGCCCGGTACTCCGGAGTTCCGTAGAGGCCGCGGAACGTGACGACGTTGTAGATCGTTGAGTCCGAGACCTGGTAGTCCGCCGCCAGTCGAAGACACCCTACACCGTTTGCCCTTTTGATCCTGATCTCGGCGGCTTGTTCTGGTGTAATTTTCCGCGTCAGCTTGTAGGCACCTCGCTTCTCTGCCGAAGCGATGCCCTCGTCCCGGCGTTCAGCGGTGAGTGTCCGTTCAAACTCTGCGACGGCACCCAAGATCTGTAACACCATCGTTCCGGTGGCATCACGTTGATCGAACGTTAGTTGGGTAATGAACCGCACCTCAACCCCGCGCTCTCGCCAGATGTCCAACTGATTGATCAGGTCTTTCAGTGACCTCGCCAGGCGGTCAGGGGAGTGGATGATAATCACATCGCCAGCGCGGGCAAAGCTGTCCAGCTTGGAAAATTCAGGGCGTTTGAGATTTTTGCCCGAGGCTTTATCGATATAGAGCCGATCCAAGCGGCCGCATTCGCGGTCGCTAAATTCCTTGATCGCATCGGCCTGCCTGTCGGTGTTCTGATCGATGGCGCTCACTCGGGCATATCCCAAAATCTGACCATGTTCCATCCGTGTTCATCCCCCTAAACCGTGAAGTGGTTCTAAACACTACTTCATTATGTTAGTGAATCTAAGGTGAATCAACCCAGTTCACGGGCTGTTCTCAGTGGATTTCACTGGCGTGAACGGGTATACCCTAGAGAAGCGCTTTCTGAATGGAGCGGACCCCTGGGGATCAGTTGCCCCTGTGTTGAACAGAGGACATTTCGATGAGGGGAGGAATTGAGTGGAGCCGCCTTGCGGCGGTGTTCTCGCCACTCGGGGTTTGCAGCAGTACCCATACTGGGATAAGCGAGAGCGGTAATAGGAGGTCCGAACAAGACCATCGTGGCCACCATCGGCGACGGTTCCGCGAATTACGGCATCACTGCCCTGTATCCCGCTGCACAGCGTCAGACCCGCACGATTTTCATCATCGTCAACAACTCTGGTTATGGCGCACTCGCCGGTTTCGCTGAGCGCAAGGGTGTCCCGGATGTTCCTGGTCTCACACTCGGAAACATTGACTTCGTCTCCCTCGCACAAGGCTATGGTGTCCCCGCGCGACGCACCGGGAACCGCGAGGAATTCGAGGAAGCCTACCGCGAGGCAATGTCCGCAACCGGTCCGATACTCATTGATGCGCAAGTGGTGACTGTTTAACACACCAAAGATTGGGCCAGGGGGTGTCCCCTGCTACTAAACGCACGTCCCTAACAGTTAGGGACATGCCCAACGGTTGGCTGAACTCCATCGGGCGAGGGGCCGGTGCGAGCAACGAATCCGGGACTTAAAGGCTGTGGCCTGGGAAAACTCCCGCACGAGAAGTTCGGTATGAATTAGGCTTGGGTCCATGCCGCGGTGCTGGTGATGAACCTGATCAGCTGTCCCGGAATGATCGCGGCCGCTGATCCACGGGCTATCCATCACCGCTCACGGTGGTGGTATGGGAACCGAAAACTCTGTGCTCCGAGAGTCCAGAATAGGCAGTGAGCAGTGTAGTCATCTGTGCCATCGATGGGCACAGCGATCTGATTATCGTTCATTCCTCTGCGGCGAACTCATCGTGGGGCTGGGTGCGACGTCCCGTGAAGGCTCCTGAGGTATAAGCGCCTTACCGCACATTAGACGCTTTCACATGGTGGATGAGCCAGCGGATATGCTCAGACGATTAAAAACTGGTTTCCGTGTGCTCCTGCCGAAAAGCTGCGGGAGTGATTCCGAACCGGGTACGAAACAACCTGGTCAAATGGGACTGATCTTGGAAACCCCACCGTGCCCCAACAGTCATGATGCTCTGGTTGTGTAGCCGGGGATTAAGAAGATCTCCTTTCACCGCGTCCAGCCGTAAGTTTCGGATCATTTCGGCCACGCCCCAGTCTTCGTCCTGGAAGATTCGGTGCAGTGTGCGAATCGAGATGCGATGTACGCCTGCCACCCAGGCAACGTCGAGATCGGGATTGCCGAGATGGTCTTGAATGTAACTGCGAATTGCTACCCGGAGCGCTTCCTCTGGGACATGAGGAGTGTCCTTTTCGTACGCCAGTCCTGATAGCAGGTCGATTGCCGCGTTTCCCAGAAACACCGAGGAACCGCCGCGGGTCATCTCTTCTCGGATGGATAAATCGAGAAGCTGGGTCAGTACCGTGCCCGGGCCAGGGTCGGAGAATTTCTGCCGTAGGGCGTTCCGAAGTGTTCTGTCCGGCACAGTCAGCTCCTCGCGTGCCACCGTCATGACGGTGCAGTCCCACTGCCCCTCAAATCTCAACCGGTAGGGGCGTCCTGTGTCATAGAACGCGATGCTACCGGCCTGGAAGCGAAGGTCGGCTTCGCCGCCGCGCATCAAGACCATGGTTCCAGAACGGATGGCACACACTTTCAATGGTGTGTTTTCCGCGTTCGTGATGGCACCGGAGGTGCGCTGCAGCGACTGAGGGTTACCGCTGATTTTGAAAGCAGACACGCTCCCCAGGGATTTTTTCCGCACGTCACCGCGTGCCTGGTCCGGTTTCCCCTGCAGTTCCAGGCCGAACGACTCTCGCATCTGGTGTGTCCAAGCAAAGGGCGGGGAGACAGCCATTACTTGCAACCTCTTCTCGTGTGGCACAGATCGTCAAAAACTCGGGCACTATCAGTCAACTATGACGTGACACTAACCACAATACTGGTCGGTGTGTAAGACATATCCCTCACTATCCCGGTAAGGACAACAGAAACATGTTCTATGACAGGTTCTTTATCGACGGCACATGGGTCTCGCCGGCAGGTACAGACATCATTGTTCCGATCGACCCGAGTACAGAACAACCTCTTGGCCAGGTCCCGGAGGCAGTCGAAGCCGATATGGATGCGGCTGTGACAGCTGCACGCCGAGCCTTCGACGATCCCCGCACGTGGTCCGGCTGGGAGCCTAGTGAACGGTCTGTAGTAATGCGCCGTCTCGCCGATGAGATCGACGCCCGTGCCGAGGAGTTTCAGCAGCGGGTCAGTTCTCAGAACGGGATGCCCGTGGCGGTGGCCGCCCAGCTCGAGACGGGTTACCCAAGCGCGATCTTGCGTTACTACGCTGACCTGGTCAGTGAAACTGAAACCCGCCAGATACGGCAGGGAATGTTCGGGGGTGAAATCGAGGTTCGGAAACACCCCATCGGGGTCGTGGCTGCGATCGTCCCCTGGAACTTTCCCCAGGCCCTGACCATGTTCAAGCTTGCCCCTGCGTTGGCGGCGGGATGCACCATCGTCATCAAACCTTCTCCGGAAACCGTTCTGGATGCCTACCTCCTTGCAGAGGCCGTGGAAGCCGCCGGAGTTCCGGCTGGTGTGGTCAACATCGTCCCGGGCGGCCGCGAGGCTGGCTCCTACCTGGTTTCCCACCCAAAGGTTGACAAGGTTGCTTTCACTGGGTCGACCGCTGCTGGTAAGAAAATCGGTGAAGTCTGCGGGCGCTTGCTCCGTCCGGTGACTCTTGAACTGGGTGGAAAGTCAGCTGCCATCGTTCTCGACGACGCCGAACTGGATCTAAACGAGATCGGTGAGGGCCTGTTCACTTCCACGCTGCTTAACAACGGGCAAACTTGTTTCATCGGGACCCGCGTCCTCGCGCCGAAATCACGTTACGAAGAAGTAGTGGACGCGTTCACCGCCTTCGCCGGAAGTCTCAAAGTAGGCTCGGCTTCCTCGCCCGATACCCAAATCGGTCCACTAGCCACAGCTCGGCAGCGAGATAAGGTTCAATCTTACATTGAACAGGGTCGAAACGCCGGGGGACGCATCACCGTGGGTGGGGGCCGACCGGAACACCTCGACGTGGGATTCTTCGTGGAACCGACGGTGTTCGCCGACGTCGACAACAACGCCGTGATCGCTCGCGAGGAGATCTTCGGCCCAGTTCTCAGCGTCATTCCCTACAACGACGAGGACCAGGCCATCCAAATTGCCAATGACTCGGAATTTGGCCTCGGCGGCACCATCTGGACTAGTGACCCTGCCCGGGGTGCTGCGCTGGCCCGCCGTGTGGAAACCGGAACCATCGGCGTAAACCGCTACATTCCTGATCCCGCCGCGCCCTTCGGCGGTGTTAAGAACAGCGGCTTGGGCCGGGAACTCGGACCAGAAGGACTCACCTCCTACCAACAGACCCAGACCATCTACCTATGAAGGCCCGATTGCCACTAAAGATATGACGATCACACCTGTCGAACCGTTGACCCACCCCTCTTTAAAGCTTCACATCGCTGCGCAAACCATGGACACACCCCGAAAGGATCAATCATGACTCAGAGTAAGACCTGGGAAGAAATGGAAACCGTACTCAAAGGACCAGGAGTTGAAATCCGTCGTTTCGATGCCGACGGACTCGCTCAATGCCTCATCCGCCTTGATAACGGAATGCGGACGGACCCTCTATTTAAGGGTCTCCCCGAGGACCGGTGCCAATGGCCACATTGGGGATACGTCATCAAGGGAACAATGCGGGTGCATACCGAAGAGGGAGCCACGGATTTCCCCGCCGGTTCTGTCTACTACTGGCAGAAGGGCCACAACCTGGAAGCCGTGACTGACACGGAATACCTCGAAATTTCTTCTTCAGAGGACTACGACCACTTGATGGATCACTGTCACCGCGTCATGTCCGGATAGCATAACGCCATGGGTAGGTTATCCAGACACCACCCTGGCCCTGCCTTTCCCACCTTTCCCTCCCGAAAATAGGTTCACATTCGAGGGCCACCGCAGTGATTAGTCTGTTCAGGCAACAACTCCCCCTCTCCTATAAGACATCAATAGGTGATCACCAATGAAATATATGCCTAAAAACCGCCCCTCTCGATCTGCGTTAGCTGGATTATCTCTCGGAGCTTCAATTGCTCTCGCTACAACCCTCGTCGGATGCAGCAGTACACCAGTTACGGAAACTGAAGAAACGTCGGCAGCCGTCGCTAACCAGGAACCGCCAAATATTATGATGGTTCTCCTAGATGATCTCGGGTACACAGACCTGGGGGCATACGGTGGAGAAGCAGAAACCCCCAATATTGACGCGCTTACGCAAGAAAGCGCACAATTTACAGATTTTCACACTTCCCCTCTCTGCGCTCCCACGCGGGCATCTCTCATGACTGGCCAGGACCGGCATCGTGTAGGACTCGGTTCGATGGAAGGCATGACCCCTCCTGGCGTCGCTGAGACCACCCCAGGCTACAAAGGCAGTCTGGAAGGTGACTTCACCGGAATCGCCGAAGTTCTTGGCGAAGAAGGATACGACACCTACCAGGTCGGGAAATGGCACCTGGGGGCCGATGAAGGACAAACCCCCGCAGATCTCGGCTTCGACCGGAACTTCACCCTCTACGATGCGGGAGCTTCCTACTTCTCGGACGCTCATCGTCTCTTCGGTTCAGAGGAAACCGGGGATACTGTGGTCTATGAACGCGACGGCGAAGTAGTCGATAACAACACCTTGCCAAAAGATTTCTTCACCACTCGCGCTTTTACTGATGAAATGCTCGATATGGTCGGCAATGAGGAATCGGACAAGCCCTTCTTCGGGTATCTCGCGTATAACGCGCCGCATGATCCTCTCCATGTCGAGGACAAGGCGCTCATTGACCATTACCTTGACATCTACCTAGACAACTACAACTACGAGGAAGCCCGTTCTGAACGTATCCAGCGGATGGCAAACCTCGGACTCATCGATGGCAATGTTGACACGCGCTGGCCGGAACAAGTCCCGGAGTGGGACTCGCTAAGCCCCGAGCAGCAGAATGACCTGGCATACCGAATGGCGGTTTACGCTGCAGTCCTCCATGAAACAGATGAGCAGGTTGGTCGAGTAATCGACCGTCTCAAGGAAACCGGAGAATACGACAACACCCTTTTCGTGTTGGCCAGCGATAACGGAGCCTCCGCTAGTACTTCACCCATGGCCGCAGCTCTTGGAGATGTGGAATGGCACAGCGAAGCCTTCCCATTGGTGGGGGAAGCCGAAATGTACGGGTACGAAGGCTCATACCCTACAATTTCCCTCCCTAATGCACAGGTATCTTCGGGGCCTTACTTCCAGGCCAAAAACACGCTTTTCGATGGCGGCACCCGGGTCCCATCCGTTATTAAGACTCCAGTCTCGGGATCCGCTGACACCCATCGGATCGTCGATACTTTCGCCCACATCACTGATCTTTATCCCACGTTCGCTGATTACGCAGGAGCTGATCTCGGATCAGCGGAAAATCTGCTGGGAGACTCAGCCAAGCCGTTGTTGGAGGGCACCTCAGATACCATCGGTGACGACGAATTTGGATGGGAGCACTTTGGGCACCGGGCTTATCGCTCAGGTGACTGGAAGCTGATTTTCGTTCCGGAAGCGATGGGCGGAACAGGCGAATACGCGCTATATAACCTAGCCGAGGACCCGGGAGAAACGAAGGATGTTATCGCAGAGCATCCAGAAATCGCTGAAGAAATTTCCGAAAAGTGGGACCGTTACGCTGAGGAAAATGGGGTGGCAGTGGTGGACTTCGAGGCCGTCAATGAAATTTCTCCAGGTATTGCCGAAAGGTGGTTCTCCATCGACTGGGCAGAAGACCTAGGTACACCGGAGCGAGCTGCAGATGAGTAGCTGCTGCTCCCCATCGAGAACCGACATCCCAATCCAGGAACCCAACGTACTTATCGACGTCCCACGCCGTGTCATCGTTGACCGAGCACCCGGTGAGTTCGCAGACATACCCGCCGGCGACTTCACTATGGGCGATCACCACGGCGAAGGTTACCCACAGGACGGCGAAACCCCTCTGCATCAGGTACACCTGCCCGGGTTCCGCATGCAGACCACCACAGTGACCAACGCCCAGTTCGACGAATTCGTCCAGGCGACCAGTTATCGCACCACCGCCGAGCAGTACGGAGAGTCGGCCGTCTTCTACGCCGCTTTCCAGGGGCAGCGCTCCGACATTCTCAACCAGGTGACCCATGTTCCCTGGTGGTTAGCCGTCCGGGGTGCCGACTGGAGACATCCCAACGGACCCGCCTCGGATCTGGTCGGGCTGGACAACCACCCGGTCGTCCACGTCTCCTGGGATGATGCTCAGGCCTATTGCGCCTGGGCCGGCACCCGCCTTCCCACTGAGGCTGAGTGGGAGTACTCCGCCCGGGGTGGCCTGAGTGGAAAGCGTCTGGCCTGGGGAGATGACCTGACCCCGGGTGGGGAGTGGAACTGCAACATCTGGCAGGGCCGGTTTCCGCACGAGAACTCCGCCGAGGATGGCCATCTGACGACCGCGCCTGTGAAGAGCTACCAACCCAACGGGTATGGGTTGTGGCAGATGGCCGGCAACGTGTGGGAATGGTGCCAGGACTGGTTCGACGCGGACTACTACTTGCATGCCCCGCTTGCGGACCCCCAGGGACCGGAGTCAGGGACACTGCGGGTGCTGCGGTGTGTTTTGTCAACTTTTTACCTACCAAAAGAGCGCGGAAAAACCTGCCACTTCAGCAGCAAAACCCGCCAAAAGAGCGCGGCGCTAAACCAGGCTCAGTCGGGCTGGTCAATATGGGCATAAATCCGGTCTCGTAGCTGGGTGATCGTGTCCAGAACTTTCGGGAAATGATCACCATCATCGGCGCCAAGATACAGCTCTGAAAGACGCGCCACCGCGATCTGGGTATCGGTATCAGCGATCCGCAGGGTTGACTCAATACACGTCAAAAGGTCCATGGCCTCGGTGAGCAGGCCCTCGGCATTACTGGACGAATCCGGTTGATCCTCGGTGATGGTCTGGATAGGTGTCATCATGTTGAAATCTCCGATCTTCATGGGTGGAGGGGATTTAGCTCATCAGGGCGTGTTTGACCCGGTAGGACTCCCCGCGAAAGTGCAGCAGCCTGCCGTGGTGAACAATCCGATCAATCACCGCAGCGGCCATATGATCGTCACCGAAGACGGCACCCCATTGTGAAAACGCCAGATTCGTGGTCAGGATCAAACTGCGTTTTTCGTAGGCATCAGCGATGACCTGGAACAACAGTCGCGCGCCCTCGGTATCGATGGGCAAATAGCCGAATTCATCGATGACCAACAGCCGATTCTTGCCCAGGCTGGCCAGTTCCTTGTCGAGCCGGTCAGATTCCTTCGCCCGGCGTAGATGCGCGACCAGTGATGCGGTGGTGAAAAACCTCGCAGGGATGCCCCTCTGGCAGGCGTGCGCGACAAGAGCGCAGGCCAGGTGCGTTTTCCCGGTACCGACATCACCATAAAAGACCAGGTCACCACCGGTGTCCATAAAGTCTAGGGACCGTACACGGTCACGGCCGTACCCTTCAGGGAAGTTGATGCTGGTCCAGTCGTAGCCCTCCAAGGTCTTGGCCATCGGCAATTTTGCTGCGCGTAGCAGCCTGGCACTGCGGGCACTATGACGGGACTGCTGTTCAGCGATCAGGAGTCCGTGGAGGTATTCGCGTTGTTTGGGGGTGCCCTTTTCTGCCCAGTCCGCTAGAACCGTGGCGGTGAGTGAGGTGGCTTTACCTGCGGTGATGATATCTGCCGCGGTGATCGGTTCAATCATGCCCCCACCTGCGCGTCCTGATCATTGTGGTGGTGGTGTGTGTGGCGGTGCGCCGGCAGCAGATCATAGATCGACAGATCTACCTCAGATGTTGAGGGTTGCATGCCTTGGGCGATGCGCCGGGCAAGCATGCCCAATCCCGGACCTGCCGGGTCCTGGCCCACCGCGACCATATGCTCACAAGCAGCAATAGCGCTGGTAAATGAGGTCGCGGTACTGGCCTGGTTGATCCCAGCCAGTATCCGGGACCGGTCCGTGGCATCAGCTGTATCCAGTACATCACGGACCACATCAGGAATCAGCGGGCGTACCGGTGAGTTTGCCCAGGCCCCAGGCTTGGTGATCAACGCCGGAAGCAGTGATGAGGGAGTGAACACGGTCGTATCCTGGTGATCATAGGACCGGGGGAAAGTGACGATCGGGCGTGAGGTTTCATCCAGGATCTCGATAACGTCATGACGGATTGCCACGGTGAGCAGCCGATCATGAAAAGAGGGGCCGGCGAGGTAGAAATTGTCCTCGACGGTGATCGTGCCGGTTTTATCGGCCTTGCGGGATTCATAGCGCACCGGATCGAAACCGACCCCGGGAAGATCCAGACAGGCGGCGATGTCTTCTGAAAACAGCTCGATGATGGGTTGTTGTTTACGCCAGTGTGGCTTCAAGGCCAAGTCCTGGCACTGGGTCAAAAATGTAGTGTTGAGCCCGGTCAGGGTAGTGGCGACGGGTTCAGGGACCATGAGGTTGCGACGGAGGAATCCGACCGCGTTTTCCACGTTTCCTTTCTCATTGCCCGAGTACGGATTGCAGTAGCGTGTCGAGGTTCGGTAATGCAGCTTGAACCCGGAAAACAGCTTCGACTCGATGATTTTGGCCCCGGTGCGTCGGCCGACGCCGGTGGCGTTATCGAAGATCAGCTGCCGGGGTACACCACCGATGTGTTCGAAGATGGTGCGTAGTCCGTGACAGACACATTCCGCGGTTTCCCCGCGGTAGGCCTGAATGAAGCGCATATTTGAAAATGGGAACGTCACGATCAGGATATGAAGACTCAGGCGTTCCCCGGCGATCAGGGCCTCGGCTTCGCCGAAATCAACCTGGGCAGTGCCAGGTGACCAGGTCAATTCGATATAGCCGTCACCGGGATGACGGTGACCCTGGCGCCAGACCTTGATGTAGCGCTGGACTGGTGAATAGGACCCGGGGTAGTCGTATTCGGTGACGAGGCGGTCGAAGACACGTCGGCTGGTGTGGCGTTGCTTGCGGGGACGTTTCATATCATCGTCGAGCCAGCCGTCAATGATGACTTCGAGTCCGTCGAGAACTTGAGCCCCGGGGCGTTTAACCGGTGTCGGTGGTGCTGGGGAGAAGTCGTCGATGCTGGTGTATTTCGCCACCGAGTCGCGGCTGATGCCGAGTTGTCGGGCGATTTCACGGCCGGAGACTCCCTGGGAGTCGAGTCTCCTGATATCTTCTACAACGGTCATGGGTACCGCCATCTTCTTTCGGGTTCCTTCCTTCTGGGCGCTCCACTTGTGAAAAGGGTTGGGAAGCGCCTTGAAGGAACCTATCTAACGGTGGCGGGCCCATGACCTTTAGCTTGAGCCAAAGTCGGCTGTCGGGTCTGCGGCCGGCCACCTGAGATGTGTGTGATCTTGTCTTGGGGAAACATGCACCGCGACTCGCTGCTGACGGATAGTCAGAGGATGTGCGGTGGCGTGGCAGGTTTTCCGTGCTCTTTTGGCAGGAAACCAGCCGCTGAGATGGCCGGGTTTTGCTGCTCAACCGGCCTACAAAGAGTTGATCACACACATGCTGCGGGGTGGGTCGTATCTGTGCCACGACTCCTACTGCAACCGCTACCGGGTCGCGGCACGCAACTCCAACACCCCGGAATCCACCTCCGGGAACATCGGGTTCCGGGTGGTGACCGACCTTCGGTCAGTTCGGTGAGGTAGCCCAGCAGTCGAGGGCCGGGATCGTTAGAAGTCTTCTGACTAACTGCAAGCCTCCCTCCGCCGAAAGGGAGGCCTGCAGTCTGCGTGATGGGATATACCCCAATGATTCATTCAGTTTGAGGTTTTTCACTTATCTCAGTTGTAAACTCTTCACTGGTAATGGTTTCATGCATCCAGTAGACATCGTCATCTCCGATGCCCGCTGAGAGAATTCTGCAAGGATTTTCCCCCAGTTTTGGAAATGGCGGATCAACACTCTCCGGGGTAGGGCTCAAAATCTGATCGCGATGGTATGAGGTTCCAGTGAGCCATAACCCGGAATCATTACTGAGCGGCCCTAGATGGGGGCTCCATTCATTACTTGGTTGGCCCTGAAAAAAGATACTTTCCTCGGAAGGCCAGAAGGGAGCTTCTCGGGAGATAACTATGTCGATGTCCCATGCATGATTCTTCTGTAAGACTCGTGGCATCACTAATCCACTGTCATGTTCCCCTACAGGAGGAATGAAGCTTGTTCGAGTTATTTCCCTAAATCTATTTCGTTGCAGGTGCCACGACCAGCGCAACCTCGCCACGAGAAAGGCATTCTCCCCCACCTGTTTTCCCGAGAAAGAAGCTCCTTTCTTGGGGATCTGCGACTCCATTTTCAGTCCCGCCTTTTTCGCGGACTTGCGGTCTATTTTTACGTGAAATCTCTCCGTGGGGTACTGGTCATTCGGACCGTGCAGTGATACATGCATGGGCTGGGGATCACCTTCATGAACAGGCGTGATATAAAAATCATTTTTCTTCGAGGTAATCTTCCAGTTTGCTCCTAAAGAAATATTATTCCCTTCCGATAGCCCCAGAATGATGTGTTCTGAGTGTGGTTTCTTCTTTCCAGAATCGCTCATCGTGCTCTCCTAATATCCGATCTTCATTAATCTGGTGCTGTTGCAAAGAGGATTTTCTGGTTACTAACTATTTGATAGCGTGCAGCGCAACACAGGTGGCCGACTGAGTCGTTTTCATCAAAAACGCGAGTTTGCAACAACACCCACGAAAGCATCGACCTCGTCGCCAGCGACCTTCTCGACCTCGATCTCCTCGTTGGAAGTGGTGATCTCGATCGAGCCGAAGATCATCCCCTTAGCACGTGTCAGCTGATCACCGTGAAGAATCCGGGCTAGTCGGTAATCTTCCGAGAATTGCAGGTGATTTCCCGAATTGCCTGATTGCCGGAGACCGTCAGAAAGCTGATATCCAATAGTGTAAACATTTTAAAGTTCACATGACCGTCCAAGTATTTGTGCTATCCTGACAATTTGATAAGAGTTCGTTCCTAGGGAGATAGATGCGGTCACAGGTCAAGTTTAAGATCGGCTCACTGATAGTCGCAGTCTCGCTCATGCTGACCGCTTGTGGGGCGAACATAGGGCAGACATCGAAGAACGAGGGATACTCAGACACTCCGCCCGAGGAGTTTCCCGAGTCGATGGACGAAGCTCTGGAGCGCCATGGCTTCGGCGAGGAGTATTATGAGCGCATTTATGAGTCGCAAATCGAACGAATCGGCGATGAGATGTTCGGCGATGAGATGTTCGACCATGACGACTATGACAAGGTGTGGGAGGCCACGGCAGAAGAAATAAGAGGGGGGATAGTCGCCGCCGTGCAGGAGAACGAGTCTTTCCGTGAAGAGTTTCTTTTCGCGATGACTGACAGCTTTTTCACGATGTCTGAAGATCTGCCGGAAAATGTCGCTGCGTTTCGTGACCTTGGCGGTACGGCTTGCCGAGTCGTTCCAGACGCGGAACGAGCAAAGTTCTTCACTGAATTTCTCTCCGAAGAAAAGGGCGAAAAAGATCTGGATCTGGAATGGCTGGTGCCCTTTGTGGAGGAGACAGGTGGCAAGTTAGAGCAAGCTGTTGAACGGCACCCAGTCTTAGGGGAAAGCCTAAGTGAGGAGTCCATCGAAGCTTCTAGCGCGCGGGAAGAGATTGTATTTATCAGTGTGATGGGCGGTTCATCGACTTACTGTCCCAGTACTGAATCATGGGATTATCTTGATTTTTACATCCGCGATTTCTGGTGATTGCATTTCTGAGTCTGATGAATTCTGTGATTGCGGTGGGGAAACCGCTGGATTGGCCTTGACTAATACGGTCATACGCAGATGTGACGCAAGTCCACTGGAGTGGTGTGGTTCGCCCCGGACTTAATGGAAGGTAGGAAATTGGAAAAGTAAACCTTACATGATGCTGTTGCAAACTCGCTTTTCGGACCAAATTAGTGGAGCTGCAACCTATCGTGCGCTGGACGCTAACCAATAGTGAGTAAACAGAAAATCCTATTTACAACAGCACCCAGGCGGTTTTGGGGAGTGTCCGCGGTGGATCTGGCGGGGCTTCTTACCCTACATCTTGTACAAGATGTACGGTAAAGATTTATGAGTACCACTGCGACTCCCAGCGAGTTCCGTAGCGAACAAAGCCGCTACCTCGACACCGCCCAACGCGAACCCGTTGCCATCCTCAGTCGCGGGACCCGTCGCCGCGCAGTAGTTGTCTCCCCAGACTTCCATGACCGTGCGGTCCAGGCGCTGGAGAATATTGAAGACATCCGCGCCGCAGCAGATGCTCGCCAAGAAGCTGGTGAGATCTCCCATGAGGCCCTCAAGACTGAACTCGGGCTGGGCTGATCTGTCCGCCCATGCCTGAACCGCGCTATTCGATTACCTATAAGCCTTCGGCAGCGAAAGCCCTCCGCAAGTTCGATCGCCAGTATTAACGGACGATCATCACCGCTATCGACGATCTGGCTCACCAGCTGCGCCCCGACGGAGTGAAAAAGCTGCAGGGCGGTGAAGGGGAATACCGTTTGAGGGTGGGCTCCTACCGAGTAATCTACGACATCAACGACGGTGAGCTGATTATCCTGGTCCTGCATCTCGGCCATCGCAAAGACATCTACCGGAAGCTTTGATTCTCGCAACAGCACCCTTTTGGTATCTGTGCAAATTCCTTCTGACCCTAACGGCCGGCGCCCAGCACTCATCAGGCGATGAAAAACTGAAGCTTTCGGCTCTCCATCTAAACTTTGCAACAGCACCAAGCATGATGCAGTGCCGGAGTCGCGACGCGGCTGAAGACCCTTAACGAAGCAAGCGGGCAGTCGCCAGGACCGCATCCGCCGCCAACACCGCCTCAAGACGGTGCTGCGGGCTCTCGGCAGCGGCGATTTCTCCCCGCACATTCACAAGGCGACGGTGAATTTCTGAGATCTCCTGCTCACGCCCCTCCAGTTGAGTGCCAACACCCTTGGTGAACATGATCTTGTCCCAAAAAATAATCTGTTCGCTGACATCAAAGGAAGCGTCGCTGGCCATCGCTTCGATTTCCTCATTGACCACCTGGCGTTCCTGGTCACCCGAAGAGTGGGAACGAATTAACAAAAAGGCTCCGGCAATGAGGGAACCGAACGTCACCACAAAAGCGAGGACCCACAGAGCAGGACCCCACAAGAAAAAAGTCACGAATCCGGCAAGCCATATGCCAACGCCGAGGAGGCCGCCCTTGCTGTTGTTCTCTTTTGAACTATTTTCACTCATAATTACGACTCCATCAATGCACGCCACATTGGCCATACCAGGTCAGCGACATAAAAGAGCACGCCACTGATAATCAACCCGAGAACGATGACGCTGATTCCGGAAATCTTCAGAAGTTTCGTGTTCGCCCGAGGCTTGGCCCTCAGGCCACCGGAAAGGTCGCGCATGTGCGCCCGCACATCGGCATGCTCCTGATCCGTTTGGGCCAACCGACGTTGACGCCGCACCCGCTGGACATCGGCGACAGAGACCGACGCTTCCTTACCTAGCATATTAAAATTACGTAGGCTGACCTTATTCATGGAATAAGAATAGGCACTGGCGCCCATTTTGTCGATTTCATTATGCCTGCACGGGCATACCTCTGAAGATGCTTCGATCTCTGACAATGACATTCACTGGGATAGAGCGGAGCCACCGGATCAGGCTGTCTACGACTGGGCGGGCCTATGCTTTAATAATTTTATGAGAAAATGCTTAGCTCTTGGAGTTCTCGCTACCGCCCTACTGGTCGGCGGTTGCAGTGGCCCCGATGGCAGCTCGCCTGATCAATCATCCGCAGAGCAAGAATCGGCCGTATCGGATCTGACGGGCGTGTGGTCAGATAAGAACGTGAACAGTGAAGACGCCTGGATGGAAGCTGTCATCACTGAGGGAACGATTTCAATTGACTGGGTTTCCGACGGCGGGGACACCAGGGGGGTGTATTGGGTTGGCACTTTTGACCCCAAGGTAGAAGGTGCATTGCCGCAAGACGTGGTCTCAGAGCGCAACGTCGAGGAGACGGACAGGGCCCTGTTGGCCTCGTCGGACGACATCAAGGAATTCACCTATGACGACGGGAAACTCAGCTATAGCCAATCGGCAATGGGGATAACCATGACGATTGCACTAGAGAAGCAGTCTGCAGGAAACGATAGCCCCTCCTTAAGCAGTCAAGAAGAGCTGCCTGCCGTGGAGATTGTGGACTCTGGTTTCGGACAGGACGAGAGCTCCGCTCAAGGAATCGTGATTGTAACCACCCCCGGCGAAGCTGCTGTCGGAGAGTATGTCACTGCATCGGTTAATTTCCTCGACGCCGAGGGCGGGATCCTAGCGACCGAGGAGCAGGTCGAGTCATTCGCATGGGCTGGACAAGAACTTGTCCTCCCCGTCTGGCTTGGCTCCACCGCTGGGGCTGACGCCACTGTCGCTAGCATCGAACCGTCAGTCACGATTAGTGACTACGGCATGGGAGGATTCAGCAGCACGCCATTGCCGGTATTAGAGGCAACCAAACTCACGCAGGATCAATACGGAGCCCACACGGCGTCTTTCGAATTCACCAATGAGACCGACGCTGATCTCACAGGCCTCCGGGGAGGTCTCGTCTGCTACGACGAAACAGGGCAAATTAACGGCGGAGGCGCGGTTTTTCCCGGCCTCGCCCCAGCCGGTAAGACCATCGTCATCGACGCGGACGTCACTGTTTCAGGACAACCTGATTCGTGCAAGGCTCATCTGAACTACGGAGCGTAATCTGGTCCTTGACCAGGTATTTCCGGTGGCCACTTTTGCACAGCTGGGAAAGAACGAAGTCGCGAGTCGCACGCAATCCCCCCCCAGACAGTCTCATTAGGTATACCCCAGGGGGACGGGTGATCGGCCGGGACATTGCCTGTATCACCAAGTCCTACGGGGCCGTTCTGATACACTTCTCTATGAGGTCAATAACTCTGTGAGACATTGGAGGCGGGGATGGCCAGAATCGGCACACTGCTCGACACCTTCGGCCGGCCCGAGGACCGGGTCGAGATCATCCGCAAGTCGAAGAAGACCACCCGCATCCGCCGCTCCACCAACAACGGCCGCTCCTGGTCACCTGCTGAGGAGTTCGTGGCCACCGAGCTGATCCTCGGCGACGGCGGCGCCCGCTTCGACCAGCACGCCCAGAACCCGGGGCATGCGACCTATCTCGGCCTGGCCGGGACACCGCAGGACCGGTTGAGAATCCAGCGGGTCTACGCCGTGATCACCAAGGCCCAGGTCTACCTCGGGGACAACACCTGGTCTGATGTCCAGGACTTTCCCACCAGGGACATCTGCTTCGACGGTGGTACGGGCATCGGCTGGACCATCCCCACCTGGCACCATCCCGCCGACACCACCAACAAGCCCGACGGGCACCCCTCGGAACCGGCCGAAGAAGTAGGGGAGAAGCAGCAGGAGAGCGAGCCCGCGGTGGCGCCGGCCACGACCCCCACCACGGAGGTGGCTGTCCCCACCCCTGCGGCACTGGTACCGACGCTGAAGGGACAACGGTTTTCCTACCTGCGGGTCTCGAGCACGGACCAGAACCTCGCCCGGCAACGCGCCATGATCGGCGCAGTCGACAAGGAGTTCATCGACGAGCTCTCCGCCCGCTCGAGGGCTAACCGGCCAGGCCTGGACAACTGTATCGACTACCTGCGCGACCACGACGAGCTGTATGTGGCCTCCATCGACCGGCTCGCCCGCTCCCTGGTCGACCTACGGGGCATCATTGACCAGATCACCGCCAAGGGAGCATCGGTGCACTTCCTCAAGGAGAACCTGACGTTCTCGAAGGAATCCACCGACCCACGCGACACCCTCATGCTCAGCATCCTCGGCTCGTTCGCCGAGTTCGAACGCTCCATCATCCGCGAGCGCCAGGCCGAGGGCATTGTCCTGGCGAAGAAGGCCGGCAAGTACAAGGGGCGCAAACGCGCCATCAGCCCCGAGGACCTGGAGAAAGCCCGCCGGCGGGTAGCCGCCGGGGAGTCTAAGGTCGCTATTGCCAAGGATCTCGGCGTCGGGCGAGCTACCCTTTACCGCGCCTTGGCCGAGCAGTAAGGCGCCCTTCTTGCTGATAACAGCACGTCTGAGCTGCTGGCCTGGCATTCTTTACTCATGAAAAATTTTATGAGTAAAGCAGCCGGAATCCTGCTTGCTGCTGTGGTGGCCTATCCCGGGATTAGCGTCGCACATTCGCAACCTGCGGGTTCCGCAAATTTTGCGCTCAGCTCCAGTCCTGCCGCTCCGGTTGAACAGTCACCTGAACAGCGTCTGCTCGAGATCCGGACGAACACCTTCCTCGTCTCCGGGTATGTGCTCGATGATGAGGCCCGCGAGTACGCCGAGTCTCTCGTTGCCCGGGCTGTGGCAGGTGAGCTGACCTACACCTATAACGCATATAGCTCGTATGGGGAGTACATGGAGTCCCAGGACGGCGTGAGCGGCCGCTTGTGGCGCATCCCCCGGGATGTGATCGAAGCGTGGATCAGTAAGGAAGAGCAGAACTACCTGACTGCTGTGCAGAGGGGAAGTGACTCAACTTCCGCCGACCGAGTGGGAGTGGCAACGGGAGCCGATGCTGACTACATCTACTACGTCGAAGCAGTCGCTCGATAAAGATTGCTGATGGGAATCAATGTGCCCGGTTCCTACCGCCGGGCGGCGGGTGACAAGGTCAAATCCTGGTAAGTGGCGTATCTGCCTTTTGATAAAATAGAAGGTCTGACGGTGCCAGAGACCATCAAAACAAGTGATTCCTCTAGGTTACGAAGAGTATGGAAACCACACCGCTGGATCCAGGGATGAAACTGTAAACTCGCGGCAGAACTAGATATAGCAATTGAGTTTCCCGTCGGATACGGGCCCGACCCCCCTCTTAGATCCTTGGCTGTGAGCTTTTACCCCGGGGTTGAATAGCCCGCGGGATGTTGTCTTCTCCTCTTAGAGCAACCTGCTGTTATGTGGTGATACTGCTGCCGAATACAGTGCCGCATCGTGGAATCGGGCAACGTTATGCTGATGGAAAGGGAAATGTGATGGATCAGCAGTCCGTTCTAGCAGTTACGAACGCAGTCGAAAACATTGACGAAATCTATTTCGCAACGTCACCGGATGGATGGCCAGATCAGATTGGAATCTCCCTGGTAGACGCGGTTTATTCCATTCAGGCCGATTACCTTGCAAAGGATCCGACCAAGGGCGTCCTGAACAGGGTGCGAGCTTTCCGTAGTGCGTATCCAGAGGTGGCCAATGACCTTGAACGGCTTTGCTCGCTAGGCGAGCAGGCGATTCGAGAAGTCATGGGCAACGGCAAGAGTGCTGGCCGTTACAAGAGTGTGTGCGTTGTCGAAGCTGCCGAGAACTTTCTGGCGCTGGATCCACCAGTCCAGACCGCGAGCCACCTTGAGGCACTCAATCCGGATCACAAACGTGCCTACACCGCAGTGAAGGGGCTGGGATGGGTTACCTACGAGTACCTCACGATGCTCCTAGGGCAACCTGGCATCAAAGCCGACACCATGATCTGCCGCTTCGTGGACACCGCTCTAGCCGAAGCGGGACTGGCCCCTGTGGACGCCCACGCTGCCCGGCGACTCGTGGAAGCCGTACAGGTGGCGGCCTACCCCCACATTGAGCTTCACCATTTTGATCATGCCATCTGGCTTCACCAGAGAGCTGTATCTAGCCGCAGGAATAGCTAGGGAATGCTAGTTACTAGCTGTCGGTCAGCGTGTCACCGGCGGCGAGGTGCTCTGCCCAGTCCTCGATGTGGGGGTTGTGGCGCAGGAGGGCGCGGCGCTGACGCTCGGTCAACCCACCCCAGACCCCGAATTCCTCCCGGTTATCCAACGCGGTCACCAGGCACTGGGTGCGTACCGGGCAGTGCCTGCAGGCTGCGGCCGCCCGGCGTTGCTCCGCACCCTGAACAAAGAGCTGATCCGGGTCACCGTGGCGGCAGGCCGCCTGGAGGATCCATTCGTCTCGTTCATAAAATGCTTCCTGGCTGCCCGCCCGGGCAGATTCCTGCCAGACGGGAAAAGTACGCTGTTGGTCCAGGTACAGCGACGTGGTCATCGGGTTGATCCTTTCGCGGGGCCAGCCCCTCATTATTGTTTTCCCTGAAAAACCAAATCATATTCACAGGTTTATCTCATGTCGAGGCGGGCGCCCGTAAAGGGGCCATGCCCCCACGGGATACCCGACAATGGGGGGTAGTTCCAGCTCAATGCCCCCAAAAATGGGGGCACCTTGGCCGGGTACGGCCCTCAAGTGTCCGTCAAAGGTACGATCACACCGTGAAGAAGGTAAGAGCTGCCTTAAGTGCGGTGGCCATGGTCAGCGTACTCACGGCGTGCGGTGGTGGGACGGGCCCGCCTGAGACGGTGCTCTCTTCCCTCTCGGTATCCACACCCAGCCAGGCGTCCTCCGCGGTAGCTGGCGACACCGAGGCGCGTGAAGGGGGTCCACCCGGCCCGGAACCAGCACCAGTAACCGATAGGGAGCAGGCGGCGGCGATGGCGCTCTTGGAACAGTTTTCCGGCACCCGTATCAGTGGCTTGACGGTGGGGGAGGTGGTGATCGCTGCGCGGTTATCGTGTGCGATGGCAAATCCCGCCGACCAGGCTTTCTATGACCCCGCGGCGCTGAAGGAATCGATGAGGATCACCTACATCTGGCATCGGGAGGAGTCGGGGATACGGTTTCTTCCGGGGATGGTGGAACAGTTTTGCCCGGAGTTGCATCCCGGTGACGAGGTCATCGATGAGTTAATCGCCGATATCACCAGCGGCTAGCCTCCCCGCACCTCCCGGTAGCAGGATGGACGTCGTGCTATGGCTCGATGGGGGATTTCCTGTCCAGATGCTGTTGGCGGAGCAGATACTGCAGCGACAGGGGGAAGCTGCAGATCCTGTTCAAGAACCTCACCCCGCCCACAGTGCTCCCGGACACCCGGTAGCAGGAGTGCGCTGGAGTGAACCGCGCCGGCAAGGTGGTGCCTCGCACTGGGATGTGGGAGATGATCCCGGTGAAGATGGCTGCGATTCCATGATCTTCGCTGCGGCGACGACCGATGAGTCCGCGGACAGTGCGACATCGTTGACTATCTTTTTGACTATGTTGGAGACTTTGCCCAGGGGACTGGTTCGTGGTTGAGATAGGTCTTAGTGACCGCTAATTGATCGGTAATCGTCTTTTAGGGTGATGGCATAGCGGGTTTACTTCTCCCGTAAGTGTCTCGTGATGCTTTCATGCTTCCTGTGTTCCGTCTTTTTTGAGGTTGGGGAACTTCCGTTCGATGACCTCAAGTGTTTTCTGGGCGCTGCGGCGGCGCAGGTCTGCCATGCGTCGTTTCCGCTCTGCTTCATAACGGGCTTGTTTGCCGCGTGGGTCTTGTTGCGCGTAGTCCTGCGGGTTTGTCATCAGTACCACCTTGCTCGGGTTCCCTAAATTATAGGTGTGGCACCGTTGAACCGGCGGTGTGCAGACACCCGATGCCGAGTCTCGGCTAAGGGCAAATAGTGTCTCGGTTCGAAGGCGCAGGTCGCCCGATTCGCTGTCATGGTGATTGAAGACAGCTTCAGCATTGGGCCTAGTCATCAGTGGTGTCCTGCGGCGAACCAGCACGCTGTCCGTGGGTCTACGTGGTGCTGCTGGGCGGGCCTGAACTAGCAGCGTTTGCGGAAAATTCTCCATCGTCGTCTGGTTGAAGCTTTTTGTAATTCGTCGGTGGCGTGTTTGGGGATAGGCACGCCGGCCAGCTCATAAGCGAGACGGGGGAGAGTATCCCCTGTTCTCTTACTGGCGCTCACGGCAGTGCGTGCCGCGGCACGGCGGACTTCCGGACTGGGATCGTTCTTTTTGGGAGCCCTGGAGGAGTCTGCATGGGGGTTCATATGGTCAGTATCGCTGATGGGGGCCAATGCTGGCCAGGGAAAATGTCAGAAAGATCTCTTTCGCCATGTGGAAGCGCTAACCAGAGAAAATACCTTCCTCTCAGTGGCCGGGGTCACGGGAACCGATAGGCCGGGAGGATCAGTCTAAGAAGACATGATCTTTCTTGATACCGGTGAGGAATACTTTCTTGCCCGCTCACGGGTAGAAATGGCTTCCGTGCTCATCGCTCACTTGGATGCTGACCCCGACGATGGCACCTTGGCCTATCTGGCGGCCGCCGTGTGGGGCATCGATCCTCTGGATGTCGTGGTTGTGCAGACTAATGATTGAAAACCTAACCCGATGAGCGTTGGGGGAGTTATGAGCAACTCTTGAGATGGGTAGATTACGTCTGGTTTTTGCGGGGGCCTGCGGTGTCGCAGGGTTGCCCTGCGTTGCTTCTATTCCTCGCTGGAACGAGGAAGGCATCGCAGGGACGATGCCCGGGTGACTTGTCGGCAAAGATGTAAGTTTTGGCGATTTAGGGGAGTTGGCATCAGAGGTTTAGAGCGTGCGTTCTGGCAGTGGTGTTATGCGTACTGTGACTCAACTCGCTAGGAGCGACCCTGGGTTAGGAGGTTGTCACCAGCGTTCTCGCCGTAGTCAAAAATTGGTTCTAGGTGATGTTGCAGCACGTCGAGATGGTGCGTAATGATATTCTCTTTACCAGCCTATGTGAGCTCTGGTATCTATTGACCTCGGGGTGTTGAGGTCTCGCACGAATCAAACAATGCGAGAAGGCAGATCGCGCACAGTTTAGGTGAGAGCAGAGGGCTGACTGATTTCAGGAAAGCGGGTTCAGACTGCCGTCCCCACTCGAATCGATGCTACTGCAAAATCAAGTTTTAGACCGAATTTACGGAACTGTCACCCATCCGGCGCTGCACACTAATAAATAGCAGGTAATTGGAAATTACTGCTGGCAACAGCACCCCATCAATCTGACATACGATGAACAAATGACTACCAGCTCCACGAACCAGCCAGCACGCACACCGGATAATCTGCGGAATTTCTACCGCTGGCTTGATGATGAGCACCTGCTGGTGCTGTCGAATGACCCGTTTGAGGGCGAAGGTCTCCAACCTCTCGGCGCACTTATGGAGGAAATCCAGCAGGGCCCGGGCAGCGGCATTATCGCTGCGATCGGCGGAGTCGCCGTGATCGGCCAGGTCGTTGGCACGCTGCACAACACGTTTAAGACTACCGGCTATCTTAAGTTCACCGATGCCACGGCGAAACTTCTTGAAGAGGGAAGGACACTAACCGAGAAGAACGGCGAGATCTACGGGAGCCTGCGCGGCCCGAATGGCCGCTACGCGGAGAGGATGGCGGTCACACGGGTCACGGTTAATCCGGAGAGCAACCCGATCACCGAGATCAGCGATGCGGTCGGCCAGTTTGCGCTCAACATGCAAATTCGAGACTTTTCGAAGATTAACGCGCAGCTCAGCGAGGACGTCAACTCCCTTCTGGAGGAGCAACGCCAGATCAAGCACGACGAGATTAGTGCGATCGCCGACACCATCAATGGCTTGTGGCGCGAGGCCGACCGATTGCGTGCTGTCGATAATGACATCTTCTACCCTGTCCGCCACTCTTTGCCGCAAATTGCGCAAGCGATCAAAACCTACCGGACCAATGTGCAGAAGCACTTGAAGCATATGAAGGATGCCCCGGTCGCTTACTTCAAGACGGACGGTCAGCAGATCATTTTTGACGTCCACGGCATGCTGCTCGCCGAAGAAACCTGGTTGCGTTGGAATTATCTGCGTATCGCTAATGTCAGGTACACCACGGGTGACGACGCGCGTACTACCGAACTCCTTGCCGATCTCGCCGAGGCTAGAACCACGAGCCTTTCGGAGATTTCATCTCTGATGGACGACATTGACCATTACTCGTGGATCTTCACGTCGGTGTCCAAACAGTCGACAGGCTCCATCCCAAGCTCGATCTATCAACTTACCAAGTGGGCAGCGTCCATGGGGGGCGTACCGCACCAGGAACCGGCCTTTCCCTTCCCGAAGTATCTCGCGGCTAATTCCTGGACCGTTCCTAGTTCGATTAATATCGCCAACGCTATTTTGCCCCGCGACGACACCATGCTTGCCGTCGGTGAGGTCGCGACGAGAAAGCGCGGCCCTTTGGACACAACGCTTGTCCTCACATCTACGACTCTTTATCTCGAGGCCACCGCCACCCTGCAGTCCGACGGGCGGTTCGACATCGCCATCCCAATCAAGGATTTGACCATTTCAACCAGCAGGTATTCCATGGTTTCCCCACCAACGCTGACCTTGACTACCGGTCAACGCACCTTCAATCTGACATTCGGGAAGTCCGTGATCACGGAACAGCGAGACGCCTACGACGGCATCGTCAGCATTCTCAAAGGCACAGAGCCACTGATAGCGAAAAACAAAAAGCCCCAGGATTCGATGGAGAAGTAAATTCCTGCGCTACGCACGATCGACTTGCTCAAGAAACGTAATATTCTCGATGGAGTCTTCTCACAGAGAGTGACATCGTATTCTGCGTTGTCAGGCTCTTTGGGATCGGCTCGTTCTTACTCCAGTCGTGTTTTATCTGGCTGAAGGTAGGGGCGGTCTGACTGGTAACGCCAGATGGTGTGGTCGAGATAACTGTAGTTGGCCCCAATGATGTCTGCGACTTCCTCTACCAACCTTGAAGCATCCTTCGGGGAAATCTTTCTTTGACGCCCGAGTGATTGGGTGACGAAGCGGACGACCATTCGGTCTGCTTTCACTCCCGGGATTCCGTTGAGCATGAGGAAGTAATTCCAGGTCAGTGCACTTTTTTGTCCCGTTATTGCCAGCCATTCCTTGGAGATATCTGACCGCTCGCGACTTTCCCGGGACTCCAACCTCATTACGGCATCGTTGACGGTTTCGATGGAGTGCCATGCAAGTACCTTTGCTGCTTCCAACGCTGCATATGCCTTGTAGGGTGCGTGAAACTGGGATGATGTTCTCCATCGATTGTTCGTGCGCTCCACGAATGTATCGACTCCTCCCCATCGGTGGAATGTTTCGATGAGATCAGTGGCGGTATCAACCTCGGGATCGGCTCCTTCGGCAGTTCGAAGGTGCCGGTACCGATTGACTAGGTTGATTACCCCTGCATACCGGTTACTGGTCGAATAAATGGAGTCGAGAATCGCCAGTGCGACGCTTTGGTAGCCGTCGGGTCTGAACCATCGGTTAGGGTCCGTGCCAAACTGGGTTGTGATGTGGGTCAGGAGCTTTTGAGTGTCTTCGTTAGTAGTCAACAGATTTCCGTTCTTTGCTGGTTGATGGCTCGATGGGGGAAAATCTGCCACAGATGTGTTCACCAGAAGTTGTGGTCGAACTCGTCGCTAAAGTGGTGCCGATGGTAGTTGTCGAAGGAGTCTGTGCCGGTTGCTCGTTCTGACTCTGGGTAGAGCATCCACCGGACCCATCGAGGAAATCTGCTTGTTCTAAGGAGAGGAAGCTTGCTTTGCTAGCTTTTGCTCTAATCGTGCGGTCCGTTTATCCCAGTCGGAAGTCCAGCCATTTTCTTGTGCTTCTCGGACGAGGTCAAGTGCTTCCTGAAACTTCTTTTCCTTTTCAAGCACGACGGCAAGTTGCCTGTAACCAACGTGCCCTGGCAGTCCCGTTCCGGGAAACTCTTCCAGGAAAGCTCCCTTTGCCTGCTCTTGCATGGCAATCTGCTCTCGACAAGTGGCAAGTGCTTTTGAATAGAAGTCTTCACGGCCTCGGTCACGGTAGTACAAGGTTATGAGGGAGCTAAGAGCAAAGTGCTTATCCAGCGGATCTGGGCTGTAAGCTGCGAGTTCGAGCGTTTTCTCAGCAATTTTTCGGCCCAGGTCTCGATGATCCGGACCAGTAAACCAAGAGTCCAAACTCCTAAGCACTCTGGCAGCCGAGGGGCCTGGGCTCAGGTGTGATCCTTCAATAGGTAGGAATCCATGTTCGGGGTCCAGTCCAAATGGGCGTACTCGGTCAAGTATGCGTGAACGGTTCTCGTCAGAAATCTCGTTCATCCACCATTCTTGAAGCTTGGCGTAGGCGAGCGTGTTATCGGGAGATTGGGCTTCTTGAGCGGACTGAGGTGGCTGGGTCATAGAACTCATTTCGAAGGTTTAAGGAGTCGCCTCCAGAATATCGGGCCGACGAAGGAGGGTGCCCTCGAGAGAAGCGCAGCTTTCGCACAAGCTGGGATCACGGTTCTAACCTTCGAGAATTTCGCGGATGATGATGTCGTCGGTGTCATAACACCCCAGGCACGCCGCAGCAATCTCTTCGAGGTGGTCGATGGCTGGTTCTTCCGGCAGGCGTGTGAGCAGGATGTCAAGAAGAGAGTGCGTCCTGGCAGCGGCGTTATGCGTACTGTGACTCACCATTCTGAGCGCCTCCAGTGATAACGGGTGGGCCTTGCGTGGTCTAAGGGGTCAGCTGCCACACCAGGTTTCCTGCGTTGCGGCCGTTAACGGTGGGATTGCAGTAGAGCGGAGTGCCGTCCACGATTGTAATGGTGGAGGTCTCGTCGTAGCAGAGCTGACCAGGTTGCACCGTAAGAGCCATTTGTTCGGCCATTTGGGCTTCGATCTCAGGGTTGGGAACAATGCCGGGGGATGTGTGCCAGAAGAGGGCGTCAGTGAGATTAAGGTTGGCGCAGTAGAGGGTGCTGCCATCTGCTGCGGTTCCTGTCCCGCCATAGGGCTGGCAGTAGTTGCCCAGCACTGCAGTAGGAGCGGGGATAACTGCTGGAACTGCAGAATTAGGCGCAGGAGTCGACGGTGCTGGTGGAACAACTGGCTCTTTAATCGGAATCACACTGGTGCTCTGCAACCCGCTCTCCTCGGTCGTCGGGGACGGCGATGGTGTCGAGTTCTTAGTCGAAGACTTAGTGGTTGAGGTAGTGGCGCTAGATGACGATGTCTCATCTTCTGATGGGGTTGGCGAGGAGGTGCAACCGGTGAGCAGTAGAGCAGCTGCTACCACCAGAGGGAGGATCCGTTTCATTACCTGAGTGTAGGAAACGCCACAGATATAGGTAGGCCGTTTCGAATAATACTTTTAGGACTTATCCGGCATCTTGTCTCCACATCGACGAAAGACTATGTTCGCGTCGCGTAGCTTTGCGCATGAGGGTGGTGGCGTAGGTCCGATTTCTTTGTGATTCTGTCGGGCTCAGCAGGTGAAAGGGTGTGCGATACGGGAATGCTGAGGTGTCGTAGAAGATCATGCATTTCAATGAGGTATCTGAAGACTCATTCTCTATAAGTTATCTAGAACACGGTTTCTATTGAAGGGAAAATCGCAGAGGCCAGCAAGAATCCGCGAATCCCACCCTTGTGATTCCGGCAGATCCCGGTATGATCATGTGCAGTACATCACATCCCTCTGGTGAACGCCTAAGTTGCCAAATGGAGGGAGCCCACTCGGGGAGTTGATGCGAGTTGTAACGGAGTGTTGGACCGTCTGACACTCCAGGAGTCGGCGACCGCCGTTGGCTCTCACTGCTGGCCCCGAGGAGTGAGCGATGATCGATCTACCCGCTGGGCGATATGGCCCCGGCCGAGCCCGGCAAGTCCCTGATGGCTCGGTGGTGCGCCTAGAGCTTCGCCTGCCCGCTCCCTTGGCGCAGAAAATCGCTCAGCGCGCGGAGGCGGCAGACCTCCCCAGGACCAGGCTCGTGGAACGGATCCTGGTCGAACACTTCCGTCGGGACCGTGATGGCCTGGATGGGTATGGGGCCCGGGACGGACCCGATATCTGACTGGAAAGCGGTCGGCAAAGATGACGCCAGCATTATCTCAAGCTGGCCCCAGCCCTGATGCGGAAGTGAAGAAAGGGGATATCGCGACACAGCGATAATTATCGGCGCGAAAACGCGCATAGAAAAGCGGGACCGGATTCTCGACAAATCCGGCCCCGCCGACAGCTCAAATTCCGGCAAAGAATTTGACCTGTAACTCCCTCATAAAACACCTTTCACAGCCCTTTAGGAGGAGACATGTCTATCTTGACATGCCCACACGCCATCGGCAACCCCCACACCGCCCACCCGTTCGAAAGGAGGTGGGTGTGATGGGGCGCTTCACGAAAATGGCTCCGGCCGAGCCGTCGGAGGAGCCCCAGCGGCACGACCGCGAGGAGATGGTCAGTGCTCCCGACCGGATCCGCCGGCTCACCCTGACCACCCTGCCCGATAAGGGCCGCTACGCGCGACTCAAAACCCTGTCGATTGCTAAACCTGCGGGACCGCTGCGCTCCCAGGCTATCGAGCGCGCCGCCCGGGTCCAGGCCCACACCCCGCCTCTGGGGGAGGTTTCCGATGCGAAAATCGCTCGGATTATCGCCCGTTTCCTTTACGAGGAGGCCGTCACCGACGGTCAGGTCGACGAGCAACGGGCTCTGACCAGGGCCAACGTGGACCGTTGGTTACTCAAGGACAATTCTTTTTCGCGGACTAGCAGAAAAACGTACAGCCACGCCCTCTATGAGGCTGGGCGTACCCTGTACCCGAGAGAGTTCCCGGCCCGCCGTGTCGTCAACGGCCCGCGGGGCCGGGCCACCCCAGCCGCCCCCTCCGGCACCGCCGACGAACTCTATGCCACCGCCGTAGCGGTCCCGGACATCCTTCGACCGCGCCTTCTCCTGGTGCTTGACCTGCTCACCGGGGCCGGGCTGCGCTCCCAGGAGATTCGCGAGGTCACCGGCACCGACATCACCGCCACCCGCCTGGAATGTGGCCGCGAGATCGTCCTGGTCCGGGTGCGACGCCGCGGAAAAGTCGATCGGGTGGTCCCGGTGATCTGTCCCCGCCGGGGCCATCGCCTCCAGGTCCGGGCCGCCGAGGTCGGCACCGGCACGCTCTACCCGCTAACGATCAACGGGGCGGTGAGCAGAAATGCTGTGAATAAGCTTAATGACAGGTTGCGCGAGTATGGGTTTTCCGGTCTCGACGCCGTCGGCCTGCGCAACAGGTGGATCATGGACATGGCCACTACGCCGGGAATCCCGACCGCGGCCGTCCTCCGGCTCGCCGGAGTTGGTGACCTACGTGTACTGGCTGACCAGGCGGATCAGCTGCCGAAATATAGCCCGGAGCAGCTCGCCGAGATGCTCAGTGACGCCGAGGAGGGAGCAGCATGATCAGTAAAAAATCTCTGGGGTACACGATCAAGCATGAGCTGCTGGAGGAGTGTGCCAGTTTCCTGGAGGCCTCCGGGGCACTGACGCTGATCGAGGGCTATTACGAAGAGTCTCGAGGGCAGGGTGGGCGGACGGCCGAGCGCCGGTTTTCCATGCTCGGCGTTCTCGCCCTGCAGGCGGCGCTGATCACCATTGGGCGGGTCCCGTCCGACTCAGAGACCTGGCGGATGATCCGTGAGCTCAGCGACAGTCAGTTGCGGCGTCTCGGGATGACCCCAGCTGCACGATCGGCGACCTACGGCTCGTTCGCGCGGTGGGTGACCAGCCGTCGGGCTCCGCTTGACCCGGGGTTCGACCTGCCGGCATGTCGGGTAACCAATAGTGAGCACCGACGGCACCTTGCGTCGCGCTCGCCCGAGACTGCGGCGGCGTGCGCGCTAGCAGCTGAGCGACTGCACACCGTGGTCAATCTGATCGTCGCCGCTTCAATCGACGAGAAGGATCCTCCCGGTGGTCAGGGTGATGTTGTCGTCGACGAAACGATCATTGACCTGGCGGGACAGTCTGACGGGCTCGGCTCGAAGGACAACAAATTCCGTGCCGCAGCGTATGCGGGAGCGTACTACCTGCGTGACCGGGTGGACAATGGGATAGTCACCGACGGCGGTTCGGTACGCAGTGTCAAAAAGACAGGGTTCGGTATTGGCGTCACCGCGGTGACCCGCGTCGGCCCCACAGCTGATCTGTATGCCATCCCTCCGGTGATTACCGCGATTGCGATTCACCAGCCGACCTCAGCCTCGATCAGCGGGATGCGGCGGGCTCTTGAGGCCCACCAGTCCAACGGCCTCGATCAGCGTCGCGGTGGGCGTGCCCGGATGCCGTATCTCACCGTGGATATGGGCTACAACCAGAAGAGGGATTTCTCGGATGCCTGTCTGGAACTCGGGTACTCACCCGTCGTGCGTTACCCCAGGTCGTGGCGTCTACTGTGGGCCAGCGCCGGCTCCGAGCACACCCTCGATGGCCAGGCCGCGGGGCCGGTGCAGATCGCCGGAGATTTTTATTGCCCCGTCGCTGCGGAATTTAGCGGCCGTGACAAATTGGTGCGGAAAACCGTGGACATGCTCTCTGATGACGATGGGTTTGACCAGCATGACCGGCGGTTGGAGCGGCTTCTACCGCTGCTGATGGGCACGAATTCCAGGCCGTACCGGGCGCGGAAGCGAGGGCGCCCGCGACAGGGAGACCAGGCAAACGATCTGGGCGTGCGGATTGATCTGGTGTGTCCTGCAGTCCAGGGACGGGTCCGGTGCCCGCTGAAGCCAGCATCAATGCTCAATGAGCATGGTATGGCTCCAACAGTATCGCCGTCATGGAGTGCTGAGCGCTATCGGTGCTGTGCAAAATCTCAGGTGACGGTGCCGTACTCCGAGGATCAGTGGCGCATGGCCACCTGGGGGCTGACGCCCGGTTCGTGGGAGCATGCCACCTACTTTGAAGCGGCTAGGTCCCTGACGGAGCAACGGTTTTCGCTGATGAAATCCCAGCATACGAATGGGTTCTCGGATCTAAAATGGTCTGCCAGACGCGAGCCGGCCATCAATTTGCTGATTGCGTTGTGGGTGGCTAGGACCAATCGTTGGATTCAGAACAAATCTGCGTCCGGAACCAAGCTTGAATCATCAATTCGGGTGCGGATGCGGCAGATCGCCGAGGATATAGGACGCGCCCCGGTGAAGATTCCACCTCGGACATAGTCATTCGGGAACTGGGCCGGGTGCTGCCAATGGTCGCACCTGGCCCACGCATGCGTTTTGACCAGGAAAGTCTCGGGAGTTTAGCGTCGATTTCACAGGGGAGAGTCGTGGATGCGTCCGCATCCGGGACCGGAGGCGAAGTATATTCTCGGCCCCGCAGTGCCGGGTGGGGGATTCTGGCGTGATCTCGGCGGAGGAAAAACCTACTCCCGTGGCCATGAAAAATATCGGGAGTTCGCACTGTTAATCTCGGGAATCATCTCTCAGAATCATTATCTGAGCAGGGTTCGACGTCCGCACACAACGAGCGGTTCTCGAACTGCAATGACCGGAGGTCACAAACCCGAAAGGGTTTGTGACCTCCGGTTTTTCGTCATTTCGGGGTGGGGTGACGGGAAATGTGGGGGAGGGGGAGTTGGGGATCGGGGGAATTCCCAGTTCACCCCAGGAATCAATCATCTAGGCGGTCCGAGTATGAGGGTAGGCGGACTCGCGACCTTGAAAACTCAAGATGCTCTGGTTCTGGATCACGCCGTCGTGGATTTCGATCGCTCGGGAGACCGTGAGATTTTCCGCCCACGAAGATGGTCCTTCCATGACCGCGCGCAGGAACGGCAGAATCGCCTCGCTGATTTCCCAGGTCGCCGAGTTCCACAGGTATGAGGGGCTGTGATCGACGGAGTAGTAGTCCACCCCTTGGCCGACAGTGAACATTGGTTCGTCAAACGTGGTGGGCCTCGCCCATTCGAAACCCATCCCCTGATCGCATGAAACGTCGATGATGAGGCTTCCCGAGGCAAAATATTCTAGATCCTCGGTCCTCAAATAGGTCAATGGTGCGGCGACGTCCTGGAGTGTGCAGTTGACGACGATGTCGTGAGATGCCAGAAACTTTGGTAGTAGGACGTCGCCATCCGGTGTGAGAACCGTGCTGAGGTGGGTCGCGCCGGAATCGGTGTTGAGCTGAGCGATATGTGCGGAGTGGATCGGCGAGCCGACCGCCGCGACACCACGCTGTGTGAGGACCTGAATGTCGTGGATCCCGTGCGCCTTGAGCGCGGTCACGGCACCTCGCGCAGTTGCGCCGAAGCCGATGACGACCGCGCTGAGTCGTGGTCCGTAGTCCCCGGTTGATCCGATCAAACTCAAGGCGTGCAGCACGGAGCAATAGCCGGCAAGCTCGTTGTTCTTGTGGAATACGTGTAGGCCGAAATCACCCCGGTGGGTCCAGTGGTTCATTGCCTCAAAGGCGATGAGCGTGAGATGACGATCAATCGCTGTCTGTGTCATGCTGACATCCTGCACGCAGTGTGGCCACCCCCACAGAACGCGGCTCTCGGGAATCGTTGCCACGTCCGCTGCCTGCGGTTTGGGCAGAAGCAGCACGTCAGCCGATTCGAGTACCTCGGAGCGCTCCGCGACCCTACCTACGCGCGACTCAAGGTAACCGGGTTCCAGTTGGAAGTCAGCGCCGTAGCCACGCTCAACGATCATCTGCGCACGCAGATCCGGGTCGATCTGGTCCAGATGATGAGGATGTATCGGTAGTCGTCGCTCGTGTTCCATCGAGGATCCTGCGAGGATCCCGAGGGTGAGCAAAGAGGTGTTCACCGACTTAGTCGGGACAGCAGTGGTGGAGAAGGGGGCGTCGGACATCGGAATTCCCATCATTGGGGAACCAAAGTCAGCTCCTGAGCTGACTGTACGCCGATCTCCTGCGAGAACTATCTTTCATCGATGATGCTCCTTCCCTACTTTCACCCACGCAGGTCCTGGCGGAGCCGAGAGCGGAGTTCGAAGATTCCGAGGTAGTTGCCTTCGGTATTCGGGCTCGTGGGGTGGGCACTAAGCCCGGAAAGCTCATCGACGTGCCGGATCAGCAGAAGGAGATGCGGTCCAATCCACCATTGGCGGCCATTCAGGTCATAGCGATGCAGATTACAGTCATAAGAGTTACTGAAAATAGGAGCATCACCACCAGGCTCCCAGTAGTAGATTCCATGATGTTTTCCTTTTGTGGTAACTCTTCTTGCAGTGTTTTCACTCCGAAGGAGTGGGGATATCTGCCCAGGAAACTTCCTGAACTATTCGATGGTTCTCGGGTAGCTTCTCATTTATAGTGTGTGTGAGAAATCTGGAACCACGAGGCTTTTTAAGCCCGAAATTAAGCCCCAAAGTGGAAATGTAGTTCTCCCGTGGGCTTTGCCGAACAGGTTTTTGGGGCTTCTCGTAATCATTAATTCCAGCCCGGAAATATCAGGGACTTAATCTGAATCAGGCGTGAAACGTGCTTGCCGGTTTAATGGACTGACCTGGTGTTGAGAGTCCCTCATATTGGAACGCTGGTTTTCTAGTTTCTTTGTCCAAAGTTGGAATTAAGGGACATCTGGGGAAAGTTAGCTTTCCGTCCAGCGCCATCGACAGGATCGGGACTTCCATTTATCGTGGACCTCACACGTAGATTCTTGCGATGAAAGATGAAAGGTGTAGCAATGGCCCCGGATTCCCACACCAATGATCCCCGCACGATGTATCCCAAGGTTGACCCGCCGAAGCAGATCCAGCCGGAACCGGGCCTTGACCTGAAACTTGATCCCCCAGGCAGACATCGGCCTGGAAAGCTACCGCGGTCATGGTCGACTCAAAGGACGGAAAGCACTGATCACCGGTGGTGATTCCGGTATCGGAGCGGCCGTGGCGATCGCCTATGCCCGCGAGGGAGCCGATGTCGCCATCGCCTATCTCCCCGAGGAACAACCGGATGCGGACAGAGTCATTCAGGCGATTGAAGCGGCGGGGCAGCGGGCCTTCGCTTTCCCCGGTGATCTCAAGGATGCTGACTACTGCCGTGAGTTGGTGTCCAAGACGGTGGAAGCGCTGGGAGGTTTAGACATCCTGGTCAACAATGCTTCACGCCAGATCTGGGCGGATGGGCTGGCCGAGATCAGTGATGATGATTTTGACCAGACCATGCAGGTGAACCTCTACGGAAGTTTCCGGGTGACCAAGGCTGCGCTGCCGCATTTGAAGCCGGGTGCCTCAATCATCTTCACCTCCTCGATTCAGGCGTATGAGCCTTCGCCGACGCTGCTTGACTACGCGATGACCAAGGCCGCGATGAATAACCTGTCCAAGGGTTTGGCCGGCAGTCTGATCAGTCAGGGGATTCGGGTCAATTCGGTGGCTCCGGGTCCGTTCTGGACGCCGTTGCAGCCCAGTCATGGCCAACCACAGGAAAAGGTGGCGGGCTTCGGCAATCAGTCTCCGTTGGGTCGGGCCGGGCATCCGGTGGAATTGGCTGGTGCCTATGTGTTTTTGGCTTCTGATGAGGCCAGTTATGTGGCGGGAGAAACGCTCGGGGTGACGGGCGGAACTCCCACCCCCTAAGAACGCTCACCCCTGACAGCACTCCCGGGAACTCAGGGCGCCGGTGGTACCTGCTGTGGATCGATCGCGGCGACGACCACGATCACCACATCTTGCAATTTCCAGTCGAGTGCCTCGATCTTGTGTTTCAGCTCATCAAGTTCTGTCAGCGTGGGCAGATGACCGGTAGTCGGCACCACGAACATTTCGGTGTGGAAGAGGTGTCCCTGGTCGCGGACCCGGGCGCGGGCCTGTGCCACCCAGTCGACTGCACGGACCAGCTCCTCGACCTCATCGGTCAGGGGGTGCGGGCCGTCATTGTCGAAGCGGGTGGCCCGGGCATCGCTGAGCCCGGAGACCGCCGCGTTGATGTTGGTGATGCCGTCTTTGAGGATTGACACCGAGATCACCAGCGCGGCTACGGCATCCGCCCACCACAGGCCGATGCCGATTCCCAGGACACCCACAATCGTCGCGGCCGCCGTACCCCAGTCCGCCTTGGCCATGTCGGCATCGGCGTAGAGCACCTTGTCATGGAGTGGTTGGGCGAGTTTGAGTTTGTATCGGCCGATGAAGACCATCGGGATCGAGGTGATCAGCATGACGGTGATCATCAGCCATCCAGACCAGATGTCCTGGCCGAAGAGCACCACTAACCCGATCGGTGGTTTCTCCATTTTGATCAGGGCTGAGAGGGACTCATAGACCAGGAAAGCACCCATCGCGAAGAGTGCTAGCCCGGCGACCTGGTGTGCGACAGCGATCGCCCGGTGTGGGCCATAGGGATGTTTACGGCTGGGGGCTGCCCGGATGATGCGTGCTGCCAGGAGAAATGCGATCGGGGGGACCAGGGATATCATGTCTTCGAACCAGGCGCTGCGCATTGCCTGTGATTGCCCGGCGACCAGGCCGACCAGCACAATGGTCAGGAGCACCCAGCCGATGGTGATCCATTCCAGACGGATTGCCTTGCGCAGGGCATCGCGTTGTTCTGCGGGGAGTTGTCCGAGGCCCGAGCCGAGGGCGGGTTCTTTTCTGCTCATCAGATTTCCCCGTGCTCCTCAGCGAGGTGTCGTTCCAGTGCCACCTGTAGTTCATTTTCCCCCATCCGCAGTCCCATCACCATGTCCTCGCCGCCCGCCTTTGCGTAGGAGCGGGTCATAGCCATGTGTGTGGCCCAGGGGGAGGAGGTGGTCAGGCCACCGATCACGATGTCGAGCTGGTTGTTTTTGATTTTGCCCGCCAGCACCGATTCCGGGGCGTGGTGCCACTCGATGGTGGCGTCGATACTGTCCGCGAAGCTTTCGATCAGATCTATCTCCGAGCCAGAATATTCGCCGGTTTCGGAGACGTTAGTCCATGGGTGGTGCTCGGATACCCCGACCACCAGGGTCCCCTGACGGGCGCGGTCCAGGGTGCCGATGGAATCTGCGGGAATGGTGGTGCAGGCAGTCAGCAGGAGGGGGAGGGTACATAGAGCAGCTGCAGTCAGTGAGACCCCGGACTTTCGGGGTGGGACCTTGCGGATCATAACCAGCTCCTCGGGTGTCCGGAGGATAAGAGACACAAAGTTGAGGGGGAGAGCAATCACGTCGCTGTCGCTTTCCGATGGGAAGCGGGGAGTCGATACAACCCATCCTAGGCTGAAAGTGGGTGGCCCGGCAGGTCGTGATTCTGGTCTCGGTGGTGAGAAAGCCGCCGGGAGGCCGGGCTCTGTCAGGTACCTCTCCGGCGGCTCAATTGGGCAGTTCAGGGCTGGTTTTGGGTGAATTGGGATGGTGCTTCGCCAGTATCTGCGATTCATCAGCTGCTCCGCAGGGCTGTGAGTGTGCAGCTCATCCTGCTCACCTCAGGAGATAAAGAACCTCATGAGTACTGAACACAATAAAATGAGGAGGGGCAGCCGGCACTCGTACTGACGCTGGACAAGAACTCCGACATCCATGCTGAGGATGTCGATTGTCTTCGGGCGCTGTCATCGGAAGACTCCGATCCGGCCGATCACAGCCGCTGAGGCAACGAGCAGCGGCCCAGCGCTTGTCGACGCCCCCGCCAGCCTCGCCTCACCGTGCTTCCGCGCGGCGGACGGCATGCACTTCGTCGACAAGCGAGACGATGTGCCGCAACCCGGTGAGCAGGGAGCCGTAGATCGGCCACAGCTTCCTGGGGAGGTCCTCGTCCCGCGACATTTCGTGGGCGAGGTCATCGAGGCGTTCACGAAGGCGATCAGAGTCGGTTGTGGTGTCCGGGTCGGCGATCGTCTGTCCGGCGTCCCGGGCGATGGCGGACCACTGGGCACGGAAGCGGGTGTCCCAGGAACCGTCCGCGTAGGTCGCGTCATGCAGGATGTGGGTGATGGCCCGAAGATATGAGAGACCTTCCTTGATCTGCTCCAAGACCTCCTCCCAGCTGGGTCCGTCCGCGGGATCGGGAATCCGGGAATTTCGGCGCAGGGGGATACGTCTGCGGGGGTTGATGCGACGGCTTTCCCGGGCGAAGCGGACCGCTGACCAAGCGGAGCTGAGTTCGGAGTCGAGGGACTCGATCTCCTTGATCCACTCCTCGGCGCATTCGGTATCCCATGATGAGGCAATCTCGGTTCCCATGTTCTCCAGGACCACGCCCATGCGACGCGTAACGCTGTTGATGTAATTGGAGGCCTGTCTGTCACGCAGCGGCGGCAGGACCAACATGTTGACGAGGACACCGATGGAGACTCCCACGAGGATCTCAAGCATGCGTTCACCGAAGTCCCGTGACTGTTCGGTGAAGCCGTCACTGAGCAGGAAGATCGCAGTGGTGGCCACGGTGATCCCCTCCTCCCGGATCCACCTGATGTGGGCGATGAACAACCCGATCAACAGCGCCAGCGCATAGGTCCACAGACTTACCCCGAGATACTGGCCGACGAGGAAGGTGACCACAATGCCGAGCACCGAGGCGATGGTGGACTGCACCCCGCGGGAGAGCGTGCGGTAGGCCGTCGCCTGAATGGTCAGCAGTGCGGTCCAGGGGGCGAGGAAGGGGAAGGAGGTGTCCAGGAATGTGATGGAGATCCACCAGGCCAGGGTGGTCGCGAAGATGGTCTTGGCCACCTGGATCAGGGAGGTCTGGAACTCCGGTCGACTCATCCGCTCATCTACTACGGCACGAAGTCGCTGGCCAGGTGCGGGTTTCTCGATATTATCGGCGGGTGACACGAGTGGCTCCTCAAATTGGGTTACCGAATTGGAGCCAGAGATGGGGCGGTCCGGCGGGATTCACTGAAGCCGCATTCTAATCAGCGGGAATGAGCTTTCTCTGAGTCGAAGCTGGCGCAATACTGTGTCATCCCTGGCTCGTCCTCCTCCTGCCTCGGAACCCCGGAAACACCCTGGCTGAGTGAACCGAAGAATATAAGAACACCGGCACCGGGGCCGGCCCAAAACGGTTACTCTTGGGCGCATGAAGGCACCTGATGGAGCTTCAACCGCTGGTATCCGCGGCACGATTGGGAACACCCCGCTGGTGCAGCTCGAGCGACTCACGGCGCGTGAGGATATCAAGGTGTGGGCGAAGCTGGAGGAGTTCAATCCGGGTAGCAGCGCCAAGGACCGCACTGCGGCCGCCCTGGTGGATGCCGGGATCCAGTCGGGGCTGCTCACAGATGGGGTTAGCGTCGTGGAGTCCAGCTCCGGGAACCTGGGTATCGCCCTGGCCCGTGAGTGTCTCCTGCACCACTGGCCCTTTCACTGTGTCGTCGATCCCCGGGCGAATGTCCGCACGGTCGCCATCATGCAGGCCTTCGGCGCCACGGTCCATCTCGTTGAAGAGCCGGATCCGGCCACCGGTGACTGGCTCGCGGCCCGCCGGAACCGGGTGCGGGAACTGCTCACTGAACTCCCGGGTTCGGTCACGCTGGATCAGTATTCCAACCGCGCGGCCTTCCGGGCCCACTCCGAGGGGACCATGCGGGAGATCCTCGCATCGCTCGGGCATGCTCCGGATCTGCTGTTTGTGGCGATGAGCACCACTGGCACGCTCGGTGGGTGCATCAAGCGACTGAAAGCCGAGAACGCCCCGACCCAGGTTCTCGGCGTGGACGCCGAGGGTTCAGTTCTTTTTGGTGGCAGCCGAGGCGCCCGTAACTTGCCGGGGTTCGGGGCGGGTGTGTCCCCGGCTCTGGAGCGGGACGTCAAACCTGATGAGATCATCCGGGTCGCGGATGTTGATTCGGTGGTCGGTGCCAGGCTGCTGGTCCACCGTGAGGGGATTTTGGCCGGGGCTTCCGGTGGGGCGGTGATCGCTGCGCTCATGGGGCGGATCAATACTCTTCCGGCGGGTGCCGAGGTGGTCCTCATCCTTCATGATTCTGGGGCGGCCTATGTGGAGACGGTCTATGACGATGACTGGGTCCGGGAGACCCTGCACGCGGATCCCGCAGAGCTGGCCCGAAGAGAGCGGGAACTCACATGAGAATCGCCATTGTCGGTGGTGGCCCACGCGGCCTGTGGGCGGTGGAGGAACTGCTCGCGCAGGCAGCCGCCCATCTGGTCGATCTGGAAATTGATGTCTGGGAGCCTGGCGAGCTTGGCGCCGGCTCGGCTTATGCCACCGATCAGCCTGATCATTGGCGGCTGAATGTGGCCTCGAAGATCATCCGGACCAAGACGATGAGCTTCGATCGTTGGCGCATTGAACGGGGCGAAGAACTACCACTCGAGCCCTTCCCGCCGCGCTCCCTGGTGGGTACCTTCTTCGCCGAGTCCTGGCAGAACCTTAGGCCGCAGTTCCGCCACATTCCGCGCCGGGTGGAATCCTTGGAACCTGTCGGGGAGCACTGGCGGATCGAGGGGCAGACCTATGAGGAGGTACTCCTGGTCACCGGGCATGCCGCCGAGTGGCCCGGCGCGCTGACCCGTGGTGAGACCGTGGTCGGCGTCTATCCCGCCGCTGAGCTGGCCGCGGTTCCACCCGGTGCCACCGTCGCGATCCGGGGCACGGCATTGACCTTCATTGATGCCGTTCTGGAACTGAGCCTGGGTCGCGGCGGGGTGATGAGCGAATCCGGCTACCGTCCCAGTGGGCGTGAACCCCAGGTGATCTTCCCGTTGAGTCGGCGCGGCAGGTTCATGGAGGTCAAACCGGATCCGCAGGGCCGATTGGCACAGTTGGATCTGGCCGGGATCGTGACGGCGGGGCAAGCCCGGATCAGGTTGGCCCGTGATCTGGCGGAGCTGCTCGAGGTGCTCGCCGCGACGGCCGGGCAGCTGCTCGGCGTCGCGTGGGAGGGGCGTCGTCAAGCGGGGGTTGCCGAGGAGAGGGACATCCGCGCAGTGTTGGCGGGCACAGATGACAGCGGTGATCCGCTCGCTGAGCTGCGCAGTTCCCGTGATATCGCCGCCGGGATCGCGGAGCCGGGGGCGCAGTGGGCGGTGGGGGAGGCCTGGCGGCGGCTCTATCCGGCGATCGTGGCGCGGACCTCCTTCGGTGGCCGCGCGGACCTGCCGGGCTTCGGGGAGCTGGCGGCGCGGTTGGAGCGGGTGGGCTTCGGCCCGCCGGTGGTCAACGCCACGCATCTGCTCCGGCTTATCGATGCCGGCCTGGTGGACCTGAGCCGGATGAGCTCGGGCGGGGACGCAGCGGGCGTCGATATCCTGATTGATGCGGTCCTGGCACCGCCGGGCATCATCCCCGGCACGCTGAGCGATGCCCTGGTGCGCTGCGGCTTAGCGCGGCAGGGGCCGGGCCGCGGGATCGCGGTCGAGCGGAACGGGACCGTGGTGGGCCAGCGGCACCTGGCCGTGGCCGGCAGAGACAGCGAAGATGTGGTTTTAGGTCCGGATACCTTGTCCCGGACTCTTCATGAGGTGATTCCGAGGTGGGCGATGCGAGTAGTAGCACAGGCGGCTGGAACCGGGATGCACGGGACCGTGCCGTTGACCGGGCGGCTGGAACCCTGGGCGGTGACGTTGCTGGCGGATCCGCAGCGATGCCGTGATCTGATCGCGGAGTTCGGTTCCCCGGTCAACGTGTTGCGCCCGGCCCCGATGCTGCGCAATATTGAGGAGCTGGTGAGCGCCGGGCGCGATGCCGGGGTGGAGACGCGGGTCTTCTTCGCGCGCAAGGCAAACAAGGCCCTGACCTTCGTCGACACGGTGCGCGATGCCGGGCACTCCGTGGATGTGGCCAGCGAACGTGAGCTGCGGCAGGTGCTGGATCGCGGGATGCCGGGGGAGCGCATCATTCTCAGCGCGGCAGTGAAGCCGGATGCGCTCCTGGAGCTGGCGGTGCGCCATGAGGTGAGCATCTCGGTGGACTCGGTGACGGAACTGCACCGGATCGAGCGGATCGCTGCGCACCAGGGGCGGATCGCCCACCTCGCCCCGCGCCTGGCACCGGATCCCGCACACCTGCCGCCGACCCGCTTCGGCGAAAGACTCCCGGTGTGGTGCGCGGCGCTGTCCCGACTCTCAGCTGCGGTGGCGATCAAGGGTGTGCACCTTCACCTGCACGGCTATGCGGCCGCCGACCGGCAGACCGCCCTGCGCGAGGCCTTCGCGCTTATCGACGCCGCGACCGCCGCCGGGCAGCACCCCGAGTACATCGACCTCGGCGGTGGGGTACCGATGAGCTACCTTGACGACGCCGCACAATGGCAGGCTTTCCAGGAGGCGCGCCGGGCCATGATCGAGGGGGAGATCGAGCCCTTCACCTGGAAGGCGGATCCGCTGTCCAACACCTATCCCTTCCACCAGGCACCCACCCGGGGAGCCTGGCTGCGGGAACTGCTGGCCGGGTCGGCGACCCCGGGCGGGCCGAGCATTGCGAGGGAGTTCCTCCGGCGCGGACTGCGGCTGCACCTGGAACCCGGGCGGTCAGTGCTCGACGGCTGTGGGGTGATTCTGGCGCAGGTAGCCTTCCTCAAGACCCGGAGTGATGGCGTGCCGCTGGTGGGCCTGGCGATGAACCGCACCCAGTGCCGCACCACCTCCGATGACATCCTCGTGGACCCGGTGCTGGTGCGCCTCCCGGAACCGGCAACTGAACCGGGTTGGGGTCCCGGCGCAGAAGGCTTCCTGGTGGGGGCCTACTGCATCGAGGATGAGGTCATCGTGCGCCGTCGGATGCGCTTTCCGCAGGGGATCGCGCCCGGTGACATCGTGGCGATTCCGAATACCGCGGGCTACTTCATGCACATCCTGGAAAGCGCCTCCCACCAGATTCCGCTGGCCCGGAATGTGGTGCTCGCAGGGGCTGCGGCGGAACGTGTGGTGCCGGATGATATTGACCGCTGAGGAGGGGTCTGGGGGCTGTGGGATTTCGGTATGCTTCCTGAAAAATACCGGATAACATGGGATTATGTCCCAGAATCCGGTTCGTCCCAATTGTGCGCACCCGCATCAGTGTTCGATGGAGGTTCGCATGAAGGTGCTGGCACGCTCCGCCCTCACCAGGGATCTCACGCCGGAACAGCACCTTGACCTCGATGGCCACCTCAGCGCCTGGGCTTGGGCGGAAGCAGATCCGATCCTGCTAGCCGGGGAGGAATCGACCGGTAGCTATCTGGTGGCCTCCGGGCGGGCCCGAATCACCCGAGACACTGCCGACGGTCGCGAGATCACCGTCGATATCGCCGCGCCGGGCGACATCATTGGGCCGGTGCACACTGAAGTAGTACAGGCGGTGGATTCCGCCTGGGCGATGGAGACCACCTGCGCCCTCTTCCTGCCGGCGGATGCGCTGGCAGAGGTGGTGGAGAACTATCCGCCCGTGGCACTGGCGATGTTGCGGATGCAGCAGGGCAGACTCGCGCAGGCCCGGGAGCGGGAGATCAGGCAAAGCACCCGAACCGTGGAGCAGCGGGTGGCTGCGGTTCTCCAGAAGCTGGCGTTGAAGCTCGGGCAGCGGCAGGCCGATGGGGCCATCCTGCTGCAGGTGCGGCTGCGGCGCGATGATATCGCGGGGATGGCCGGCACCACGTTGGAATCCACCTCCCGGACCATGTCGAGGATGAAGCGGAACGGGTTGATCGACTCCGGCCGGGAGTGGGTGTCGGTCCTGGACCCGGGAGCGCTCGAAGCGCTCTCAACCGAGGAGTAGCACCTGTTCAGGGCTCTTTGATCCAGGTCAAGGAAGGGAGGCGAACACCGGCTTAGGGTCAGAGGTGTCAGCGAAAAGCAGCACCCTCCTTGAAAGGATCTGAGCATCATGAGCTCTCCCATTACCCTGAAACAGACCACCCTCCGGGCGGAAGGTTTTTCCTGCCCGAGCTGTGTAGCCAAGATTGAGAACAAGCTCAATGGCATGGATGGTGTGGAAGCTGCGGAGGTGAAGTTCTCTTCCAGCCGCATCCTGGTCTCCCATGACCCGGCCAAGGTCAGCATCCGTGACCTGGTTGATGCGGTGGCGGAGGTCGGCTACACCGCCAAGCCCTCGGCCTTCTGATTCTTGTCAGTTAACTCCATCAGCGCCCAGCCTGCCTCCGTATCAGCCCTACGGAGGCAGGCTGATTTGTCTCTATAACGCCTGTATCAGTACAGCTCAGCGGTCTTTGATCGGGGTCAAGGAACCTCAGCGGGATCCAGCTTAAATTCAGAGGTGTCAGTTGAAAGCAGCACTGAACCACAATGTGAGAATCACAAGAAAGAGGAAGAACCATGAAAACCTGGAGAACCTGGGGCGTGGTGGCCGTCTCCGGAGTGCTCATCATCGCCTCCTGGATCGTCGGCGCATTCGACGTCCAGTACGCCGGTGCCGCGGCAGATCTCTTCATGATCACCGCCGCAGTCATCGCCGGCTACCCGATCGCCATCTCCGCCTGGCAGGCGCTGCGCATCAGGATGGTCTCGATTGACCTGCTGGTCGTGGTCGCCGCCGTCGGGGCGCTCTTCCTGGCCAACTTCTGGGAATCTGCGGCCGTCACCTTCCTCTTCGCCCTGGGTAAGGCATTGGAGAAGGCAACCATGAACCGTACCCGCAAGGCACTCAGTGATCTAGTGGATTCCGCGCCCGAAACCGCTACCGTGCTCCGTGAGGGGGAGCCGGAAACTGTGGAGATCTGGGAGCTGGTGCCCGGTGACCTTGTCCTGGTGCGCAATGGCGAACAGGTCCCGGTGGATGGTCGGGTGATCGCCGGTCATGGTGGGGTGGATGAGGCCAGCATCACCGGTGAGTCTCTTCCTGCGGAGAAGTCCGAGGGCTCCGAGGTCTTCGCCGGCACCTGGCTGCGCTCGGGAATGCTCCGCGTAGAGGCGGTGGGTATCGGTGCGGATTCCACCTTGGCCAAGATCATCCACCGCGTCGAGGACGCCCAGGATGACAAGGCAAAAACCCAGACCTTCCTGGAGAAATTCTCCCGTTGGTACACCCCCGGCGTGATGGTTGCGGCCCTGCTGGTTGGTCTGCTCAGCCGCGATGTGGAACTGGCGCTGACCCTTCTGGTCATCGGTTGCCCTGGCGCGCTGGTCATCTCGATCCCGGTCTCGATCGTCGCGGGTATCGGCCGTTCTGCCAAGGATGGCGTCCTCATCAAGGGTGGCGAGTACCTCGAGACCGCCGCCAAGGTAGATGCCGTGGTGGTGGATAAAACCGGCACCCTGACCAATGGCCGCCCGGTGCTGAGCGACGTCCTGGTGCTCGACCCCGTCTGGCGCGAGGACGAGGTGCTGCAGCTCGCCGCCCGCGCCGAGACCGCCTCCGAACACCCGCTGGCAGAAGCCATCATCAAGGGCGCGCAGGAGCGCGGGCTGGTGGTGGAGCTGGTGGAACACGCCGAACCTGTGGTGGGCAAGGGTATCCGGGCCCGGGTGAATGATGCGGTGGTTGTGGTTGGTTCCGCCGAGCTGCTTGCGCACGACCCCGCCCCCGAGCAGCTCCTGGCGTTGAATGAACAAGGAAAGACCGCCATGTATGTCGGCGTGGACGGACGGGCGATTGGCATCATCGCAGTAGCCGACACCATTCGTGCCGATGCCCCCGCCGCTATCAAGGCACTGCAGGAGAAGGGCATCAAGGTCATCATGGCCACCGGCGATGCCGAGCGGGTCGCGCGTACTGTCGCCGCCGAGCTCGGCCTGGATGAAGTGCACGCCGAGATGATGCCCGAGGGCAAGCTGGAACTGGTCAGGACACTGCAGTCCCAGGGACTGACCGTGGCCATGGTCGGGGACGGTGTCAATGACACCCCGGCGCTGGCACAGGCTGATATCGGGGTGGCGATGGGAGCCGCTGGTTCCCCCGCCGCGATCGAGACCGCGGATATCGCCCTGATGGCGGACCGCTTGCCGCGCCTGCCCTATGCGCTGGGCCTGGCCCGCCGTACGGTGCGCACCATGCGCGTGAACATCGCCATCGCGCTGGCGACGGTGGCGGTGCTGTTGGCCGGCGTGCTCTTCGGCGGGGTGACCATGTCGATCGGCATGCTCGTCCACGAGGCCAGTGTTCTGCTGGTGATCGGGATCGCCATGCTGCTGTTGCGGCCCACGCTGGTGGACGCGGCGTCGATAAGCACAGGTAGCGAACCTGTGGCGAAGACGCCGGCCGGAGTTTAAGGCCGATCCCCGTGGCTCACCACGATTTTTCCCCGGAAACCACCGTGGAGCAGGGCCTGCAGTGCTTCCGGGGTTTGTTCGAAGGGGAGCACGCGGTCCACGATGGGCCGCAGCACGCCCTGATCCACCAGCTTGGCGATGGATTGCAGCTGCTGTCCCTCAGGCCGGGTGAACAGGAAGCGGTAATCAGCACCTGCGTGCCGGGCCTGTCGCCGGACCCGGGAGCTCATGGCACGGATCGCCAGTTTGGTGGCGACATTGGCACCGACCTGGGAGGCATAGGCCGGATCCGGCGGGGAAACCAGGCCGATGATGAGCCCTCCCTGCCGCACCACCTGCAGGGACTTCTTCAGAGTGATCCCGCCCTGGGTATCCAGCACCAGATCTATCCCGGTCAGCTGGGAGACGAAATCCTCACTGCTGTAGTTGATCACATTGTCCGCCCCCAATTCCCGGGCGAAGTTGATGTTCTTGGAACTGACCGTGGTGGTCACCCGGGCGCCCAGATGCTTGGCTAGCTGGATGGCTACCGAGCCCACGCCGCCGGTACCACCGTGGATCAGCACCTTCTGCCCCGGGCGAAGCCCGCCCATCTCCACCAGCGCCTGCCAGGCGGTTAATCCGGCCAGCGGCAGGGCGGCGGCTGAGAGCGTGTCCAGGGAGTCCGGGACTTCGGCGAGCAGGCGATGATCAATGACCGCGTATTCGGAGAAGCCACCGATCCTGCGTAGATCGGCAAGTGCGAAGACCTGCATGCCCGGTGTGAAGCGGGCGACCTGAGCACCGGTGGACACCACCTCGCCGGAAAATTCCGCCCCCAGCACCAGGGGGAGGGTGAACTTCTCCACCTGTTTGAGATCACCACGGCGGATCTTCTCATCGACGTGGTTCACGCTGGCGGCGGTGACCCTGATCAGTACTTCATGGGGCTGGATCACCGGCTCAGGGAGATCAACTTCCTGTAATTCTGAGCCGTAATGCTGGAAAGCGAAGGCCTTCATGGTGTGACTCCTTGGGAACCCCTCAGCAGAATCAATGATTCCGCAGGTGAGAGGTAATTTTTAAGGTCCTTGAAGTTGAGCATATGGAGTCCCGTGAGCTACCGCAAGTACCTCGGGGATCACAAAAATTCGCCGGACGCTGCAGTAACTGCAGCGCCCGGCGAATGTCCCTCATAGGAGGGGGTGAGATCAGCCGGATGTGTTAACCAGCGAAGGGAATGGAGCCCACCAGGACGCCGACAACCAGCATCACCAGGGAGACGAGGACGGCACGCCAGAGCACCTTCTTGTGGTGGTCGCCGAGGTTCACATGTGCCAGGGAGACCAGCAGCAGGATTGCCGGCACCAGCGGAGACTGCATGTGGACCGGCTGGCCCGTGATCGAGGCGCGGGCCATCTCCACCGGCTCGATGCCGAAGGTGGCGGCGCTTTCGGAGAGTACCGGCAGGATACCGAAGTAGAAGGCGTCATTGGACATGAAGAAGGTCATCGGGATGGACAGCAGACCCGTGATCACCGCGAGGTAGGAACCCATGGAGTTCGGGATGATCTGGGTGATCCAGGAAGCCATCGCATCAACCATGCCGGTGCCGTTGAGGATGCCGACCAGCACGCCGGCAGCCAGCACCATCGAGACCACACCGACGATGGAGGAGGAGTGGGCCAGCATCTCGGTGGCCTGGTCCTTGATCTTCGGGAAGTTCACTGCCAGGGCGATGCCGGAACCGGCCATGAAGACGAAGGCCAGCGGGAAGATATCGGCGACCAGCAGAATCATCACGGCGATGGTCAGTGCCAGGTTGAACCAGATCAGCTTCGGGCGCAGGGTGGCACGGTGCGGGTCCAGCATGGTGTCCGTCATGGCGGACTCAGTGTCCTCGTTGAGGGAGATGTGCTCGAGGTCCACGGCCTTGGCGGCCTCGCGGTCGTCGATAAGCACGCCGCCGCCACCCGGGGTGACATCATCGGAGTTGCCGCGCTTGGAGCCACGGGGGCCGCGCGGGGTGGTGCCGGCGCCACCAGTCTCGCCACCGGTCTCGCCACCGAAGCGGGAGGCGTCAACGGAGCCGCCGAGGCGCTTGCGCTCGGCCAGACCCAGGAACCAGGCGAAGATGAAGACCACCACGATGCCCACTGCCAGGGAGGGTAGCATCGGCACGAAGATATCGGAGGGATCCACACCAAGTGCTGCGGCGGCACGAACCGTCGGGCCACCCCAGGGAACAATGTTCATGGTGCCGTTGATCAGGCCGGCGACCACGGTCAACACCACCGGGCTCATGCCCAGGCGCAGGTAGATCGGCAGCATAGCGGAGGTGGTGATGATGAAGGTGGTGGAACCATCACCATCGAGGGAGACCACACCAGCCAGCACGGCGGTGGCAAGCACGACCTTGGCGGGGTCATTGCCCAGGGTGCGGGTGATTCTGCGGATCAACGGATCGAAGAGGCCGACATCGATCATGATGCCGAAGAACATGATGGCGAACATCAGGAGTGCGGCGGTGGGTGCCATCTCCTTGATCGCGTCCATGACCATATCGCCCATACCCAGGCCGGCGCCGGCGATCAGGCCGAAGATGGTGGGCACCAGGATCAGGGCGACCAGCGGGGTGATGCGACCGATCATGATCAAGGTCATGAAGGTGAGGATCATGGCGAATCCCAGAGCGACGAGAATGCCGTCTGAGGGGGTGTGGCTCAATGCGTACTCGGCGGCGAGTAGCGCGGTGGTGGGCGGTTGCATCCTGACTCCTTGGTTCAAAGCTTCGGTTGAGCTGCCTGTGGTGGATTCCGCTGGGGGATTCCTGTGGTGGAGCAGCTCTGGTGAGTGTTCCGAAAGGCTGGGGTCAGTCTAAAGTGGTGCTTGTCACTGTCCTAGCGTTCAGTGCGTTCCCTCACCTACTGTGCATTTACGCACTTCTGCTCATTTAGCGCAGTGAGCTTGTCCCGGGTGACGGGTTGTGCTGAACTGATGCCGCTGACGCTTTCCGAGACAATAACTTTCCGCAGTTGGAAGGGTGATGGCCGGAGCGGCTTCCGCACTCCTTGAACACCGCGCAGTCAAGCCAGAATCTGCTCAGCTCCGCCCCTCAGAAAGGACCAGGCCTCGATCATGCGCTTTGCCACCCGGGTACTTCTGCTGCAACTGCTCACCGTCGTCGCCGTCGTCGCAGTCAGCACCGCGGTGTACGCCGGACTGGCGGTCCTGCAGCTCCGACAGGAGGCGGAATCGGCAGCGTTGTCGATCGCACGCACCGTCGCCGCCGAACCGGTGGTCCGGACAGAGGTGGCCAAGGAAGCTACCGCGCCGACGAACCCTACCGCACAGGTACTGGCTGAGGGATACCTCCAGGAGTTCGCCCTCAGTGCCACCGAAAGTACCGGGGCGCTCTTCGTGGTCATTGTCGACTCGGAGGGAACTCGTCTGGCACACCCGGAGGAGGATCGCCTGGACGAACTGGTGAGCACCAGCTATGCCGAAGCTCTGGCAGGTCGAGAGACCACCGCCTGGGAGTCCGGCACGCTGGGGGCCTCCGCGCGGGCAAAGGTACCGATCTTCGCACCTGATACCCAGGAGCCGGTCGGCGAGGTCAGCGTCGGTTTTGAGCGCGCCGGGGTCTTCGATGATCTGCCCGGCATGCTCTTTGCCATCGCCGCCACCGCGGTGCTCGCCCTGCTGATCGGCACCGGGGCGGCGCTACTGCTGAAACGCCGCTGGGAACAGCTCACCCTCGGAGTGCAACCGGAAGAGCTGGTGAGCATGGTGCAGAACCAGGCTGCGGTGCTCAATGGCGTCGGCGAAGGAGTCATCGCCCTGGACGAGGAGGGCGTGATCCGGGTGGCCAATGGTGAAGCTGAACGGATGTTCGGACTGGTACATGCGGAGGGAACGCCCTTGGACGAGCTGGAACTCTCGGCGGATGTGGTCACCGACCTCCGCAATGGTCGGGCCCGGGACGGGGTGGTGGTGAGGGGTCGGGTGCTCTACCTTGATGCCCGATCGGTGGAGCATCGAGGTCACCGTCTGGGTTCGGTGATCATTGCCCGGGATCGCACCGACATCATGGCCCTGAGTGAACGCCTTGACTCGATCCGGGCGCTGACCTCGGCACTGCGGGTGCAACGCCATGAATTCGCCAACCGGATGCACGTGGCCGCTGGCCTGGTGGAAGCTGGCCGAATGGAAGAGGCCACGGACTTCCTGCACACCATGCGTGACCGTGGCCCGGTGGACTACCCCCTGGAAGGCGGCGAGTTCCTCGCGGAGCCCTTCCTACACTCCTTCCTCGGGGCGAAGTCCATTGAGGCCAGTGAACGTGGGGTGATCCTGCAGATCCGCGATGAGACCCTGGTGCTCGGTGAGATTGAGGGTGTGGAGGACACCGCGACCGTGCTGGGGAATCTGGTGGACAACGCCATCACCGCAGCGCTCAAGTCCCCCGAGCCTCATCTGGTGGAGGTTACCGCGATGGATGAGGGAATGGATCTGGTGCTGGTGGTGGCTGACTCCGGCCCGGGTATCGCTGTGGGTGTGGATGTTTTCAGCTCCGCCGCAGCGTCTGACACAGTTGAATTAGAAGATCGGATTCACGGTCTCGGTGTGGGACTGGCCTTGTCCCGGGACCTGGTGCGCCGCCGCGGCGGGGAGCTCTGGGTGATCGATCCCGGTGGTGAACACAATGGCCGGGGTGCGGTCTTTGGGGCGAAACTGCCCGGTGTCATGGCTGCCGTTGATGAGGCGGTAGCCGGAGAAAATTATCAAGCAGAGGAGAACTGATGGACCGGAGTTGGTCAGTGCTGGTAGTCGACGATGATTTCCGCGTCGCCGGGATCCACGCCGAGATTGTTGAGTCGGCACCCGGTTTCACCGTGCACGGCACTGCCCGGAGTGTTGCCGAGGCACACGAGATGATGACCGCGAACCTGCCGGATCTGCTGCTGGTCGATCTCTATCTCCCTGATGGGGACGGCATCGAACTCATCCGCGCCTTTGGGGTGGACGCCTTCGTGCTCAGTGCCTCCGATGAGGCTGCCACCATCCGCCGTGCTCTGCACGCCGGTGCGTTGGGCTATCTGGTCAAGCCTTTCCAGCGGCAGCTGTTGGCTGATCGGCTGGACCGCTACGCGCGTTTCCGCCATGTGTTGGCCGGCAAGCGTGGTCTGCGCCAGGAAAAGATTGATCAGGCGATGTCGATCCTCCACGGCCAGAGCGGCAGTATGGTGGCCGCCAGTTCGGCGACGGAACAGCTGATGCTCGAGGCTTTGGGTGAGGGTGAGCTGTCGGCTGCTGAAGTGGCGGAGCGCACCGGGGTGTCCCGGGCGACGGCACAGCGACGACTGGCTTCGATGGCCAGTCAAGGTGTGGTGCAGGTGCGGCTGCGTTATGGCAGCTCTGGCCGGCCGGAGCATCTCTACTCCAAACTGGCCTGAGTCCCGTTCTGGCCGGGCGCCGCTGCTGCGAGGCGGCGGGAAGGTCATTAGGGTGGGGCCATGACACACTCTGCTCTGAAAAAGAAAGTTCTGATCATTGGTGGGCACGGCAAGATCGCTGTGCTCGCCGCCCCGAAGCTCGTGGCGGCGGGGCACGCGGTCACCTCATTGATCCGCAACCCGAACCAGAGCGCTGACATTGAAGCCTTGGGTGCAACCCCGCTGGTGGCTGATGTCACCACACTCAGCCCAGCACAGTGGGATGTCCTGCAGGCCCCCTTCGACGTCGTGATCTGGTCCGCCGGCAACGGCGGCAAGGCCGGCCCCGAGGTCACCATTGCGGTGGACCGCGATGCCGCCAGCGCCTCGGTGGACTCGGCGGTCCGGTTGGGGGAGAGTGCCGGCAAGAAGGCACCGCGCTACCTGATGGTCTCCTTCGTCGGTTCCCGGTCCATCGAATTTCCCGGGGACAGCATGAGCGTCTACGGTGCCGCGAAGAAGGCGGTGGATGAACAGTTGCTGGCCACCGAGGGCCTGGACTACCTCATTCTCGGCCCCTGCATCCTGTCCGAGGATCCCGCCCGCGGGGCAGAGGTCATCGACGATAACCCCAGCACACCCTCCGAGGACTACACCTCCCGTGAGCTGGTTGCCGATGTCCTCGTCGAGATGGCCGGCCGTGAGCAGCTGCCTAAGAAGAAGCTCCTGGCCTTCCGGGACGGCGACACCGCGGTCAGCCAGCTCTAATACACCTGCGCTTATCGACGCCCACCGCGGCCGGCAGCCGCGATCCGCGCGGCGTCGATAAGCGTGCTGCCTAACGCCATTCCCGCATTGTCGAGTCCCGCAGGAAAGTACCGCTGACCTCTACCGCCGGGGTCGAGGAATCAGCCCCCTCAATGAAGGTGGCAAAGGCCAGGTCACCGAGAATGCCGACGAACCACCCGTGTGCCGGACCGCTGCTGGTTTCCGCGGTGCCGGTCTTGCCGCCCAGGCCGGCAATATCGGAGAGGCTGCTGGCGGTGCCGGAGTTCACGGTCTCCGCCATCATGGCGCGCAGCTGCGCCACCACCGTCGGATCCAGGGGGGCGGGTTGCTGATCAGCTTCCGTCTTCTCGCCCTGGATGAGATTCGGGAAGACCATCTGGCCGTTGTTGCCCAGTGAGGCCTCCATGACGGCCAGCCCGAAGGGGGAAGCCAGGACCTCGCCCTGACCGATGGCGGCCTCCACGCGGGCGGCACCGGGTTCGGTCTCCGGGATGGAACCGGTGACCGTGGTCATTCCGGGTGCGGTGAAATCCACGCCCAGGCCGAGACTGAGGGCGGTATTCTTCATATCGGCCGGTGCCAGGTCCTGGGAGATGAAACCCTGGGTGGTGTTGCAGGACTGGGCGAAGGCCTCGGTCATGGAAACCTCGCCGAGCTCGAAGTCACTGTCATTCGGGATCACCCGGCCATCGATTTCCGCGCTGGCGGGGCACTGCACCTGCGATTCGGGGGTCACGATGCCCCGGCCGAGGGCCGCGGCGGTGGTCACCGTCTTGAAGGTCGAACCCGGCGGGTAGAGCCCGGTCAACGAGATTGGACCGAGCTCATCGGCAGCCCCATTCTGCGCCACGGCGATCACCCCGCCGGTTGAGGTACTCATCGCCACGATGGTGGCAGGTTGCTCCACCGATTCCAGAGCCCGTTTCGCCGCGGTCTGTACCCCCAGATCCATGGTGGTGCGGATCGGCGCTGTCGTGGCTGGTTCAGCTTGGCCGAGGATGAATTCAGCTGAGGGTGAACCAGCGCTCAAGGTCCAGCCGGCATCAGCGGTGATCTTCTCGGACCAGTACTCACGCAGCCCGCCGTCCAATTGTGAGGCCGCATCGCGATTGGGGCTGAGCAATTGGCCGTCCTCCCGGAAGGACAATTCCCCGAGTGCTTCAAGCGCCCCGCTGACTTGCTCAAAGTCTTCCTCCCGCAGGGTGAACAGGCCCACCGTTTCGCCTTCACCCGCCTCAAGGGCGGCGGTGATGGATTCAGCGGTGGCCTGCGGCACCACCGGTTGGACCGCAGCGGCGATCTCCGGGGCCAGGGGAATCTGTTCCGGGCCTGCGGAGACCACGGTGACCGGGGTCCAGGCGAGGATATCGGTGCCATTGCGATCAGTCACCGGCACCGTGAAGTCACGGTCATCGGAGTAGGAGACGGTGCTGTCTGCGGTGAGTTCGGTGGCGAAGACCTGTTTGCTCCAGTCGATGAGCGAGGAATCCTGCTCCGAGACCAGTGCCTGACCGGAGGTTTCCGCCTGATCGCCATTGGGGACGGTCCAGGTGGCGTTGATAGCGGTGATCCCCTCGGTCTCCTCACCTGCGGCCAGCTGGATCTGGGTAGCACCGATGCCGGCGCGCAGCGCTGTGAGATCCTCGGTGGCCAGATCGGGGTCATCGGAAAGCGCGGCGGCGCTGGCATCATCGCCGGCATTGAAGGCTGCGATGAACTCATCAACCGGATCCGAGGACCAGGGCAGCGTGCAGCCGCTCAGGACCAGTCCGGCTACGGCGAGGGTGGCGGGGAGGCGGAGTCTGGCAGCTGCGATCATGCTCTCCAAGATAGGTTCCCCGCCGCCACGGGGCCACCGTTCGGGTTAACTATCAGTGAGGATAAATACACTGCTCAGCAAGCTGGGGCGCTTATCGACGCCGCGGTCTGGCACAGCTGTGCCAGACACCGCTGTCCTACTCGCTCTTGAGCGTGTCTCCCACCGCAAAGTGATTCGGTTTGACGGTGGTGACCATGACGCGCACCGAGGAGAGCGGGGCATCGAGGGCACGGGAGGCGGTCTGGGCGACTTCACGGATGAAGTTCTCCACGACAGCGTCTTCGCGGCCTTCGACGAGGGTGACCTGAATGATGGGCATGTGATGGCTCCTTAGGGATCGGCGTTCTCCTCCCGAGCCTAATCCCGGACAGGTCATGACCGGCGCCGGGTGAGACGGGCGTCGATAAGGCATGTGAACCCCAGCGAAGCTGAGTAGGGTGTCGATGACCCCATTGACCTGATCCGCACCTGAGGTGGCCCATGACTGACCGGACGACCGGCACCCCACACCGCCCCAGCATGCTGCTTGCCCTGCTCGGGGTGTTCTTCGTGGGACTGAATCTCCGTGCCGCGATCACCTCCGTGGCCTTCGTGCTGCCGCAGATCCGCTCCGATTTCACACTCGGGGCCACCGCCGCTGGGCTACTGACGACCGTGCCCTTGCTGGCCTTTGTCTGCTTTTCCATGCAGGTGCCGCGCTGGGGACGAAGATTCGGGACGGGCAGGCTGATCCTCTTCTCCATGATCCTGTTGGGGATCGGTTTCGCCATCCGGCTGGTACCGGTTGCTGCGGTGCTGTTCCTCGGGATGGCGGTGATCGGCCTGGCGATAGCCATCGGAAATGTGCTGCTCCCGGCCTATATCAAGTCGCGCTATCCAGATCGTGCCGGACCGCTGATGGGTATCTACACCGTCTCCCTGTACCTGGGGCCGGCGCTGGCGGCGGCCGGCACCTTGCCGATCGCCCGGGCCACCGGTTCCTGGCAGGTGGCGTTGCTGAGCTGGGCGATCCTGCTTTTAGTGGCGGTGCCCCTGTGGTTGCCACACCTGCGTGGCGTGCCGGCGAAAACTTCGGCGGGCGTCTCCCCACCCACCGCAGCCCTGTCGAAGCTGTGGAGCAACCCGCTGGCATGGTCCGTGACCATCTACTTCGCCGTGCTCTCCGTGCTTTTCTACACCGTCAACGGCTGGTTGCCGACGATGCTGCAGGACCGTGGATCTTCCGGTGACCTCGGCGGAAACGTGCTCACCGTGGTCAACTTCGCCGCTATTCCTTTTGCACTGGTGGTGTCCATTCTGGTGGCGCGAACTCATACCCAGGTGTGGGCGACTCTCAGCGGTTCGCTCTTTCTCGGTATCGGACTGGCCGGGATCCTCTTCGCCCCAGAATCGACCTGGGTGGTTTGGGCGATCTGTTTCGGCATCGGGCATGGTACCGCCACCGGGGTGGGGTTCTCCCTGGCGATGCTGCGCACCCGCACCGCTGAAGGCACCGCCGCACTGGGCGCAATGTCACAGACTGCCGGATACACGATGTCCGCGCTCGGACCGGTCGGCGCTGGTGCGCTCCGGGACCTCACCGGCGGCTGGGACGTGGTGATCTGGGTGATCATCGGGATCGTGGCGGTCCAGGCGGTGGCGGGAGTTTTCGCCGGACGCTCGGTATACGTCGACGATGCGGTGAACTGACACCCACACCAGATCCGCTCCACTCTCCAGCTCCAGCATCATGCGGAGCGGGGAATCCGGGGAATTTTAGTGGGAAACCGTCTAGTGGGAAACCGGGCAATACAGATCGGTCCGGAGCGTGTCGGGGTCAGTCTCCGGGGCGGGTTCGGTGACGTAGACCTCCCAGAAGGGGAGCTCGGGATGCTCGCCGGCATCGCCGATCGCTTTCATGAAGGCACCCCAGGATTCGCCCAGATTGTCGTAGCTTCCGATGCTGGAGACGCGGGCAATTCGGCCAGTGGGCAGGGTTGAGGATTCAAGGGTGGCGCCGGACTCAGTGATTATGGCTTCACGCAGCGGCTGATTGACCGGGATCCCCACCTCGAAGGTGGCGTTCTCCCTGGGCATCTCATGGTGGAGAGAGAACGCGGGGCCGGTGGGCGTGATTCCTTGGGCTGCCAGGAAAGGGAAGAGGGCACCGAAGGTGCTGTCAAAAGCGCCACCCATTTCAGACAGCGGGAGGTTGTCGAACTTCTGAACCACGGTCAAGATCTCTTCAGCCTCGAAGAACTCGACCTGGGAAGTTGCTTCTGCCTGGAGGTAAGTGGACTTAGGAGATCGAGCGGATTCAGCCATGTCGGGATCCTTAAAATAGGGGAGAATATCTGACCTTCGCCACGCTACCTTTTGGATGGGTTGGATGAGTCTGCAGATGGTTTCCCAGTGGCCGCCTGGGTTAGTGACGGTGATCGTGGGAGATACTCGTATAGAGGTCGGTCCGTAGGTTGCCTGTTTTGCTATCTGGGGATGAGACAGCCACATAGACTTCCCAGAGTGGGAGATCCGCCATTTTCCCTTCGCGGATCACAGCCTTAACGAAGGTGTCCCAAGCGCTGCTCAGGCCGTCGTATCCGCCGAGAACAGAGATGCGGGCTGCTCGGCCACCCGGCAGAAAAGAGTGTTTCAGCGTGACTCCGGAGTCCGTTTTCACATTTCTCTTGAGGGGTTTATCAACCGGCACACCGATCTCGAAATTCGCGGTCTCGCCAGGTATTCTGTGGTGCAGTGCGAACACTGGTCCGGTGCGGGAAATGCCCTCAGCTTTCAGGTGGGGGAAGAGCGCTTCTAGAGTGCTGTCGAAGGCGGCGGTCATCTCGGCCATCGGGAAGTCCTTGAACTTCTGGACGATGGTCGGGACCTTGGGGGCGTCGAAGAACTCGACCTGGAAGGCGGGTTCGGCGCTCAGATAGTGGGGGTCGATCGATGTGGCCATTGTGGGATCCTTAAATCACTTAACAATGTGTTCTGCGTCATATTACCCTTGTTATAATTTTATTGCTACCTTATTCGTATTACCTATCGAAGAGGCAATGTTTCACGTGAAACATCGGAAGTTTCCTGCGGAATGTCCGGGCCGTCTCTGCTGTTCCGGGGCCTGATTTTGATGGGCAGTTCCAGGGGATTTTCCTGGATACTTTTTCAAAGGGGCTGGTAGGAGAGGTATTTTCCAGATGTATTGTAGTGTGGTTATTCCGGTTCTGAACGATGCGCTACTGCTTGATGCCTGTCTCGATTCTCTTGAGGCGGGCTCTTTATTGCCTGGTGAGGTTGTTGTCGTGGATAATGGCTCCGTCGATGGCCTGCGTGAGGTTCTCGCTGCACACCCGGGGCTGCCCATCACATTGATTCAGGAAGTGCGGAAAGGTATTCCCTTTGCGGCTGCCACGGGCTATGGCGCTGCCCGGGGCGAGGTGATCTTGCGCTGCGATGCGGACAGTCTCCTCCCGATGAATTGGATTGAGGGGCACCTTGAAGCCCTGAGGATTGCCGGGGGAAAGGTAGTCGCCGTCTCTGGGGTCCCGCACTTCGGCTATCACTCCGGATGGATCGGCAAGCTGGCTGGCTTTGGCTACATCGCCCTCTACCGCGGCTGTGCCGGGGCTGCGCTGGGGCATGCAGCACTGTGGGGGTCCAATATGGCGATGCGTCGAAGCTGGTGGGAGCAAGTTTCCGGGAGGGTGCACCTGAGCGCAACGGTCCATGATGACTTTGATCTGAGTTTCAGGCTCCGGCCAGGGGAGCGGATACTCATTGACGGTGGCAGTGTGGTGCGGGTGTCCTGGCGGGCGCTCAGTTCCCCGCGTCGCTGGCTGAGGCAAGGCCGGTTGGCGCTGGGGACGGTCAAGGTGAATCAGGGTGACTGAGCCAGGGGATTCCGGGACGTGTTGGCCTGAGGGTGAAGGTGGAGAGCTTTAATCCTGGGAGCCTGCGCGATGTGTGCGCAGGTTCCGGGCCGGAGGGACCTGCTTCGCAATCAGCAGGCGAAGGCTTGGTTTCCATCCGTCCCGGCCAGTGTGAATGCAACGCCATCAGCTTGATCGGGCGGACACTGGTCTCTGTATATAGGGCAGCGGCGGAATCGCGTTGCAGGGGTATTTGGGTCAGTTGTCCCGTAATGACCGAATCCGGGTACGTAGCAGCTCTGAATGCTGATAGATATCCTCGATTTCGGCGAGATCGAAAAAGAGCTCCTGACGATCCTCATCGAAGATCCCGATGCGGGGCACCTTGCGGTCGAAGTAGAAGCGGGCAATAGGCTTTCGGTTATTGTCCTGGTACAAGATCGCGCAATAAGATTTTGCATCCCGCATGGAGATTTCAGTGGCCGGAACCTCGGAACAACCTATGGCCCGGACGATGGTGTGACCGTGGATTTCTTCTTCGGTGGTGTTGATGTCGCTGACCGGGGCTTCCTCCTCGGGAAGTTCTTCATTCTCCTGGGGTGCCGGTGCGGTTAGTGCCGGGATGCTGGGCTCGTCGAAGTCTTGGGCGGACTTCAGTCTCCGGTTGGCTTCGTCCTTGAGGTACTGCGATGCGGCGGTGCCCACCAGTCGGGTGAAGTATTCCATGTTTGCTGCGGTCATTCTCTTGGCGGTGACTTGGGCAGCAAGCAGTTTGACCCAGTCGGCATCAGGTTCCTGGAATTGGGTCGCAATGATCTTCTTCAGCTCCGCGATGTACTTCAGCTCTTCCGCGTTTGCTGCGAGCGCTTCTGGGTTGAAGTGCTTTCTGGTGCACATCTCCAGATGGGGGAAATGCCGAGGGTCAACGTTGCCGAGGTCGAGAGTCATGAAGGGTTTCTCGTCCATGCGGTTGGCGGCGTCGAGCTGGGCATAGAACTGATATACCTCGCCGTTGGTCAGAATCGCGAACTCAGTGTCGGTGACGTTGAAGTACCTGACCAGCTGATTGGCATGGTCCAGATGGAGGGGTTCGCCGATTTTCTTGCATTCGATCAGGAAGTGGAAGTCTGTGCCGGATTTGATGGCGAAATCGACTTTCTCACCCTTCTTCACTCCCACGTCGGCGGTGTACTCCGGAATGACCTCTCGAGGGTCGGTCACGTCATATCCGAGGACCGTACTGATGAACGGGATGATGAACGCAGTTTTGGTAGCCTCCTCGGTTTCAATCAACGGCTTGAGTTCGCGGATGCGAGTGGATAAGGAGGTGATGGCTTGTTCGATGGACACTTCAGGTTCCTCTGTCTTGGTTAACTGTCGGCGCTCGAAAAGGTATGAGCTTGGCTGAAGATTAACCTGAGATAAGGACAAGCTGCGTTAGGCATGAGACTGCTTGTTCGAGAGGCTCCCGGTTTCCGTTCCCCGGGGAGCGCATCCTCATACCGGTAAATGCCACAGAACCCACCTACACTCGGACGCATGACACACGCACTCATTGTGAATAAGGATGAATCCGGCAAGGCCAGCACTGAAGTCAAGGAGGTTGGCGAGGAGTTTCTCGGGGAGGGTGACCTGCTCATTGAGGTCTCCTATTCCAGCCTGAATTACAAGGATGCGATGGCGCTGGCGGCTGACCCCGGTATTGTCCGGAACCTGCCGATCATCCCTGGCATTGATGTTGTGGGTACGGTCCTCGAGTCCGATTCCGAGCGTTTTCAGGCCGGTGATCAGGTGGTGCTCAACGGCGCTGGGCTGGGGGAGAGCCGTCACGGTGGATACACCCAGAAACTTCGTATCAGCGCTGACTCGGCCATCCGTCTGCCGGAGACCTTCAATGCTGAGCAGGCGGCCGCCATCGGTACCGCTGGTTTCACCGCTGCACTTTCGGTGGCTGCGCTGCTGCGTCAGGGGGTGAAGCCGGAAGATGGTGAGATCCTGGTGACCGGTTCCACCGGCGGAGTTGGTTCCATTTCGATTCATCTCCTGCATCAGCTGGGATATTCACCGGTCGCACTGACCGGCCGGGTGGCGGAACACGGCGATTATCTGCGTGGTCTCGGCGCTACCGAGGTGCTGGATCGGGCCGCCCTTGGTGAGCCGGGTAAACCGCTGCAGAAGACACGCTGGGCCGGGGTCATCGATTCTGTCGGTTCCCACACGCTGGTGAACGCGCTCGCCCAGATTCAGTGGGGTGGGGTGGCCACCGCCTGTGGCTTGGCTCAGGGAGCGGATCTGTCGGGAACCGTGCTGCCTTTCATTCTCCGTGGGGTGCAGCTGATCGGTATCAACTCCGTGGATGCGCCGCTGGAACTACGTGAAGCTGCCTGGGCATTGCTGGCCGAGCAACTTGATACAGCTGTGCTAGAAGGCTTCACCGAGGTACTCAGCCTGGAGGAGGTTGCCGCGGCGGGCGCGGAGCTGCTCGCGGGCAAGCGTCACGGCCGCGCCGTCGTCAAGCCCTGAACCTGCCATGAATGAGGAGAACGCGGTGGTCCGTGGCACGGGCGTCGATAAGCAGGGAAGATGTGCGCATTACCATTCCGAGCGTGATGTCATCGCCAACCGCTGCGCTACCTGCGGGGATTGGTGGGCGTGCTTCCGATGCCACCGGGAGGGCGCGGCTCACCCCTTCGGGCGCATGCTTATCGCCCCCGGCCTCAAGGCCACGCGCTGTGGGGTCTGCGGCCACGAGATGGATTATGCCGAGTACTCGCGGGCAGAAAAATGCGGCGGGTGCGGGCATCCCTTCAATCCGGGATGCTCAGCGCACGCGCCGCTATATTTCGAGCTCTAGTTCTTAGGGTCTAGCGCGGGGCGAACTGGCTCAGATCAATGTTGAAGCCCCACTGTGCCAGGAAGTCCTGGACGATCTTGAGCAGGTCCGGGATCACAAAGTTCACGGCGTTGAAAGCCGGGACGGTGATGGTCGGGGTGCCCGGTGCGACCGGGATGCTCACGGTCGGAGCACCCTCAATACCGGTGTTGTTCTGCACCGGGGCGGTGTTGCCACCGTTGTTGTTGGAGGGCGCGGGGGTGTTGTTGACCGGAGCGGTGTTCTGCGCGGGGGCGGTGTTGCCGCCACCCTTCAGGCCACAACGGTTGGCAGCCTCGTCGACACGGGCCAGAGCAGCGTTGATCTCGGCGCCACGGGAATCGAAACGGGCGACAGTCTGAGCCAACGCAACCTTTTCGTTGTAATCGGCGGAGTTGGTCCAATAGCCCTCTGCCTGCGCGCAGGTGATCTCACCGGAGGGCAGAGCGTTCAGGGCATCATCGATGACATCGGCGTTGGCGGCGGCGGGGGCGACAATAGCGAAAGACGCGGCGACGGCGGCGGTAGCCAGACCGGTCTTGAAGGAGCTACGAGAGAAGATGGTCATGGCCCCTAATTAACCATAGATATCACGCGGTTGAAAGCTAGGACACGGAAAATTGAGCTCGAGTTTCCCTGATTCTCAGACTCCGGCGCTATTTCCCATTCGAATGGGTGGTGAGGAACCTAACCTTGTCGGAAATAGGTTGACGTGTCACTATTGTAGGTAATGTAGCGATCCGATCGGGGAAATGGCTGATCCTGTGACCCCAGTGTCGGACGCCCGCGCTCTTCCCCACGCATATAACGGGGAAGCTCTAATATCTCTCAGTAACTCAAGAAGAAATGGGAATTGAAAACAGATGAACATTCCGAACACCATCCTCCGTGGCATCTCTGGCGCTTATATCCTCCAGTCCGGAGTGGGCAAGCTGGGCATGCCGACTGAGGCTGCCGCCGGTGTCCAGGAATTCGCCGCCACCGGTATCCCGGCCGTGAAGAAGATGTCCCCGGCCACCTTCGGCAAATTCCTCAGCTACTCCGAGGTCGGTATCGGTGCTGCCCTGCTGACCCCCTTCGTCCCCACCAAGATCGCCGGTGCCGCCATGGGTGCGTTCACCGCTGGCCTGCTGGCCATCTACTTCCGCAACGAAGCTATGACCCAGGCTGACGGTATCCGTCCTTCCGAGGCTGGCACCGGGCTGTCCAAGGACCTGTTCATGGCCGCTATCTCCGCAGCCCTGATCGCCGCCCCCTCGGAGAAGAAGAACAAGTAGTTCTCCGGTTCTGAGGAAGACTCCCTTTGCCGGTCTGAATGAGGCCTGGGGTCTGAATGGGCCTGGGACCTGAATGACAAAAAGTGCTGCCGCTGAGTTCAATGGTGAACTCAGCGGCAGCACTTTTGTGTTCTGGTAGTTCTGGTAGTGGCGGCGTCGGACTGGTCGCCGACTTGGAAGGGTGAAGGGTAGGTCTCGAGAATCGAGTGAATTACCTGTATTCCGGGGTCATTCCCCTGATCCTCGAGACCTACCCTTCACCCCGGCCGGTACGGCCTGGATGAACTGGATTTCCGCGCAGCCCTGATCTGTCTCTGAGCCCCTACTTCCGCAGGTTTCGGTAGGCCCGGGCCGAGAGCGGCAGGAAAATCGCCACTAGTATGGCCGGCCAGATCAGGGCCAGTGCCACGGCATGATCTGCGAGTAGTCCATCCGTGAGGCCGGTGGGGTTTCCGAAGAGCTCGCGGGCGGCGGTGGCGGTAGCGGAGATGGGGTTCCAGGCGGCGACAGTCCCGAGCCAGGAGGGCATGAACTCGGCGGAGACAAAGGCATTGGAGAGGAAGCCGATGGGCCAGACCAACACCTGGACCGCCATGGTGGCCCCTTCGTTGCGGCCGATGGTCAGTGCCAGGAAGATGCCGATGCTCAGCACGGCGAAGCGCAACCAGAGCAGCAGGATGATGGCCAGCAGTCCGCCCGCCAGGGATCCGGACATGCGCCATCCGAGGAGTAGGCCACCGATGAAGAGCACCGCCAGCTCAACAGCGGAGGTGATCATGTCGGCGCCGATGCGTCCCAGTGCTGGGGCGGTATCGCCGATGGGCATCGAGCGGAAACGATCAGTGATGCCCTTCTTCGTGTCATTGGCCATCGTGGTCATCGTGCCCTCCACGCCGAACATCATGGCCAGGGCCATCATGCCGGGTAACAGGTAGTCGATGTAGTCGCCGCCGCCGGGCAGCTGGATGGAGCCGCCGAAGATGAAGGCGAACATCAGCAGCAGCATGATGGTGAAGGCCATGTTGAAGACCGGGGTCCAGGGCTGGCGCACCCAGTGGGCGAGGTCCCGTTGGGTGAGGATCCACCCGTTGCGGATGGTGTTCATGACTTCTCCTGGGTGTTGGTTGGTTCATCGGTGACCGCCAGAAAGACCTCATCCAGGGTGGGGCGGCGCAGGGAGATGTCTTCCGGGGTGATGCCGGCGGCGTCGAGGGTGCGGATCACCTCAATGAGATCGGCGGTGCCGCGCGGGGCGGGGTAGGTGAGGATGCCGGCTTCCGCATCGGCGAGGGTCGCGGATTCACCCAGTGTTGCGAGGAGCTGTGGGGCCGGGACATTGGCTGGTGCGGTGATTTCCACCCGTTCTCCGCCGCGTTGCTTCTTCAGTGCGGTGGGAGTGCCCTCGGCGATGACGGCCCCCTCCTTGAGGATGGAGATCCGGTCGGCCAGCTGGTCGGCTTCGTCCAGGTACTGGGTGGTCAGTAGTACGGTCGTGCCACGTGCGGCGATCTCGGAGACCAGCTGCCACACGTCGATGCGGCCGCGGGGATCGAGCCCGGTGGTGGGTTCATCGAGGAAGAGGACGGCTGGGTCAAGGATGAGGCTGGCGGCGATGTCGATGCGGCGACGCATGCCGCCGGAGTAGCTGCTCACTGGTTTGTCGGCGGCTTCGGTGAGATTGAAAATCTCGAGTAGTTCATCGGCTCGGGTGCGGGCGGCGGTGGTTTTCAGGCCGAGGAGTCGGCCGAACATGATCAGATTCTGGCGGCCGCCCAAAATCTCATCGACGGCCGCGTTCTGTCCGACCAGGCCGATCCGGCGGCGGACCTCCGCGCCCTGGCGGACGTCGATGCCGGTCACCTCGGCATGTCCGGAATCGAGTCGGACCAGGGTGGACAGGATGGCGACGGCGGTGGACTTGCCGGCACCATTGGGGCCGAGCAGGCCATGGATACTGCCTTGGGGTACTTCGAGGTTGAAGCCGTTGAGCGCGAACGTGTCCCCGTACTTCTTCACCACATCGGTGGCTTTGATGGCTGGTTCCCGGATGGGGGTGTGCATGTCTGACACCTAACTATTAACGGTGTTCGGAGTTTGTGGAAAACACCGTACGCCCATCGGAGTAAGCTGTCAATATGGCTTCCGGTACCTCAGATAAAGCACGCGAAACCCCTGACCCCGCACGCATGCTGCGCCTGCTCTGGCGCAGACAACTGGGGGAGGAGGAGGGCGCCCGCGGACCGCGTAAGAAGTTCAGCCTCGACCAGGTCATTGACGCCGGCATCATGCTGGCGGACCGGGAAGGGCTGGGGAATTTCTCCATGCGCCGGGTTGCCGAACAACTCGGCATCTCCGCGACCTCGATCTACACCTACGTGCCCGGTCGCTCAGAACTGATCGGCCTGATGATCGATGAGGTCGTCGACCGCGCCGGCGTCCCGGCACATGAGGGGGACCTCAATGACCGCCTCCGTGCCATCGCGGAGCTGCTCTGGGAGGAATACCACCGGCATCCCTGGCTGCTCGAGGGGCAGCGACATCGGCCCTGGATCGGGCCGGGGATCTCGGCCCGCTATGAGTGGGAGTTGGCGGCCGTCGAAGGTTCCGGGCTCGGTGATATTGCCATGGACCATCTGATTTCACTCATCGAGACCCACACCGCCGCCAATGCCGCGCATGATATTCAGGCGGTAGATCTGGCGGCGGAGTCGGGGATCTCGGATGTGGACTGGTGGAATATTCACGGCCCACTATTGGAGCAGGTCACCCCGACCCACGCTTTCCCGATCTCAAGCCGGGTGGGCTCGACGGTGGGCATGGAGTACCAGGCGATCACCAGTCACCGCGCCATCTTCGAGTTTGGGCTCGGCGTCATTCTCGCGGGCGTCGAAAAGCAGCTTGCGGCAGATTCCTGAGGCGCTGATCGGCGCCGCGCCCCGGGGGTTGGCGATGGCGGAGCTGCGGCTGAGGGGTGAGGTACTCGACTGGTTCGAGGCCCACCCGGCATCCGGGGTGCTGCCGCGTGCCGTGGCCGTGGAAGGCGTGCACACCAAGTGACTGGAGAACCACCGGGCCTTGGTGGAGAGTTTGTTGGCGGGCTTGCCCGCAGGAGCTAGTAATCTACCTGGGTAATTTACTCCAAACAACTATGCTGACCTGGTATTTAACCAATTCTTCGGGTGCTTATGCGGGCTGAGTAATTTGGGAGTTGTTTGAAACAACTACTGAATTACCCGGTGTGATGCCTGGTGTCAGCAGCGGCATCACCAGGGGATGCGAGGTGGAACCTTCACTCCGAAACAACCCGCGGAAACGGCTTTTCCCGGTATCGCTGGAGCAATTCATGCCCGTCTTTGCCGAGGATGGTGGGCACCCCATGCCAGCTACTGTCAGCGGGTTCGGCCAGCGCGGCAGTGGTGCCGTGGGAGAGCACGTGCTCGCTGGGGGTGAGCTGGCGGATCGCCACGCCGGCGATGCGGTCCGGGTGCTCGGCGACAGCCTCGCCGTAGATCAGCGGATCATGCTGGCCATCATCGCCGACCAGGATCCACTGGATGTCGGGGTATTCGATGATGAGGTTCCGAAGCTGTACTTTCTTGTGTTCCTGCCCGGAACGGAACATTCCGGTGGGTGTGGGTCCCCAGTCGGTCAGCAGCAGGGGGCCGGCAGGTAGTCGGTGTCTGGCCAGAAAGATCTCGAGGGTCTCGTAGGTGTTCCACGCGCCGGTGGAGAGGTAGAAGACCGGGGCTTCTGGATGCTCCCGCAGCAGCTCCGCGTAGAAGGTGGACATGCCGGGCACGGGTTTGCGGGAATTGGTGTGCCGGACCCAGGAGTTCCAGGCCGCCAGTAGGGCGCGGGGAAGCCAGGTCACCATGACGGTGTCATCGATATCGGAGATCAGGCCGATCCGGGCGGTGGAATCGACGATGAGCACCCGTGCCTCGGCGGGCTGGCCACCTTCCGCGGTGATGCGCACCCCGTGCCAGCCGGGTGCCAGGCCATGATCTTCGACCAGGACATCGATATAGCCGTTGGCGTCGGTTGTAGATTCCACGGTGGAATCGCCCACGGTGACGGTGACGGGGAGTGCACCCACCTGGATGGTGAAGAACTGTCGCCATCCGCGTTGCGCCTGATCGCTGAGGTCCCGCAGGTCACGGACCGGGTGCGCCGTGTGTGGCAGCGCGGCTGTGGGTGCCGGTTCCACCGCTTGATCGGCCATCAGAACACGTGCCAGCACCCGCACCCGACGCTGCGAGCCGTATCCGGAGAAACCAGTGATGGTGGGCTGCCACCCGGCTTCGGTTTTCCGCTTCATGCCAGCTCGGTTGATGCCGTTTTCGAGCTTGCGCACAATGTCTGAGATCGCCATGCCATAGACAGTAGCGAGCCTGTGGCACCGCCGCGCGGCGCCGGCTAATTCTGGTAGACCAAGGGTTTGTTCAGTCGAATCGAAACCGCATCATCCACGGCGGGGCGTGGGCCGGAGACACTGGCCCGGAAGCGGTGACCGGAGCTGGTTTCCAGGGTCAGACTGAAGTGTTCGCCGGCGAAGAGCACCGAGGTGATCCGGGCGGGCACCGCGCCTGGGGTGCTGGGTGGGAACATCTCGACGGCCGCCGGAAGTGCCGCCAGTTGTACTACTCCCGGGGTTGCCGCTGCGGCACCGATGAACTCCACCTCTTCCCGGGCCCAGCTCTGCCCCAGCGCGGGGCAGGTGAGGCGGGCGTCATTAAGCGTGGCTTCCAGCACGGTGGCATCGGCGATGAAGGCGGCGACCTTGGCGGTGGCGGGTCGGGCAATCAGCTCGGCGGGATCGGCGATCTGTTGGATCTCGCCCTCCATGAGCACCACCACGCGGTCCGCGATGGACAGGGCCTCGGTGCGATCATGGGTGACATGCACGGTGGTCAGCCCCCGCCGCTTGGTCAGGGAGACCAGTTCGCGGCGCAGGCTGTCACGCAGCGGTTCATCCAGCGCAGACAGCGCCTCATCCAACAGCAGCACCTGCGGATCTGCGACGATCGCGCGGGCCAGCGCCACCCGCTGCTGCTGACCACCGGAGAGACTGGCGGGCTTGCGGGACTCGTACCCACCGAGGCCGACCAGCTCCAGGGCTTCCTTGACCCGCTGATTCCGTTCCGATCGGGCGACCTTCCTCTGCTTGGGTGCCTGCTTGAGCGGATAGGCGACATTGGCTTCGACGGACATGTGCGGCCACACCGCGTGCTGCTGGAAAACCATGCCGATGTGTCGCTTCTCCGGTGGTACTGCAGTGATGTCCCGGCCCTGGATCTGCAGCGTGCCGGAGCTGGGCTGCAGGAAACCTGCGATGGTCCGCAGCAGCGTGGTCTTGCCGGAACCCGAAGGGCCGATCAGTGCGAGGAATTCCTGCTCCGCGACATCGAGGTTCACCGCGGAAATCCCGGTGGTGCCGTCGGGAAAGGTCACGCTCAGATCGGAGATAGTGATGGCAGACATGAATTACATCTTTCCTGCAGTAGTACGGATGTGTCGCCGGGTGCTTTTCGACGCCCGCGGGACCGGCGCCGCGACCCCGCGCACCGTCAATCCCAGGGCGAGCACGCCCACCGCGGCAAACATCAGGGACAGCGCCGAAGCCTGGTTATAGTCACCGGCCTGCTGCAGGTTGAACACCTGCACCCCGAGCGTGGTGGTACCCGGGGCGATCAGCAGCACCGAGACGGTGAGCTCGCGCACCGCGGTCACCGCCACCAGCACGGCACCGGAGATCGCGGCGGGAATCGCCATCGCGCCAGTGGTGTCGAGCAGGGAGCGCACCCGGCCGGCACCGCTGATCCGGGCGGCCTCCTCCACCGCGAGTGGGGTCTGGCGCAGTGGTGCGCGCACCGCCTGGAGCACCATAGCGGTGAAGGCACAGACATAGGCACCGAGGATCACCCAGATGGTGTTGTAGCTGCCGGTGTAGCGACCGAAGATCAGCCAGCCCACACCGATGATCAGACCCGGCAGCGCGGTGGGCAGCAACACCACCAGTGTCAGCGGCGTGTTACTCCAAGAGCGGGTGCGGGTGACCAGCAGGCCTACCAGCCAGCCGAGCACCCCACAGATCAGGGCGGCACCGAGTGCCAGGAAGAGCGAATTGCTCAGGCCATCGATGGTGCGTGGATTACCCAGCGCATCCTGGAAGTTACCCAGACTGATGTTCTCCCAGGTAAAAGGCACCCCAGGAGCTGGGAGCAGCGCACGATAGGCCAAGCCCATGATGGGGAGCAGGGTGATGGCCAGGCCCGCCAGCCAGGCGATGATGGTGATGGGCAGTCGGGCCGCACCGAGGCGGAAGCGCAGCGCATTTCCGGTGTGCTGGAGCTTGGACCCGGCATAGAGCGAGACCAGGTGATCCGCCACCACAGCGGCGATGCCCAGGAAGAGCAGCAGAACACCGATGGTCGAGGTCACCTGCAACGGGTTGGCGATCGTACCGGAGTTCATGAAACGGTAGATCATCGTCGCCAGGGTCTCAAAGCGCGCCGGGGACCCCAGCAGCGCGGGAATCCCAAAGTCCGCGAGATTGGACACCGCGGTCAGGGTGAAGGAACTGAGCAGAGCCGGACGCAGCAGCGGCAGTGTGACCGTGCGCAGCACCGTGAAGGTGTTGGCGCCGGCCACCCGGGCTGCTTGTTCCAGATCGGCCGGAATCGAGCGTAGTGCGGCAGCGACGATGACGTAGACGATCGGATAGGAATGCAGGGTCATCAGCACCGTCACCCCGTCCGCGCCGTAGACGTTCCAGATTTCGGTACCGAAGAAACGGTTCAGTCCCTGGTTCGGACCGAAGAGCTGCAGCCAGGCGATCGCACCCACAAAGGGGGGAATCAGCAGCGGGGACAGCAGAAAAAGTCTTAGTACACCCGTGCCACGGGCATCAGTGCGATCGAGCAGCAGCGCAATGAGCGTGCCGATGACCACCGCACCCACCGCAGAGAGGGAGGTGGTGTAGACCGAGTTCCACACCACGGTGCCCAGTTCCTCATCCAGGAGGACGGGAATCTGGTTGGCACCCAGCGCCAGCCCGATCACCAGAGACAACGGTGCCAGGAACAGACCAATGACAATGAGCCACACCCCGATCCGGAGTGTGGCCAGTGAAGAAATAAAACGCATGTGTCAGTTCATTGCGTTCTGGAAGACCTCGACGGCGTTGTCCTTGTCCTCGGTGACAACCTGCAGGTCCGGGGTCATCAGAGCGATATCGCCGAGGTCCGGGGCGCCGGCCGGAGTTCCGACGTCCTCGCGCACCGGCAGGTAGTTCTGCTCGACGGCGATCTTCTGGCCCTCCTCGGAGAGCAGGAAGTTGAGGTAACGCTCAGCCGCCTCCTTGTTCTCGGAAGCCTCGAAGACACCTGCCGGCTCGGTGATGTAGGGGACCCCGTCGCTCGGGTAGAGCAGATCGATCGGGGATCCCTCGGCGGCGAGGTCACGGACCAGGTAGTCCACGACAATGCCGATCGGGTGGCCGCCTCCGGCGATCTCCTGGGAGGTCGGACCATTGGACTGGGCGATCATCGGTTCATTGGCGCCGAGGGCGTTGATCCAGTCTTCACCCAGCTCCTCGTTGTTCTTCCACACGGAGGCGTTGAAGGCAGCGGCACCGGAGACTGCCGGATCCGGCATGACCAGCTGGCCGGCGAACTTCGGGTCAGTCAGATCTGCCCAGGACTGCGGCAGGTCAGCCTCCTCGACCACCTCGGAGTTATAGGCGACCACGGTCGGGATGATGCGGGTTCCCACGTAGAAACCCTCCTCATCCACTGCCTCGGCGAGGATATCGGCGGTGTCGACGTCCTGCAGCTCGGCCAGGTCGCCCTCGGCGGCATAGGTCTCGAAGGTCGGGGCGTCGGCGGCCCAGAGGATGTCCGCCTCAATGTCGCCGGACTCCTTCTCGGCGGCGATCCGGGCATTCAGGTCGCCGGTACCAGCGCGGTAGACCTCAACCTCGATATCGGGGTTGGCCTCCATGAAGGCTGCGTTGATCTCGTCGACCTTGCCCTCCGGCTCGGAGGTGTAGACGGTCAGGGTGGTGGTTTCCACGGAGTCGGCGGCGCTGGTGGTGGTAGCGTCCTCGGACTCGGAGGGCTCGGCGCAGGCGGTGAGAAGTGCGGCCGAGGTGCCGAGGGCTGCCATCGAGCAGAGTGCTCGCTTGGACAGGTGGCGGGAAGGGGAGGTCATGGTGCTGAACCCTTTCGATAAGGAAAGTTCTTAACGTGGAAACCGTATGGTGGCATGAAACGGGTGAATTCGCAGCGCAAGGAAAGTTTCTTCCGGTGCTGCGGGAGGGACTGGCGTCTGGCACAGGTGAAATAGACCAGCTAAACCAGGGAAAATCGTTGTGCCACGGTATTGGGGTGATCCTCCCCCGGAGGGGGGAGGAGCAGGAGGATGGGCAGCACTGGGGCGGGCGCGACGTCGATAAGCGAGGTTAGGGTCCGGGAAGAGGGGGCCGGGAATTATCTGGTCGTCTCGTTCGTTGCACCCACACCACGAGAACAACAAAATTGGAGGCGTTCTCACATGTCCACTCAGATCAGCAATCAGATTGAATTGGCAACCAGGCCTTCGGGCCTGCCCTCCCCGGAGAATTTCCGAACCGTGCAGGTGGAACTTCCCGAGCTCGGTCTCGGCGAAGTCCGGGTCCTTAATGAATTCATCACCGTCGATCCCTATATGCGGGGTCGGATGTCGGGGGCCAAGAGCTATGTCGCCCCCTTCGAGCTGGGGGAAACCATGTCCGGCGGGGCGGTGGGCACGGTGATTGAATCTCGTGCCGAGGAACTTCCGGTGGGCACCCTGGTGATCAGCGCACAGGGCTGGCGTGACATTGCGCAGGGGCCAGCTGCGGACTTCCAAGTCCGGGAAGATAACGCGAACATTCCGCATTCGCTCTACCTGGGCCTGCTCGGCATGCCGGGAATGACCGCCTATGTGGGATTGACGGAGATCGGCGGGATCAAGGCCGGTGACACGGTCTTCGTGTCCGGGGCTGCCGGTGCCGTGGGTAGCGCAGTGGGGCAGATCGCCCGGATGCTCGGCGCAACGCGGGTGATCGGTTCCGTCGGCAGTGATGAGAAGGCCGCGCTGCTCAAAGAGAAGTATGGCTTTGATGCGGTGGTGAATTATAAGAAGGGCCCGATCCGACAGCAGCTTTCCCATGTGGCATCTGAGGGCGTGGATCTTTACTTTGACAATGTCGGCGGTGATCACCTGGAAGCTGCGCTGGATGTGATGAAACCACATGGCCGAGTCGCTGTCTGTGGGGCGATCAGCGGATACAACGACGAGTCCCCGCAGCCTGGACCGGACAACCTGGGGCAGATCGTGAAGAAGAAGCTCAAGCTCCAGGGCTTCATCGTCGGTGATCATCCGGCGGTGGCGGCAACGGGACAGGAGGCGCTGAAAGCTTGGTTCACGGCGGCCGAGCTCGTCTATGACGAGACCGTGGTCGAGGGGCTGGAACATGCCCCGCAGGCTTTCATCGATATGTTGCAGGGCGGAAATATCGGCAAAATGGTGGTCAAGGTATAAAGCCTCGTTGACCTGGGGTTTGTCACAGATTCAGGGGTTGAATCGTCCCATGGGTACCAGCCGGCGGAGAAACCGCCGACTGTCCTACCTAGCAGGAGCGAGATCATGACCGAGCTGAATCTGCTGAAGACCCACAAACGACTTTATGCCGCCGCCGGGGCCCTCGAGCTGGCGGGAGCAGGGTTGCCGAAGAAGGAGAAGCTGCTGGTCAAACTGCGGGCTTCCTTCGAAAACAACTGCCACTTCTGCATCAACATGCATTCGAAGGAGGCCCTGAAGCTGGACTTCAGCCAAGCCTGGGTGGATGCCATTGCGCAGTGGCCCACTTCTCGGGGGGAATTTGATGGACGTGAGAACCTCATTCTCGAGTTCACCACCGCCGGCACTCGACTCATCGAGGGATTCGAGGTTGAATTACAGGAACGCGTGATCTCGGAGTTCGGTGAGAAGTTCACCGGGGACCTGATCGGCGCGATCGCCACCATCAACATGTGGAACCGGATCGGAGTGCTCTGTCAGAAATGACCAACCGATGACAGATCTCTGGGTTTCCGAGCGGCCACGGTTGCTGGCCATCGCCTACAACATCCTCGGCACCTGGGCCGATGCGGAGGATGCCGCCTCTGAGGCCTGGTTGCGGTGGCGCGCTGAGCCAGACCCGCTGGACGACGCCCGCGCCTGGCTCAGCGTGGTCACCTCCCGGATCGCCCTCGATATGGCCACCGCTGCGGCACGAAGTCGAACCGATTACGTGGGTCCCTGGTTGCCGGAGATTGCGGTGTTTCGCCGGGAGGCTGCCCTGGAATCCGGCTTCCCCGCCCCGGCCGCACAGGTGGAACTACAAGAATCAGTGGATCTGGCCCTGGTACGGCTGTATCAGAACCTCTCGCCGGTGGACCGGGTAATTCTGGTGCTTGCAGAGGTTTTCGCCCTGAGCTTCAAGGAGATATCCCGAGTTGTCGGCCATACCCCGGCTGCCTGCCGCCAAAAGGCCTCACGGGCGAGGAAAGCGCTGGCGGAGAGCGAAGGGGCCGCAGGCGCGGCTGCGAGTGCCGCAGAATTAAAGGCACTGACCTCAGCTTTGAGGGAGGGGAATCTTGCCGTGCTCACCGAGCTACTCTCCGATGGATGCGTGCTCTGGACCGACAGTGGCGGTCTCAGCACTGCTGCGCGTCGCCCGATCTATGGGGCGGACAAGGTTTCCCGCTTCCTCACCGGGATCATCGTGAAGCACGGGATGCCGGAGATCTCAGTTGAATCGGCGGTCGGCGGGGCGGTGCTCAAGGCCGTTTCCCCGGATATGGTGCGGTGGGTCGTCCTGGAATTACAGGAAGGACACATCACCGGGGTGCAGATCCAGCAGCATCCGGGGAAGATGCGGATGGTGGGCCCATGACAAAAATAGACCCCGACGGGACCCCTCACCCCAGTTCCGTTACGCCCCCACGAACGTGGCCACCAGTGACTGATACGCCTTGACCGTCAGGTCCAGGTCCTCGAGGTCGAGGTGCTCATCGTGGGTGTGCAGCTGGGCGAAAACATCAGCCAGGGTGCGCTCCCGGGAGTGCAACGCGAAGCCGTAGCCCACGCCGCCCAGGTGCCGGGCGAAACGCAGGTCGGAGCCACCGGCGGAGATCGTCGGTACCACGGGGACCTCGGGGAAGAATTCGCCGAAGGTATCCACGATGGCCTCGTAGAGGGGGCCGTCGGTACGCGAGACGGTGGCCGGTTCCGAGATCAGCCGCTCAATGCGGACCTGATCGGCCAGGTCACCCAGGCCGTCCAAGAGGATGGCATCCACATCATCATCGGTGGTGCCGGGCAGGGGGCGGATGTCCATCTCCAGGTGGGCTTTTGAAGGCAGCACATTGATGGCGCCGCCGGCACGCAGTACGGTCTCGGCGATGGTCAGATGGCTCATGGCATCTGAGTAGGCGGCCAGGCGGCCGAACTTCTCATAGGCGGCCGGGTCAGTGCCCTCAAGCAGGGCGGTTTCGGTGGCCTCATCGAAACGGAAGGCCTTGACATAGCCCTGCCAGAGTTCATCGGAACTGACCGGGGGTTTGATCTCGGCGATGCGACGGGCGACTTCGGCAATCTTGACCACCGCGGACTCCCGGCCGAAGGGGGTGGAGGCGTGGCCGGCATCGCCGGTGACGTGCAGGCGGCGCTGGGCGGCACCCTTTTCCCCGACGACGACCACGAGGGCATCAGAACCATCGGTGATGGGCAGGTGGGAGCCACCGGTCTCCGAGAGGCAGTTGCGCCAGCTGAAGGCTTCAGGCTTGTTCTCGGAGATCCACTTCGCCCCGAGGCCACCGCGGGCTTCCTCATCGGCCAGACCGACAAAGGTCAGCGTGCCTTTGGGGCGGCCGTTGCGGGCGACCTCGCGGGTCACCGCGGCCATGGTTGCGGTGATGAACAGCATGTCCATGGTGCCGCGGCCGTAGACGCGGCCGTCGATAATCTCTGCCCCGTGCGGATCTGTGGTCCAGCGGTCGAGGTCCACGGGGACGACATCGGTATGGCCGAGCAGGGTCAGCGGCTCGGCGGTCGCATCGGTGCCGCGGACGGTGAAAGCGACCGAGACCCGGCCGGGGTGCGGTTCGAAGCTCTGGACCTCGATGTTCTCGGTGCCGGCGAAGAATTCCTCGAGGGTGAGCGCGTTGCGGTACTCCTCGCCGGAATCGGCGGTCAGATCGTTGACGCAGGCGTTGCGCACCATGGTCTGGAGTAGTTCGAGAGTGTCATCGTAGAGAGTCATGTGCGGTCCTCGCCTTTTAGTTCGGTCAGTGGCTCCACTGTAGGTCAGGGGTGTGTGGGGTGAGGTGCCAGGACGCACGGATAAACAAGGTTCTGGACCTGATGTCTGAGTGACTTTCCGGGATTGTGCCCGGCAGTCAGATTTAGCCCTTGAGTCAATACCCCTAAGGGGTATGGTGAGAGGGGGAGTGGGTGCCAGAAAAGTCAGGCAGCAGAACTGTTCGGATTGTTCAGCGCGCAGCAGTTTTCTGATCTCCCAGCATCATCGCGAGGGCCCATTTGGCAGCTTCGAAGGAAACGTCACTTGAGAAGGAAAGGGAACTATGACGCGATCGCACAATCATGACCCTGCTGAGCATCAACATCAGGGGCAGGAACATCACGGCCAGGAACACCACCATCATGAACACGGCGTTCAGGCCGCACAAGTAACACAGACGGCTGGGGAAATGCACCCTGCGGGGGACGTGCACAGCGAGCCTCCGGGAGGGCATGATCATGCCGGCCATGGCGATCATGTCGCCATGTTCCGCCGCCTGTTCTGGATCATGCTCATCCTCGGCATCCCGACCGTGGCCTTCTCACCGATGTTCGGCCATCTCCTCGGCTATGAGGTCTCCGGCCTGGCACGTTGGATCTCGCCGGTGCTGGGCACCCTCATGTACTTCTGGGGTGGTCGGCCCTTCCTGAGTGGTGGTTGGAGTGAGGTTAAGCAGCGGCAACCGGGCATGATGCTGCTGATTGCGCTCGGTATCAGCGTCGCCTACTTCGCCTCTTTGGCCGCCACGCTGGGGATCATCAGTGCCGAGCTGGAGTTCTGGTGGGAGCTGGCGCTGCTGGTGGTGATCATGCTGCTGGGCCACTGGGTAGAGATGCGCTCGCTGGCGCAGACCAGTTCGGCCCTGGATTCCTTGGCTGCGCTGCTCCCGGATGAGGCGGAGCGCGTTGCCGCGGACGGCGGCGTCGAGAAGCTTTCTCCGGATCAACTGCAGGTCGGTGACATCGTGATCGTCCGGCCCGGTGGCAGTTTGCCCGCGGACGGGGAAGTGGTGGAGGGTTCGGCCAGCATGGATGAATCCATGATCACCGGTGAATCCCGCACCGTCCGGCGTGCCGAGGGTGATCATGTGGTCGCTGGAACAGTGTCCACCGATTCCGGCGTGCGGGTCAGGATCACTGCGATGGGTGAGGATACCGCGCTGGCGGGCATCCGCAAGCTGGTTGATCAGGCGCAGAACTCAACCTCCCGGGCGCAGCGCATCGCCGACCGGGCTTCTGGCTGGCTGTTCTGGTACGCCCTGGGGGCCGGTGTACTCACTGCGCTCGTCTGGTCGCTGATCGGTTCGCCGGAGCAGGCGGTCGCCCGGGTGATCACGGTGCTGGTCATCGCCTGTCCGCACGCTCTGGGACTGGCGATTCCGCTGGTGGTCTCCACCTCGACGGAGCGGGCCGCGAAGGCCGGTGTCCTGATCAAGGATCGCCTGGCCCTGGAGGCGATGCGTACCGTGGACACCGTCATTTTCGATAAGACCGGCACCCTGACCAAGGGCATGCCCACAGTGGACGGCATCGAGTCGGTGGAGCTTCCCGAAGAAGAACTGCTGGCCTTGGCCGCAGCCGCCGAATCTGACTCCGAACATCCGCTGGCCCGGGCGATTGTGGATGCCGCCCGCCGCCGCGAGCTGGAGATTCCCCGTTCACGTGACTTCTCCTCTGCCCCCGCTGTTGGAGTTCGTGCGCTTGTCGACGACCGTGTGATCCAGGTCGGCGGGCCCCACCTGCTTGCGCAGGAGGAGGCAGAGGAGCTGCCGATCGCGGATCAGTGGCGTGAACACGGTGCGATCATCCTCCATGTGCTTGTCGACGGCCGCGTCGCCGGTGCCCTGCGCCTGGACGATGAGGTACGCCCCGAATCCCGGAGTGCAGTGGCGGCCCTGCACCGGCGCGGGATCGAGGTCGTGATGATCACCGGTGATGCTGAGGCAGTCGCGGCCTCCGTGGCCCGGGATCTGGGGATTGATGATCACTTCGCCGGGGTTCGCCCTGAGGATAAGGCCTCGAAGGTGCGTCAGCTGCAGGAGCGTGGCAAGAAGGTGGCCATGGTCGGTGACGGTGTCAACGATGCCCCGGCGCTGGCGCAGGCTGATGTGGGCATTGCGATTGGCGCCGGAACCGATGTGGCGATCGCCTCTGCCGGTGTGGTGCTGGCTGCCGATGATCCCCGGGCAGTTCTCTCGGTGGTGGAACTTTCGGGCGCGGCCTACCGCAAGATGGTGCAGAACCTCTGGTGGGCGGCGGGCTACAACCTGATCTCGGTGCCGTTGGCAGCGGGTGTGCTCGCCTCAATCGGGTTCGTCATGCCGATGTCGGTCGGCGCGATCCTCATGTCGCTGTCCACGGTGATCGTGGCACTGAATGCCCAGCTCCTCCGACGCCTGGACCTGCGTCCGGAGGTGCTCGCAGCGAGCGTCTGATACGGGTGTGTCACCGCTGAGATGTGGCCACCTCGGAGATCTTTCCGAGGTGGCCTCTTCGTCCCGAGTCTGCGGCAAACGCCGAACGCCGCGATCCGGGCGGGGATCGCGGCGTCGATAAGCGGTGTTCTATTGGCACAGTCGTGTTACTTGTTGAGCAGTGCCATCATCAGGGTGGAGTAGTTTCCGGTGGCCACGAGGTAGGTCTGCACCAGGACTGAGGCGGTGAACAGGGTCAGTAGCACCTTGTCGCCGGGGCCGCTGGCGGTGATGCTCAGGAATCCCGGGAGTTTCAGCTTCCACCAGCGCTTCCGGCCGAATTGCAGGACCGGGGCGAAGACCGGGATTCCCTGCTTGGTGGCCAGGTCGCCGAGCATATGGGCCAGGCAGCCGACGGTGATCGCAGACCCCATCACCAGCCCGAAAGAACTGTCCGGCATGAAGTGCCAGGCACCGTAGGCCAGCGCCGCCGCGATCGCGGTGACCAGCAGCCAGTCGGTTTTCTTGGACCATTCCGGGAAGAGACCGCGGATGCCCAGGCCGAGGAAGACGAACAGTAGGCCGATCACTGCGGGTTTCCCGAAGGCGCCGATCAGTGCGGTGGCACCGGCGCCGGCGCCCAGGGCAAACCAGATCGTATGCGTCAGCGTCCGGTGGCCATTATTGCATTTGGGATCCTTCTTCGCCCTGGTCAGGTTAACGAATCCCTGGGCGGTGTTCTCCACTGAATGGGAGAGCATCTGGGTGAAGGGGCCAAAGGAGCGCGAGACCGTGGCGGAAGGCGAATCGAGGTCCGGCAGTAGTGCGGCACCTGCGGTGAGTCCGGCATAGAGGAAAGCCTCCTGCACGGTATTTACCCCGCCCCAGTGCTCGGGCAGGAGTTGCGCGACCGCCAGTCCGACGGCGGCGCCACTCATCGCATGGGTGGGGCCCATGACCACAGACATCACTTCCTTCACACTCGTAACTAATCGAGTTTGAGGATACGTCACTACGTCGAACTAATGTTCCAGTGGGTGTAGTGAGTTGCCCGTGGAAAACCGCTGATTTCCGCCGCCGGCTTTCCGGAAATGCCCAGCCCCCGGATGCTAGTCCAGGTCTTCCCAGATGCTCAGGGGCTTGATATGGAGCACCTCGGCATTGAGATTGCGTGCGACCACCCGGAGACGATAGCTGAGGAAGGCTACGACCACCGCGAGAATGACAAGAAGGCTGCGGAAATTTGAGTCAGGGGACCAGAACCAGGAAAGCCCCATAACGAGTAGCCAAGAATTGCGGAGAAGCGCCAGGACCAGCTTCTTTCCGGCCCTATGTGGTTGCTTTTGCCGGTCGAAGTAGTACACCCGGAGGCGCAGCATAGCCTTGCCGATGGTGCTGCCCAGGAAAAACTCGAGGACCACCCGGTAGCTGCCGAGAAGGAAGAGGTAGATGAAGTTATCTTCCAGGGGCTCCAGCGGAGTCGCCAGGGTGGTGAGGGCGAAGAGAAGGCTCAGCAGCAGAGCATCTAAACCGAAGGCGTAGCCGCGGTGCAGGAACCGGGCGGGCTCGAGCACAAACCTGGGCTCCGGGTTCCCGGAAACCGGGGTGCCGCCCCGCTGCCACCGAGGAGCGGGAGCCGCCGACCTTCCACCCCTCACCGGGAAGTCCCGGCCCCGGATGTTCCGGGCCGGCTGGTGTGCTGAGATATTCCTGCTGATCTTTCTGTTCCCTTCAGCGTTGAGATGAATGCTGGTTGGGAGCGAGGGTAGCAGGACGAGAGAGGGTTAAAGCGGGACTAAAACGCGTTGCGCCTGGTGTTTGAGATCTTGGTGTCGCACACCCGTGCCTTGGCCAAAATATCCATGAGAGTGGCCCGATCACGGGTGAAGAACATGCTCAGGAAAAGAAGGAACGCAATTCCCCCGACTTCTGCCTCCGAGGACCAGAACCACACGATGCCAGCGGCCAGGAGCCAACTGTTGCGCAGAAGAACAAAAAGAAGGCGGTTCCAGCCGCTGCGTTCCTGCCCGTGCGCATCGGAGTAGTACACCCGGAGACTCATGAGGGCCTTGCCGGGGCTGCGGCCCCAGCAGAATTCGCAGAGCACCCGGTACACCCCGAAAGCTGCCGTGGTGAGCAGCTCATTGTGCAGGTGCTCATTCATCGGGAATGTCCCGGTGAGTGGCAGGAGGATTAGGCCGAGCAGAATTTTGTCGACCCAGAAGGCGAAGCCTCGGGCCAAGGTGTTGGCGTGGGCTCCTTTGCCATCCCCGGCCTGGGAAGCCGGGTGGGATTGAAGGTCGCTGTCCAGTCGGGGGACATCGGGGTTCTGTGAGGTGGGGATGGGCGTTCCCTTCGCTGCAGCCTGATCAGATGCGCCTGACCTTAGCCGCGGACAGCGAGGGTAGTGGCGGGAAAGGGCAAGTGGGCATCGATAAGCGTTGCCCAGGCTCGTCTGATGCAGTACCCGGCAGGATGAATTTCCTGCCGGGTGTCCGAAGGATTCTGCCGGAGAAGCTGCGTCCTTGACCGTGGCATCATCATTCGGGAGTCGGCGGTTGTTTCGGAGAGATTGTGGCTGCCCCCGGAATTCCGGCCGGGAATAACAAAAAGTGGCCCGAGCTTGAGCTCGGGCCACCAATGGAGAGTTTCAGGTTTTTAGTCAGTGGCCAATGAGGGGGTCTTCTGCAGTGCGACAGTTTCCGTTGAAGAGTTCAACTCTGTTTTCTGGGCGAGTTTTTCTTTGACACCTTGGCGGCGTGGCAGGGCGGGAGCGATACCGGAGACGACGACCAGTACGACGGCGAACATCACGTACATGGCGATGGGGGCCCAGCCGATGTCCAGCAGGCCACCGACCAGAATGGGGGCGAGGATGGATCCGACCCGACCGATTCCCATTGCCATGCCGACGCCGGTGGAGCGCAGGTCAGAGGTGTAGGACATTGGGGCGATGGTGTACAGGGCAGCCATGCAGCCATTGATGAATACGCCGAGTAGCAGGCCAATTCCGAGTGCTAGCACCAAGGTGGAGGTGGTGGTGGCGAAGATGACCATCAGGGTGGCACTGATAAGGGCGAAGGCTGTCATCACCTTGCGGGGATCCCAGCGGGCGGCACAGAAACCGTAGAGGATATTTCCGACCAGGCCGCCGGCCATGATCACCAGGCCACCCCAGATGCCCTGCTCTGCGGTGAGTCCGATCTCGACCAGCAGGCGGGGAGTCCAGGAGCTGGCAAAGTAGAAGGAAGACATGACCAGGAAGTACATGACCCAGAGCAGTACTGTGCCGCGGATGTTCTCGCGGGAGAGCAGGGCTCCGTAGCCGCTGCGTGGCGTGCTCTTTGTCGCAGCAGTGCCGAGCTCGACCGGGCCGTCGATGTCCAGTCGTTGGGCGATTTTTAGGGCATGGCCCTGAGCTTTCTCGCTGCCGGCCCGATGACGTGCCGCAAGATGGTCGATAGATTCTGGAATGAATACCGCCACTGTGGCAAGAATCGCCAGAGTGATGAATCCGCCCAGGTAGAACACGCCTTGCCAGCCGAAGTTCTCGATTACCGGGACTGCGGCGAGGCCTCCGAAGGTAGCGCCGATGGGGAAGCCTGCGGAGTAGACGCTCAGCGCCAGGGGCCGGTATTTCGCGTTGGCGTATTCAGAGACGAGAACGATACCGGAGGTCATGATGCCACCGATGCCGAGGCCGGTGAGGAGTCGCCAGGAGAGGATCTCTCCCATGGAGCCAGCCGTGGCGGTGAGGAAAAGCCCCAGCAGGTTCACGGCGATGGAGACCAGTAGAACGGGGCGTCGGCCGTAGCGGTCGGCGAAGGGCCCGACGCCGGCGGTGCCGATGGCCATGCCGATCAGGCCGGCGCTCAACAGTAAGCCGAGTTGGGAGCCGGTGAGGCCGAGGTCCTCGGTGACGGCGTTTGAGGTGAACGCCATGGCTTGGACGTCATAGCCTTCAGTCATCATGAGAAGCACTGCAACAGCGATGATTATCCATTGGCTGGCTTTCATGGGGCGCTGGTCGATTTTCTCGCGCAGAGTGGTGGTGGTCATCTTTCCTCCAAATGGTGAAGGGCTTGAGGTGCCGGGATGGTAGCGGATCGTTTCGGAAGGGTCGGGATTTGTCAACGCTGCCCTCACCGATGATCGGAATGTGGCCAGTCGTTTATTCGGAGAATTGGGAGTTGCGGGGAGCGCGGCCTGGGGTGGTGGCGGTGAGGGATGGCCTCGCATTCGTGGTCCCGGGAGGTTTGTTGGAATGCGGTTGTCGCTCCATAGGGGGTGGGAACTTGGGTGCCGCAGTGTTCACTGAGCCTGACTTTCGCTCCGGTCGGGGGGGATGTAGGGGAATGCATGGTGGGTGGTTGCCCCTCCCCAATTGCTGGAATCTTTCGAATGATCCCGAGCAAATTTACCGATGAGTGGTTGTCTTGGCCCGTACAGTGAACCACATCACGTTTTCCACTGTCAATAGTTCGACCTGTGGACCAATTCGCCCATCAGGTGGTATTCTTTCAGTGGTGGGGATCACAAAAGATGTCACTGAGAGATTTAGAACACTCAAGAGCGTCCTTGGTCCGACCGGAAGGACCCAACTTTCATGATCTGTGGATCAGGCTATGAATGTGACCGGGAATAACCACCGGCATCCCTGATCCTGAGTGTCCAGAATCAACCACTGATACCGTCCCTGATTCCACCCTGGCACCAAGTGCACCGCCATCCCGATCTCACGGAGGAAATATCATGCAGTTCCATCACAACGGCTATGTATCGACTGATCCGCGCCGCCTGCCGGCCTCGGCGATCGGGGAGAGCTGGTCGGCGGACCTTCCTGATGACATGGATGTCCTGATTGTCGGCGCCGGCCCCACCGGCATGATCACGGCAGCACAGCTGGCGCAGTATGGCCAGGTGCATACCCGGTTGATCGAGCGCCGCGCGGAGCGTCTGGAATTCGGCCATGCCGATGGTGTCCAGGCACGCAGCATGGAGACCTTCCAGGCCTTTGGATTCGCCAATCAGCTCAGCGATGAGGCTTATCACATCACTGAGATGTCGGTCTGGAAGCCGGACCCAGAGCAGCCGGAGAACATCATCCGCACTGCGCTGACCCCGGATGATCCGATGGCGATCAGTGAGTTTCCCCATCTGACCATCAGCCAGTCCCGGATCTTGGACTTCTTCGCGGAATCCATGGCGTTTTCACCGACCCGGATGCAGCCTAATTACGGTGTGGAATTCCTCGGCCTCGACAACACCGGTCAGGGTGAGTACCCAGTGGAGGTTCGGGTCCGTCATACCGCAGGGCCCAGGGAAGGCGAGGAACGCACCATCCGTGCCAAGTACGTGCTCGGTACCGATGGGGCACGCAGCAACGTCCGTGCCGCCATCGGCCGCAAGCTCGAGGGCAGGCAGGCCAACCACGCCTGGGGGGTCATGGATGTGCTGGTCCGCACCGATTTCCCGGATATCCGACTGCGTTCGGTCATCCAGTCCAACACCGGTGGCAGTATCCTGGTCATCCCTCGTGAGGGTGGGCACCTGGTCCGCCTCTATGTGGATCTCGGTGAGGTCGGTCCGGATCAGTCCCGCGCAGTCCGCATGACCCCACTTGCGGACATCATCGCCAAAGCCAATGATATTCTCCACCCGTACACCGTGGAGGTCCGGAATGTGGTGTGGAACAGCGTCTATGAGGTGGGGCACCGCATCACTGACAGCTTCGATGATGCCGGTCAGGACAACGGTGAGAACCCTCGGGTATTCATCGCCGGCGATGCCTGCCACACCCACAGCGCCAAAGCTGCCCAGGGCATGAACGTCTCCATGGCCGATGGCTTCAACCTCGGGTGGAAGCTGGGGCACGTGCTCTCGGGCCGCAGCCCGGAGTCCCTGTTGCAGACCTACTCAGCTGAGCGCAAGGTCGTCGCTGAAAACCTCATCAACTTCGACCGTGAGTGGTCCACCTTGCTGGCCAAGCGCCCGGAGGACTTCGAGGACTCCACTGAGCTTGAGCAGTTTGTCTACAAGAACGCAGAATTCCCGGCCGGATTCATGACCGAGTACACGCCCTCAATGATCACCGGGGAAGATACCCACCAGCAGCTGGCTGCCGGTTTCCCCGTGGGCAAGCGATTCAAGTCCGCCCGGGCCGCCCGCGTCTGCGATGGCAACCCGTTGCACCTCGGCCATCAGGCCAAGGCCGACGGTAAGTGGCGGCTCTACGTCTTCGCGGATCAGCCGAGTGTCGGGGAACCCTCCGAGTTCAATGATCTGGCGGCTTGGCTCGCCGGGTCCCCGGATTCCCCGCTCCAGCGCTACACTCCGGCCGGTGCGGATCTCAATGAGCTCTTCGAGCTGAATGTGATCTTCCAGCAGCCGCACAGCGAGATCAACATTCCCGATGTCCCCAGCGCCTTCCGACCCGAGGTCGGCCCCTATCAGGTGCATGACCTAGAGCGCGCCTATGGCGTGCTGCCGGAGGAGGATATTTTTCAGGCCCGTCAGATCGACCGGCATGGTGCGATTGTGGTGGTCCGCCCCGATCAGTACGTCGCTCATGTGCTGCCGCTGCACGCGACCGCCGAACTGGCGGAGTTCTTCGCCCGACACCTGCTCCCGGCACAAGCCCGCGACACCCTCAAGGTGTAGTTCCTCTGCTTATCGACGCCGCGATTGCTGCGGTGGGTGCCAGGCTACCTGGGGCCCACGCGGTCGTCGATAAGCGTCATTACGGGGCAACCGGTGCCGTGGGACAGATATTCATCCACCAGGGATCCCGAGGGCGAAAACCGACCGCAGCAGACAGCAGCCACCCGCCAGGTTGTGAGAACACCCGGCGGGCGGCTGCTGCGGCAGGAAACACCGCAGGTGGACCAGAAAAGGAAGAATCTCTCGGCCCCTCAGGGGAGGTCGTGTTGGGGTGCGTTCCTGCTGATCAAAGCTGCGATGAACTCATTGATGTCGGCGACCTCTCGCAGGTCTGAGATCGCGGCATCCAGCGCCATCTGCTGATCCACCTCAAGAGCATAGGGTGCGTAGTCCAGGCAGTCCCGGAAGCCACCTGCGTGCTCCTGCTCGGTGAGCGGGTTGCCGGGGTAGCCGGGACCGATGCTGAGGAACTTTTCCCAGACCTGCCCGGTGGTGGTGCGCAGGCGGAATCGGGTCGCGGAATGCCCGGTGATCGCTGGATCGTGATGCAACTGGACCCGTTCATGTAGCGGGTGGTCCAGCAGCGCCGTCACGGCAGTCGGCTCAAAGTGCGCCAACTTGGACTCTCCCCGCACGATGGCGTTGACAATGCAGTACTGGCCGCTGAACTGGGCGTTGACCCGGGGGTTGGAACCTGCCTCGAACTTCTTGCCGATGAGATTGAAGGCAAACTCCGGAAGATAGAGGTCGATGGATTCGATCTCTGATTCGGTGATGCCGAGTTCCCGGACGCTCTGGAAGGCGAGGTCGGTCGGCCCCTGAGTGAGGCCACAGCACGGGTACTTCTTGAAGAAATCGTCGATGATCTTCCACTCGGTGCCGAGCTCGCCCACCAGATCTGAGCCCTTGATCTCATCACGTCCCCAGAGGTGGGTGTATCCGAAGCGGCCAGCGAGGAAGTTCTCCGGACCGGTCAGACCGAGCTGTGCGAGTTGGACGCACTGGATCGCATTGGCGGCCGTGAAACCCTGGATCAGCCGCACCGCGAGGCTGGCGTCGGTGTTGGATTGAAAGCTCCCGGCGGCCCGGTTGAAAGCCAGGCCCAGGGCATTGACCGTTTGTTCCACGCTGCACTCCAGCAGCCGGGCCGCGGCGGCGGCGGCGGCGAAGACTCCGACCACCCCGGTCGGGTCGAAGCCGTCGAATTGTTCCTCGGTGAGATTCAGGCTGGCACCGGCCTCAAGCCCGACCAGTATGGCCGTCTCAAACTCGGTGCCGGTGCACTGCCCCTTGAGCTCTGCCGCGGCCAGCGCCGCCGGGATCACCGAGGAACCCAGGTGCAGACCCGGCACCATGAGATCGCAGTAGTCCAGTGCCCGGGCCATGGTCCCGTTGAAGAGAGCCGCGTTCACTGCTGGCAGGCGGTCACCGAAGATGATGGTGCGGGCTTCCGGGGTCCCACCCTGCCTGCACAGATGCTCACGGATCTCCGCGATGCCGTCTTGGGATGCCCCGGCGATCATCGTGCCGGCGATCGTCCGGACCACATTGCGGACCACCTGACGGACCTTGGGGGGAGTGTCCTGACCATCGAAGTTCGTGATGAACTGCGCCAGTTGGTATTCCGGAGTCATGATCCCGGTATTTGTGGTGAGTGTTGTTGTCATCGGAGGCTCCCTGCTTCGTTGATGCCAGTCTGGTTGGTATGTGCGCGTGAGGCGATCTCGCGGAGACGACGACCGCGCTCCTCGACCTCTGGAACCGTCAGACTCGGCAGGTGCGAGAGGCGGAGCATGAGTTTGCAACGACCATCAGCGCTGAGGATCGGGGCAACCAGGCTGGCTCCCGGATGGCTTTCGGTGTTCCGGGCATCTGGTGGCAGCAGATCAACGGCAGCCTCTGTCAGCAGGTTCTTCAGTTCCCGGTCACGCGCCGGGGTGATTTCCTCGATGCCGTAATTGAGCAGGGCAGGGAAGAGCCGACTGTCGCGGAAATGACCGGTGTGGGAGCCCGTCCAGCCGTTAGCCTGCAGATGTTCCAGGCGCTGGCGGGAGATACGGGTGATCTCCGCTCCCAAGCGGTCGGCCTTCACGAACCAGGCGTCGATGGCTGATTGCGGGGCATTGCTCAGGAACACCTCGCCGAAGGGTGGGCTCAGCGGGATCTTTGAGCCGATGACCGTGGCGGCGGACAGATCCGCCGCCTTGGCGACCGCCACGGCGACGGCATGATCTTCAACCAAGGCATAGGCGGCGACCTCTCCCTCAGTGTCATTGGCCAGATCCTCCATGTCGGTGCGGATGCTCTGAACCAGCTGCACCGCCTCGGCGATGATGGCGTCGCTGGGGGCCACGAAGGAACGGGGTACGAACCCGCCGTAGCCGCCCTGGAAGAACAGCAGTGGCGGTACCGGTCGGCAGATACTGAGATCCTCGACCAGTCCGGTGACGAAGAAGTGGTCTCCGGCCGGAGCCACCTTGTCCAGGGTGCAGTCGATGGTGAGGACAACATTGTCCAGGACGGGTGAACCATTAGCGGAGGGGGACCAGTTTAGTCCCTCGAACTTGTTGGGCTGGCGCCGGGTCAGCGCCCGGCAGAGATCCTCCTGGTCATGGGCGAGGATATTCACGGTGAAAAAGCCCGCTTCCTGAACCGCGGCCCAACTACGGGATTCCTTCATCGGAAAGAAGCCGACAAGTGGGGGGTCGAGGGAGATGGAATTGAAGGTACCCACCACCAGTCCAATGGGCTGGCCCGCAGCATCAATGCTGGAGATGACGGCGACACCGGTGGGGTGATGCCCGAGTGCCTCACGGAAGAGGCTGGGATCGAGATGCTGAACGCTGGTCATGGCGGCCTCACTTCAGGTTGGCGGGCACAACGCCCATCGGTGGCGGGATTTCATCCAGGCCAAGCTCGGGGCCGATCCAGTCAACGGCACGGGCCTGGAAGTTATTGGTGGCGTGGGTCTGGCAGGCGAGCAGATCGGTCATGTAGCGACCGAAGGATTCAGTGTTGTAGACCCCGGCGGCACCGGCGATCCGGTACAGCTCGGTGCCGTAACGGGCGGCGCGGGCCGGGATGATCGCGGACTGGAAGCGAAACTCATTGAGCCGTTCCGGGGAGACCTTCGGGCCGCCCTCTGCCTCGGTGATCAGTGCCGCATAGTTCGAGTAGAGAGTGGTCTTGGCCTCGGTGATGAAGGAACGTGCCTCCGCGAGGGCGAGGGTCGCCGCCGGATCCTTCGGGTTCTTCCGCTTCCGAACCATGAACTCGATCAGATCATCGGTGAAACCCTGGAGTGCGCCGAGTGAGGTCGGGGCCTGGGTGGCACGGGAGAATACCTGGAAGAAAGGCAGTCGGTAAAGCAGTCCACTATTGATATCCAAGCCCGGGGCAACACCCTGGTGCACCTGGTTCCAGGTCAGGGTCCGGTATTCCGGGACAAACACCTCCTCGAGGAGGATGTCATTGCTGCCGGTGGCACGCAGCCCGGAGACATCCCAGTTGTCGATGACCTCATAGGAACTGCGCGGAACGAGAAAAACATGGCTACCGGCGGGACCCGGTGGCGGAGTCGGCTCACCGGCGATATTGGCGCCCAGCAGCGCCCAATCGCAGTAATCGGTGCCGGAGGCGAACTTCCAGGTACCGGAGATCAGATAACCGCCCTCCACCCGGCGCGCGATTTGCGGCATGTACGGCGAGCTCACCAGCGTCTGGGTGTCTGTTCCCCATACCTCCCGCTGAGCGCGGTCGTCGAAAAGCCCCAGATGGAAGTGGTGGATGCTGGTTACACCGTGTACCCAACCTACCGAGGCATCGCCTTCCGCCAGGATCGTCGTGGCCTCGAAGGACTCGATCGGGGTGGTCTCCAGGCCACCATGGCGACTGGGCTGCAGCATTTGGAAGAGCCCGGCGGCCTTCAGATCCTCGACCGTCTCGGGCAGGAGCTTGGAATGCTTTGACTGTTCCGGGGCCCGGGCTTTGAGTCTCGGGACCAGTTGCCGGGCGCGGCAGACGATGTCTGAGGAGGAGAAGTCACCGGTGATGAACTCCCGGAGCTGGGACTCGTTCACGGTGGTGGGGAAGATGGTTGTGGTGCTCATGGTGGTGTCCTTTCAGCGAGCTGCTGGATCGTGTCGGGGTGTGTGAGCTTTTTGCGTCCTGTTCGCAGCTAGGCCAGCCCCGCCAGGTCGATGCTTTCACCGCTCAGGTTCTTGTCCTGTTTGAGGAGTTGCTTGGCTACTTTTCCGGTGGCGGTCAGTGGGAGCTGATCCCGGAACACCAGGAAACGGGGTGCTTTCATCGGGCTCAGGGTCGACGCCGCAAAGACTTTGATGTCCGCTGCACTAAGTTGTGCCTGTGGCTTTGGGACGACGACCAGCAGGATCTCTTCATCTCCCATGTCTGAGGGGACGCCGATGGCTGCTGCCAGGATGATGTCCGGATGAGCGCTGAACTCCCGATCCAGCTCCGCGCCGGAGATATTCTCCCCGCGACGACGGATGATGTCCTTTTTGCGGGCGACGAAGTAGAACCAGCCTTTGGCATCTTGTCGGACGAGGTCGCCGGTGCGTAGCCACTGTCCGGAGAAGGCGGCGTTGGTGTGTTCATGATCCCGGTAGTAGTTGAGCATCACGGTGGGGGTGCGGACCCAGAGTTCGCCGACTTTACCGGGGGCGACATCTTCGCCGTCCTGGACGATGCGGCACTCCGCCAGGGCGGACTCTGATCCGGGGTGCGGCTGTAGTCGTCCCATGCTGCCCTTCGGCGGGACTGAGTCAAAGTCGGTGGCTAGGACTGCGGGGATCTCGGTCATGCCATAACCGCCGACCAGGTGCGGAACCGCGAAGCGGGCCCGGAAGTCGTGGGCGAGTGATTCCCGAATGCCGTAGATCTTGCGCAAGCTGTGGTTTGCCCGGTATTCCTCTGCGGGGCGTTTGAGCAGGATGGACCCGATGGCCTCGATCATGTTGGTCTGGGTGATTTGATGGTCATCGATGATCGACCAGAACCTGGAGGCGGAGAATTTTTCTTCGATGATGAGGGTGGCACCCGCGCTGAGAGCCCCGGCCAGGGAGTAGAAGACTGCATTGATGTGGAAGAGCGGAAGCATGACCAAGCAGCGGTCAGCTGGTTGGAGCTGGACCCGGCTGATGAATCCTTCGCCACCGAGTAACAGGGTCTGCTGGTTGTGGAGTACGGCCTTGGGGTAGCCGGTGGTGCCGGAGGTGAAGATCATGATGCAGGCGTCATCAGGGTAGCTTTCATCTTCGGTGATCGGGGTGGCGTTGAGCAGCTGCTCGCCGAGTACGTGGAGGATGTCAGCTTTCGGACTGGCGGCGGTGGCGAGCTCGGCGCGGTCTGCGGAGTGGAGCAGCACCCGCGGGTTTGCCAGCTGGATCATGTAGTTGAGCTCCGGGGCGGTCAGCTCCGGGTTCATCGGCACGAAGATGGCCTCGAGCCGGGCGGCTGCCAGCAGGGTGAGCACATGCCAGCCGTTGTTCGGCGCGATCAGTCCGACGCGGTCACCTCGTCGGATGCCGGACTCCCGCAGGAAGCCGGCGAGCTGGGCGGATTCCGCCAGACATTCCGCCCAGGTCCACTGCCGTTGGGAGTCGATGAACATGGTGCGGGCGGGATCTCTCGTGGCACGACTGCTGACCAGTCCGTTGAGAGTCCGGGCGTGTGTGGGGAAGGCGGCCAGCACCGCTTCCGGGCTGAGTTGCTCCAGGGTGGGTTGGGTGCTCATCACAGTTCCTCATCGGAGTAGGGAATGTGCTCGCGTACCAGCTTCCAGATGGTCTGTGCTGCCGGGTCACGCTCCTCCTCCACCAGGTGGGAGACCAGTCCGCCGGCCCGGGAGACCGTTGCCAAGGCCCGGCTGGCGCTCAGCGGGATGCCGATCTCCAGGAAGAGGGCACCGATGACACCGGTGGCGTTGACCGGCAGCGGCTTGCCACGGTGCTTCTCGACGGCCGCTTCCAAGGCGAGCAGGCGCTGCAAGTAGGGGCCGGTGATGTGCTGCTCCTGGGCGATCTCCAGCAGCCGCTGTGCCCGGGGATCCACCGGCTTGTGCACCCGGTGGCCGAACCCCGGCAGTGGCTTCTGGTTGTCCAGGTAATCGGTGGCGGTGGCGGTGGCCCATTCCACCAGCGGCTGGCCGCTGGCTTCCCCTGCGAGCAATAATGCCGCGCAGCCTTCCATGGTGCCGGCGTACTTTGGTCCGACCGAGAGGAGACCGGCTGCCAGCGCGGCCTGGGTTTCGCCAGGCACCGAGGCTGCGGTGAGTCGGGTGATGATGGAGGTCAGGGTCCAGCCGTGTTCCATCAGAGACACCAGGCAGGCGTCGAGCATGATCTGTTCCGCCGGGTCGGGGAATCTACCGGTGGCGAAGAAGTAGGTCATCTCGGTGAAGGTGCGCTTGCCCATCAGCTCCTCGCAGAGATCATGCCCGGCGATGGTGATGGAGGTGGCGTCCGACTTAGCGATGCGGGTGACGGGCCCGGTGGTCCCGGTCAATGTGGTGGTCATGAAAGAACCTCTTCTGGCTGGGCGCCGGCAGCTAGTGCGGCTTCGGCAAGGTACTGGTGGGCACCGAGGGCGGGGGCTTCTTCGCTGGTCTGGCAGACATCACCGTTGATCGACAGGGGCAGTCGTACCATCTTCATCTCGGGTCGATCACTGTCGAGGAACATGTTCATTGCTTTGACCTGAGGGTTTTCCGCTACTTCCGCCACGGAGTGGATCGGGGCACAGGGCACCCCGGCAGCCTGCAGAAGCTCATCCCATTCGTGCATGGTCTTGGTGGCGATGACCGAGGAAAGCAGTGGATTGAGCACCTCACGGTGGGTGGTGCGGTCATTGTTGGTGGAAAAGCGGGGATCCTCGAGCCATTCCGGGCAACCGATGGCATTCGCCAGTTTGGCGAAGAGCCGGTTGTTTCCGGCGGTGATCACGATCGGTCCATCGCTGGCGTTATAGGCGCCGTAGGGGGTCAGCGAGTTGTGGCCGGTTCCCACCCGCGGTGGAGTCTTGCCCGAGGCACCGTAGTCTGCGGAGTGGCGGGCGGACCAGTTCACTGCGGTTTCCAGCAGCGAGGTGTTGACCGTGGACCCCTGGCCAGTCAGCTGGCGGTTGAATAGGGCGGTCAGTACCCCGATCACCGCCCACATCCCGGTACCCAGGTCCACCACCGAGGGCCCGACCCTGGAGGGGGGACCAGCTGGGTCACCGTTGGTCGCGACCATGCCACAGAAGGCCTGGAGCAGCGGCTCGTAGCCGGGGCGGTGCTTCATCGGCCCAACGTGGCCGAAGGCGGACATTCCGGAGTAGATCAGGGCGGGGTTCACCTCGCGCAGGGTCTCGGAATCGACCCGGAGTTTGTCTTCGACACCTGGGCGCAGGTTGTGGATGAAGATATCGGCGGAACGAATCAGCTGGAGGAAGGCCTCGTAGTCCGCTTGCTGATCCAGTGCCAGTTCCACTGACTTCTTGTTGCGGTTGACCAGGTGGAAGCTCACTCCGATGTCGTTGATGAAGGGCGGGCCCCAGGTGCGGGCGTCATCACCACCGGGTTTTTCCACCTTGATCACCTCGGCACCGAGATCGGCGAGGATGCTCGAGGCATAGGGGGCCGCAAGGTTCTGACCCATTTCAATGACGGTAATGCCGGTCAGTTGTCCGAGAGCGGCGAGCTGGTGGCCGTCGTGGTTGTTGAAGTTCATGATCAAGTCCTTTGTGGTGGTTCTAAGGCTGTGATGTCCCGGATTGAGATAGCGGGGAGGTGCGGGGTCGCCCCCGGTTCCCCTGGGTCGGTTATCCCTGGTTGAGGGTCTGTGCCACGTCTTCGGGCCAGGGAATGGCCGTGCCGCTCTCCCGGTCGGTCAGTACCAGCACAGCACTGGACTTCGCGCTGAGGTGCTCACCGTTGAACATCTCCTGGGTCAGACCGATGGAGGTGCGCCCCACCTTGGTCACCCTGGTGACGGTGTCCAGGGCGGCGGGGAAGTGAACCTGACGGGTGAAATCAACCTCGACATGGACCAGGGCGATCAGCGCATCCTGACCGACGATCGGACGGATGACATCGGAGAGATACTTGAAGCGGGCATCGGCGAAGATCTCATAGAAGGCGGTGTTGCCGACATGCTTCTGGAAGTCCAGATCGGTGACCCGAATGTCAGTGGAGATGGTTGCCTCGAGCTTGGTGGAGGCGGTCATGCCGATACCTCCAGGCCCTTGACCGAGGAACGGTAGGAACCCAGGGCTTCGGAACGGTAGGCCCGCATCCGCTCATTGGCCCGGCGTCCGGCGATCAACCCCTCGGCGAGCGGCTGATCGGCGACCTCCATGTAGAGGCTCTTGGTGGCCTGGATAGCCTGGGCGGAACGCTGGGTGAGCTGCTGTGCCAGCTCCAAGGCTTCGGCGAAGGCATCTTCACCCTCGGCTACCCGGGTGACCAGACCGATGTCGGCGGCCCCCACGGCGTCGAGAAGCCGACCGGTCAGGACCAGCTCCAGCCCGGCCTTACGGCCGATCTGCTTGCTCAAGTTGGCCATGACCACCGCAGCGACCAGACCGTGCTTGATCTCGGGGTACCCCATCTTGGCATCCGGAGCGGCGATGGTGATGTCGCAGGCGGTGGCCAGGCCACAGCCGCCACCCACCGCGTAGCCGTGGACCGCGGCGATGATCGGTTTATGCAGTTCGGAGATGGTTTTGTGCAGCTGGTAGGTCAGGCCGGCCCGGGCCTCCACGCGCTCCGTCTGATCCGGGGTGAGCTCCTCGAACTCCCCGACATCGGCACCGGTGCAGAAGGCCCGGCCGTTACCGCGGACCACGATCACCTCGGTCTCCGGACTGTCGGCGGCTTCCTGCAGTGCGGCGATCATCAGCTCATAGGTTTCGCTGTCCATCGCATTGAGCTTCTCGGGGCGGTTCAGGGTGAGGACGGTGACCTGGTCGAAGTTTTCGACGAGGAGTTTCGGGGTCATGTCTTTCCTTCTATCTCTTGAGGGGTGGTGAAAGGTAGGGGAGTTCTAGAATTCAGCGGCGAGGAAGATGGATTCCTGCGGCCCCTGCAGGTGAATGTCAAAGCGGAAGTGCCTGTCAGCACCACTCGCTCGGGCAATGAGCCGGTCTCGGAGTTCCTCGGGGACCAGGCTCAGCGCCGGGTCCTGATCATTGGCGGCGCTCTCATCGGGGAAGTACATCTTGGTGATCAGCGGCATCGTCAGACCGCGCATGACAATGCGGATATCCAGGTGGGGGGCCAGCTGTTCGCCATAGTTGACCGCCACCGCCCGGGGGCGGCGCATCACGGTCCGGAAGGTGCCCTCAAGAACCCGGACCCGCACCGACTGCTCTGCGGACCAGAGCTCGATGAAGGCACCGTAGCCGAGATCCTGGCCGGCACCGTCGAAGACCGTGCCTTCGATGATCACGGCATCGGGGTCAGCTACCCGGGCGCTGCTGACCACCTCGCTGGGTGTCATGGCGAACCCGAAGAGCGGGCCGCAGGTCTGGGCCGGGGTGATGATCATGTTCGGCTCCTCGCTTCGAAGGGAGTGGCGCTGGCACCGCGGAGCACGATGTTGAACCGATAGGCCAGCAGGGAAGGGTTGCGGGGGAGCAGTGCATTGGGATCAGTGCGCACCGGCGGCGGCACCATCTTCCCGGAACCATCCAGGGTGGAGAAATGACGGGGTGGGCCCAGCGTTTCCGAGACGGATTCGTCCATGTCGAGCTTGGCGATCAACCTGTCCTGGCCACGAGGATCCGGAATGGCGTTGATCATTCGGTCATAGGCGATCAGCGGATCCCCCTCGAAATAGAGCTGGGTGACCAGGCGGTGGCCGATCTCGCGGCCGTAGACCGAGAGGTGGATATGTGCTGCCCGCCAGACCCGGTTGCCGTCCTTGAACTGTGCCGGATACGCGCCGGGTTGGATCGTGATGAAGTTGTAGTTGCCGTGGTCATCGGTGAGGCAGCGGCCAGAACCCCAGAAGTTGGGGTCCAGGGCGAAACCGGAGTGATCCTGGGAGTCGCGGTAGCCGCCGGCGGCGTTGGCCTGCCAGACCTCCACCAGAGCATTGCGCACCGGCTTGCCGGTGCTGTCGGTGACTGTGCCGAAGACCTTGATGCGGGTTCCGATCGGATCTGAGATGCCGTGGGAGGTGAGGTCTTGATCCAGGGGCTTAGTGTGGTCGATACCGAATACCGGGCCTTCAAGGGTGTGGAACCAACCTTGGGGCAGGTGGAGCGGTGCCTTGACCGGAACCCGGAGCGCGCTCATTGCCGAGTTGGAGTCGGCGAGCGGCGGGTCCATGATCTCGGTTCTTCGGGATGTCTGTGTGATCGTCATTTTCTTCCTTCCCCGTGGTGGTGCTGCAGTTGTGGGTGTGGTCCACCTGGGTGGCCCAGCAAGCTTCCGATTTTCCACCCATGTCACAAGTGCTGATTGGTGTGATGGAGGCAACACTAGCGAACCACCCCGTGGTCTGCAAGGTCCACTGGGTAGATTATTCGGGGACATCACTGGCTGCACATCGCTGATCTGCAAATATGTTCGCCCGCCTGGTGGGCGAGAATCTTTTTTCGGGGAAAGTTTTGAAAAGGACTGGCCAACTCACATTGCGAGACCTATAGTGATCCACACAACATAAAATCACTAGATGGACCTGCCAGACCATTCAGTGAAATGATTGGACTCGGATTGGCATCATTAAACTTGGTAGCCCCAACCAGGACGCCCCAGGGCGCATTCTTGAGGCGGATATTTTCAACGCAGGCATTGTTGCCCTCAACATTGTCGAAGCCGAGTAGAGACACAGAAGAAGGAGGAGCAATGACCCAAGCTCCGATGCGAACCGTAAGCCGAGTCGCTGACCTCATCGAGCAGTTTGACCACCTCAACCCTTCCCGGGATCTGCGGGAACTGATCGAGGCCTCTGGGCTGCCCAAGTCCACCGTGTTGCGGCTGGCCACGGACCTGGTGAACCGGGGAATGCTCTCCCTGAACAGCAAGGGGTTCTATTCCATCGGGCCAGCCTTTCTCCGGTGGACCCAACTGGCCCAGGACATGTGGCATGTGGATGAGGAAACCATGGAGATCCTCGAGAGTCTGGTTCGGGATCTCGGTGAAACCGCCACCCTCTATGTCCGCCAGGGGGGATCACGAACAGCCATTGCCTCAGTGGACGGCACCCACGCCATCCGCAATGTGGTCAAGCTAGGTGAACTGCTCCCGCTGACTCGTGGTGCTTCCGCCATGGCACTGCTCTCCGGCAACCTCAACCTGATCGATTCCCTCAAGGCTTCGGCACGACAGGGAGACGGGGAGGACTTCGATGAGGAGCAGCTACGGCGGAGGGCCGAGCAGGTCGCGGAACTCGGCTACTGCGAATCCCAGGGCGAACGCGAGGCAGATGCGGCCTCCATCGCCGTCCCGGTCCGAAACCAGGACGGTCGGGTGATCGCCGCGCTGTCGATCTCCGGGCCGATCAGCCGCTTCGGCAGCGGGGTCCGGGAAAAGGCGCTGGCGCGGATGACCGACGCCAGCAAAATACTCAGCACCAACGGAATTGGTCCAGTAGGAGGACTTTTGTGAATATGAAACTCTTGGACGGTGTCAAGGTTCTGGACCTCACCAACGTGCTCTCGGGCCCGTTCGCGGGCTATCAGCTGGCTCTGATGGGCGCGGAAGTCCTCAAGATTGAGGCCCTGCCCCACGGCGACCTGGCCCGCAAACTCGGTGCCTCCGCCGGTCTGAGCGAGCAGCTGATGGGCATTTCCTTCCTCGCGCAGAACAGTGAGAAGCGTTCGATGACGCTGAACCTGAAATCCGAGGAGGGGAAGCAGGTGTTCACCAGGCTGGTCGCGTCCCATGACGTTATCCTGGAGAACTTCCGGCCCGGGGTGATGGAGCGCCTCGGGTTCAATTGGGAGGAGCTCCGGAAGATCAACCGCGGTATCGTCTACTGCTCGGTCTCCGGATTTGGTCAGGAAGGGCCACTGCGGCAGAACCCGGCTTATGATCAGATCATCCAGGGGATGTCCGGTCTGATGGCAATCACCGGTGATCAGCAGACCTCACCTTTGCGGGTCGGAGCCCCCATCAGTGACACCATCGGTGGTTTCGCCGCCGCTTTCGCCATCTCCGCCGCCCTGGTGAATCAGGCACGCACCGGGGAAGGAGTCCACCTTGATGTCTCCATGTTGGATGCGACCTTGGTCGCCATGGGGTGGGTGGCCTCTGATTACCTGGTCGGTGGCCGACTTCCGGTCCCGATGGGCAATGAAAATCGCACGGCAGCACCTTCCGGCACCTTCGAGACCTCTGATGGTGGGTTGAACATCGCGGCAAATAAGCAGGAACAGTTCGAGTCCCTGTGCCAGGCGATCGACCGATCGGATCTGATCGTTGATCCCCGCTTCGCGGAGCGCGAGACCCGGAAACTGAACCGGGCCGAGCTAAAGGTGGAACTGGATGCGGAACTGAGAAAGCAGTCAAAACACCATTGGAGCGCCACGCTTCCCTCAGCCGGGGTGCCAGCTGCCCCGGTGATGGATATGGCGGAAGCCCTGGAGTCCGAGCAGGTGGCCTTCCGGAAGCTGGTGGCCACCATCGAGCTCGATGACGTGACCCCAGTGCCGGATGCCCGGCTCGGTGCGGCGGGAACCATTAATCTGCTGGGTTCCCCGGTGCATATCAATGGAACCGCGGTGGTGCCCAGGGTCCGGCCACCCCTGCTCGGGGAACACACTGAAGAGGTCCTGGAACAGCTCGGGTTCACCGGGGAAGAAATTACGGAACTACAGCGAAAGGACATCGTCTGATGCAGAAATCGGAATGGCAGAAATCAGATTGGTGGAACACCGAGATCTCAGATATTTCGCCGGGTGTGATCCGTTATCACGGTTACCCCGTGGAACAGCTGATCGCTGCGCCGGGCCTGAGCATCGGATCCATGATCTGGTTGATGACCCGCGGCGAGTTACCCTCCCGGCGGCAAGCGGACCTGCTGGAACGTGCCATGATCGCGGCCGTCGACCACGGTCCACAGGCCCCCTCGATCGCCATTGCCCGCATGGCCATGACCTGCGGGGTCGACATCAACAATGCGATGGCCTCGGCGATCAATGTGCTTGGCGACGTCCATGGTGGTGCCGGTCAGCAGCTCATGGAGCTGCTACTGGAGATCACCGCCGATGACCGACCCGTGACGGAGGTGGTGGCGGAGAAGCTACAGGAATTCCGCGAACAGAAGGAACACATCCCAGGCTTCGGCCATCGATTCCATCCCCAAGATCCCCGCCGTGACCCGCTGATCCGGCTGCTCGAACAAGCGCAGGAGGCGGGCGAGATCGAAGGCAGTGCCCTCGAGGCAACCCTGGAAATCGAACGGCAGATCAATGCGGGACGTACTCGTCCCATTCCGATGAACATTGACGGTGCAACAGCCGTCATCTATGCAGAACTGGGTTTCAGCCCGATGCTCGGGCGCGGCCTGTTCGTACTTTCCCGGTCCATCGGTGCCCTTGCCCACGCAAATGAAGAATTCCAGTCCCAGATGCGTAACAAGGGCCCCGAGAACCGCACAGTCCTTCCCAACTATCAAGGGGCGACCCCGAGGGACGTCCCTTAACCGAAAGGAATCGCAATGCACGATAATTCCCGAGAGGTTCACCATGACGATGCCGCTGCAACGGCTGTCCTGGACTCTCAGAAGTACGGTGCAACGCCCACTCTATCAGCAGGTAGCGGTGGATCCCACGATAAATCTCTCGCCCGAAAAGCCACCATCGCCGGTGGTGTGGGCACCTTGATCGAGTATTACGAGCTCAGTGTCTACGCTTTCCTGGCGCTGATTATCGGCCCCCTGTTCTTCCCCTCTGAAAATCCTGCGGTGAGCACCATCGCCGCGCTCGGGGTCTTCGCCTCCTCCTATCTGATGCGGCCCATCGGCGGCTGGTTCTTCGGGCATATCGGCGACAAATACGGACGCAAGGCAGCCCTGCTGGGTTCAGTTGGTCTGATGTGTCTGGCCTGTGCCCTGATGGGTCTCCTGCCCACCTTCGCCCAGATCGGTGTCTTCGCGACCTTCGCGATCATTGCCCTGCGCCTGGCACAGGGCTTTGCGGCCGGCGGTGAGATCGGTGGTTCGGCCACCTATATCGCTGAGACTGCCCCTCCCGGCAAACGCGGCAAGTACGGTTCCGCTACCGCCATCGGTGCCACCCTGGGATTTGCGGTTGCCTCAGCTGCCGTCGGTGTCACTCAGCTGGCGCTGACTGATGAACAGATGATCGCCTTTGGCTGGCGCATCCCCTTCCTGCTTTCGGTCGTCCTCTCCCTGATCGCTATCTGGGGCCGGATGCGTATCGAGGAGTCCACTGACTTCAAGAAGCTCGAAGAAAAGTCCGGTGAAGTTGAGAAGAGCCCGATCATCGCAGTGATCAAGTCGCACCCGCGGCAGCTGCTGCGCTTGGCCGGTCTCTCTATCGCGCTGAACGGCACCGTCTACATCGGCTTGACCTATTTCGTCATCTACCTGCAGAAGGAGGGCTTCAACGCCACCGGTGTGTCCTGGGTGGCCGCCGCCGCTATTGCCGCGGCAACACTGTTCTACCCGTTCATCGGCTCGCTCTCGGACAGGTTCGGTCGCCGTGCGGTGTTGCTGGGTGGCTACATCGGATTTGCGTTGTTGGCCATCCCCACCTTCTACATCATGTCCACGACCTCCAGTTTCCTGGTGGTGGGCATTTTCTATTGTCTTTTCATGGTGTTCAGTGGTGCTTCCCAGGTGCCCACCTGGGCCCTGGCTGCGGAGTTGTTCCCGGTGAAGGTCCGATACACCGGCATCGCCCTGGGCTACAACATCGGCACTATCGTTGCCGGTGGTACCGCTCCGCTGGTGGCCACCTACCTGGTCGAGTCCACCGGCAGCTCCGTGGCTCCGGCGGGCTGGGTGATCCTGGTGTCGGTGATCGGCATCATCTCGGTGGCCACGATCAAGCGTCGCGACAACGTTCCGCTGCCCACCACCAAGGAGGAGCTTGTCAGCGTCGGTTAAGATAGCTGTCCCTAAAAAGTCTGGTTGAGCAGGCTGAGTTAGGTCTCTTCAAGAGCTCCGCCCGGTAGCACAGCCGTCTGTGCTGCCGGGCGGATTCAGCCTTCCCTACTGGCACGCCCGTGCTACTCCTGAACCACCGCAATGGCGTCAATCTCCACACTCGCGCCATAGGGCAGCGCCGAGGCCTCCAGGAAGGTACGTGCCGGACGGGCGTCCAGGAAATGATCAAGGAACTGCTGGTTGGCTTCCTCCCGCAGGGAGAGATCGGTGACGAAATAGGTCAGCTTCACCAGGTCCTTGAGCTCACCACCGGCGGTGGCCAGACGTTCAGTCATCCGCTCCAGAGCGGCATCGAGGGCTTCGCGGCGTCCGTCGACAGGCTGATAGTCCCGGTCAACGGAAAGGGCGCCGGAAACATAGATGTGGTTTCCCACGCGCTTGGCCGGGGAGTAAGGGTGCGCGGTGTTCTCAGACATGGCGGGCTCGCTTTCAAGGCAGGTTCGTTGATCAGGGGAGTTCCACCGACCAAACCCCAAGTTAGGCATATTCCCCCGGGTCCTCAACCACGGTCACCTTTTGCCCACCTGTGGTTCGGGGAAGCTTTCCGGAGGGGGCACATTTTCCCGCCGGAATCTCACTTTGATAAACAAGCTTCCCCGCAGGTCCCCATCGCATTAGGCTCAAGCCCATGAGCAGCTACCTCTTGTCCGTGTACAACCCGGCTGGCTCGCATGAGCGGGAGTTCGGCCCCTATCCCACCCGTGCTGACATGGAAGCGGCCTTCGCCCGCACCAATGAATTCAATGAGGCGCTGGAAAATTCCGGTGCCCTGCTCTACGTTGCCGGCCTGAGCGCCCCGAACCTCGGTGTTACCGTCGCCCCCGATGGGGCGCTTATCGACGGCCCCGCCTTCCAGGCCGAGTCCTACCTCGGCGGCTTCTGGCTGATCAGGGCCTCGAGTTTTGATGAAGCCACCCGGATCGCCGGGGAGGCTGCGGCGGCCTGTGGCGGCCAGGTCGAGGTACGTCAGGTGGAAGGGCCGGAGGACTAGGACACCATGCCCACATATAGCTGTTGGTCACAGAAGGGCTGGATTTCCCGGGCGGCACAGACGAAGATCGCAGCCGCGATCACTGATGCCCACCACGATATCGCCAAGGCACCGCGCTACCTGGTCCAGGTGTTGTTCACTGAGGTCTCAGCTGATGCGCATTTCATCGGTGGGCATCCGGCACCAGCCAACCAGGTGTGGATTCATGCGCTCATCCGCTTCGGCCGCACCGAGGAGCAGCGGAAGGATCTCCTGGTGCGGCTGACCAGCGAGGTAGCCGAGATTCTCGGGGTCCCCACGGAAGAGGTCTGGGTCTATATCTCGGAGATTCCGGGTGCGAATATGACCGAGTACGGGCACCTGCTCCGGGAACCGGGGCAAGAGGCCGCCTGGTTCGCTGATCTGCCGGAGGCGCTGCAGGAACGGTTGAAACGGCAGGGATAGTGCAACGGTGAGGGCCTGCAGGGGCTGGGTACTTCGCGTGGTTGGTTGGGGAGAGAGTTCTCTGCCCACTGTTTTTAATCAGGGTCTGCAGAATGAATTAGGGAATTTCATAGGCAACCTCCCCCTCTGGCTTCAGCCAGGGGTCGGCCCCGTTCTTGGGCCACACCGGGTTCTCCTGGCCGGAACAATCGTCTTCGGCTTGGCCTCCCTGCTGATCGGACTTGCTCCAACCTTCCAGTTATTGGTGGCAGCACGCATCCTGCAGGGGATGGGCGAAGCCCTCGCGCTGCCAGCTGCCATGGCTACCATTGTTCTGATGTTTCCCGAAGGACCTCGCAGATCCCGCGCATTGAGCGAGTGGGCGGTCATCGCCAGTTGCGGTCTCGTATTGGGCTTTATTCTCTCCGGTGTGATCACCAAATTACTCGGGTGGCGATGGATCTTTCTGATCGCCGTGCCTTTCATTCTTTTGGTCTTCATCGCTGTATTGATCCTGATTCCGGTCGATCAGCAGCGCAAATACGGCATCTTTGACTTGCCGAATGCAGTTTTGCTGACCGCCGCACGACTGGTGTTCGCCTTCGGCATCATCGAGTTGAGGGAGATCGACGGTCGGACCTGACCCAGGATGGTAGGCAGCATGGTACTGTTGCAAACTCGTGTTTTTGGCGAAAACGGCAGATCCGTCACCTGCATTGCGCTGCAGACTATCAAATAGTTAGTAAGCCGAAAATCCTATTTGCAACAGCACCATTTTACCCAATAGTAAAAGCCCACACGCAGAATTTTTCAGCGAGGTTACTGCTCCGCGCTGGAGTCAGATTCCGACTTCCAGCGTATGCCAGCCATCGTGACCGCCACCAGGCGCCGTACCGCGACCTCCGAGTCCAGCCCCTCAGCCGCGGTGAGCGCATGGAGACAGTAGCTCGCTAACTCCGCAGGCGGAACATCCTCACGAAGGTGGCCGGAGGCAGCGACCTCGATCAGCAGGTCACGAATGAGATCGGTGACTTGCTGCTGGACTCCAGCGATGTGCTCCTTATGGTGCAGCAGGGCTCCGAGATCCGGGACGTGGCTACCCCGGTGGTAGATGATCATCGCGTAGGCACTCAGCACCGCCTCCAGTCGGCAGGTGGGATCTCCATGCTGGTTCCCCAGTTGCGTTAGGTGCTCCAGGTGAGCGGCAATGTGGCGGTGATGCCATTCGATGAGGATAGCGTCTACGTCAGGAAAGTACTTGTACAAGGTCGCCCGCCCGATGCCGACCTTCTTGGCGATCTGCGACATCGTCGCCGACCGCACCCCGTTCTCGACCACCAGCGTCCAGGTCGTGTACAAGATCGCTTCCCGGACCTCCTGGCGGTGCGTCTCAATCGTCTTATTCCACAGCTTCGGCACATCCTTAGTATACGTGATGACCCAGTCAAGACAGTCCGTATTGAAAGAGACACTATGTATCGATAAAATGTGTAGGCTCCTTCCAGGAGCTCCCATTGGCATCGAAAATAAGGAAACCCATGAACAACGGCCTTCCCGACACCCCTCGAAATCCGGATGAGAAGAACCATCGCCAACTCGAGGACGGTACGCCCCGGTGGGTGAAGATTTCGGGAATCATCGTCCTCGTGCTGATTGTTCTGATTGTGTTGGTGATGGTGTTCGGAGGAGGTAACCATGGGCCCGGCCGTCATGGGCTGGGCATGCCTGCCAGCGGAATGTTCCTGATCCAGGATCACCTCTGATGACGGGGACGATGGCCCCACGAGTACGCAAGGTCGCATTGGTGGGGCACGTGGTGTGCTCGGTCAGTTGGCTCGGGGCCGTACTGGCCTTTGTCGCGGTGGCCGTCATTGGCATGGTTAGCCCAGATGAAATGACGGTCCGGGGGGCCTATCTGGTGATGGAGCGGGCCGCGTGGTTCGCGCTCGTCCCCCTGGCGGTGGCCTCGCTAGTGACCGGGATCGTCCAGTCCCTAGGGACTACCTGGGGGCTGTTTCGGCACTACTGGGTGGTGTTCAAGCTGGGTCTCACGGTGGTGGCCACCAGTGTGCTGTTGCTGTATCTGCAGACCTTTGAGCATCTGGCCCAGGTGGCGGCAGACCCAGGCGTTGAACTGGAGGCCGTGAGGAACTTCTCCCCGGTCCTCCACTCCGTCGGGGCAGCATTAGTACTGCTGACGGCCACCGCACTGGCAGTCTATAAGCCGCGGGGCCTGACCACCTATGGACAGCGAAGAAGACAGCGCTAACCAGCTGCCTGGCACACTAATTTCCCCACAGCTACCACATTCCCCCCTCCATATCTGGACACTCCATAGGAGAATTTTCAAGCTGGGCCGGCCAGCGGGCTTGACATCAACTACGTTGAGTAATTTCTCCATATCGCCGCCAAGGTCAATGGCTGCAGGACCATACGAGCCAGGTGGGGAGTCGGCCCGGTTTCTTTCCTGCTATCTTTACGCTTATACCTCTATATATAGCGACGTTGCGAGATGCACCTTCGCCAGAGCCATCTTGCAGGGCCGTCCCCCCCTTGCACCCGCGGGCCCGGACTGACCCCAGGCCAGCGATTGTGCGTTCGGAAATCAGCTCACGTTCGAACTCGGCAGGTGCGGCGAAAATCCCGAAGACCAGCTTTCCCTGAGCCGAGGTTGTGGCAATCGCCGAACCCTGACCCGTGAGCACTTTGAGCCCGACGCCTTGCCCTCATGCATGTGATCCGGATCCACGCCAGCTTTCATCAACGCATCACGTTGTAAATCCGCCGTCTGTGATCCGTCAGCTTTCGAGACCCGCACCAAGGACTTCGTGCCGGCGACACGGACCTGATCCCCGTTTGGTGGGCACCTTGAAACCAGCATGATGCTGGGAAGGCAATCTGCCACCAATACCCCGCAAGATCTATTCCGGGGAGTTTCTTAATACGCGTACGAGTGTCCAAGTGTTTCCCTGGGAGTCAGCCTCATGCCGGAGTTCATCCAGGACAGAGCGCGCAAGGCCAAGCCCACGACCAGATTCAGCTTCCGGGTCGGGTTGCGTCACCGAGCCCCAGTCGATATCCACCGGCGGAGCAGTGTCCCAGATGACCGCTTTTAACTCATCCGCTCCTGCGTTGAGGTTTACGCGCATAGCAACCGAGTCACCGCTATGGACGGCAATATTGGTCGCGATCTCGCTCACGGCGAGCATGAACAACGTGCGGTCCATAACGCGCACATGGCCAGCCGATTCCCAGAGGCGTTCGATCGCTTCTAGAATGAGATCAACGAAAACCAGATCCGCTGCGCCTTCAAGGCAACGGGAGTCTTGCTGATCAGCGCTCATCAAACGCTGATTCCGCAGTTGGGTGGCTACGCAGCACGCGGTCCAGATTAGTCAGACGCAACACAGTGCGCACACTCTCTGGGACAGCAGCGATCCTGAAGTCACCTCCCGCTATACGTGTGCTTTTCAGTCCGCCGATAAGCGCACCCAAACCGGAGGAGTCCACAAACTCCGTGTCCGCCAGGTTGATGACAATCCGGACAGTGCCACCATCAATGAGGTCGCTGATGGCATTGCGCAGCCGTGGAGCTCCGGATGCCGTAAGTCGGCCGGTAATCGAGACGATGGCGAAATCATCCTGGACGATAGTTGCGAGATTCATTTCTGTCCTTCAGATTGTTCGGGAATTGTAGCGGCAAGCGGTTCGACAAACCCCCGGTACCGGGCAGCCTGGATGATGACACTGAGCACCACGAGGTCGTAGATCACCCAAGCGGAGTTGACGAGGATACCGGTGCCGTCGGCTGCCCCGGCGGCGAGACGGATCAACCCGATAATTAACGCCACGGTGAGCACGACCATTACCGTGAGCTGCGGCCAGATCTCCCACCAGGGGACCCCACGGGTATCGCGGCCGTCTTTCTTTGTCACCGCAAAGTTAAGGGGGCGGTCGAACCAGACGTTGGCCGCCGCGGTCCAGCAGGCAGTGATCCAGACGGGGAAAAGCGCGAGCGAGTATTGTTGGCCGCGCCACGTGCGCATCCCCTTGGCCACCACCAGGAAGAGCAGTTGATTGACAATAAAGTACGGCAAGAAGCGGGTGAAGAAGTCGGCGCTCCAGGCCGTTACCGGCATCACCCCGAACGCGAAATAGATCACTGGTGCGGCCAGATAGATGAGGGCGGTGAAGCCCGAAAGATAGCTCCACATCGTGGCGAAGTACATCAACCGCTGTCCGGCGGAAAGACCTCGTTTGACCAGAGGGTTATCACGTAACATGACTTGCAGCGTGCCCTGGGACCAGCGGAGTCGTTGGGTGAGCATTGTGCGTAGATCGTCCGGAGCGAGCCCACGTGCCAGGATTTCATGGTGGTAGACGCTGCGCCAGCCGAGTGAGTGTAACTGCATAGCGGTCGCCATATCCTCGGTCACTGAAATTGTCGCTATGGGAAGAATCGGCTGGGCCTCGTCACCGCGATCCACCTGCAGCGCGTCAAGAAGTCCTCCCACGGCCTCGACAGCACCGAGCGGAGACAGCTCGGCCGTCATAAGCCGGTCGAGGCCCGTCTCGTCGATAACCACAAGGTCGAGTTCAGTGTCCCGCTCGACCGGCAACTGCTCAATGATCTTTAAGTCCGTGCGGATCGCCACAAAATCTCGCGCCACCAGGTTCTTTGAGGTGCGCTCAATCGCTTCGCGCAGCGTGAAGGTGACCTCTGCGATCGGCTCTCCCTCGGCGATGTCGGCTCGGGCGCGCCCGATTGCCTTCCTCAGCTCGTGAAATTCGGCACCGAGTTCTTGGTCCGTCGTCTGACGCGCTTCCTTGGCGATCAATCGCTCGGCGGTGCGCAGTGCGCGGTTGGTCGAAGCCGTAATCTCACGCACGTACCCGACGATCCCGAGCTGCATCAGTGCTTCACGTCGCAGCACGGCGTTGGAGCCGCAGAAAAAGGCGGCGTTCCAACCATCCTTGCCCTGCTGGATTGGACCGTAGAACAGAGGTGCTTGGCTTCCCAGCGGGTCGGCTTCGTCGACGTTGACGAACCATTGTGGGGTCTGGACGAGCGCGACCTCCGGATCATCGGCGAAGTATCCGAGCGTGCGGTGCAGGATCAGAGGATCCGGCACCTGGTCAGCATCGAGAATCAGCAGGAATTCACCGTCAGTCTGGAATAGGGCATTATTGAGGTTTCCTGCCTTGGCATGGCGTGGCTTTCCGGCCCAGTCCTTCGAGCGAGTCACATAACCGATCCCTGCCTCCAGGGCAGCCTGCTCCATCTCCGGCCTGGATCCATCATCAAGGATCCAGGTCTCGTGCGGGTAGGCGATGCGCTTCGCCGCGAGCGCGGTCGTCATCACCAGGTCAAGCGGTTCATTGTAGGTCGTGATGAAGACGTCCACGGTTCCTTGTGGGGGAGATGCTGGGGCAGGTCGGTCTCGTGCCCGCCACATGGTGAGACAGAAAAGAAAGGTGTCGATGAGACTATAGGTCTCAGCGATGATGAGTGGAACGGCGATCCACCAGAACTCCCAGTTCACCGATTCCAACCACCGCCATGCGATGTAGTTGGCACCTAAGATGACAGATAGCACCGCCAACACGCGGATCAAGATGAAACGCGCGCTCATAGGTCCCTCCGGATCGCGATGACCGTGATGTCGTCGGTGACGCGTTCATCCTGCGAGATCCGTACGGCCTCGCGGACGGCCCCTTCCGGGCCAGATAAACGGATCACTTGTTCCGCCTGGCCGAAGGGGTCAGTGGGATCGAGGGCGTCAAGCAACCCGTCGCTGAAGCATACGAAGCAGTCGCCCGGATCGAGGTATACAACCGCTGCCTCTCGTTCATTCAGACTGCTCTCACCCATACCCAGTGGGAGCCCGCCGGAACGCAGATGCCGCCACGTTCCGTCCGCGCACGCAATAAATGCCAGGCCATGACCGGCGTCAACTAGCTCTACTCGGCCGGTGTCGAGATCGATATCGGCGTGCACCGCGGTGACAAACATCCCGGTATCACCGAGATCGTCTTCCACCAGGCGGTCGGCTTCCGCCATCGCTTCTGCCAGGGGACGCGCGGGAGCTGTACGCAGCGAGGCGCGCACCCCGGCCGCGACGAGGGCGGGGCCGGCCCCCTTGCCCATCACGTCGGCGAGAGTCACCCGCAACACACCGTCGTGAACAGCAAGGTCATAAAAGTCGCCGGAGAGCTGTCCTCGTGGGACCGCAGCCGCGGCGATCGTGTAACCAGGCACATCGGGATCTCGGTGCGGGCGCAGCGCACGCTTGATCACCTTAGCGTGATCCAGCTCTTGGTCGCGGGCCAGCTCGGTCTGCACCCAGAACGCAAGGTCTCGTAACAGAGCCTCTTGGCTCTCCTTGAAATCGTGTGGTTCTGTGTCGACAACGCAGAGAGTTCCCACGGGGAACCCGTCAGGGGAATACAATGGGTGGGCTGCATAGAACCGCAAATGCGGGTCGCCTACGACGAATGGGTTGGCGGCGAATTCTGTTGATATACTCGCATCTCTTACGATCACAGTTCTATTTTCTCGCACCGTATAATCGCAAAAAGAGTCCTCCCGGGGGGCCTCCGACCCGCCAAGTCCGATCTCAGACTTGCGCCACTGGCGGTCGCGGTCAATCAGGGAAACGCTGACCATGGGAACGCCAAACATTTCCTTCGCGAGCCTGGCTACCCGATCTACCCGTTCATCGGGTGGGGTATCAAGAATTCCCATCGCATCGAGCGATGCCTGACGTTTCGACTCGTTTATCACGTGCTCCCCTAAATATTTGATATTAAAATCTTACCCACCCCAAATGCTCCGGGCGCACTGGAAGAGTCGCCGCCCGACATGGGGGTATAAAAGAGCATAAGGGTGATAAATCGTTGAGTGGGGAAGTTCCTCCGAGTTTCGTGAGGCAGTAGGAAATCGGAGTTGCGCAACCAGAGACAGGGGGTGTTGTTGCAAACTCAGGGTGCTGATGGTGTGAGAGTGGAATAATTAGTTCCATGGGTATCTTCTCCGGTGGGCAGTTCTCTCGTGACATCATTCTGTGGGCGGTGCACAGGTCACTACCCGCTACGGGGTGAGCTATCGCGATCTGGAAGAGATGATGACCGAGCGTGGTGTGCCGGTTGATCACACCACGATCTACCGGTGGGCCCAGAAATATGCTCCTGAGCTGGATAAGCACACCCGCCGGTCATCGGCAAGTTCCTGACTGGCAGGCCAGGTCCTGGCGGGTGGACGAGACCTGCATCCGGGTCGGGGGAAAGTGGTGCTATCTCTGACCTGGAGATTACCGCTGGTGGGCAGACCTTGGACTGCTACCTCTCCCCAAAACGGAATGCCGCTGCAACCAAGCATCTTCTGGCTAAGACCCTGAGATCAAACGCGTCGGCTGGGTTCCCGCGGGTGATTAATACAGATAAGACGCCCTCCCTGTCCAAAGCGCTCCCTTGGCCAAGGCGATCTCCGAGCTCAAGGAAGAAGGCATCTGTCCACTGACAGTGGAGCACCGTCAGGTGAAATACCTTGGGCAATGTTCTCGAGGGCGACCATGGCCGGCTGAAAAGGATCCTGGGACCGAAGGGTGCATGTAAGAACAGGGATGTCTGCATATCGGACGCTGAAGGGGATAGAAGCGATGCACTCGTTAGGAAAAGACCAGGGCATCATGTTCGCCTACGGGCAACCGAATCCGGATGAGGTGATCGTCAACCGGGTCTTCGAGACGGCCTGAGAACGTCGAGTCGCAGAGACCATGGGGAAATGAAACTCGGGTGTTCGTGGCCTCTCTACCCAACTTTGCAACAGCACCTCCTGTCTCACTTCGTCCATCAGCCGACCTCCTAGGTACGTCTTTCCTCTGGCCTTGCTGGTTGAGCCCATATCTGCGGCGTGCTGGGTCAGAATGAAATCATGACGAAGAAGGTACTCGGTGACCGACAAAAAGAGGCTGTCTTCACGCTTCGGGGGTGTGGGGCCAATGGCGGTGGAATTGACGTTCCAGGGCGTCGAACCGGGCTTTCACGGCAGCCTCTTCGGCTTCCCATTCCCGTTTCGCCAGGTAATCCTCGGGTGGCAGACCCGTGGTCAGATACACGATGCGGGTCCCGACGTTGACACACTGGTCGGCGAAACGCTCAAAGAACCGGACCAACAACGCGGTATCCACCGCCTGACGGGTGGTATAGGGCCAATCGCGTTGGGTGAGCATGGCCATCAGGTGGGCATCGAGGTCATCGACGGCGTCATCCTCATCGG
>NZ_JBQPQY010000005.1:0-161147 GCF_052266655.1 Corynebacterium sp. A21
ACATAAACATGGTTTGTTTATAGCGTGGCGATCATCTTTGTGGTGGTTGTTTTGTAACGAGCGGCAATTATATTGTTGTTTGCGTCTACTGTGCAGTGTCTGACATGACACGCATACCAGGTCCCATCAATACACGTGTGTGTTGGTGGGGGTGGGGTGTGGTTGTTGTGTTGGTTGGTTGTGTTGGTGGTTTATTGCTGCAGGGTCACGCCCGGTCCCTTTCCGAACCCGGAAGCTAAGCCTGTTCGCGCTGATGGTACTGCACCTGGGAGGGTGTGGGAGAGTAGGTCGCTGCCAACGCTTTAACTTAATGATTGATGATGGTCCCGGTGTGTCACCCCTTGTGGGGTGGCATACCGGGGCTTTTGTCATGCCCTGAGCATGATTGTGGGGCCCGGTCGGGGGGTGTGTTCGCACCCCCCTTTGGCCGGGCCCCTTTTTTGTATGTCCGGGAGCAGCGTGGGGTGCCGGCGTGTCTGGGGTGAATGGGTTTGCTGGGGTGGGTGTGTTTTCGTGGTTGGGGTGGCTGGCCGGGAAACACCGCGAGCTAACCAGCGTTGTGATGTTTCCTCGTCTGCTCTCCAGTCATAGTTGGAGGCTCTCCGCGGCCGCTGGGCATCTACGGTGCTGACCCGAGCTTTCTTCTAGATGCCTGGCTTTGAGGACGGCGTCGATAAGCTGGGCGGATCCCCCGATCCCTGCGTCTTAGCCTGGCGCATGTCGATTTGAAACTTCCAGGAACCCCTGCGTGGACGACGTGTGTTTCGTCAAAAATACCTGCCAAAAGAGGGCTGAAATTCCGGTTACTTCAGCATCCCCGTCTGCCCATTAAGCTCGCCAAGAATTTGGAGATTCGCTATCTTATTTGGTCTGGTCAGGAAACAGCAGGTCGTCATGCGCTCAGCGCTGTCGTAAATCTGCTCAATCAATGATAATTGACCTGCCCATCGGCTTGACTGATGTTTCCTGATGAGGGTCTTTCCCTGAGGGTGGACGGACCTTAAGGAGGCTGATTTCTGACCACTATGTCTGTATCAGGGTGACAGACACTCCGCGGTTTTCTGACTGGAATTCTAGAGATGAATTCACCGAATCGTCTTGCTCAGGTGGCAGGCCAACGGTGAGGTCTCTATAGGCGCCGGAGCAGAAGGCCCCCACCCCGGGTACCTTTGGACCTTCAACGTCTGCTCAAGGGCCGCATGGGCGTAGCTGCAACTGCGAGGGCACTGGGGGTCGACCTGAGCACGTGATGCCTGCCGAGGCTTGGTCTACGACAATCCGCACGACCTGGATAGGGTACGCATTCTCAGGGTGGACGAACATATCTGGAACTGCACTCACTGAGCCGGCGAGGAGGACTCCTATGCCGCAGTCCTGGTAGACCTGACCCCGGTCGTCGGTGGGGAAGGCCTGACACGGCTGATCGACATGTGGTCCCCAGGAGAAGTGCCCATGTCCTACGGTCCTGGCTGAATGTCAGAGACCAGGACTTCCGGGATCGGGTACAGGTGGTGCGTATAGATGGGTTCACCGGATATGCATCGGCCGTGGAGGAAAAGCTGCCAGATGTGGTCAATATAATGGGATGCTGCCGGATCATCGAGGTCTGCCAGAAACACACCTCACCGGCCTTGACGGCCAACCTGCACCCATCCAACTTTGGCACCCCGGACAACCACAGTTCCACCGCGTCCACCCCACCCACACTCCGCTCCCAGGCGCGCAAAACTCATTGCGTTGAGTGGAGCAACAAAAATCTGCGTTTAACGGTACCCCCATACTTTTGGAGTCCTACTTATTTCCTCCCGGCAACTTGGGGATGGGAGAAAAATGTGACCGGGGACATATCTACTGGTGCGGGCGAGCTTTTTGACAAACCATGTGCGGCTCAATTGATGTGGGTGATCCACTGCCCACCCCAGTGACTGGCAGGACACTACCCCCAGTGATTGTGGGGCAGATCACATAAGCTTCATATTGATAGCATGTATCACCAATGGCGTGGTTGAATTCATTCCAACTTAACCTGTTCGATTTCCGTTCAACTTGGAGATACTCATGAACACAGCTATCGCCACAAAGGCGCCTTTGACCGTCGAACGTAGTGTTCGTCCCTTCGGCTTCCGCGACAAACTCGGCTACATGTTCGGTGATTTCGGAAATGACTTCACCTTCATCCTCCAGTCCACTTTCTTCATGATCTTCTATACCAATGTGGTGGGTATTCACCCGGGCCACGTTGGTGCGCTTCTGTTGGTTGCTCGCCTCTTTGATGCATTCACCGACGTAGCGATGGGTATCATCGTCGACCGCTTGCCAAACGGTCGCTCCGGCTACAAATTCAAGCGCTGGGTCAAATGGATCGCCATCCCGGTCGCTATCGCGTCGGCGCTGATGTACATGTCCTTCGTCGCTGATTTCGATTCTTATGCTGCGAAGGTCGCATGGATGACTGCAACATACTTCCTGTGGGGCTCCATTTGCTATAGCGCGATCAACATCCCTTATGGCTCGATGGCTTCGGTTGTCTCCTCAAACCCAGATGATCGCTCCCACTTGTCCGCATGGCGTTCCACCGGTGGCAACCTAGCGAACATCGTTATCTCCTCTCTTCTGCCACTGGTTATTTATGTCACTAACGAAGCTGGCGTCTCCATCTTGTCTGGCGAGCGCATGATGTGGTCTGCGATTGTCTGTTCGATCTTGGCTGTGATTTGCTACTACATCCTGTACACGCAGACTAAAGAGCGTGTGGTTGAAGATGAGGGTGCGCAGGTGGAGAGGACCAGCATCGGCAAGATGCTGGGATTGGTTTTGAGCAACCGTGCCTTGCTTGGCCTCATCGTTGCGGCGTTGCTCCTGCTGCTCTCCTTCATGTTCCTCGGAGGCATGCTTGGCTATCTCTTCTTGGAGTACTTCCGTGATGGCCGTTTGCAATCCCCGGCCTCCTTCGTCGCCCTTGTCCCATCCCTCTCCCTGATTCTGCTGTCGCCCTGGCTGGCCAGGAAGTTCGGCAAGGCTGAAGTTGCTATCGTCGCGATGTTCCTCGCAGGCATTGTCCTTCTGGCTGCATACTTTTTGAAGATCGACAATCCAATTGTGTGGATCAGTTTCTATGCAGTGGCAATGTTCGCGGTAAACACCTTCAACTTCCTGGTGTGGGCTTTCATTACCGATGTCATTGACTATCAGGAAGTTCGTACCGGTTCCCGTGACGACGGCACTGTGTACGCCGTTTACTCCTGGGCGCGCAAGCTGGGACAGGCAATTGCAGGATTCCTCATCGGTGCTTCGCTCGCGTGGGTGGGATTCGACTCCGCCATCGCGGCGCAAGGAGCCCAACAATCTGAGGCGGCAATCAACGGTGTGTACTTCCTCGCTAACGTCATCCCCGGGGTCGGCTGTCTTCTGGTCGCTCTTGCCCTGCTGTTCTTCTACCCGCTCAAGAAGAAGAAAGTGGAAGAGAACGTGGCAATCCTTGCCGCCCGACGAGGCTAAATAGGTGTTGTCGCTGAAGTGACTAGGTCCCATGAAAGTTCTAACAAAAGAACTTTCATGGGTGGCGGATCCCCTTTCCCGGCATCATGCTGGTGGCAGGGTGCCCACCGCACGGGGGCCAGGTCCAGCGCATCCCATGCAAAGGCGCAATCCGCGGCAGGGCAGGCGCCGTGGGGTCAGGGGTGGCGTCGAAAAGCATCAGAAGAGGGGGATGGGAAAACCTCCAATGATCCTACCAATTTGCACGTTTTGCCTGTAAAGTGACTTGAAACGCAGGGTTGTGGTTGATTCCTGCAACGTCACAGAAGCTGAGGGACATTTTGTTTACTATCACTGGTTTTGCTGACGAGATTGCGCATGATCTCGACGAACAAATTGCATTGTTGAAGAAACTCAATATCAATTATGTTGAATTCCGCAGCGCCTGGGGAACGAAGGTTTTGGATCTCACTCAGGAAGAGCTGCACTCAGCTAAGTCGAAACTCGATGCTGCCGGCATTTCTTTATCTGCTGTGGGTTCCGATCTTGGAAAGATCAACATCACTGATCCTTTTGAGGGGCACTTGGAGCGCGCTCGACATGGAGTTGAGGTAGCGAAGTTCTTTGGTGTGAAATTTATCCGCATGTTCTCTTTCTTCATTCCGGAAGGTGACAACCCGGATGACTACCGCGAAGAGGTTATTTCCCGTACTCGCGCGATGGTTGAGTTGGCCGAAGATGGTGACATCACTCTTCTCCATGAGAACGAGAAGGGGATTTATGGGGACTCGCCACAACGAGTCAGGGATTTGATGACGACCATCGACTCTCCTCATTACCGCGCGATTTTCGATGCCGCGAACTACGTCCAGACCGGTTTCAAGCCTTTTGATGAGTCTTGGCCGATCGTTAGGGACCATGTCGACTATGTCCACATCAAGGATGCAACAGTTCCATCTGCGGAGGATCCTATTGGCATTATCAAGCCTGCGGGACAAGGCGATGGCCAATATCCCGAGCTCCTTGCCGAGCTTCAGAAGAACGGATACGAGGGTTTTCTCTCCATCGAGCCGCACCTCGGTGACTTCGATGAATTCGGCGGGTTGTGTGGACCTGACCAGTGGACAAGCGCATATGACGCGCTGACCGACATCCTGGATAACCTCAACACCCAATACAACTAAGGAATAGCCATTATGAGGAATGCTGCGCTTGTGGGATGCGGCGATGTCGCAACCGTGCATAGTGAAGCTCTGCAGGCATTGGGAGAAGAGCTCGGCATCCGATTTGTCGCGGTAGTTGATTCCAATCTTGATGCAGGTCGAGCACTTTCTGCAAAGACCGGTGCAACGGCGTACGGCAGTCTGGACGAGCTTTTTTCTGCAGAAGAGATCGACGTTCTGCATATCACCACTCCGCATGATCAACACATCGATCTAGCGCTTGAAGCATTGCGCTACGGGGTAAACGTTGTTCTGGAAAAACCTCTGGCTCATGAATTGACTGAAGCCCAGCGGCTTGTCGATTACCTGGAAGCACACCCCGATGCACCGAAGGTTGGCGTGTGCTTCCAGAACCGCTACAACATCTCTTCCCAGGAATTACGCCGGTTGCTTGATTCCGGTGAACTGGGGAAGGTTAATGGTGCTTATTCTTCTGTGGTGTGGACCCGAACCCCGGGCTACTACACCGTGAAGCCGTGGCGCGGCCAGCAAGCTCATTCCGGTGGCGGATTGCTGATGAACCAGGCAATTCACACCCTCGATCTGCTGCAGTGGTTCCTTGGACCTGCCACCGATGTCACCGGTCTGGTCTCCACGGACAAATACGCCGATGTGGTCGACGTGGAAGATACCGCACACGCATATCTGGGGCATAGCTCCGGAGTGCGGACCAGTTTCTACGGCACTTTAACTAATGCGCGTCACCGTCACGTTGAGATTGAACTCGACTGTGAGCGTGCGTTGGTTGAACTCCGTGACGGGCTCACGGTGACCTGGAATGACGGCCGAGTTGACCGTTATGAAGAGCGCACCCAAGAAACAGAAGGCAGAAGTTACTGGGGAGTAAGCCACGAACTGCTCATCCGGGACTTCTATGAACGGCTCAATGATTCCGAACCATTTTGGATCAACCCGGCTGAAGCAATGGCTTCACTGAACATTGCCAAAGCAATCTATTCCTCCTCGGAGAATCAGAAATCTACCTAGAAAGAAAACACATGAATAAGAAAATTCGTCTCGGAATTATCGGCTTCGGTGCCGAAGGCAGCATGTACGCGAAATTCCTCAATGAGGGTCGTGTGAACAACATGGAGATCGGCGCAATCTCCGACATCCTTCCGGAGAAGAAGGAGGCCGCGGATGAGTACGGTGTTTCTTTCTACGAGGATTATAAAGAAATGATCACCTCTGGTGATGTTGATGCCGTGGTGACCACCGTTCCTCACTACCTTCACCCGGAGATGGGTATCTTCGCGCTGGAGAATAACGTGCATGCGCTCGTCGAAAAGCCTGTTGGTGTTTACACCAAGCAAGCTAATGAGCTGATCGAGCTGGCTAAGACCAAGCCAGAGCTTCAGTTCGGGGTGTTCTTCAACCAGCGCACCAATGAGCTCTACAAGGACTTGAAGGCGATCATGGATTCCGGCGAATTGGGCAACCTTCGCCACACCTCCTGGATCATCACGACCTGGTGGCGTCCGCAGGGTTACTACAACCAGTCCGATTGGCGCGCCACCTGGGGCGGCGAGGGCGGCGGCGTGCTGGTGAATCAGGCGCCACACCAGCTCGATCTGTGGCAGTGGCTCTGTGGCACCCCGGAGCGGGTCTTCGCTCGCGCAGAATACGGCTTTAAGCGTGACATCGCTGTTGAAGATGAGGTCAATGCTCTCGTTAGCTTCCCTAACGGTGCTACCGGCACATTCATCACCTGCACCCACGACATGATCGGCACTGACCGCCTGGAGATCCTCTGCGACAAGGGCAAGATCGTCGTTGATGATTCAAAGAAGGTCACCATCTCTCGTTTCGTTGAAAACGAGGAGACCCTTTCCCAGGGCATGGGCATGGACGTTGTGGAGAAGCTGTTCACCGGCCAGCTCGATATGAGCCAGTACGTTTCCGTGGAGACCAAGGAATACGAGTCAGTCTGGGGCGAGCAGCACTGCGAGGTGATGCGTAATTTCGCCGGTGCAGTTAATGGCGAAGAAGAACTACTCGCACCAGGCAGCGACGGAATCTATGGCGTCCAGTTGGCCAACGGCATCCACCTGTCTTCCTGGACCGGCAAGGAAGTCGACCTGGTCAACTTTGATGAAGCAACTTATCTTGAGCAGCTCAACAAGCGCATCAAGGACGAAGGAAAGTTTGAGGAGCGTAACTAATGGCTGACATTGGCGTACAGATGATGATGCTCAAGGATCAGGTTGCCGAACAAGGCATGTACCACGTCCTTGAAAAACTCAAGGAACTCAACATCGCCTCGGTTGAGGTTTCTCAAATTCCGATGAATGAAGAGAACACCGCCGCGCTCGAGCGCGGCATCAAGGAACTCGGCATTGAAGTTGGAGCACTTTCCGTAGCTCTGGGCCAATCCTCGGCACCGGGTGTGGACAAACTGGAAACTGATTTCGACAAGATCGTCGCGGACTGCACGCGCCTTGGCGTCAAATTCACCCGCATCGGCATGCTGCCGTTCCAGGCAATGACCTCAAAGGAAGCTACGGAAAAGTGGGCAGCTGAGGTTGAACCCTATGCAGCTCGCCTGGCAGCAGAGGGAATCACACTGTGCTACCACAACCACCACGTTGACCTGCATAAATTCGGCAATGAGCGTATTTTTGACATTGTTCGTCGCGTCGCTCCATCGCTGTTCTTTGAGGTTGATCTGCACTGGGTTCAGCGCGGTGGCATGGCACCTCTGGACATGCTCAAAGAATACGAGGGTGTGTGCAAACTGATCCACGTGAAGGATTTCCGTGTCACCGAGTTGCCGCAGGAAGCAATGGACCTTTTCAATGAGGGCAATTTCATGGACGGCTACGACAAGTTTGTCAACATCGTCGAATTCGCTGAAGTCGGGCAAGGCAACATGAACTGGCCCGAGCTTCTCCCCGCAGCTAAGACCGCAGGTGCCGAGCACTTCTTCATCGAACAGGACCTGACCTACGGCCGCGATCCCTTCGACTGCATCAAGGATTCCCGCGATTACCTCACCTCTATCGGCTGGTAACCTCAGCCACGACAAACGCCCGGCTGGACTTTTCCAGCCGGGCGTTTATCGTGTGCCCATGAATCCTGGATCCACCGAAATTTTCGGGGTAGTTGTTCGGGGGCGTCCGCGTAGCTGGTGGATCTATTTCCACATACCCGGTAGGGACAAAGCTCTGACGAGAGTCTTCTGGGGTTACCCCAGCTAGCTCGGCCACCGGGCAACCGGTGTTGCGGTCGTTGATCACCTATGACCACTAAAACCCCGGAATCAATCATCCAGGATTATTATTCCTTGACCGTGGCTATTAGTCACGACGCAGTACTAGTAACAGACCGCTCCCACAGCAGCGGAGTGAACCAGCTTCGCGTACTTGCCGAGCACACCGTGCAGCCGCGGGTTCTCCGGGATCACCCAGGCTGCTTTCCGTCGCGCCATCTCCTCCGGGGAGATGTCGACGTCGATGGTGCGCTCAGGGATGTTGACCCGGATGGGGTCGCCGTCCTCAACGAAGGCGATGGGACCGCCGTCCACGGCTTCCGGGGCAACATGGCCGATGACCAGCCCGGTGGAACCACCGGAGAAGCGGCCGTCGGTGATCAGCAGGACGTCCTTGCCGATGCCTGCTCCCTTGATTGCCCCGGTGATGGAGAGCATCTCACGCATTCCGGGTCCGCCCTTCGGGCCCTCGTAACGGATGATCACCACATCACCCTTCTGGAGTTCACCGTTGAGCACGGCATCCATGGCGGGCTGTTCCCGTTCGAAGACTCGGGCGGTGCCTTCGAAGACTTCGGCGTCGAAGCCGGCGGTCTTGACCACGGCACCCTCCGGGGCAAGGTTGCCCTTGAGGATGGAGAGTCCGCCGTGTGCGTGGATCGGGTTATCCAGGGCGCGGAGGATTTTGCCGTCGGGGTCCGGCGGGTTGATGCCGGCGAGGTTCTCCGCGACGGTCTTACCCGTGACGGTGAGGCAGTCACCGTTGAGCAGCCCGGCGTCGAGAAGCGCCTTCATGACCACCGGGATGCCGCCGATCTTGAAGACATCGTTCATCACGTACTCGCCGAAAGGCTTGAGGTTACCCAGGTGCGGCACCTTGTCGGAGACCATGTTGAAGTCTTCCAGGTGCAGCTCCACCTCTGCTTCCTTGGCGATGGCGAGCAGATGAAGCACCGCATTGGTGGAACCACCCAGGGCCATGACCACGGCCACGGCATTGAGCAGTGATTCCCGGGTGATGATGTCGCGGGTGGTGATGCCTTGCTCGAGCAGGTGGTAGACCGCCTTGCCGGATTTGCGGGCGTACTCGGTGCGGTTGCGGTGGATCGCCGGGGGAGCGGCGGAACCCGGCAGGGACATGCCCATCGCCTCGGCGGCTGAGGCCATGGTGTTGGCGGTGTACATACCGCCGCAGGCACCTTCACCCGGGCAGACGGCGCGTTCCACCGCATCGACGTCGGCCAGGGACATGTTGCCTGCCCGGCACGCACCGACGGCCTCGAAGGCGTCGATAAGCGTGACCTCCTTTTCGGTGCCGTCCTCGAAGCGGGCGGTGCCAGGCATGGTGGAGCCGTTGTAGAGGAAGACGCTGGCGAGGTCGAGTCGGGCGGCAGCCATGAGCATTCCGGGGATGGATTTATCGCAACCGGCCAGCAGGACGGAGCCGTCGAGCCGCTCTGCGGACATCACGACTTCCACGGAGTCGGTGATCACCTCACGGGAGACCAGGGAATAGTGCATGCCCTCATGGCCCATGGAGATGCCGTCAGAGACGGAGATGGTGCCGAACTCAAGCGGATAGCCGCCTGCTTCGTGCACACCTTCCTTGGTGAACTCGGCGAGCTTTTTCAGTGTCAGGTTGCAGGGGGTGATCTCATTCCAGGAGGAGGCCACACCGATCTGCGGCTTTACCCAGTCATCGTCACCCATGCCCACGGCGCGGAGCATGCCGCGGGAGGCGGTGGATTTCAGTCCATCGGTGACGTCTCGGGAGCGGGGTTTGATATCAACGGATGGGGTGTCAGGCTGGCTAGTCATGTGACCAGTCTAGGGCACTTTTTAAGGTTGTGATATAAACCGCATAATGGGGGTTTCACCTGCACCGAAGAGCGTCGAAAATCGGGGAAGATCCGGGTAACCCCCGATGTGGATGTCCGGACCCTGAGGTAATTTTAATGGCAGTTAGTTTAGTGAGCATTTAATGCACGGCCAGTAGAACACATTCCGAAGGAGACATATTTTAATGTCAGAGTCAGAGCAGCGACCGATGACCGAGAGCACCCTGTCCGAGGGGGAGGCCGCTGCCCGGGCAGTGAACCTGCGTAAGGAGTACGGTGCCGGGGATACCTCGGTCACCGCGCTCCAGAGCGTGAACGTGTCCTTCATCCGCAATGAGTTCACCGCGATCATGGGCCCCTCCGGTTCCGGCAAGTCCACTCTGATGCACTGCATGGCGGGGCTGGATTCGGCGACCTCCGGTCAGGCCTTCATCGGCGAGACAGATCTGTCCTCCCTGAAGGACAAGGACATGACGAACCTGCGGCGTGACCGCCTGGGCTTCATTTTCCAGTCCTTCAACCTGGTTCCCACGCTCACCGCGCAGGAGAACATCACCCTGCCCACCGATATCGCCGGCCGCAAGGTCGATCAGGAGTGGTTCGGCTACATCACCGAGCGCCTGGGGCTGAGCAATCGTCTCAACCACCGCCCGGCGGAGCTCTCCGGTGGCCAGCAGCAGCGTGTGGCCTGTGCCCGGGCACTGGTCTCCCGCCCGGAGATCATCTTCGGTGATGAGCCCACCGGTAACCTGGACTCGAATTCCTCGGCTGAGGTGCTCAATATTCTGCGCAATGCGGTGGATGAGGATGACCAGACCGTGGTCATCGTCACCCACGATGCCAAGGCCGCCTCTTATGCCGATCGCGTGATCTTCCTTTCGGACGGCAAGATCGTCAAGGAACTGCGCGACCCGGCGATCGACGACATTCTGGCCACCATGGCCGGGATCGAGCGTAAGAACTAATGGCCAAGGACACGACAATGCGGAAGGTGAGCCTCCGCAATCTCTCGGCTCATAAGCTCCGGATGGCGCTGACCATCATCGCCGTGGTGCTGGGTACCGCCTTCATCTCCGGTGCCTTCATGTTCACCAACGCCCTCTCCAGTACCTTCACCTCAGCGGTCGCCACCGCCTATGAAGGGGTTGATGTTTCGGTCAGCCCTGATCAGGAGGCCGGCACCACCGGGATTTCACAGGAGATCCGTGACGCCGTCGCCGCCAATGATGGGGTGGCACAGATCAACTTCTCCGGCTCCACCACCGTGGTGCTCGCCGACGCCGAGGGCAATGCCATCCAGACTGCGGGGATGCCTGCCGGAATCAGCATCTGGTATGACCCAGCGGACGCCGTTGCCCAGAGCGGGGAGATTGTCGAGGGCGCTGCGCCGGAGGGCGCGGCGCAGGTGATGATCAATGACTCGGCCGCCGAGAAATTCGACATCACCGTCGGGGAGAAACTGCTGGTGGTGGATCCCCAGCAACGCACTGAGGTCACCGTCTCCGGCATCTACGAACCTGCCGTTGACGCGGGACCCGCCATCAGCGTCTCCATGGCTGAGGACGGTTACCTGGAGCGCTACACCGACGGGGTGAACCTGCCCTCGCTCGCGGTCGCGGCGGCTGAAGGGGTGGATCCCACTCAGTTGGTCGATGAGCTGCGGACTGAGCTCGAGGGGGTGAGCGTGGAAACCGGCGAGACGCTGGCGGCGGAAGCCAGCGAGGCGATGGAGCTGGCGCTGAGCTTCGTCAATTACTTCCTCCTCGCCTTCGGTTTGGTGGCGTTGCTGGTGGGTACCTTCCTGATCGCGAACACCTTCTCCATGATCGTCGCCCAGCGCACCAAGGAGTTCGCCCTGCTGCGCGCGCTGGGTGCCTCCCAGAAGCAGATCACCCGCTCGGTGGTCTTCGAGGCACTGATTGTCGGCATCGTCGGCTCGGCCATCGGTGTGGTGGTGGGCCTCGGCCTGGTGCAGGGCATCAAGGCACTGCTCGCCGCCTTTGATCTGGCGCTGCCGGAATCCGGTCTGGGTCTGACCCCGGCATCGGTGATCGTCCCGATTGTGTTGGGTGCACTGGTCACCGTCGTCTCCGCCTGGATGCCCGCGCGTCGGGCCGGGGCGGTTAAGCCGGTGGAGGCCATGCGCACCACTGAGTCAGCGGCCGGTTCCTCACTGAAGGGCCGCACCATCATCGGTGCTCTGCTTATCACGATCGGTGTGCTTGCGGCCCTGGCTGGTGCCTTCCTTGAGGATGCCAGCACCGGTAACCGCGCCAGCCTGGTCGGCGTCGGTGCCCTCGGCGTGATCATCGGTTTCTTCCTGGCAGGCCCGGCGTTCTCCCTCCCGGTGGTTCCCGGTGTGGGCCGCGTGATCGGCGCCCCCTTCGGGGCCGTCGGCAAGCTGGCCGCCACCAACTCCAAGCGCAATCCGCGGCGCACCGCCACCACCGCCTTCGCCCTGACTCTCGGGGTGGCGCTGGTGACCGCTATCGGCATGCTGGGCGACACCATGAAATCCTCGATCTCCGACATGATCGAGAATGACTACCACGCGGACTACATCCTCTCCGGTCCCACCAACGGCAGTTTCCCGGTGCCCTTCGAGGCCACGGAGGCGGTCCGGGAGACCGCCGGCGTGGGTGAGGTGGTCACTTTGGGCATGGCCCCGATCTACGTCGATGACCTGGCGACCTATGGCCCCGGTGGTTACGGTTCCACGAATATCGTCGGCGGTGATGCCGCCGAGATGATCAAACTGGAGGTCACCGCCGGGACATCTGACTTGAGTGGCACCGAGGGGGTGGCCGTGGATTCCACCGTCGCCGCCGAGAAGGGCTGGGCGGTCGGTGACACCGTGCAGGTGAGCTCCCCGCTGAGCTTGGAACCAGTGGAGTCGGAGCTGGTGGGTATTTTTGAACCCAACTTCACCCTGGGACGGCTGATCGTCAGTCAGGAGCTGGCGGATGCCATGTTGCCTCCGCAGGCCCAGATGTTGTTGAACATCGGCGTGATGGGGGATGGCAGCGTTGATCTGGATCAGCTCCGCAGCAACCTGGAGACCTCGGTCAAGGACTTCATCGTCGTCCAGGTCATGACCGGTGAGGAGATCGCCGGTCAGGCCACCCAGGCGATCGACATGATGATGAACATCCTCTACGCGCTGCTGGCGTTGGCGGTGATCATCGCGATCCTGGGCATCGTCAATACCTTGACCCTCAACGTGATTGAGCGCCGTCAGGAGATCGGCATGCTCCGCGCGGTGGGCGGACAGCGCACCCAGGTGCGCACGATGATCACCCTGGAAGCTGTCCAGATCGCGGTCTTCGGTGCGATCATGGGCATGCTCATCGGTCTCTTCCTGGGCTGGTCCTTCATTAAGGTGCTGGCCGGGGAAGGATTAGATTCCCTGTCCATCCCCTGGGACAACCTGGGCTGGACCTTCCTGGGCTCCATTGCGGTGGGCGTGCTTGCCGCGATCTGGCCGGCGCAGCGGGCGGCGAAAACCCCCGCACTCGACGCCATCGCACAAGAGTAGGGAATTCTCCTTCGGCAGACTCCCGCCTCCGCTACCACTGCGGCGGCGGGAGTTTGTGTTTCCCGGTGGGCGTGCTTATCGACGCCGCGTTCCCCACTGCCCGCGGGCACCCCGACCAGGCGAGCCAGGATCAGAGGAAGGAACCCAGCTCCCAACCGACCCAGCCCACCAGCAAGCCACCTGCCAGGGTTGCCACCAGGTACCGCAGCAGGTGCCGCCAGGAACGCTCCCGCAGCAGTGAGCCAAGCTCCCCGGCCAAGGTCGACCAGGTGGACAGTGCCCCACTGAATCCGGTGCCCAGGGCCAGCTGCCACAGCACCGGCACACCACTTCCGCTGGTACCCAACCCGGAACCGAGGAGCACCCCCAACACCAGACAGGCGCTGAGGTTGGCGGTCCAGGTGCCGCGCAGCCCGCCGGGGCGGTGGCGGAGCAGGCCGCGCAGCGCGCCGCCGAGGAAGGCGCCGAGTGCTACGGCCAGGGCGGCGAGCAGCAGCTCAGGGGCGCTGAACCCGCTCACTTTTCCGCCTGCCCGCGGCGTCGATTAGCGCTCTGGAGATAAGTGCGGCGTGCCTGGTCCCCCAGCAACCAGGCCCCCACGCAGCCGAGCACGCTCAGCCCCAGATATGCGGCCGCTGGGAGGGGAGGCTGCGCCAGGGACAGCGCAATGAAGGTGGAGAAGGTGGTGAAGCCGCCGAGGACACCCGCCCCGAGAAAGGCACCGGGGCGCAGCAGCCCCATGAGCAGTGAGCCGAACAGGTTGATCACCAGGATCGGCCAAAGTTGGTCGATGAAGACCCCGAGCAAGGCACAACGGGCCAGCGCACCTAAAGCTGCGCCGGCCCCGATCCGCAGCGCCTCAGAAATCACCTGCCCCAGGTTACTGCCAGACCATCTTCTGTGATTCCCGGAAAGCCTTGACCTCGGCTTCGCTGGCCGTGAGCTTCGGATCGAACTTGAGATAGGCCCTGGTTTCGCGGGCCACGAAACCCGAGAGAATCAGTAGGCCGATCAAGTTCGGCAGCGCCATCAGACCGTTGGCCAGGTCGGAGAAGTTCCAGACCACCGTCAGCTCAGTGGTGGCACCAATAAAGACAACCACGGTGAACAGCAGGCGGTAGGGCAGTGACCAGCGACGTCCCAGTAGGGAGACCACGTTGCGCTCGCCATAGTAGGACCAACCCAGAATGGTGGAGAAGGCGAAGAAGACCACGGATAGCGCCACGATCATGCCGCCCCAGTCGCCAGGCAGACCATGGCTGAAGGCGACGGCCGTCATGCCACCGGCCCGGTCCGCACCGAGGTCCCAGACACCGGTGGTGACGATGACCAGCCCGGTGATGGAGACGACGATGAGGGTGTCGATGAAGGTCTGGGTCATGGAGACCAGACCCTGGCGAACCGGGTGGGAGGTCTTCGCGGCGGCGGCGGCGATGGCTGCGGAACCCATGCCGGACTCATTGGAGAAGATGCCTCGGGCGACACCGAACTGGATGGCCATCATGATGCCGGAGCCGACGAAGCCACCGGCGGCGGCGGTGCCGGTGAAGGCATCGGTGAAGACCAGGGCCAGACCGGCCGGGATATCAGCGGCATTGATGATCAGCACGACGATGCCCGCCACCACATAGATGACAATCATCATCGGCACGAACGCGGAAGTGATGCGGCCGATGGCCTGGATACCGCCCAGCAGCACCGCGCCGATTCCGACGAACATCACCACGCCGGTGAGCATCGGACTGATGCCGAAGGTGGTTTCCAGGCCGGTGGCGACGGCGTTGGACTGGGTCATGTTGCCGATGCCGAAGGAAGCGATGATGGCGAAGATGGTGAAGGAAAAAGCCAGGATCTTGCCGACGGGTCCCTTGATACCGCGCTTGAGGTACTCCTGCGGTCCACCGACCTGCTCGCCCTTTTCATCGGTGGTGCGGAAGCGGACACCCAGAAAGGCCTCGGTGTACTTGGAGGCCATGCCCAGCAGACCGGTCACCCAGATCCAGAACAGCGCGCCGGGTCCGCCGATACTGATGGCGGTGGCGACGCCGACGATATTGCCCACACCGACGGTGGCGGCCAGTGCGGTGGTCAAGGCCTGATAGTTGGAGATATCGCCCTTGGAGTCCCCATCCTCGGGGCCGTCAAAGAAGGCGTGCCGCATAGCGCGGCCGAGGGTACGGAATTGGATCCCGCCGAGGCGGATGGTCAGGTAGAGGCCGGTACCGAGGAGGAGGGGGATCAGGAGGAATGGCCCCCAGACGATCGAGGACAGATTGCCGAAGACGGTGGTCAGCGTTTCCATGTCCATGCCTTTCCATTGATGGGTATATCCTGTGCGGGAATTGGGGAGATTGAAGCCTGGAATAGGGTGATATTTTCCTATTTAGGGCAGTTTCTGTGACTTAAGATACGCCCATAGCGCTGAGGTTTCGGGTGATTCGGCGCCTAATTGGCGGTGCACCCCCGCAGTGCTGGGCGGCGGCGGTCCGAGGTGCCCGGACATCCGGTGGGTGAGGGTGAGGAGGGGGGTGTAGCTCACCCCCTGTAGTGCCTGCAGGAATGTCCGGCGCGGGGAATGATGGGGAGCGTAGTAAATGACCGCCGTTTTCGGATATAGATCCGCAATACATGAAGAACCGTGCCGAAGGAGAACCCCATGGCCCATGAACGCGCCGGGCAGCCCGCCCGCCCCGAGGACCTGATTGACATCGCTGAACTGGTCACCGCGTACTACACGCGCACCCCGGACGTGGAGAACCCTGATCAGCAGGTGGCCTTCGGTACCTCCGGTCACCGGGGATCCTCCCTGGACAGCGCCTTCAATGAGCACCACATCCTGGCAACCACCCAGGCCATCGTGGATTACCGCAACCAGAACTCCTGGGCCGGCCCATTGTTCATCGGCCGCGACACCCACGCCCTTTCGGAGCCGGCCATGGTCTCTGCCCTCGAGGTACTGCTGGCCAATGACGTCGAGGTGCTTGTCGACGCCGCGGGCCGCTACACCCCGACCCCGGCAATCTCCCACGCCATCCTGCGCTACAACAAGGGGGTGCAGTGGGGTGCCGCAGGCCCCTCCCGCAAGCTCGCTGACGGCATCGTGATCACGCCCTCCCACAACCCGCCCCGCGACGGTGGCTTCAAATATAACCCCTGGAACGGTGGTCCGGCCGACACCGACGCCACCGACTGGATCGCGGCCCGGGCCAATGAGCTGCTTCGCGGCGGTTTGAAGGACGTCAAGCGCACCGCCGTCACCGGCGTCCTCGACGAGCGCACCACGCGACATGACTTCATGGGCGAATACGTCGCAGATCTGCCGAATGTCCTCAACATCGAGGCCATCCGCAACTCCGGTCTCGCCATCGGTGCGGACCCGATGGGTGGCGCTTCGGTGGATTATTGGGGCGCCATCGCCGAGACCCACAAACTCAACCTGACTGTGGTCAACCCGCTGGTGGATGCCACCTTCCGCTTCATGACCCTGGACACCGACGGTCAGATCCGCATGGACTGCTCCTCACCGAACGCCATGGCCTCGTTGATTGCCAACCGAGACCGCTATGACATCGCCACCGGCAATGACGCCGATGCCGACCGCCATGGCATCGTCACCCCGGATCACGGTCTGATGAACCCCAACCATTACCTGGCGGTGGCGATCGAGTATCTCTTCGCCAACCGGCCGCAGTGGGGTGCCGAGACCGCAGTGGGAAAGACCCTGGTCTCCTCCTCCATGATTGATCGTGTGGTGGCCAAGCTCGGCCGTCAGCTCAACGAGGTTCCGGTCGGCTTCAAATGGTTCGTACCCGGCCTGATCGACGGCAGCGTCGGCTTCGGCGGCGAAGAGTCCGCCGGCGCCTCTTTCCTCCGCCATGACGGCACCGTCTGGTCCACCGACAAGGACGGCCTGATCCTCAACCTGCTGGCCGCTGAGATCACCGCTGTCACCGGCAAGACCCCCTCCCAACGCTATGCCGAGCTCGCCGAAGAGTTCGGGGCGCCGGCTTATGCGCGTACCGACGCCCCGGCGAACCGCGAGCAGAAGGCGATCCTGAAGAAGCTCTCCCCGGAACAGGTCACCGCCACTGAGCTGGCTGGCGAGGCCATCACCGCCAAGCTGACCCAGGCCCCCGGCAACGGTGCGGCCATCGGCGGACTGAAGGTGACCACCGAGAATGCCTGGTTCGCGGCCCGCCCCTCCGGCACCGAGGACAAGTACAAGATCTACGCTGAGTCCTTCCGTGGGGAAGATCACCTCAAGCAGGTTCAGCAGGAGGCCCAGGCCTTGGTCAGCCAGGTTCTGGGCGAATAAAACCTGCTTGTGCTGCTACTTCACCCTGGGAGTGGGGAAGTCGCAGCCCCGGAGGTTCGGGGCCCGGCCGATAGTTCCGCCGTGCGGATTCTTAGTTACCGGCGCTGTGCCGGGGAGCTGTCACCGCTGGATCTGTGACGCAGCCACTAAGTCAGATAAAGTCGGAGACGTTGAAACCTCGGGGCCGACAGTCCCGGGACCGGAGGGGATTCGAAGTCGACCCCCAGAAACAGCAAGGTGCACCGTGAGTAACAAGATCAAGTCGCCCAATGAGAAGAGCAACGGATTTATCTGGGCGATCGTGGCCGTCCTGGTCATTGCCGTCGTCGTCGTCGGATACATCGTCTACTCCTCCAAGGACGCGAAGACCGAGTGGATCGCCGAGCGTGAGTTCCAGGATGTCCAGTTCGACGCTGTGCGCGACGGCGACATGATCACCCTCAAGTCCGACCAGGCCACCGAATCGACCCCGGTGGTCGGTCTCTTCGAGGACTTCAGCTGCCCGCACTGCGGTGAACTGGCCATCGCCACCGATGCCCAGCTGAAGGATGCGGTGGAAGGCGGCGAGCTCGTGGTCAACATCGAGCCGCTGCACTTCCTGGACCGTGAGAACACCTCGGGCAACTCCCACCGTTCCCTGGCCGCCGCTCTCTCCGTGCTGGAGCACGGTGACGCCGACCTCTACTGGAACTTCCGCACCCTGCTGCTGGAGAACCAGGACGATATCGTCAACAAGTGGGAAGATGAAGACTTCGCCGCCGCCGCCACCACCCTGGGCGCCCCGAGTGCGGTGGCCGAATCCATCAACAATGGTGAATTCCAGGAAGATGCCGCCGCTATCGGCACCGCCAACGCCACCTACCTGCAGGAACAGACCGGCAGCCTGTCCTCCCCGCGCATCATCCAGGATGGCAAGGACATCGCTGAAAATGACCTGAACAACTGGGTGGAGATCGCCAAGCAGGGTTAATTCCAGACTGCTTTTGGTTGTGTGAACCCGGGGGCCCGCTACAGTGAAAACACTGTGGCGGGCCTTGGTTTTTAGACGTTGGGAATCGGCGTTCTTCGGGAAGATACCGGATTCCTGGTTGTTGTTCCCCGGCGGTTTCGGTTGTCGGGGACAGTTCGGGTGTACTACTCGGGGTTAAGTCCGCTACCAGCGGATTTGGTCCCTCTCGGTGGCTCCGTGTATCTTTACAAGAGTTGTTTGAGGGGCTATGGCGCAGCTGGTAGCGCACCACACTGGCAGTGTGGGGGTCAGGGGTTCGAATCCCCTTAGCTCCACTTCATATGGGAACCTCCGTTCAGATCTTCAGGATCTGGACGGAGGTTTTCTCGTTGTATCGGTGGGTTGGTCCTGCCGGGGGCGGTGTTTAGCACGCCCGGATCCGCGGTTGTACGTTCAGGGCGTGGATAAATAGCTGCAAGAAGGCCTGCGTCGGGCCCGAAACAGCGCTTTTCTGGGCTCCTTGCAGCTATTTATCCTCTTGGGTGGGTTTCGCGGGGGTGGGTTGCTTTCCCCGAGGTGGAGCGCTGGAAACCGAGTCCCCGAAAGTCAGGAATGGATCGAGTTCGAATTCGGCGAGAGGGCCTCGGTCCGAGGATCGCCATCGGCGGCTGATTAGGCTGTGCCGGCCTTCTTGGCCCGCAGCGCGAAAGTCATGAGAACGAGCACAGTGGCGCTGAGTGCGGTCAACGATAGGGCGGCAATAACGACTGCAGTGGTCAAAGTGCCGTTCGTTGCGACCATGCCGACGCCGATAGCGGTACCCGCTTGGAGGGCATAGGCGACCAGGTAAAGCAGAGATAAGGTCGTGCCGCGGTGCTGCCCGGAAGCAACCTGGTTGATGAAACCGAGCCCTCCGGTGAAGGCGAAGGAGTAGGCGATGCCGCCGATGATGCACCAGCTGAGGAACAGGGAGACGGACCCGAACGTGCTGGCGGCGCCCATGAGCCCGAGGCTGAGGATCGTCAGGACTGCACCGATGGAGACGGAGGTTCGGGGCGGGATCCGCGACAGGAACAGCGCGGTGAGGCCGATGGCCAGCGAGGAGCTGCCGAGGAGAACCCCGACGATCGCGGTGTTTCCGGTCTGTGCGAACTGGGTGATCATGTGGGCCCCGAGGGAGAGGAAAATCGCGCCCACACAATAAGCCAGCGAGACTGACAACGTGGCGATGGTGAACTGCAGCCTGATGCCGCGGGGAACACTGGGGGCCTGCGGCCGCCAGCGACGGGCACGGGGCGGGCGGTCGTCGGGGGAGAGGATCAGTGCCGCGATAGATGCCACAGACAGGGTGAGCAGGACGATGTAGCTCCAGAACAGGGGCAACGGGGCGAACTGCGCGAGCACACCACTGAGCACCAGAGCAAGCGTGAGACCGGTCGCAGTGGAGATGGTTGCCATGGAACTGGCGAGTCGGGGATTGGCGCTGGTGTTGTTCTCGATGAGCGACGCAGTTCCCGCTCCCATCGCCAACCCGGCACCAGCTCCTTGCAGCACTCTGCCCATGAACAGGAACGCCACATTAGGGGCGAAGGCGAAAAGGATCGCGGAGACGGCAATGAGGGCGACTCCGGCAATCATGACAAGTCGTCTACCGAACTGGTCGGAGAGATTTCCGAAGAGCGGCAGGACGATGATGAGTGCGAGTTGGTAGGTCGCGAACACGGTGGTGATGGTGAGGGGAGTTAGCTCCCACTGCTCTGCGTAGATCGGGTACAGCACGCTGGGTGCCCCGGAAGACCAGAGCACCAACGCGAGCACCGATGCTGAAGCCCAGAACGCCCCACGCCTTCCCAGTCGTCTTCGCTCGGGTGAAGAGGAGGTGTGCTCAGGTGATGTTGCCCCATGATCAGACCTCAGGCGGGGTCCGGGTGGATGATCAGCCAGGTGCTCGGTGCGATGGTCTTGGCTGGGGTGTGCGGGAGCCATCGGCCGTTGGGGTGGAATTGTCATCAGCTATCCTCTGGGAACTTGATAATCGGGGCCCAACCTCTGCAGGCTCTCTTGGACAGAGCCTCGCGGGTTCTTCCGGGCCTTGCCAGCGCAGGGGAGCTTCCGCTGCGGGTTCACTCCGGCCGCGAACTTTATTGACCATCCCCACCCGGTGCCGAGGGCGTACTGCGATACCCGCAGGCCAGGTCGGCGTCCAGACGTGGTGTATCGCATGGGTGGTCTCCTTCAAGAGAGGATTTCCAGGTTGCAGTTCGCTGGAATCAACCCTACTGATGCTAGGTTGGCTATGGAAACTCAGGTGAAATATTGCGGGCCGAAAGGCGTGCAGAAGGAGTCGTTGACGATGCCGGTATTCCAGGTCCACATTCCCGATCAGAGGTTCTCGCCGGAGCAGAAGCATGCCCTGGCAGGAGCTCTGCCGGAGGCGCTCAATGAGGCATTGGGGATTCCCGTTGATGATCAGTTCGTCGTCATCACTGCGCACAGCCCGGATGATCTTTATCTGAACTCCACCTACATGGGGATGCAGCGAAGCGCGGATGCAATCATCATGACCGTGCTCTTCACAGCCGAGCGTTCGGCGGCAGACAAAAAGGTACTGACGAAGGTTTTGTGCCGCAAGGTCGTGGAGACGCTGGGTATCAGCGCCGATGATGTGTTCATTGCCTTGATCCCGGTGCCGAAGGAGAACTTCTCCTTCGGTAGGGGTGAGCTGCAGCTCGCTCCCGAATAGTGCATCTTGAAGGTGTCAGGCAGCTCCATTCAAGCATCGCTGCAGGAGTGGTCAGGCAGATCCTGGAGAGGAATAATCTATGCCCCGTAAATCTCGAATTCTGATGAATACGTTGGACAGTCAGTGCGCCATCGCCAGATCTCTCGGGGTGCTGAGTGATCCCTGGAGCTTTTTGCTTCTCCGCGAGGCACTCCTGGGGAGACGTACCTTCGCGCAGTTCCGGGACTCACTGGGTATCGCGAGTGATGTGCTCACTACGCGGTTGAACGCACTGGTGGAGCACGGTGTGCTGGAACGGACTCCCTATCAGGAGCCGGGGCAGCGGACACGCGAAGCCTATGATCTCACCGCAGCCGGCGCTGAACTGAAGATCGTGCTGGTGGCGATGCAGCAGTGGGGCGAATCTCATATTCCGCGGGAGGGAACGGGAAACGTGCTTCCGGTGACTCGCGATGGACATCAGCGCGTACGGGCCGCTTTGGTCGATGCGCAGGGCGCAATAGTGGGCCAGGAGGAAGTGGAATTCATTCGCTTCAGCGACGCTGATGATTCCGGTACCGAGTAGTCGAGCAAAGCGGGCTTGGTTTGTGGTGCAATCAGGGCGATGCAGCGGACAGTCCCCGCTGACATCAGCGGGGCAGGATCACCGCGATCTGCTCGCGGATATTCTTGATAATTGCTTCGGTGTCGGCGGTCGAATGTGAGCCGCTGGCCATCGTCAGGAACGTGATCGAGGAGACGACCCTGGCCAGGGTGGCGGCATCGGCGTCAGGGATGGTCTCCTCGCGACAGAGAACCTCTGCGTAGGCTTTTTCGGTCTCGGCGATGATGCGCAGTGCTTCGGCATGGTGTGGCTCGCTGGGGTCCCCGAAGACCATCTCGCGCAGGTAGGTGCGCCCGTTGTCGACCTGGGCGCGGTTGCACTCCACGATGGGCGTGGCGATTGCCAGCACGGCGTCGAGCATGTCGGGTGTCTGCTCGGCAGCCACTGTCCCGCGAGCAAGCGCCGTGGCGTAGTGCGTGTTCTGTACGAGCAGTAGCAGCTCGCCCTTGGTCTTGGCATAGAGGAACAGGGTGCCGGTGCCGATGTCGGCTTTGTCCGCGATCTGCTGGGTAGTGACATCATCGACGCCCTGTGTGGCAAACAGTTCACTGGCGGCAGCGATGATGCGTTCGAGTTTGGCCTGCTTGTTCCGCTCGCGTCGACCGGGCGACTGTGGTGTGACTGACATGGACGGTCCTCCTGGAATAAACTATGACTATACTCATTTATGAGTACAGTCACTGCAAAATGGGCTCGTATGTGCCTGGACTCATTCTTCCACGGCGACATGAGAGTGCCTCTTACCCAGGTCGCCGCAGTGGCCGCTTCTGACCATTCGATGTAAAGGAACTAGTTTCATGACTTCACCTTCTTCTTTGTGGCAATCGTTTACGCTGGGACGCGTCGAGCTCCCGCACCGACTGGCCATGGCTCCGATGACGCGCAACCGGGCGAATGCCGATGGCACTCCAGGGGAGTTGATGGCGGAATACTACGGTCAGCGTGCGACCCTTGGTCTGCTGATCACTGAGGGAACTCAGCCCTCCGCGGACGGGCAGGGCTATGTCAACACCCCGGGCATCTACACGCCCGAGCACATCGAAGGGTGGCAGAAGGTCGCCGACGCGGTGCACGAGGGCGGTGGGCACCTATTCGTCCAGCTGATGCACGTGGGCCGGACCTCGCACCCGGACAATACCCCGCACCACCGCCAGCCGGTCGCACCCTCCGCAATCGCTCCCGGGGAAGAGGTTCACACCTCCACCGGCCCGCAGCAGATCCCGACACCGCGCGCGCTGAGTACCGAGGAAATTCAAGACGTTATCGGTGAGTTCCGTCATGCCGCAGCCTCGGCGATCGAAGCTGGCGCAGATGGGGTGGAGATCCACGCCGCCAACGGGTACCTGCTCCACCAGTTCTTGTCTCCCAACGCCAACCACCGCACCGACACCTACGGCGGCTCGGTGGAGAACCGGGCCCGGTTCGTCATTGAGGTCGCGCAGGCCGTTGCTGAGGAGATCGGCGCGGACCGCACCGGCATCCGTATCTCCCCGGCTTTCCCCCTCGGTGGTATCAACGAGGGTGACACCGAATCGGTGCACGCCCAGTACCGCTACCTGGTCGGCGAGCTCGCGAAGCTGAACCTTGCCTACCTGCACGTGCATCACCTGGGAGATGACGAGCTGCTGCGTTCCTTCCGGGAAGTATGGCCGACAGCGGTGCTCGTGGTCCGCTACGGACGGGAGCGTGGGCAGATCGCTGCCGACATCGACGCCGGGCTGGCGGACATTGCGCCGCTTGGTCGGTTCGCGCTGGCCAATCCCGATATCGTCGAGCGGTTGCGCACGGATGCCTCGTTGAATGAGTTGGACCCGACCACCATCTATGGCGGAGATGCCGCCGGATACACCGATTACCCGGTCTTTATCCACGCCTAGCATCATTCCCGTGAACCGCCCGAAAGTGTTCATATTCCTCACTCATCGGGCGGCTCATATCTTGCCCAACTTTTCTTCAGCCAACCTCATATGAAAGAAGTGCTCATGCCCTCACTCAATGGAGCCGTCGTTCTCGTTACCGGAGCCAACGGTGGAATCGGTACCCAGTTTGTCCGCGAGGCGCTCGCCCGCGGCGCGGCCAAGGTCTACGCCACCGCCCGAAACCCGCGTACCTGGGATGATGGCCGCGTTGTCCCGCTCCGCCTCGATGTCACCGACCCGGTCTCCATTCAGGCCGTCGTTGATGCCGCACCAGACGTGACCGTGCTGATCAACAATGCTGGCGCCGGCGCCTCCACCCCTGGCATCCTGAGCCAAACTGATGAGGAAATCCGGTCGAATGTCGAGACCAATTTCCTTGGTCCGATCTTCCTTACCCGCGCGTTCGCACCCATCCTCTCGTCGAAGGGCGGGAACACGGCGATCATCAACATCCATTCGGCACTGGCTTGGTACGCCGTCATGGGGATCTATTCAGCTACCAAGGCCGCATTGTGGTCTGCGACAAACTCCCTGCGACTGGAGCTGCTCCCCGCAGGGGTCCATGTCGTCGGCGTGCACGTCGGTTGGGTGGACACAGCCATGGCGGCACACATCACTGACTCGAAGGTCGACCCCGCCGTACTTGTATCCAAGGTGTTTGATGCCACCGAGGCGGGGGAGTTTGAGGTCCTCGCCGACGACACCTCCGTGCAACTGAAGGCCGGACTCAGTGCGCCTTTAGCAGCGCTCTATCCGCAGCTCGGTGACACCGCAGTATAGCCCCGGCGTCTGGTCGGGCTGCAGTTCTGATGGGGACCTCCCGTGAAGAAATCGGCCCGGGCCAGGCACCTGACCGCTGTATTATCTGCACCGGATCCTCGTTCGGGCGGGGGATCGTCGTGGCGCGCGGAGCTGCCGGGGCGGAAGGCCGGGGAATGGCGGGGTCTGCTCAGCCCTTCACTCCCACGGTGCTCAGTCGTCCCTGTTCGTCATATTCCACCGACACCTTGAGCAGCTGCCCCAGCTCGCTGGCCAAGAGCCAGGTGTTCGGGGTCTGCATCGGCTCGAAGCGCCAACCCAACAGCCGTGCCATGCCCGCCAGCGACCAGCCGATATCATCGCAGTTCTGCAAGAGTCGGGGCAGCCGGGAGAGTACCTGCGGGAAATCCGGCTTCGGCGGTGCCTCGGAGAGATTGGTGTGCAGGTACACCGCCCGGGCGCCGGCCTCCCCGGTAGGGACGCTCGAGTAGAGGATCTCCGGCCCGAAGATCTCTACCGCGGCCTGCCCGGCGTCATGGCTGAGCAGATTGATCTGGTGGGCCTGCTGCTCCCCTTCGAAGGTGTAGGGGATCTCCTCGGTGGAGAAGGCGGCGAGCTGTTGTTCGACACCGAATTGCTGAACACCCCGGGCCGCGGGATTCGGGCCGGTACTTTTCTCGTGATCGGCGGAAAAACCCCAGAGCATGGTGGTCGGATCCACCGCGATGGTCGCCAGGAGGAAAGGCTGGCTGGTGATGCTGGGAGTTGTGCTGCCTGGTACGGCAGCTGCTGTACCCTGATCCTGGCTGCTGAAGGAGAAAATAGGCGTCTGGGTATCGATGAAATACTCGTTTGGCCCCAATTTTTCCTCGAGCCATTCATTGAAGAGTTCTTGGCGGATCTGGGAGAAGAGAGTGGCGCGTTGTGCAACGCGGCGGATCTGATTCATCATGGAACCAGGTTAAGGGAAATCCTCACCTGTCAAGGTGTCCGGCTGGTGGAGAAGCTACCCCTGCCCACGGTAGGAGGTGAATTCCCTCACCAACACCCCTACCTGGCACACAACCGCCCCACGCCGCCGGTGAACCGGGGATAATGGGAGTCATGACTACAGATGACAGTGTCTTTCAGGTTCTGAATATTGAAGAGTCCCGCGAGAAGCTGAACTCGGTGAAGCTCGGCCGCGTTGTGGTGCGCCGCAGCGATGACATGGATATCTTCCCGGTTAACTTCGTGCTGGATGAAGCGGGACGGGTCTACCTGCGGACCGCCGAAGGCAGCAAGCTGTTCACCGTCGGCCTCAACGCCGATGTCCTCTTTGAAGCCGATGAGGTCAAAGACGGGCACGCCTGGTCCGTCGTGATCAAGGGCAAAGCGGAGATACTCAAGGACATCAAGGAGATCCACTTCGCGGACACCCTGGATCTCAAACCCTGGGCGCCGACGCTGAAGTACAACTGGGTGCGCATCACCCCGGTGGAGGTCAGCGGCCGGGCCTTCGCGATTACCGAGGAGCCAGAGCGCTACTGATCGCTTATCGACGCCGCGGGCTCCTCGGCCGTGCTCGGTTGAGATAGCTAGGCTCGGGGGTAGGCGACCTGAAAGGGGAGACCCCCATGGTGGAGAAGAAGGCCGATCCCGGCCCCAGTGTCAAAGACAACGAAGTGTATGAAGCCCTCCGCGAGGACGGTGCGAGCAAGGAGAAGGCAGCCCGGATCGCCAATGCGGCAGCCAACATCTCCCGGGAGGAGGTGGGCCGCAAGGGCGGTGAAGCCGGATCCTATGAGGGCTGGACCGTTGAGAAACTGCATGAGCGGGCCGCCGAACTAGAGATCGAGGGCCGTTCCAGCATGAATAAGGCGGAACTGATCAAGGCACTGCGAAACCATTAGGCGCGCCACCACTGATCCTTCGGGCCGGCCGGCAGATGACGCTTGTGCTGCCCGATCCGCCAGAGGTGTTCGAGTCGTTCCCGGGCGTGCTCGGGTACCTGCTTTCCTTCGAGGTAGTTGTCGATGTGCTCATAGGAGACCCCGAGTGCAACCTCATCGGGAAGCGCGGGGCGGTCATCCTCCAGATCAGCGGTGGGCACCTTCTCCCAGAGCGCTGCCGGGGCGCCCAGGTGCTTGAGCAGATCCGCTCCCTGGCGCTTGTTCAGTCCGGCCAGGGGTAGGAGGTCCGCAGCGCCATCACCATGCTTGGTGAAGAACCCGGTGAGGTTCTCTGCAGCATGATCGGAGCCGATCACCAGCAGTCCCTTCTCGCCGGCGAGGGCGTACTGGGCGACCATCCGCTGCCGGGCCTTGATGTTTCCGCGGTTGAAATCCCGCAGGGTCGGCTGGCTCAGCGTCGAGGCGACTTCTCCGGCGATGGCCGCAGTGGCGGTCTTGACGTTGACGCCGGTGACCTGGTCGGGGGAGATGAACTCCAGCGCGGCGCGGACATCATCCTCATCGGCCTGGACCCCGTAGGGCAGGTGCATCGCCCAGAACTCCGCGGCACCGCCCTCGGCCCGAATCTGCTCCACCGCCAACTGTGCCAGCCGGCCCGCCAGGGTGGAATCCTGTCCGCCGGAGATGCCCAGGACGAATCCACTGGCGTGGGCACTGCGGAGATAATCAACGAGGAAGGACACCCGGGTGGCCACCTCGACTCCCGGATCGATCTCGGGCTGGACACAGAGAGCGGCGATGATCTGGGACTGGAGGGTATCCGGCTGAAGTGACATGAGACCACTCTAGTCCAGCTGTTTCGGGGAACGGTGGGTGGAAAGAGTTGGTGTTTTGTTGTTTTAGGGAGTCCTGGGGTAACATTTCACCTCGTGTCATTGACCGTGGATTCGCCGGGTTAATCCAGGCTGGAGTCATGGCTCAATGAAATTTCACCTAGTCGCAAGATTCAACTTCGCGCATACAGAAAGGAGCGCCCGATGAAGGTTCGTAAGTCACTTCGGTCGCTGAAGAACAAGCCGGGCGCTCAGGTTGTGCGTCGCCACGGTAAAGTTTTCGTGATCAATAAGAAGGAGCCGCGTTTCAAGGCTCGCCAGGGCTAAGAACTCAGGTTCCCTGAAAGCCATTCATCCCCTCCGGGATGGATGGCTTTCGGCATGTTCGGGGTTGGTTCCCGAGGTTTCGGCGGTGAAGAAATAGCTGCAGGGCGGGGCATGTTTGGAGCCCGAAGCCGTGATTTTCGGGCTTCCTCTAGCTAGGTGTCCACGCCCGGCGGGTGGGAGATGCTGTCCTGCAGGCATCGGCCGCGTTATGTCCCCGGGGCCGGGGAGGGTCTGGCTGGCGGCGGATTATCGCGCCCCGAAGATAACAATTGGGTAACGTCAAATTTGCTCCCCTGCGGAAATGACAGGTTTGTTATTCAAAAGCATCGGCCATGATCTTCAGGCAGGGTCTAGATGTAGTCTTGGCGCGGCTCTCATCCTGGGAATTCCACTCTTGTAACTACTACATGTAGTACTATTTGCAGGTTAGCGGCACAAAGTATAGTGTCGATGGTGTCGCCAGGAAGGGCACGGCAGCTAGTGCGGAAAGTCTTGCAGAGCTGATACCGAAGCCGAAGAATCAATCTCCTGGCAAGAAGATTTAGCGGCCCAGCGCTACCCAGAGGACGAGGAATAATCATGGCAATCACTCTCTACACCAAGCCCGCCTGCATGCAGTGCAACGCAACCAAGAAGGCTCTGGACCGTGCCGGTCTGAACTACGAGAGCGTCGACATCAGCATGGATGACGAAGCGCGTGACTACATCATGGCCCTGGGTTACCTCCAAGCGCCGGTGGTCGAGGTCAACGGCGAGCACTGGTCCGGATTCCGTCCGGAGCGCATCCGCGAGCTCGTCGCCCAGGCTGCCTAGCCTTCGCTGGCCCCCGAGCCCCGGTTAAGGGGCCGACGGACTGCGGCCGGCGCGGCCGTCGATAAGCAGTACTGCATCACCATTACGCCGCCTACTAGCATTGGGCGGCTTTCGCAGTTGAAGGGAAGTGATCGAAGTGTTGGTCGTGTATTTCTCCTCAGCAACAGGAAACACACATCGCTTCGTGGAAAAGCTGGACCTGCCGAGCATGCGGATTCCGCTGCACCGGAGTGATGAACCCTTGATTATCAACGAGCCCTACGTGCTCGTGTGCCCCACCTACGGTGGCGGCGCGGGCATGACCCAGCAGAACTCGCGGCCGGTGCCACCGCAGGTGATCCGCTTTCTCAATAATGAGAAGAACCGCAGCTTTATCCGCGCGGTGGCCGCCGGCGGAAACAATAACTTCGGCTCCGACTTCGGCAAGGCCGGTGAGATCATCTCCGCCAAATGCCAGGTGCCCTATGTCTACCGTTTCGAGCTCATGGGCAATGAGGAAGACGTCCGGGTCTTCCGGGCCGGGTTGGTGGACAATGCCGAAGCGCTTGGTCTTGAGCCACTCCAAGACCCGGTGGTGGCGCATTCCTCGGGCGGTTCCTAGAATTGCCGGAGTGCCCCGGAAACCCGCGGGCTGATCCTGTCAGCGAGTGCCGCCCTCGGGGTGGCCCGCAGGGGTCCGCTGGAATCCGAACCCGCCCCAGCTGGTTTGAAACTAATAGAGTCAGAATCTCAAGCACATCGCTTAGAAGCACATTGAAAGGTGCAAAAACGTGTCTCCCCAGGAAACCGCTGTTGCCGAGCCCATCACCCCGATGGAGTTGGACTACCACGCACTGAACGCCCTGCTCAACCTCTACGATGAGGACAGCAAGATTCAGTTCGACAAGGACCGGATGGCTGCCCGTCAATACTTCCTGCAGCACGTCAACCAGAACACCGTCTTCTTCCACAACCTGCGGGAAAAGCTGAACTACCTCGTCGAGAACAACTACTACGAGCAAGAGGTGCTCGAACCCTACGAGTTCGAGTTCATCAAGGCACTGTTTAAGCGTGCCTACGGCCACAAGTTCCGCTTCAAGACCTTCCTGGGTGCGTACAAGTACTACACCTCCTACACGCTGAAGACCTTCGACGGTCGTCGCTACCTCGAGCGCTTCGAAGACCGCGTCTGCATGGTTGCCCTGACCTTGGCCGCCGGGGACAAGGAGCTCGCGGAGAACCTGGTCGATGAGATCATGGCCGGACGTTTCCAGCCCGCCACCCCGACCTTCCTGAACTCAGGCAAGGCCCAGCGCGGCGAGCCGGTCTCCTGCTTCCTGCTGCGCATCGAGGACAACATGGAGTCCATCGGCCGCGCCATCAACTCCGCCCTGCAGCTGTCCAAGCGCGGTGGCGGTGTGGCCCTGCTGCTGTCCAACCTCCGTGAGGCCGGTGCCCCGATCAAGAAGATCGAGAACCAGTCCTCCGGTGTCATCCCAGTGATGAAGCTCCTCGAGGATTCCTTCTCCTACGCCAACCAGCTGGGTGCCCGTCAGGGTGCCGGTGCGGTCTACCTCAACGCGCACCACCCGGATATCCTCAGCTTCCTGGATACCAAGCGCGAGAACGCCGATGAGAAGATCCGCATCAAGACGCTTTCCCTCGGCGTGGTCATCCCCGACATCACCTTTGATCTGGCCCGCAACGACGATGACATGTACCTTTTCTCGCCTTACGATGTCGAGCGCATTTACGGCAAGCCCTTCGGCGATATTTCCGTCTCCGAGCTTTATGAGGAAATGGTCGAGGACGACCGGATCAGCAAGACCAAGATCAACGCCCGCCAGTTCTTCCAGACCCTGGCTGAGGTGCAGTTCGAGTCCGGCTACCCGTACATCATGTTCGAGGACACCGTGAACCGTGCCAACCCGATCGAGGGCCGGATCAACATGTCCAACCTCTGCTCGGAGATCTTCCAGGTCAACACCCCCTCCACCTACAACGAGGACATGACCTACGAGACCATCGGCGAGGACATCTCCTGCAACCTGGGATCCCTGAACATCGCCATGACGATGGACTCCCCGGACTTCGCCAAAACCATCGAGACCTCCATCCGCGGCCTGACCGCCGTGACCGAGCAGACGTCCATCGACTCCGTCCCCTCCATCCGGGTGGGTAATGAAGCTTCCCGCGCCATCGGCCTGGGACAGATGAACCTGCACGGCTACCTCGGCCGCGAGCACATCTACTACGGCTCCGATGAAGGTCTGGACTTCACCAACGCCTACTTCGCTGCCGTGATGTTCCACGCGATCCGCTCCTCCAACAAGCTCGCCCAGGAACACGGCACCACCTTCGGTGGCTTCGAGAACTCCGAGTACGCCTCCGGTGAGTTCTTCGAGCGCTATAACCCGGCTGAGTTCGCCCCGACCACCGACAAGGTCAAGGAGATCTTCGCCAACTCCACGATCGAAACCCCGACTGCGGCGGACTGGGCACAGCTCAAGCTCGACGTGATGAAGCACGGCCTGTACAACCGCAACCTGCAGGCTGTTCCGCCGACCGGCTCCATCTCCTACATCAACAACTCGACCTCCTCGATCCACCCGATCGCCTCCAAGATCGAGATCCGTAAGGAGGGCAAGATCGGCCGTGTCTACTACCCGGCCCCGCACCTGGACAACGACAACCTCGACTACTTCCAGGACGCTTATGAGATCGGCTACGAGAAGGTCATCGACACCTACGCCGTGGCCACCAAGTACGTCGATCAGGGTCTCTCCCTGACCTTGTTCTTCAAGGACACCGTGACTACCCGTGACCTCAACCGCGCGCAGATCTACGCCTGGCGCAAGGGCATCAAGTCCCTGTACTACATCCGGCTGCGCCAGCTGGCCCTCGAAGGCACCGAGGTTGAGGGCTGCGTCAGCTGCATGCTCTAAGCCTCAGATGATCGAACTGAGCAACGTGGCCTGAAAGTCTGGGCCGGATTCGAAACGGCTGCCTCCCCATCCGAAATGGATGGGGAGGCAGCCGTTTTTGGGATTCCGTTAGGCGTCGTTGCCCGGGAGCTGCGGCCGGGGCACGTGCGCAGCGTCGAGAAGCATCGCCGGGGGAATGTATGCGCTGAACCTTATTGCGCCGCTGTGCACGAATCTAAGGCGTCAGGGCACCGAGTGAGCGGGGAGCGGGGCGCCGGGCTGACATGACAAAACTGCGCCGCCGGAGATCATGGTGATCTTTCGGCGGCGCAGCGGGGCGGGATCGGGTGTTGCCTGAAGCTAAGCGGAAAGGAAGTCCCTGACCTCTTCCAGCAGCTTCTCGGAGTGGCGTTCTGCGGCGGGGCCATCACCGGATTGAATCGCCTGAGCGAGTTGCAGGTGCCACTCGAGTGCTTCCTCATCCGGACGGTCGGGCTGGAGACCGAAGGCGGTGCGGCCGCGGAGGACGGTGACGATGGGTGGGATCAGCGCGGTGAACATCTCATTGCCGGAGGCCTCAAGAAGCAGGCTGTGGAAGGTGATGTCCAGTTCGAGGAACTCATCGGAGGCACCCTTCTCAGCCATACCGAGGGCGTTGAGCTCCTCCGCCAGTTGAACCAGACGGCTACGTTCTGCCGGAGTGGCATTTTCAGCGCAGAGTCGGGCGGCAACGGGCTCGACCCCGATCCGTAGTTCATTGAGCGAGCGCAGCTGTCCACGGCGCTCGTCTGCGGATTCCAGCCGCCAGCCAATGATCGACTGGTTGAAAACGACCCAATGTGACCGGGGCTGGACGGTGATCCCGACACGTCGTGAGGATGAGACGAGTCCCAGTTGTTCCAGGGCTCGCATTGCTTCTCGGGCGACGGTGCGGGAGATATCGAATCGTTGGCTGAGATCCTGCAGGGTAAAGGTCTTCCCCTCGGGAAGGACACTGCTGATGATCTCCCGTCCCAGTTGATCCAGGACACTGTCCAGGAGTGGGGCGGCGGGACCATGACGGGGGCTCGTCATTGGATTCTCCTCTATTTGAAAGAACTCGGAACATGCTCATAAATCTCGATGATTAGTGAAATCCACCGAGGCGGAACAACGACTGCGATGTTGTTTTGTCTATGAAATGGTTCCAGGTTATGTAATAGATAGAATAATACTCCCATCAGGCAGTGCTCCGAGGGGAATCCGGGAAATCAACGAAGGGCCGAGGGGTGGGGAACTAGCGGGCGCCGAGTTCGCCGTCGATGCGCAGAATGCCGGAACCGGAGTTGCCGACGATCTTGATGCGGTCGAGAATTTCGTCGATGGTGGCTTCTTCCTCGACCTGCTCCGCGAGGAACGTGTCGATCAGCGGACGGGAATCGTAGTCCTTGTGGGTGATCTGAAGCTCTGCGAGGCGGCGGATGCGCTCGGAGATCATCTTCTCGTGGTTGAGGGCGGCCTCGAAAGCTTCGAGAGCGGACTCGACCTTGACGATCGGTGCGGAGATGTTACCGATCTGGGGGAGGACATCGCGATTGAGGAGATGCTGGGAGAACTTGGCAGCGTGTACCTGCTCTTCCTCGGACTGGTTCTTCATCCAGTCGCGCATGCCCACCAGGCCGAGATCATCGAGGGCATAGGAGAGTTGGAGGTAGACGAGGGAGGCTTCGAGCTCTGCGGTGATCTGCTCGTTGAGGGCCTGCTGGAATTCTTCGTGAATGGTCATGCCACAGATCATAAATCAGCTTTTCCGGGGTGTCACCTAAGGTAAGGCCTGCTTAACTGGTATTTTTGACAGAATTGTGAAGCAATGGTAGCCAAAGTTAGGCTCCCCTCGCCGGGGGAAGTGCTCCATAATGGCCCATTTTTGAAAGTTGCCGGGTCCGAAGAGCGCCTTTTCCTTCGGAAAGTGGGCGGTTGGGACATCTCGAGATGTGTCTGCCCTCATTACTTTTCTTTTGCTGTGGGTCTGGGCCACATTCCTGAGGGTGGGTTGGGGTTTCATCGGCTGGGCGGGGGATGGGGAGGGGCGTGAATGGGGTGCGGTGCGGAATAGACAGGTGGCCGATGTGGGTTAAGGTAGATGGCTGATTCTCCGGGATTCCTCCGGATCCTCCTGATCGGGTCCGGGCCTGGCCGGAACCTGAAATTCACGGCGCTATGAGGTGTTGAGCTGCGTGTTTCGGTCCGATGCCAAACTAGTCTTATAAGTTGATAGAATCTGCCAGAGACTGGCCCGACTCTGCGTCGGGCCCCACGTTTTAGCTAAGGGGAATAGATAAATGTCCGATGATTCTGCCCCGCAGGATGCATACGAGCCCTTCATCGAGGCTCACCCGCAGCCGGTTGTCGCCATCAACTGGAATGAGATTCCCGATGATAAGGATCTCGAGGTCTGGGATCGCCTGACCTCCAACTTCTGGCTGCCGGAGAAGGTTCCGGTGTCCAATGACGTCAAGACCTGGAAGACCCTGACGGAGGTGGAGAAGCGGGCCACCATGCGGGTGTTCACCGGTCTGACCCTGCTGGACACCATCCAGGGCACAGTCGGTGCCATCTCGCTCATGCCGGATGCGCAGACCCTGCATGAGGAGGCGGTGTACACCAACATCGCCTTCATGGAGTCGGTGCACGCGAAGTCCTACTCCAATATCTTCATGACGCTGGCCTCGACCCCGGAGATCAATGATGCTTTCCGCTGGTCCGAGGAAAACGAAAACATGCAGCGCAAGGCGAAGATCATCCTCTCCTACTACGAGGGTGATGATCCGCAGAAGCGCAAGATCGCTTCCGTGCTCCTGGAGTCCTTCCTCTTCTACTCCGGCTTCTACCTCCCGATGTACTGGTCCTCGCATGCGAAGCTGACCAACACCGCCGATATCATTCGTCTGATCATCCGTGATGAGGCGGTGCACGGCTACTACATCGGTTATAAGTATCAGAAGGCCCTGGAGCGGGAGACTCCGGAGCGTCGGGAAGAGCTCAAGCAGTACGCCTTCGATCTGCTCTACGATCTCTACGAGAACGAGACCCAGTACTCCGAAGATCTCTATGACGATCTCGGTTGGACCGAGGACGTCAAGCGCTTCTTGCGCTACAACGCCAATAAGGCGCTGAATAACCTCGGTTATGAGGGGCTGTTCCCGGCGGATGAGGCCAAGGTCTCGCCGGCCATCCTTTCTGCGCTGTCTCCGAATGCCGATGAGAACCATGACTTCTTCTCCGGCTCCGGTTCCTCCTACGTCATCGGTAAGGCTGAAATCACCACCGATGATGACTGGGATTTCTAGGAGTTAATCTCCGAAGTTCCGGCTGAAAAGCCTGTTCAGAGGCCCGAATCTGCGAAATCTCGCAGGTTCGGGCCTCTTTCTTGTCCTCTCTGAAAAGGCATGAGGAGGACAGAAAAGAACAGGAATATCCGTTCGGGATGGCATGTGGCCGAGGCTGTGCCACTTTGTGCCCCTCGTCGTGAACGGCAGAGCTCAATTTCTGCAGAATTCCGGGGATCTTGGTGCTTCTACCGGGGGAGGGGCACAGAGGGGCTCGGCATCATCGTGGATCAGAGTCCCAGGCCCTGCTGCTGTTTGATCGCGTCGTAACTACATCTTTGGACATCCTGATGATCTTGACCGTGAGATTAAACTGGCGGCGCTCTTCGCTGTTCTAGCGAAGGAGCGATGACAGTGGCAGTAGGAATGGGGCTGTGGCACGCGGACGGCGACAAGCTGAGTTAGATCATGTCAACTGCGATTGGGCTAGAGTCGCAGATGGAGGTGTACATCGAGTCCGATCCGACGATGCTCGGCAAGACGCTGTTGATCATCGGCAGGAAGGAACTCCACCCCGCAGAGCTCCGCGAACGAGCAACACGAATGGCCGTCGACGCTCGGCAAGACCCGGAGACATTCTGCGGTGCAATGAAGCGCGTCGCCGACCAATGAGGGGTCAACCCAGAAAACACTCAGTGATTGGGTAAAGAAAGAAGAAATCAACGAAGGCGTACGCCCGGCCTCGGAGTTACCACTACTGAGGTAGCTCGTATTCAGGAGCTTGAACGCGAGGTACGTGAGCTGCGGAGCGCGAACCAGATCCTTGAAATCAGCTTCGGCTTTCTTCGCGGCGGATCTAGACCATCCATCCCGCTGAATGAGAAAGTGGCATACTACGCATCCCGGTCCAGGGTAGCCTCTGCGCGCGAGCAACGTGACCAGGAACTCGCCCTTAAGATCACTCGAATTCGCACCGCTCACTATGGGCTCTACTTCGTGGGTGCCGGGCGATGCTCTAGCAGTGCCTTCAACCGCTGATCATCACGTCGGCCGTCGCGGCGCAATATTCGGGTCAGCAGGGGATCTGCGAAACGACTGACGCCGGAGGTCTGAAACTCCATTCGGCAGATGACTCGGCTCCCGAGATCGGTCGGCGTCACCTCATAGACTGCGTGGCCGCTCATCTGGCCGTCAGGGATCTCAAAGCCGAGCCGGAACGGCGGGTCATAGAGGGTGATCCGATTGCGGGACTTCAGTTCGCGGCCGGCGAAGCGACGAGCGAAAACATGCTCACTGCCAACCCTCACCGGCCCTGGTGGCATGCGCTGCACGGAGTGTAGTCCCGTTTGCCACAGCGGCGCGTTTGTCATGTCGGCGATGAAGTCGAACACATCAGGCACAGGTCGTTCGATCTCCACGGACGTCTCGACGATAATCATGTTATCCTCCGATGCCGCGATACTTTTAGCGCACAAGCCCAGTGAAATATAGATTACGCCGCAAACGTCCGATCGACTACCGGTGATTTCCCCGTCGTGGACACCGTGCGTTTAGGTTCGCGTTGAGGTCTGCGCAGTGCGCGAATACGCGGGGGAGTGTGCCGAGCACTCACCCCGAGGGGAAACAATGTGCAAGTTGGCGCGGAGCGGGCGCGCCCCCGCTGCGACCCCAAGAATCCGCGGGATCACGCGGCCGGTTAGCTTCCAGTACCGCCTGCGTCGCCGGCCCCAACGGGCTGGGCGGCACAGGCGTTTCTTGTTTCCCGGGGCAGTGCTTATCGACGATCCCTGCTCCCGGGGCCTGCTATCCCGCGCGTCGCTGAGGGGGTGTGGGGTGCCTTCGTTTTGGGGTCTGAGGGGAACATTTAGGCTGTGATCGGACGTCTTTGGCCGGGAAATGGCCACCTGGATCATCCTTTAGCTTGACCCCGGCCGGGGGTGGGGGATGAGCTTCAGCGGTGCCGAATTCTGTGATTCTACATAGTTCGGATGTGGCGGCAATCACTCCGGCGCTTCCTGGTGTTCTGACTCCTTCGGCCGGAAGGGGGCTTAGTGCAGGGGCTAACTACCTGAACTCGGGTTTCGGCTATAGACTCAGTCCGGTGACCGGCCCCCCGTGGCTGGAAAATATTCTTACACTTCCTTTAAGATAAGGCGGTGTAAAACTTGGACGGCCCTGATCTTCGCAGGGCTGTCTCGTAGTCAGGAGGACTCTATGACCGCTGTGGCGCCGAGGCTCGACGATTACGTCGAACCGACAAGGCCTACACCGACTGGGCATGCGCGCACGGGCTCTAAGGCTTGGCTCATGCTCACCACTACCGACCATAAACAGCTGGGCATCATGTATATCATCATGTCCTTCTTGTTTTTCTTTGCCGGTGGTCTGATGGCACTACTGATCCGCGCGGAGCTTTTCACGCCGGGTCTGCAGTTCCTCTCTAACGAGCAGTTCAACCAGCTGTTCACCATGCACGGCACCATCATGTTGCTGGCTTATGGCACTCCGATCGTCTGGGGCTTCGCCAACTTCGTGCTGCCGCTGCAGATCGGCGCGCCCGACGTCGCCTTCCCACGACTGAACGCCTTCGGTTTCTGGATCACTGGTGTCGGCGGCATTCTCATGCTCTCCGGCTTCCTGACCCCGGGTGGTGCCGCTGACTTCGGTTGGACCATGTACTCCCCGCTGTCTGACAAGATCCACACCCCTGGTGTGGGTGCTGACCTGTGGATCCTGGGTGTCGGCCTGGCTGGTATCGGTAGCGTCGCCTCCGCGATCAACATGATGACCACCATCCTGTGCCTGCGAGCACCCGGCATGACCTTGTTCCGCATGCCGATCTTCGTCTGGAACATCTTCGTCACTTCCATTCTGGCGCTGCTGATTTTCCCGCTGCTGCTCGCGGCGGCCCTGGGTGTCCTCTATGACCGCAAGCTCGGTGGACACATCTTCGACCCGGCCAACGGTGGCGCCATCCTCTGGCAGCACCTGTTCTGGTTCTTCGGCCACCCCGAGGTCTACGTCCTGGCGTTGCCGTTCTTCGGCATCATCTCCGAGATCATCCCGGTCTTCTCCCGTAAGCCGATGTTCGGCTACATCGGACTGGTCTTCGCGACCCTGGCCATCGGCGCCCTCTCCATGGCGGTGTGGGCTCACCACATGTTCGTCACCGGTGCGGTGCTGCTGCCCTTCTTCTCCTTCATGACCTTCCTCATCGCCGTTCCCACCGGTGTGAAGTTCTTCAACTGGGTGGGCACCATGTGGAAGGGGCATATCTCCTGGGAGACCCCGATGATCTTCGCGGTCGGCTTCATGGGAACCTTCCTCTTCGGTGGTCTGACCGGCATCATGCTGGCTGCCCCGCCGCTGGACTTCCACCTGGCTGACTCTTACTTCCTGATCGCCCACTTCCACTACACCCTCTTCGGTACCGTGGTCTTCGCCTCCTACGCTGGCGTTTACTTCTGGTTCCCGAAGATGACCGGTCGTATGCTGGATGAGCGTCTGGGCAAGATCCACTTCTGGTTGACCTTCGTCGGCTTCCACGGCACCTTCCTCATCCAGCACTGGCTGGGCAACATGGGCATGCCGCGTCGTTACGCCGACTACCTGGACTCCGATGGCTTCACGATGTTCAACCAGATCTCCACGGTGTTCGCCTTCGTCCTTGGCTTGTCGGTCATCCCCTTCGTCTGGAATGTCTTCAAGTCCTGGCGTTATGGCGAGGTCGTCACCGTTGATGACCCCTGGGGTTATGGCAACTCGCTCGAGTGGGCCACCGCCTGCCCGCCGCCGCGCCACAACTTCGTCTCCCTGCCGCGGATCCGCTCTGAGCGCCCCGCCTTCGAGCTGCACTACCCGCACATGGTGGAGCGCATGCGCCGCGAGGCACACACGGGTGAGCACGATTTCCGGTCTGAGAAGACCGACTCACCGACTCCGGCAGAAGTTCGCAGCAATATCTAACAGGAACTGTGCCCCTGACTAAGACTTGACCCCTGGGTGTCCCACACTCGGGGGTTTCGTCGTGCACATTCATCTCAACATGGAAGAATCATTAGCGTGACGCAAACTGAAACAGTTCAGGAACAGGACAACACCGGCGATTACGCCGTCGCACTGCGTGAAGGTTTGACCCCTGCGGTCATCACCGTCACCGGTCGCAACCGCCCCGGGGTGTCGGCAGCCTTCTTCCGGGTGCTCTCCGCCCATGATATCCAGCTGCTGGATGTCGAGCAGTCGGTCTTCCGGGGGTATATGTCCCTGGCCGCCTACGTGGGAGTGGATCCCGCACGCGTGGAGCTGCTGACCGAGGGCGTGACCGAGACCCTCAAGGGATACGGCCAGAAGGCCACCATCGAGTTGGAGGAGGAGATCATCTCTGCCCGCCCGCGCTCCAGCCACGTTGTGGTGGTGCTGGGCAACCCGGTCAACGCGGAGGATGTCTCCCGGGTTGGTCAGGTGCTGGCAAACTATGATGCCAACATCGACAAGATCCGTGGCATCGCCGATTACCCGGTGACCGGTCTCGAGCTGAAGGTGACCGTCCCCAACACCGAGCCGGGTGGTGGCCAGGCACTGCGTAAGGCACTCGCTGCCCTGACCCCGGAACTCGGGGTGGATATCGCCATCGAGCGGGCGGGGCTGCTGCGCCGTTCCAAGCGTCTGGTCTGCTTCGACTGCGACTCCACGCTGATCACCGGTGAGGTCATCGAGATGCTTGCCGCGCGCGCTGGCCGTGAGGCTGAGGTCGCGGAGGTCACTGAACGTGCGATGCGTGGGGAACTCGATTTCGAGGAATCCCTGCGCGAGCGGGTCAAGGCACTTGCCGGGCTGGACGAATCAGTCATCGCGGAGGTCGCCGCCGAGATCGAGCTGACCCCGGGCGCCCGAACCACCATCCGCACCCTGAAGCGGATGGGTTATACCACCGCGGTCGTCTCCGGCGGTTTCATCCAGGTCCTCGAGGGCCTGGTCGATGAACTCCAGATCGACTACGCCCGGGCCAACACCCTCGAGATCGTGGACGGCAAGCTGACCGGTCGGGTCATCGGCGAGGTGGTGGACCGCGCCGCGAAGGCCAGCTTCCTGGAGGAGTTCGCCGAGGCTTCCGGACTGAAGATGTTCCAGACCGTCGCCGTCGGTGACGGCGCCAATGACATCGATATGCTCTCGGCCGCCGGCCTGGGTATCGCCTTCAACGCGAAGCCCGCACTGCAGGAGATCGCCGATACCTCGGTCAACAGTCCCTTCCTGGATGAGGTGCTCTACATGCTGGGCATCCCGCGCGAGGAGATTGACGCTTCCGACCTGGAGGAAGGCACCTACCGTCGGGTGTCGCTCGAGCAGAACTAGATGATCGAGGAACAGCAGCTGAAGTTGGCGCATTCTCTGCTCGCGGCGCGGGTCTCCGACCGGCCGCGGGGTGAGGATCCGGATCGCCCGGAGACCGTGCAGGCGATGCAGATCGCGTTGCACATCCCCAAGGCCACCCCGCCCCGGCGGGATGAGCTGCTGGAGGCCGCGGCGATCGCGGTGGTCAAGGTCTGCCTCGACCCCAGGGTGAGTACTGATCCGGAGTTCCGTTCCGGTCTGGAGAACTGGTACGACCATCTCATCCGGAAGGTCACCCGTCGCGCCCGGAACAAGAACTGGGAGGTGGCCCAGACGGTCCCCGGAGTCACCGTGGAGGTCGGCTCCGCCCAGGCCCGGGCCTTCCTCCCCTCGGCGGTGTCCGAGGTGCCGCCGGAGCTCAGAAAGCTGCAGATCTCCGGTACCGAGCTGCCGGAGTCGGAGTCACGAGAGCTGCCGGTCGAAGGCGGCGAGCTGCCGCGGGTCTATATTGACGCGGGTTTGGCGATGACCACCGGCAAGGCTGCCGCCCAGGTGGGGCATGCCTCGATGCTGTTGGCGGCGAACCAGAACTTCGAGTGGGTGCGACGCTGGGCGGAGCATGACTTCGCGCTCCATGTCCTCGAGATCGACAGCGTGCTCTTCCATACGCTGGCCCAGGCTCCTGAGGCGGTGGCGGTCCATGATGCCGGTTTCACCGAGGTTGCGCCGGACTCCATGACGGTCTTCGCTCTCCCCGGTCGAATCTAGGCCCGTTTATCAGAGCCCGCTTATCGACGTCGCCATCAACCCCGCAGTGCACTGCACCGCGGGGTTGACTGCTGCCGGAGGTCCGGCAGGGGAGGGCGTTGATAAGCGCTAACGCGCGGTCAGCCGCTTCAGGGCACCACGGACCACACGTGGATCCGTGGTGGGCCAGAAGTCCGGCATCGAGGCACGCAGGAAGCCACCGTAGCGTTTGGTCACCAACCGGTTGTCCAGTACCGCGACCACACCGCGGTCATTGACGCTGCGCAACAGCCGGCCCGCACCCTGGGCCATGAGCAGGGCGGCGTGGGTGGCGGCGACCTCCATGAAACCATTGCGACCCTCGGCATCCGCCGCTTCCTTGCGGGCCTGGAGCAGTGGATCATCCGGTCGGGGAAAGGGAACGCGGTCGATCAGGACCAGGGAGAGGGAACGCCCGGGTACGTCGACTCCCTGCCAGAGGGTGAGGGTGCCGAAGAGACAGGTGTTCTCCGACTTGGCGAACTTGGACACCAGCGCACTGGTGGAGTCATCGCCCTGACAGAGGACATCAAAGGGCAACCGCTTGCGCATTGCCTCAGCCGCCTGGACCGCAGCGCGTTTGGAGGAGAACAACCCCAGGGTGCGGCCACCGGCCGCCATGATCAGATCATGGATCTCATCCAGGGTTTCCTCGGGCAGGCCATCTCGACCGGGGCCGGGGAGGTGCTTGGCGGTGTAGAGGATGCCGGACTTCCGGGGATCGAAGGGGGTGCCCGCATCGAGGGAATCCCAGGTCCCCTTGGACAGGCCCCAACCGGCTGCCATCGCATTGAAGTTTCCGCCGATGGTCAAGGTTGCGGAGGCCAGCACCACCGTGTTCTCGGCGAAAAGCCGGGTGTTGAGCAGCCCGGCCACCGACAGTGGCGCCACCGTCAGCGCGGTGAAGTTCTCGCCGCGGCGGTCATCGCGGCGCAGCCACACCACGTCCTGCTGCTTGGCGGCATCGGATTCCGCGAAGACCTCCAGGATCCGGACAATCGCATCATGCTGCTCCTGGAGGTGGTTGGCCAGGTTCTGCCGCTCGGCAAACTTCTCCGGATCATTGGCGGCCTCACCCTCCGGCTGGCGGTTGATGGTCTCGCGTACGGACCACAGTCCGTCACGTACCGCGACCATCTGGGACTTCACGGAATCATCGATGTCCTCCCAACGGCCCTCCGGCAGGGGGGTCAGGATTTTTTCCCAGTCCTCCGCCAGCTCGCTGAGTTTCTCATCGCGGCCCTCAGCACCGAGTTTCCCGGCGCGTTTGGCGGAGAGTTTCAGGGTGCTGGCGGAGATTTCAGCGGTGGCGACAGCCGTGATCCGGCCGTCGAGTTCATGGGCCTCATCGACGATGACGACCTCATGCTCGGGGAGGATGTTGGTGTCGGCGAGGGCGTCGATGGCCAGGAGCGCATGGTTGGTGACCACCACATCGGCTTCCCGGGCTTTGGCGCGGGCCAGCTCAGCGAAGCATTCTTCACCGTGGGGGCACCGCGAAGCACCGAGGCATTCCTGGGCGGTCACCGAGACCTGCTTCCAGGCGAGATCCGGTACCCCGGGTTCGAGGTCATCCCGGTCACCGGTTTCGGTGTCCTGTGCCCATTCATTGATCCGGACCACGTGCTTGCCCAACCAGGAGAGATCTTCCTCGGGGATCAGGGATTCTTCCTGGTCTCCGGCAGCCTGGCCGATCTTGTTCATGCAGACGTAATTGGAACGTCCCTTCATGATGGCGAAGCTCGGCTTGTGGGGCAGGACGGGTTCCAGGGCCTCGGCCAGGCGGGGGAGATCGCGGTTGACCAGCTGGCGCTGCAGAGCGATGGTGGCGGTGGAGACGATCACCGTTGAATCAGTGGCCTGGGAATGACGGATCGCCGGCACCAGGTAGGCCAGGGACTTACCGGTACCGGTACCGGCCTGGACCGCCAGATGTCTCTCGGTGTCCAACGCCTTGGTCACGGCATTGGCCATGTCCACCTGGCCCTCACGGCGGGCACCGCCGAGTGCCGTCACGGCGGTATTCAGCAGGTCCTCGGTGGATTGGGGGTCAGGTTGCTCGCTCACGGTCGCCCAGTCTATCGCCCACACCGGACAGTCCCTAACAGCGCTGCGGACCCGGCCGCCTGAGGGGGAAGTCTCAGGCGGCGCTGGGCCCGCAGCGGGAGCTTTATTCAGTAATTAGACGAGATCGGTGGCGGCGTCTTCGTAGCCGCCATCCTCGGCACCGGGCATCATCGGGGCGAGGTTCTCGGTGGTGACATCCTCCATGGTGTCGTAGACACCGTCGCCGTCGGTGTCACCGAGCCGGGAATCGCCGTAGCCGTCGAAATCCTCGTCAATCAGGGCTTCATCGCTGTTTCCGTCGCCGTCGGTGTCGGTGTGCTGCTCGTCGACCCGGCCGTCGCGGTTGGTGTCGAGGTAGGTGACATCGGTGGTGCCGTCGGCATCGGTGTCGACGAACATTTCATCGGCCATGCCATCGCCGTCGGTATCGGAGGCGAAGGTATCGGGGAGCTGGTCGCCGTCGGTGTCCAACCCCAGGGTCTCCGCGGTGCCGTCACCGTCCAGGTCGAAGGCCACGGCATCACCGAAGCCATCGCCGTCGAGGTCGACCTCTTCGCCCTCGACGCCATCGAAGGTGTGGGTGTCGCCGCTGGGGTTGGCGGCAGCCGGGGCGGTGGTCGGGGTGGCCTCCTCCGCGGGTGCTGCTTCAGCCGCAGGGCCCGCTTCAGCCGCAGCCTCGACTGGGGCTTCTTCAACCGGTGTCGGGGTGGCCGCAGCCTCGGTCGGGGCTTCTGCGACGGGGGCCGCTTCAGCTGCAGCCGGGGCCGGGGCTTCCTCAGCCGGTGCCGGGGTGGCAGCGGCATCAGCGGCACCCGCGGCGTCGGCACCCGTTCCGGCGGAGCTAGCACCGAAGGCGTCGTCGCCGAGCTGCTGCTGGATCTCGTTGGGCTGGCCGGCTCCGGCACCGGTGGTGCTGGTGGAATCGACGCGGCCGTCGCCGTCGTGGTCGTAGTGGGTGGTGTCGAAGGTGCCGTCGCCATCGGTGTCATAGGCCACCGCATCTGTCACACCGTCACCGTCGAAGTCGGAGACCTTCACATCTGCCTGGGCATCGCCGTCGGTGTCCACCTCGACCTTGTCTGCCAGACCATCACCATCGGTGTCGGCGACGGTGGTCTCCAGGTGGCCGTCATTGTTGATGTCGGTGCTGACCCGGTCGATGACACCGTCGTCATCGAGGTCCTCGAGGGAGGTGTTGATCACACCGTCGCCATCGGTGTCGAGGTCGGTGCGCTCGGCCTTGCCATCGCCGTCGCGGTCGGAGACGCGGGCATCAGCGATGCCATCGCCGTCCATGTCAGCCTGGACGGTGTCGATCTTGCCGTCGTTGTTGGTGTCCTGTCCACCCATGATGCGGCCGGTGGTCACGTTGCCCTCGGAATCGGTGACGGTGATTTCGTTGGGGTTTGCGTTGTTTGCGGACATGATGTGGACCTTCCTCAGTCAATTGATGGAACAAGAATTGTGGTGCGGGTCTCGCTCGGCTGCGTTTCCCAGTATGAACCAGGACGCTTTGTCCGTCCTGTTAACCGTTGAATGGACGGGGACCGGAAATGTTCCCGGAGTTCTGGAAACTTTTTTCGACCACCACCGGCGGAGCGGAGAACCCTGCATCTTTCGGGGGCATCCCGGATAATGTTGCGGCAGGTACCCAAGCCTCTGGAATGAGGAGCCGGTGGTGGAGCACCGGGAACAAATGCCGTGCCCCGGTCATTTCACGGAGGTAGTTCCGGAACCGCCACCCCGATGGGGGCGGTCACTGAGTCGGGGGCCGAGGACCTCAGCTCATCCCGCCGGCACCAGGCTGGAAAATACCCGACATTGGAAGCGAATGGGGAGGTGAGGCGCAGATATGGCCTCTACATCAACACAGAATCAAGGCGGCGCAACTGTCACGGTGAAGTCCCGCACCGCCGCGGAATCGGTTGGCCGGGCCGCGGATATTGCGCTGCGCTACAAGCTGGATGCGGCGGCGGGGCACACCCGCGCGCTTCTCGACGCCCGCTTCCGCACCGGCACCGTGGTCGTGCTCGGGGAGATCAAGCGGGGTAAATCCTCACTTGTCAATGCCTTGGTCGGTCATCGGGCACTGTTGCCGGTGGATGTGCTCACGTGCACCAGTGCCCCCATTCGGGTGATAGCGGTGGGGCAGACTCCGGCAGCCACCGTCCAGATTCGCCTCATCCGGGGCGATCAGCGGGAGCTGATCCCGGCCGCCGAGCTCGCCAAGTGGGTCACCCAGGAATCGGTGGCCGACATCGAGCGCACCGGCTCTGAAGAAGAGATCGCGGCACTGCCCACCGCCGCCGAGATCGAGGTCCCCTTCCCGGAACTGGCCGGAGTGACCATCGTGGACACCCCGGGCGTCGGCGGCCTGGATGAACATGCGGTCCACGCGGCACTCCAGGAGGCCCGGCAGGCCGGGCTGCTGCTGATGGTCTGTGACGCCTCCAGCCCGATCACCGCCCCGGAGATGGATATTCTGCGGCGCGCACGGGAGTCCGCGGGTGGGGTGGTGGTGGCAGTGACCAAGACCGACAAGAACACCCGCCGCTGGCGCAGCATCGTCGCCGATGATGCCCGCCTCATCGAGAAACATCTCGGTGTCGCGGTGCCGGTGATCGGCATCTCCAGTCTCCGTGCCATCGATGCCGCCGAGTCCGCGGACCCGGCGCGCCGGGCGGAGCTTGAGGAGCGCAGCGGTATCGCGGAACTGCGCCGGGTGATCCTCGCGCATGTGAACCGGCCCCGGGATCAGGGGGTGCACGCTGCCCTGGAGGCCGCGCGGGCGATGATGACGCGGATTTTGGCGGATATCACCGCAGATATCCGGATCAACGAAGGGGCCTCGGCGGCGGTGGCGGAGCTGGAAGTGGAACGGACCCGCCTGGAGCAGCTGCGGGAGGAGTCTTCTGAGTGGGAGCAGATCTTCGGCCGGGATGTGCAGGTGGCCCGCAACCGGATCACCGTGGGCCTGGACCGTGACCTGGATCAGTTGCGGGAGGACTGGACCAAGCGCATCGGCAAGGAGGGGCTGAAGGTGTTGCGCTCCAAACCGCAGGTGTTCACCAGCCAGATTGAGGTGGATCTGCAGCTGGTGATGGAGCGCTCGGTCGCGGAGCTGATGACTGAGGTGGAGAAGCAGTCCGGGGCGCTGTTCCCGGATAACCCGGAGCTGCGCGGTGAGATCAACGCTGCGGTGCTGGATTCGATCGCCCCGACAGATACCGCCTCCCGGGAGGTGGCCTCCAAGATCAAGGACATCCTTGACCCCAGCGTGATGATGATGGGGGTGATGGGTGCCGGGGTACTCACCGCGATCATCCCGATCGCCCCGCTGGCCGGGGCCGCCTGGATCGGTGTCAACATGGGTTATCGGGCGATGCGCAATGGCAAGCAGCACCTGCTGACCTGGTTGCGGGAAACCACGATGACCACCCGATCAACCACCACCCGGATGCTTGACACCGTGATCGCCACCGCCCGTACCGAGATACTGCTGCGGCACCGTTCCCTGCTGCGACGCCGGATCCGGGAGCTGCAGGCCAAGATCGATGAGGCCCGGCAGGCGGCGAAGGATTCAGAATCTGAACGACGGACCAAGGTCACCCGGCTCAAACGCAATGAGGAGATCATCACCGCCATGGTCAAGGAACTGGATGCTCACTTAAGTCGCCGGAGCCCGGCAGGGAAGGCGCGGAACTGATGGGTCAACAACGTCAAGCCCAGAGCGAACAGTTGCTCACCCTACTCAGTCAGGCGGTCGACGCCCTGGCACAGGGCGGCGGGGATCTGCCCCAACAAGCGAAGAGCATGCGGGAGATGCTCACCCGGGCTCCCCGGGTGGCGGTGGTGGGCCGACTGAAGTCCGGTAAGTCCACCCTGGTCAACGCTTTGACTCAGCATCGGATCGCGGCCACCGGATCCCTGGAGTGCACGATGGTGGTCAGTCATTACCTCGATGGTGCGCCCGCCCGGGCGGAGGTCCTGGACCTGGATGGTCAGGTCCGTCGTATCCCCCTGGGTGATGGCCCCCTGACGGAACTGGGCCGTCCGGTGGATGAGGTGGACCATGTCCGCCAGTATCTGCCGAATGCGCGGCTGCGTGAACTCAGTCTGATTGACACCCCCGGCACCGCGACGCTGACCGTGGAAAACGAGGCCCGGACCCGTCGGATGCTCATCGACGGCCAGCAGGACACCCGCCGGGCAAGTTCCTGGGCGGACTCCATTGTCTTTCTCGCCGATTCCGCCCCTCGTGAGGATGAACGCACCTTCCTCTCCCAGCTGGGGATGACCCCACTGACCATGATCGGGGTGCTCTCCCGGGCGGATTCCTTCGGGGAGGGAGCTTTCGGACAGCGTGATCCGATAGCGCATGCGCAGGAACATTCCGGGCGGATCCTGCGGGATCTGGGTGGGGCGGTTTCCACGGTGCTGCCCTTATCCGGGCTGTTGGCGGAATCTGCCCTGACCGGTCGGGTCACCAATGAGGTGGCCCGGAGTCTGGCTCAGTTGGCGGAGCTGGACCGCGAACAGATCATCGAGTTCATTGAGGTTGAGGATCCCGCCACGGTGCTGCCCGGTTTCAGTGTGGCCGCCCGGGACCGGCTGATCGACATCCTCGGGGAATACGGCATCGTCTTCGGGCGTCGGGTCGCCGCGGAAGGAGGTGCCGTCGGGCTGCTCAACTGGCTGACCCAGGTCTCCGGGGTGGAGCGCCTGACCGCCACCCTGACCGGGGAGATCAAGTTCTTCGCTGAGCTCCAGCGCGCGGTGCGGGTCCTGGACCTGCTGGAGGATCTGGCAGGTTCCCACCCGGAGCGTGAGCATGTGCGCTGGGTGCGTTCGGTGACCCTTTCACAACCGGCGATGCACTTCGTCCTGCTCTACCGCAGCTACCGCGACACCTACCGGTCCACCCCGGATTCCCGGTTGCTGCCGCAGTTGCACCTGGCAATCGTGGCGACCTCGCCTGCCGGGGTCGTCGCCACGCCGGCGCATACCCCCGCAGTGGAGGTCCGTGCCGAGCTTGAGAGCCGATTGGGTGAACTACAACAATTGGCGATGACCCCGCTCTCAGCTGCGGAAGATGAGGCCCGGGAGCGGCTGATCGGGGCTTATCAGCAGGCACTGCGGGCCCTGGCCGGAGATTAATCCACCACACCGGGGCGGTAAATCATTTAGCATGCGGTGTACAGCGTCGACGGTGACCACTAACGGCGGACAACAAGGAACCCAAGGACTGACATGAGTGAAACCTGGAACCTGGCCATCGATTTCGGTACCAGCAACACTGCGGCCGCCCACACCGCCCCGCTCTCCGGGACCGTGGAGACCTTAGCGTTGAGCCACCGCGGCAACCTGATGCCCTCCGCGGTGCACACCGATTCCGGTGCCGGTCACCTGCTCTCCGGTGATACCGCGCTGAGCAAGGGCCGCCGCGATCCGGCCCGCCTGGTTCCCAGCCCCAAACGCTATATCGACCATGATGTGATCCAGCTGGCGGGGGCGGATGTTCCGGTCGTCGAGGTCATCGCCACGGTGCTGCGCTCGGTGATTGAACGTGGCATGGCCCAACATGCTGGCACCCGCCCCGCTACGGTCACCCTGACCCACCCGGAGGCATGGTCGGTGCACTCGGTCGGACAATTGGTTGCCGCCGCCGAGGCCGCCGAGATCGCCGCCGCTGATATCCGGCTGATCTCGGAGCCTCGGGCCGCCGCCATCCACTACGCCGCGCAGCGTTCGATTCCGCAGGGCGGGCACGTCGCCGTCTTCGACTTCGGTGGTGGCACCCTGGATATCGCGGTCCTGCGTGCCCAGGACAACGGTAACTTCGAGGTGGTGGCCACCAAGGGGGACAACAGCCTGGGTGGGCGCACCATCGATAATCTGCTCTTCCGCTGGGTGATCGAGCAGGTGGGCCATGATGATCCGGACCTTTCGGATTACCTGCGGAGCGCCCCGATCTCGGTGATGCACTCCCTGGAACTCAATATCCGGGAAGCCAAGGAGATCCTCTCCGACACCTCCTCGGCGACGATCACCGTCTCCACCCCGAAGGGGGAGAGCGACCTGCTGCTCACCCGCGAGGAATTCAACCAGATCATCGACTCCTCGGTGCAGCGCGGCTGCGAACTGACCAGCGCCGCACTTGAGCAGGCCGGGGTGGATACCTCCCAGACCCCGATCTACATGACCGGCGGTTCCTCCCGGATCCCACACGTGCAGAACCGGTTGGCAGAGGTCGGTAGCGTGATGACCCTCGACGACCCGAAGACCGTGGTCTCCCGGGGTGCGTTGACCGCCACCATCATGAACTTCTCGCTGCGTGCGGAGGCCGTTGTCGCCAGCGGGGGCAACCGCCGGGATGCCAGCGCCGCAGCTGCGGCTGCCGGTGCCCTCGGAGGTGCCGCCGCAGCGCAGAACCCCTTCGCCCAGGGAGCTCCGAACCAGAACGCGGCCGCAGCCGACCCGACACCGCAGGAAAACCCCTTCGCCCAGGCACACGGTGGGACGTCGCCGAGCCAGCCGCACCCGGAGACCCGCGCTGAGCCGGTTCCCGCCGGCGCCGGGGCAGGGGTCGGGGCTGCGGCCGCTGCCTCGGGGCCCTCGACGAGCAGCTTCGAGCAGGGTCCGAACAAAGGTGAGTACAAGGGCCCGAGCTCGCACTCACCCGCTGCTCCCTCATCGAAGGGGACCGCCGGCGGCGGGGCCAAGCTGCCGCTGCTCATCGGCGGAGCCGTAGTGGCCATGGCCGTGGTCGGTGGCGGTATCTGGTTCGCCACCAGTGATCGGGGTGCGGAGGCGGGGGAGAATACCGCTGCGGAGACCTCGACCGCTGCCTCCGGTGCGCCGGAATCCGCGGAGCCGAACACCAGCAGCGCCCCGAGCACCGCAGCAACAGCTGCCGCAGGTGCCGGTGGGGAGGCCACTGTGGCGGAGAGCGGACTGCTCGCTGAAGCAACCACCACGAAGACCAACAGTGACATGTTCCAGACCGTTGGTACATTGTTCCCCGGCTCCGAGAGTTTCCTGCCTTCGGCGGTGCTGGCGAACATGGAAAACTGCGACACTGCCGCGGATAATTTCTGGCGCTTCGGCATGGGCGGCGCGGCCTATGCCGGCGACTCCCAGGCAACCACCCACAGCTGCCTCGGCAGCGAGGCAACCGAGGCTGTCCAGGAGTCCATGGGGATGGAGGGGGTGCTCTACACCAGCCTTGACCTGCAACAGGGCGAGGATGCCACCGTGATCTATGACCTGGCCCGCGACCCGGGCCAGACCATCGAGGAATTCCAGGACGCCGGAGATGGCCGCCCCCATGTCTTCCGCAGTGGTGAGGGCGATGACCCCGGAGTCATGGTTGTCTACTACCCGGATGAGGAGTTCCTGGTGCTGGGCTCGGTCGGCATCGGAAATGAGCAGCATGCAGAGCAGTGGGCCAGGGACTACGGCTTCCTCGTCTGAGCCGCACCACCACGCAGAGAACCCCGCTGATTATTAGGCTCAGCGGGATAGATCTTTAGCCGGGAATTCAGGCATGATCCACGCCAGCGGCGAGCAGGCTCTCCTTGAGACGGCCCCGCGCCCGGTTGATCCGGCTCTTGACCGTCTGCACCGGGACGCCCTGCTGCTCGGCGACCTCCTGATAACTCAAGCCGCCGTATTCCCGCAGTACCAGGGCCTCCCGGAAGTCCTCCGGTAACCCGGCGAGCGCCTCACGCACCACCATGGTTGAGCTGACCTGGGAGTCCACCGGGGAGTCCGTCGATGCCTCGGTGAGCCCGGCATCCGGGTCGAGAATTTCGCGCCGGGCCCGGACAATCTGCAGGGCCGCATTCGAGGCGATGCGATACGCCCAGGTGGAAAAACGCGCCCGGGGTTCAAAGCGGTGCAGGTTGCGCCAGATCGCGCTCAATGCATCCTGCATCGCATCCTCGGCATCCGGTTGATTGCCGGTGATCGACCAGGCCACCGCCCACATCCGGCGCTGCGCACCCTTGATGAGTTCGGTGAAGGCCCGGTGGTCGCCGGCCTTGGCGGACTCGAGAAGCGCAAGCTCCGCTTCCCGGTTCCACGTGTTCTCGGAATCAGTCATGGTGTGCTCCCTCCCTAGAATCCGGCCAGCGGGTCGGTATCGGGGAAGGGCTCATCAGCGGCTGCATCCAGGGCGGAATCGCCAAAAGGGTCAGCGGAGTCGGTGGTCTCTTCCCGTAGCTGATCCCGGAAATCCACCTCGCTGTCCCAGGGGTCGAGTGCTGCGTCGCCGGCAAAAGGGTCCTGCCCCGGGTCGCCGGAATCCACCGGGATCAGCTCCGCCCCCGGATCCGGCGTAGCCGGGTCCGTGGCCACCGCAATCATCGATTCCAGCTGCTCGGCGCTGAGCTCCGGGACATCGAAAAGCGTCTCGAAAGGGGGGAGCACCGCCGCGGAATCTCCCGGGGAGTCTTCTTCCGGGAAAAGCTCCGGATGAGAGTCCTCTGCTGTCATATCCATACACCTCCTCTCCACAACCGTGGAATGCCCCGGGTGGGGGAGTTGTTCCCGGCGGCACGGTTGTGGATCTGCGTTGGTGATGACTCTAATCGGAGCGGGGCTCGGCCACCGGAGAAACCTGACTGCGGTGAACCCGGTCAACCCGGTCGGAGGTAACGATGGGCTCAAAGATTGATAACTAATGCTTTATGTGTCTCCGGGGGTGGTTAGCTGAGGGAGGCACCACAAAAAGGCCACCCGTGCAGACGGCTGCCCCCTTTGAGAGGAACCACGGGAGGTAGATGTGTAGTTCCGGGAAACGATTCCGGGATCAGGTGCGACAGGTTAAGTAAGAACATAATTCTTGGAAGTTCCTGCCAACTCAGCCTGAAAGGGCATCATCATGAAGCTCCGCAAGACTCTCCTCGCACTTAGTGCCGCCGCAGCGCTGGCAGCCTCCACTGCCGCTGCGACACCTGCGATGGCACAGACCTCTGATGATCTCCTTCATCAGAGCGCCGTGACCAGCTCCGAGCTCTACCAGGAGGCATTGGGAAACCCGCTGACCCAGGGCAGCACCGTGTTTCTGACCGTGGGCTCAGGCGGGCTGTGGCTGATCGGGTGCATGATCCAGGATTTCATCGCGCCGGGCACCGCTGACTGTTCCTTTTAATCTTGGGAGGTCCGGAGCCGAAAGCACCGGGGACGGCTCCTTTCCGGAGCCGTCCCCTTTCGATATCAATCAGACTTGCCACAAACATTTCCGGGGGACCTGGCACCGCCCCCGGAGATCTGGCACGGGAACACTAATCCCGGAAACCGAGGAAACGGGTGTGCAGCGCCGGCTCATCACGGGAGAGTGCGAGGCCCTCCCAGGGGAGGGTGACCAGCTGCGAGGCCAGGTAGGCGCGGGATTCCACCAAGGTAGGCAGGTCCTCGGCGACCTCACCAGCAGTCATCAGCGGGATGCTCAGTTCGGTGTAGGTGAGATTGCCGCAGGCAGGGCGTTCATCCTCGAAGGGATAGACAATTTCTTCGATGGCGGTACCGGAAGTGCGGTGGGTGCGCATGGCCTTTTTGGCGCCGCCCTGCATGGCTTTACCGCGGGAGCGCTTGGCCACCGGATTGCCGTCCACCTCGACGAGCTTGTACACCATGCTCGCGGTCGGGGCCCCGGAGCCGGTGACCACGGAGGTGCCCACACCATAGATATCGACCGGGTCGCCGCGGAGACCGGCGATGGCGAATTCATCCAGGTCGGAGGAGACCACGATGTTGGTGTTGTAGGCGCCGAGTTCATCGAGCTGCTTTCGCACCCGGCGGGTCAGCGCCCCCAGATCACCGGAATCGATGCGGACGCCGCCGAGTTCAGTACCGGCGACCTCAATGGCGGTGTTCACTCCCTGGGTGATGTCATAGGTGTCCACCAGCAGGGTGGTGTCCAATCCGAGTGCCTCGATCTGGGAGCGGAAGGCCTCTGCCTCATTCGGGGTGCCGTCCTCGTTGATGTGCAGCAACGTCCAGGCGTGCGCCGAGGTGCCCGAGGCCGGGATGCCGTAGCGGTAGGCGGCCTCCATGTTGGAGGTGGCGGAGAAGCCGGCGAGGTAGGCGGCACGGGAGGCAGTGACCGCGGCATATTCGTGGGTGCGACGCGATCCCATCTCGATGATCGGTCGACCATCAGCGGCGGTGACCATGCGGGTGGCGGCGGAGGCGACGGCGGAGTCGGCGTTCATGATCGAGAGGATCACGGTCTCCAGAAGGACGCACTCGGCAAAGGTGCCCCGCACCGTCAGGATCGGGGAGTAGGGGAAGTAGAGCTCACCTTCGCGGTAGCCGTCGACTTCGCCGGAGAAGCGGAAGTTCCGGAGGTATTCGACGGTCTCCGGGCTGAGGAAATCGAGGCTGGCCAGCTGCTCCTCAGTGAAGACATAGTCCTGGATCGCCCGGAGAACTCGGGCGGTACCGGCGACGACTCCATAGCGGCGCTCATTCGGCAGGCGACGGGAAAAGACCTCGAAGGTGCAGATGCGGTGTGCGCTGCCATCGGCCAGCGCGGCCTCCAGCATCGTCAGCTCGTATTTGTCCGTCAGGAAGGACGTGGAACGCTTCGACGGCAGGGAGGACTTGTCAGAGGAAATCACATGGTCCACCTTAATGCAGCATCAGGGTAGGGCTCCCCCGAATCCCGCATCGGAATGTGCCCTGTTCCACACAATTGGGTCCGCTTGACTAGGCTGAGGGACATGAAAGGGCCAATGAACAGCAATTCGGATCAGCCTGCGGAGCTCACTGACGGCCTGCCTCCGGGGTCCGGGTCACCGGAACCCGAGGGGCACTTGATGAGTTCGCCGATGGCCACCCCTGAGGTCGAGGAAGCTCTCGAGGTCAATGTCGCCTCGGCGGAGAATCTCCCCTGGTTGTGCATCGTCTGGGATGATCCAGTCAACTTGATGAGTTATGTGACCTATGTTTTCCAGACGGTGCTGGGCTACAGCCGGAAGAAGGCGAATGAATTGATGATGCAGGTCCACAGTGAGGGAAAGGCCGTGGTCAGCTCCGGGGAGAAGGACAAGGTCGAAGGCGATGTGAAGAAGTTACATACCGCTGGTTTGTGGGCCACCATGCAGCAGGCAGGATAGTTCTCATGCAGGCATGGAAAAAGAAGAAGGGCTTGATGCGGGCAGCGAAGTACAGCTGCATCCTCGAGCCGATGGAACGAGAGGTCCTGGGGGATCTCTCCGCCACGGTCTCGGAGGCGCTGATCCAGCGGGCGCAGTCTGCGCCGAAGGATGATCTCGCAGAGCTGACCGGCATTCCCTCGGGGCACAAGGACACTCCAGCGGACCCCTCTCTCGCCCGGCTGCTGCCGGATTTCGAGCGCGAGGGCGATGAGGAATACGACGGGGATAATTCCCTGCTGCGTTCCTTCCATGAAAATGACATCACCAAGGCCAAGCTGGCTAATCTGCAGGTCATCAACACCGCGTTGGGTCCGGACGGTGGGGTGGCCATCACCTTGACAGAGCAGGAGGCCCAGTCCTGGGTCGCCGGAATCAATGACATCAGGCTCTTTGTCGCCGCCGGTGAGGTCCGCGGTGGAGAGGCCGCTGAGCAGGACCGCGATACCCTGGTCGAATGGCTGGCCTTCAATCAGGACTCGCTGCTCACCGCCATGATGGGCGCCATCTAGGGTGCCCTCGCTCATCGACGTCCCGGGCATCCGGCTCGGCCACCACAGTCAGGGCGATACCGGGGTCACCGTTCTCGTCGCCCCGGCAGGGGCGGTCGGGGCAGTCGATGTGCGTGGTGGGGGACCCGGTACCCGGGAGACCGACCTGTTGGAACCGCACAACACCGTCGAGCGTATTCATGCGGTGGCCCTCTGCGGAGGTTCCGCCTTCGGGCTGGCCGCCGCCGATGGGGTGATGCAGGTATTGGAAGAACAGGGAATCGGCTTCCCGGTGTTCGGTCCTGATATCCCCGGACCGATTGTGCCGATTGTCCCGGCTGCGGTGATCTTTGATCTGGCGGTCGGCGATCCCCGGAACCGGCCGGGTCCGGCCCAGGGGAGAGCCGCCACCGTGGCAGCGCTGCACCCGAGCCCCGGCACCGATCCCACCGACACCGGTTCCCTCGGCGCCGGTTGCGGGGCCACCGCCGGGCGGCTGCGCGGTGGCTTCGGTCAGGCGCTGACGCAGGTGAAGCAGTGGCAGCTCGGTGTCGGTGTGGTGGCTAACCCCGTGGGTGAGGTCATCGATCCCGCGAGCGGTCACTTCTACGGTGACCCTTCCCGCCCCGCAGCCAATGCCGCGGCGTTCCGCGAACTGCCCACCAAGGGGGTGCAGCTCAACACCACCATCGGGGTGATCGCCACCGATGCCCCGTTGACCAAGGCACAGGCCAAGCGGGTCGCGATGGCCGCCCATGACGGTATCGCCCGGGCGGTGCGCCCGGCGCACTTACCGATGGACGGGGATTCTCTCTTTGTCATGGCCACCGGTGACGGCTCCGGCGTCGACATTGTGGAGCTGGCGCAGCTGTGTGCCGCAGCGGCCGAGATGACCGCGGCGTCGATAGTCAGTGCCGTGATGACGGCGGAACCCGGGCTGGGGCTGGTCGCCCACCGGGAACTTTTGAACTAGCTGTCAGCGCGCTGTGGGTTCGGCCAATTCGAGGGGTGGCTTGTACATTATGTAGGTCATCAGCCCGGGACCAGTGTTCCCGCAGGAATATGTCTGTAGGCCCGGCGAATTGTGGAAGGAAGCATGCACGCTCGAAGATCCCGTGGCCTGGTTGCCCTCTCAGTGATCCTGGCCACCGGCCTGGGCCTCGCTGCCTGTACTACTTCCGGTGCCCCGGAGAAGGACCCGGACCCGGTGCCCACCCAGGTGATCGAATCGATCAAGGAGGAGCCGGTGACCTACCAGCTCGATGAGATCGCCACCCGGGTTTCCGATGAATTAGACACCGAGGTCGGCATCACCGTCTTTGACGCTGAGGGCGTGCAGCAGGCAGGTACCCTGCTTTCCGGGGCAGCCTGGTCTTCGATCAAGGTACCGCTGGCGCTGGCCGCGATCCGCAACGATGAGGAGACCATCCCGCTGCTGCAGGCGGCGATCGAGTTCTCCGATAACGACGCCGCCGAGCTGCTCTGGGAATCCCTCGGCGATGACCGTACTGCCCGGGAGAAGGTGGAGGAAGTGCTACAGGAGGCCGGGGACGAGATCACCGTCGTCGACGGCGACCACTTCGACGAGAACTCCCGTGGCTTCGGCGACACCGAATGGCTCCCCGCCGCCCAGGCGAAGTTCGCCTCCCAACTGCGCTGTATGGAAGGTTCCGAACCCCTGCTGGAATCCATGGGCACTATCACCGAGGAACAACGCTATGGCCTGGGGCAGGTGACGGGTGCCATTTATAAGGGTGGCTGGGGACCGGATGAAAACACCGGGGATTACCTGGTCCGGCAATTCGGGCTGCTGCCGGTCGAGGCCGGCGAAGTCGGGGTGGCCATTCTGGTCAAACCGGAGGACGGTACCTATGAAACCGGGCAGCTGGCGCTGACCCGCTTGGCGGAGGCACTCGCCAAGGCGCTGGTCGACGCCGCTCCCACCGCCTGCTGATTATCGGCCCGGGCAGCTTCCCACCTCACGGTGGACCCGATAGCTGGCTATTCTGGGAGTCATTATGAGCTTCCAGAACCAGTTCGCTCCGCAACCTGCATTGAGGACCTCGCGGTCCGCCACGCTGCGGACACAGATCAAGAATCATTTCGGCACCGGCCTGCTCTACGCTATCGCCTATGTGGTGGTGATCTGGGCGGTCCACCTGGTCAACACCGCCCTGGGAGGGCTGCCGACCTACTTCGGTATCCACCCGCTGGACCTCTCCTCGATCTGGCATATCTTCACCTCACCGTTGCTGCACGCCAACTTCGAGCACCTGATCTCAAATACGCTGCCTGGCGCGATCTTCTGTTTCCTCATCGGAATATCCGGACACCGGGTGTTCTGGGAGGTCACCACCATTGTGATGCTGGTGGCTGGCGTAGGTACCTGGATTTTCGGCGGCATCGGCACCAACCACATCGGTGCCTCCGGGATGGTCTACGGCTGGCTAGGTTATCTGCTGATCCGCGGAATCTTCAACCGCAGCTTCTCGCAGATCCTCCTTGGCGTGCTCCTGGGGATGGCCTACTCGGGCTATGTTTTCGGAGTGATGCCGGGAACCCCAGGTATCTCCTGGCAGGCACACCTCTTCGGCGCGATCGGCGGCCTGGGGGCAGGCACCTTCATCACCTCTGATGACCCGAAGGAACTCCGGGCGAAGCGACAGCAGAAAGCCCTGGCGAAGAAGCGGACATAAGCCATGCTGGCATGCTGGCTAAAGCGAAGGAACACCTCCCCACTCACACGTGAGCGTGGAGGTGTTCTGCGGTATTAACCAGGTGGGTTAGTGGGCGAAGGAAACGGAAACCTCATCGAGGGCGGCAACCTCAACCTCGGCGAGCTGCAGCTCCGGAGCAGCCATCAGAGCAGGGAGCTGCTCGGGGGAGGAAACCGAGGCGATCGGGGCGGTGATGCCCTTAGCCAGTGCCCATGCCAGGGCGACCGTGCTCGGCTCGGCGTCATGGGCCGCGGCGATCTCAACCAGCTTGTCGACGACCGCGAAACCCTCCTCGGTGGCGTAGCCGCCGAGGAAACCCTCACGGGCCGCACCGGAGAGATCCCCAGCCTGGCGGTACTTACCGGTCAGCATGCCGGAGGCCAGGGAGAAGTAGGGGAAGACCGCGGCATTGAATTCTGCGGCGATCGGGGCGTAACTCTGCTTGAGGTCAGCGCGGTGCAGCAGGTTGTACTGCGGCTGCAGCGCGACCGGCAGTGCCGGGGTGTGCTGGGCTGCCTCGAAGAATTCCCAGGTCCGGGCCGGGGAGTGGTTGGATAGCGCCAAGTGGCGGATGCGACCGGATTCGATCAGCTCGACGGCCACCGCCACCTGATCGGCGATGGCGGTGTTCTCATCGTCGTGGTGGAAGTAGTACAGGTCGATGGTTTCCACACCGAGGCGGGCGCGGGAAGCGTCGACCGCGGCGAAGACGGTCTCGCGGGACAGGCCGTTGTGCGGCTCCAAGGCACCGCCCTTGGTGGCGACGATGACCTTGCCGTAGGCGTTGCGTTCCTTGAGCCACTCGCCGATCAGGGCCTCGGACTCGCCACCGCGGTGACCGGGGACCCAGACGGAGTACATGTCGGCGGTATCGATGAAGTTGCCGCCGGCGGCAGTGAAGGCATCAAGCACGGCAAAGGTGGTCTCCCGGTTGGAGGTCCAGCCGAAGGTGTTGCCACCGAGGTTCAGCGGGAAGACCTCGAAGTTGGTGCGCGGGATGCGGATGGTGCTCATCGGTGGTTCCTCCACGGATATCGTGTTTTCTTTCGGGAATCCACCCTAAGCCACAAAGCTTGATGCTGCAGTTAATCGGCTGTGGGTGATCATAATCCAATGTAACTGATAGGCGGAACACCCTCCCGCAATGCATCACACTTCAATTAACCCGTTATGATGCTCTGATATGAGTGAGGAATCGGTGAAGTGGTTAAACGAGGTTGAAGCAGAAACCTGGCTGAATGTCTGGTCTATGCATGTCTGGCTGCCAAACCGGCTGGATGCGCAGTTGAAGAAAGATTTCGGGATCAGCCATTATGACTACTTTGCGATGGCTCAGATCTCCATGGCGCCGGATGCCAAGCTGCGGATGAGTGAACTGGCGGCGGTGTCTGACATGACCCTGTCCCATCTCTCCCGGGTGGTCACCCGGCTGGAGAAGCAGGGCTGGGTGGAGCGCACCCCGGATCCGGATGACGGCCGTTCCACCCTGGCGGAGCTGACCGAGGCCGGCTGGGAGATCGTCCGTGCAGCCGCCCCGGATCATGTCGCCGAGGTGCGTCGCCGGGTCTTCGACAATCTCAGTGAAGAAGAAGTAGCACAGCTGAACCGGATCTCCCGGAAGATCGTTGATGCCCTCGACCCGCCGAGGAAGCCCCGTGCCTGAGGACAGGAGAACAGGCTTCCCAGGCCTGATCCCGGGGACCCCGGCTGATCCGGCCGCCCCGATCGGCATCTTCGATTCGGGGGTCGGTGGACTGACGGTGGCGCGCACCATCATGGACCAGTTGCCGAATGAATCGGTCATCTACCTCGGTGATACCGCCAACGGCCCCTATGGTCCGCTGCCGATCGCCGAAGTCCGCCAGCATGCCACCCGCATCGCCGATGAACTTGTCGAACGTGGCTGCAAGATGCTCGTCATCGCCTGCAACACCGCCTCCGCGGCGTTCCTGCGCGATGCTCGGGAGCGTTATGAGGTCCCCGTGGTCGAGGTCATCCAGCCAGCGGTGCGCCGGGCAGTCTCCACCACCCGCAACGGCAAAATCGGTGTCATCGGCACCGAAGGCACCATCAAGTCCGGCGCCTACCAGGACATGTTCGGTGCCAATCCCAATGTGCAGGTCCACGCCCGGGCCTGCCCCAGCTTCGTGGACTTCGTGGAGCGCGGCATCACCTCCGGCCGACAGATCCTCGGCGTGGCCGAAGCCTATGTCGAACCGCTGCAGGCCGCCGGCGTCGATACGCTTGTGCTGGGCTGCACCCACTATCCGCTGCTCTCAGGCGTGATCCAGCTGGCCATCGGAGACAACGTCACGCTGGTCTCCTCGGCGGAGGAATCAGCCAAGGACGTGCTGCGTGAGCTCAGCCTGCGTGACTTGCTCGCCGCGCCGACGGAAGCGGGACCCACCCGGATTTTCGAGTCCACGGGCGATCCTGAACTCTTTGAAAAACTGGCCACCCGGTTCCTGGGGCCGAGTGTCCCGCATGCCGTGAGATCATCCGTCCGCTAGCACCGCAGTGCCCGCTGCCACTGCGGTGTCGTTAAGCAAGACGCCCAAAAGCGGGCCTGTGACCTGCGCCGGGTCAGTGCCTGCGGAGATTTTCAGTCTCTCTTTGCTGTGTTTCGGTCGAGAAAAGCTGGGATCCATGGCAAAGTGAGCGCATGAAGTTGACCATCATCGGCAGCTCCGGAAGCGTGGGTGCACCAGAAAACCCAGCCTCCGGATATCTCATTTCCGTGGATAATTCCCCCGCCATCCTCATGGATATCGGTCCGGGAGCCCTCGCCGGCCTGCAGAAGTTACAGGACCCCGCAGACTGCCACCTGGTGCTCTCCCACCTGCACGCCGATCACTGCCTGGATTTTCCCTCCTTGTTAGTCTGGCGGCGCTTCCACCCCACGCATTCGGCAGCCGGGCGCAAGCTCTTCTTCGGCCCAGCGGATTCTCCCGCGCGGCTCGGCCGACTCAGCGCCGACCATCCGGAGGGAATCGATGATTTCAGTGACACCTTCGCTTTCAGCGCCTGGGAACATGGGCGGACCGAGATCCTCGATCGCGTGAGCATCACCCCCTATTCCGTGGTGCACCCGATCGAGGCTTTTGGTTTCCGATTGGTGGAGCACACCACAAATAAGGTGCTGGCCTATTCCGGTGACAGCGCCTACACCGACGCCCTCGTCGATTGCGCCAAGGACGCCGATGTCTTCCTCTGTGAGGCGACCTGGGGCGATGGCACCCAGCCGCAGCCGCCGCAGATGCACATGTGCGGTGCCGAGGCTGGCCGTATCGCGCGGCTGGCCGGGGTGAAGAAGCTGGTGCTCGTCCACATCCCGCCGTGGGGCGATCCGGAGGGCGCGCTGCGCTCGGCCCGTAAGGAATTCGACGGCCCCGTCGAACTGGGCCCGGCCGGGATGGAGATTGAATTCTAGCCCCGGCGCTGAGCAACACCCCGTGACCCCGGATTTCCGTGGGTCCGTCCGGGTGCGCCGAGCAGGTCGGGGGAGCCGGCTGCCACTAAGCTGACAGCCATGACTTCAACTACTGCCATCTTCACCCGTGCTGACGGCCGCGCCCAGGACCAGATGCGCACCGTCAAGATCACCCGCGGGTTCACCTCGAACCCGGCTGGCTCCGTGCTCGTCGAATTCGGTAATACCCGCGTCATGTGCACCGCCTCTGTCGAACTCGGCGTCCCGCGTTTCAAGCGGGACTCCGGTGAGGGCTGGTTGACCGCCGAGTACGCCATGCTGCCCTCCTCCACCCACGAGCGCATGCCCCGGGAATCCATGCGTGGCAAGGTCAAGGGCCGCACCCATGAGATCTCCCGCATGATCGGCCGCAGCCTCCGCGCAGCAGTCGACCTGTCCGAGCTTGGCGAGAACACCATCAACATCGACTGCGATGTCCTCCAGGCCGATGGTGGCACCCGCACCGCCGCCATCACCGGTGCCTATGTCGCCCTGGCTGATGCGATCGCCGTGCTCAAGAAGCGTGGCGTGGTCCCCGGCAACCCGCTGCAGCCCCCGGTGGCCGCCGTCTCCGTCGGCATCATCGACGGCCATGTCTGCCTGGACCTGCCCTATGAGGAGGACTCCCGCGCCGATGTGGACATGAATGTCGTCATGACCGAGTCCGGCCGCTTCGTTGAGCTCCAGGGCACCGGGGAGAATGACACCTTCGACCGCACCCAGCTCGGTGAGATCCTCGATGTCGCCGCCAAGGGCTGCAATGAGCTCATTGCCGCGCAGCGGGCCGCCCTGGACCAGGCACTCTGATGCAGCTGCTGGTCGCCTCAAACAACGCCAAGAAACTCCGGGAACTGCAGCGCATCCTCGATGCCGCCGGCATCACCGGTGTGGAACTTCTGCCGCTGTCCGCGGTCGCCGCCTATGAGGAACCCGTGGAGAACGGGCGCACCTTCGCCGACAACGCCCTGATCAAGGCACGAGCCGGTGCCGCGAACACCGGTTTGGCGACGATCGCCGATGATTCCGGCCTGTGCGTGGATGAACTATCCGGCATGCCCGGTGTGCTCTCCGCACGGTGGTCCGGCAAGCACGGTGATGATCAGGCCAACAATGACCTCCTCCTCGCCCAGCTCGGTGATGTCCCCGCTTCACGTCGTGGGGCGGGCTTCGTCTCCGTCTGCGCGCTGGTGACCCCCACCGGTCAGGAATTCGTGGCCGAAGGGGAGTGGCGTGGTCATCTGCTGCGCGAACCGGTCGGGGAGAACGGCTTCGGCTATGATCCGCTCTTCGTCCCGATGGAAGAATCCCTGATCGAGGGGGCTGGCCGGACCTCGGCGCAGTTGAGCGCGGCGGAGAAGGATGCGCTCTCCCATCGTGGGAAGGCTTTGCAGCAGCTGGTAGGCAAGATCGCCGAGTTGGCTGCCGCGTCCTGATTCACCCGGACCTTGATCCCGGGGGAAAACGGCAAACGGCCGGGGGAGGCAGACTGTCTGGTCTGCGGCCCCCGGCCGTTATTTCGCTCCGGACCTGTTGTGGGTCCGGCAGTTAATGCCGGACCTTTAAGGTCGCTCTTCTAAGGCTGGGCGAGCTGGAACTTCTCGCTGACCTCACGGCGACGGTTCTTCTCCACGACAAAGGAGAGGAAAGGCACTACACCGGAGATAGCGGTGGTGGCCCAACGGGCCGGATCCCAACGGGCCTTCAGCCCCAAGTTCAGGGTACAGATCAGGTAGATCATGTAGGCCCAGCCATGGAAGATCGCCACGAAGGTAGCCCAGCTAGGCAGCTCGATCTTCAGGACATACTCCATGATCATGCGGATACACAGCAGGATCAGGAAAATACCGGTGATCCAGGCGGTGCCGGAGAAGAGGTTCAGCGCCAGGCGCACCCGCTTCTTCCGCTCGGGATGGACCTGTGGTGCGGTGACAGTGGACTGCTGGGACATCAGTGGCTTTCCTTAGATCCGTCGGCGGAGCGGGCGTTCCCGCCATCTGCTGCGCCACGGCGCGGGGTATTCAGTGCATTGAAAGTGTCTACGTCGATGGTGGGACGCGGTGGGAGGAAATCCTCATCAATGGAGGTGGTCTTCTCCTCGAAGATGCGCTTATCCGCCTCATAGAGGGTGTTGATATCGCCGGCCTCGTTCTGTGCGTCAATCATCTCATTCTCGTACTTCAGCCACATCCGGTAGGCCACGACGAAGAAACCACCGAAGAGCGGCCACTGAAATGCGTAGCCGAGGTTCTGGAAAGTGCCGGAACCCTCCTGAAATCGTGACCACTGCCAATACGCAAGAGAGACACAGGCGACCACGGCGATGGCGAGGAAGACGATGTGGGAGACCCGCACCTTCTTTCGATCCCTGAGGTTACCGTTGTTTTCACTCACGCCCTTAGGATACCCAAGTACCCCCGGAAAGCGGATTCGCGCTCAATGGTGGTGACGAAGTACACTTTCTAATCGTTAAGCGCCCGTGGCGGAATTGGCAGACGCGCTGGATTTAGGTTCCAGTGTCTTAGGACGTGGGAGTTCAAGTCTCCCCGGGCGCACTACATATACCCGGTTAGTATCGCCGGGTCGATGGCCGGTCTCAATGACCGGCCATTCTGCTTTTCGGCCTGAGGATCGGGGACCAAGGGCGCCGGTGTCTCCAGGACAGAGTGAAGGGTAGGTCTCGAGGATCGGCCGAATGCCCTCAGAATTCATCTAATTCGCCCGATCCTCGAGACCTACCCTTCATGCTCCCCGTAATAGACCAGCGCCCACCGGCACCGTCCGGCAGGAGTACTCGGTCGGGGCTCTTCTATAAGCGTCGGCAACAGTGCGGTTCTTCTTCGTAACACCAGGGGTGTCCCCGGCGTCCTGTGGACTGTCAGTGTGGCCGCCGGGCAGTGATGCCTACTACTCTGGGCGCCATGAGCATCTCGAACTCATTCGACGCCTGGCTTGAGGAACGTGGTCTGACCCCCATTGTTGAGGTCGTTCCGGACCATTCTTGCCAGGAATTCCTGCCCGCCGATGGTGTGATACTTGTCCCTGCGGATGGGATCAGTGGAAAATCCCACACTTCACTGGGGGAGACTATCGAACTCCTCAGGGAGCTTCTGGCTTAGTGGCCCAGCCTGCGAAAAGTTCTGAACTCCCACCTTAGAAAGTGTTACATCCCCACTTCAGGGGGCACAAAACTTCCCGGAAAACATGCCCAGAACATGTCACGACACGACCCTGCCGATACCAAAAGATGACGCTTTCCTCATGATTTTGTGGCATATTTGGCAGACGAAACTTCAGGGCACTTCTCTGCCTTGGGTTAGACATGAAACGTTGGAAACACAGGAGCGAGCTTCACGTGACCGAATACAGCACCAACCTCGGGTTGGACCGTCTCATCAACCGCTTCGACAGCGAGCCCTTCGCACTGGCTTTCGCCGGGCAGGGTTATGACTGGCTGAAGACGCTGCGCGTCGCAGTCGCGGCCGGCAGCGGCTCCCTTGTCGCTGCTGTGGTCGAGGAGGCAGCACAGAAGCTTGTCGCCGTCGCCGATGAACTGGCGGGCACCCGCCCGCACGGCTTCGATCCCGTTACCTGGGCCCGCGAAGAGACGGACCCCGGCTTTGATACCGCCCAGGCCGCGATCAGTGTCCCGGGTATCTTCACCTCCCAGCTCGCCACCGGCGAATCCCTGAAGCGTCAGGGGCTGGACCTGAGCCAGGCTGTCGCCGCCATCGGTCATTCCCAGGGCGTCCTGGGTGCCGCCTGGCAGCAGGAGCGCGGCACTGCCGCTGAGGTCATGGCCATCGCCGAGCTCATCGGTGCCGCCATCACCCGCACCTCGCGTATTACGGGTCTGATCCAGCAGGGCGATTCCGCCCCGATGATCGCCATCTCCGGGATCACCCGCGAGCAGCTTGAAGCGGTCATCGCCGCAGTCTGCGCTGAGGTTCCGGAGGAAATCCGCCCGGTCGTCGGCCTGCGTAACGGCCGTGAGGCTTTTGTCCTGGTGGGCCGCCCGCACGATAACGAGAACGTTATCGCTGCGCTGAGCAAGCTGGCCGCCCGAGACGCGAAGAAGATCGAGAACAAGGAGCGTGGCGGACAGCCCTTCGCCCCGAAGTTCTCCCCGCTCAACGTGCAGACCGCTTTCCACCACCCGGCGATGAATGCCGCGGTGGAGCAGACCGTCACCTGGGCGACCGCTGCTGGCCTGAATGGTGAGCTCGCCCGCGAGCTCGCCGAGCAGGTCCTGACCTCCTTCGTGGACTGGCCTGCTGAGGTTGATTCCGCAGTGGAGTCCGGCGCCCGTTGGATCTTGGAGATGGGACCGGATGGCGGCGTCGATCCGTTGACCTCCCGCATCGTCGCCGGTCGCGGCGTCGGTACGCTCGTGGTCTGTGGCACCGAGGGGCAGGCGACGCTTTTCGACGCCGGTCTCGCACCCGCACTGCCCGTCGATTTCGCCGACTTCGCCCCGCGTATCGAGGAGCGTGACGGCCAGACCCGGCTGGTCACCCGTTTCACTGAGCTGACCGATTACTCGCCGATGATGCTCGCCGGCATGACACCGACCACGGTGGATCCGGCGATTGTCGCCGCAGCCGCCAACGCCGGTAACTGGGCTGAGCTCGCCGGTGGTGGCCAGGTCACCCCGGGCATCCTCGAGGAGAACCTCGACCGGCTCACCGAGATGCTGGACCCGGGTGTCAACGCCCAGTTCAACACCATGTTCCTCAACCCCGAGTTGTGGCGCATGCAGGTCGAGGGCAAGCGTCTGATCCCCAAGGCCCGTGCCAATGGTGCCCCGATCGACGGCATCGTCATCTCCGCCGGCATGCCCGCCCAGGATGAGGCCGTGGCCCTGGTCAAGGAGCTGCGCGATGCCGGTTTCCCCTGGATCTCCTTCAAGCCGGGTGCCGTCAAGCAGATCAAGAGCGTTCTCAAGGTCGCCGCTGCGGTCCCGGACATCCCGATCATCGCCCAGGTTGAGGGCGGCAAGGCCGGTGGACACCACTCCTGGGAGGATCTCGATGACCTCCTGATCAACACCTACGCGCAGATCCGAGCACACGATAACGTGATCCTCGCGGTCGGCGGCGGCATCGGCACCCCCGAGCGTGCCGCTGACTACATCACCGGTACCTGGGCTGAGGCCTACGGCCTGCCCGCCATGCCGGTCGATGCCATCATGATCGGCACCGCCGCCATGGCCACCAAGGAGTCCACCGCCTCCGAGGCCGTCAAGCAGGCCCTGGTTGAGACCAAGGGCATTGAGGGCTGGGTCGCCGCCGGCGGCGCCGCCGAGGGGATGGCTTCGGGCCGTTCCCAGCTGGGCGCGGACATCCACGAGATCGACAACTCCTTCGCCAAGGCTGGCCGACTTCTCGACGAGGTCGCCGGTGACGTTGAAGCAGTAGCCGCCCGCCGCCAGGAGATCATCGAGGCGATCGCCAAGACCGCCAAGCCTTACTTCGGTGAGCTCGAGGAGTTCACCTACCAGCAGTGGCTGGAGCGCTACCTGGAGCTGTCCGGCCCCTACCAGGGCCAGTGGACCGACGCCTCCTGGTTCAAGCGTTTCACCACCCTGCTGGACCGGGTCGAGGCCCGCCTGAGCGAGGTCGACCACGGTGAGTTCACCCCGCTGGTCTCCCTGGACATCGAGCAGGATCCGACCGCGGCCATCAAGGCCATCGTCGAGAACTACCCGATCGCCGCCACTGAGCTGGTGCACCCGGCGGATGCCTCCTGGTTCGTCAACACCCTGCTGCGCAACCCGGGCAAGCCGGCCAACTTCGTGCCGGTCATCGATAAGGATGTCCGCCGCTGGTGGCGTTCCGACTCACTGTGGCAGGCCCACGATGAGCGCTACACCGCAGACCAGGTCTGCATCATCCCCGGTACCGCCGCTGTCGAGGGCATCACCATCGCCAACGAGCCGGTCGCCGACCTGCTGGCGCGCTTCAACCAGGCTTCCGTCGAGCGTCTCGAGACTGAGGGCGAAGCCCCGGTTGAGACCGAAGCCACCGTTGTTGAGCGCGTGCTCTCCGCCACTGGCACCTACTGGGCTGGCCGTCACGCCACCTCCTTCACCCAGCGTCTGGGACAGCCGGAGGCCTGGGTCCTGGGAGAAGACAACCAGTCCGCCACCCACGCACCCACCGGTGCTGTGCTGGCAACCGAGGATGCCGAGCACGCTGTGCTCACCGTCCCGCTGGCCGGTTCCACCGCCTTCGGTACCGTCACCGAACTCAACATCCGTTTCACCCTGCCCACCGACGCCGTGATCAGCGCCGTCCCGCAGGTCACCCAGGCTGATGCCGAGGTGGCCATGGCCGAGCTGACCCGCGTGGCAGCCGGCGGCGAGCTGGCACCGGTCAAGGACGGCGTCGCCTCCTGGACCACCACCCTCGATGCCGGCGTTGCCGCGGACTACGACAACGTGACCATCGGTCACCTGCCGACCGCTATCGCCGCGCGTACCACCGCTCCCGACGTCCTGGTCGGGCGCGCCTGGCCAGCCGTGTTCGCCGCCGTGAACTCCGCGATCATCCCTGGCACGGATTCCGCTTCCGTGGTCGAGGGCATGCTCTCCCTGGTCCACCTCGAGCACCACATCACCATGCTCGATGAGCTGCCGAACCTGAACAACGGTCCGGTGGAGCTCAAGGTCACCGCCACCGCTGATGAGGTCTCCGACACCGACATGGGTCGGCTGGTCGTCGTCCGCGCGAAGATCGCCGTGGGCCGATCCCAGCTGGCCACCCTTTCCGAGCGTTTCGCCATCCGCGGCCGCAACGGCAACACCACCGCGCGTACCAACACCTCGGCACTGCCCTCAGTCGTGGACACCCCGCGCAGCTTCCGTTCGCACGCCAAGGTCACCGCACCTTCGAGCATGCGTCCCTTCGCTGTCGTCTCCGGTGACCGCAACCCGATCCACGTCTCCGAGGTAGCTGCCGGCCTGGCCGGTCTGCCGGGTGTGATCGTGCACGGTATGTGGACCTCTGCGATCGGTGAACTGATCGCCGGCGGCGGCTTCGCCGAGGAGGGGACCGGTACCACCGCCCCCTCCGCGGTCGTCGAGTACACCGCCACCATGCTGGCCCCGGTCCTGCCGGGAGAGACCATCGAGTTCAACGTCGAACGCGCCGGGGTGGATGACCGCCCGGGCCGCGGCGAGGTCCGCACCGTCACCGCCTCGGTCAACGGCAACCTGGTCCTGACCGCCACCGCGGTCATGGCCTCCCCGAAGACCTTCTACGCCTTCCCGGGACAGGGCATCCAGTCCCAGGGGATGGGCATGGATTCCCGCGCCTCCTCCGCCGCGGCCCGCGATGTCTGGGAGCGTGCTGACAAGCACACCCGTACCAAACTGGGCTTCTCCGTTCTGGAGATCGTCCAGAACAACCCGACCGAGGTCTGGGTCGACGGCGAGCGCTTCCACCACCCGGACGGGGTCCTCTTCCTGACCCAGTTCACCCAGGTCGCCATGGCCACCCTCGGGGTCGCCCAGATCGCTGAGATGGATGAGGCTTCCGCGCTTAACCAGCGGGCCTTCTTCGCCGGCCACTCCGTCGGTGAGTACAACGCCCTGGCTGCGTACTCCGGCGTGCTGACCCTGGAGTCGGTCGTGGAGATCGTCTACCGCCGCGGACTGACCATGCACCGCCTGGTCGACCGTGACGCCAACGGCAACTCCAACTACGGTCTCGGTGCCCTGCGCCCGCATAAGATCGGCATCAAGGTCAATGATGTTGAGGCCAAGCCGGTCCACGACTTCATCAATGAAGTGTCCCAGGCCTCCGGCGAGTTCCTGGAGATTGTCAACCACAACCTGTTGGGCAAGCAGTACGCCATCGCCGGTACCCGCAAGGGCTTGGCTGCGCTGGCCGCCGAATCCGAGAAGCGTGGCCCGGGGCAGCGTGCCCTGGTCATGATCCCGGGTATCGACGTCCCCTTCCACTCCTCGCACCTGCGTGATGGGGTGGGCGACTTCCGCGCGCACCTGGATTCCCTGCTGCCGCATGAGTTTGACCTGGACGTCCTGGTCGGCCGCTACATCCCGAACCTGGTGGCCCGTCCCTTCGAGCTCTCCCGTGACTTCATCGAGGACATGCTCAAGGTCGCTGAGTCGGAGCTGCTGCGCGATCTCCTGGACAACTTCGAGGAGCGCGCCAAGAATGAGGTGGCGCTCGCCCGTATCATTCTCATCGAGCTGCTGGCCTGGCAGTTCGCTTCCCCGGTCCGCTGGATCGAGACCCAGGATCTGCTGATCCGCGCCACCGAAAAGGGTGGCCTGGGTGTCGAGCGCTTCGTCGAGGTTGGCGTCGGTGCCGCCCCGACCCTGGCCAACATGATGGGCGGCACCCTGGCGCTGCCGAAGTACCATGATGCCGATCTTGAGGTCTTCAACGTCGAGCGTGAGCGCGCGATCGTCTTTGCCACCGATGAAGTGGTACGCGAGGTCGCCGAGGAGGTTTCCGAGGCTCCGGCTGAGGCCGCCGCCCAGGCGACTGAAGCTGCGGCCCCGGCCGCCACCGAGGCTCCGGCCGCTCCGGCGCCGGCTGCCGGTGGTGCCCGCCCCGCGGACATCTCCTTCACCCCCTCGGATGCCACCGAGATGCTCATCGCGGTGTGGACCAAGGTCCGCCCGGATCAGATGGGTGCCACCGATTCCATCGAGACCCTCGTCGAGGGTGTCTCCTCCCGCCGTAACCAGCTGCTGCTGGACCTGGGCGTGGAGTTCGGTCTCGGCGCCATCGACGGTGCCGCTGATGCTGAGATCGGTGACCTGAAGGTCACCGTCTCCAAGATGGCCAAGGGCTACAAGGCCTTCGGTCCGGTGCTGGGCGATTCCGCCGCTGACGCGCTGCGTCGCATCACCGGCCCGACCGGCAAGAAGCCGAACTATATCGCCGAGCGGGTCACCGGCACCTGGGAGCTGGGACAGGGCTGGGCCGACCACGTCGTCGCCGAGGTTGTCATCGGTTCCCGTGAGGGTGCCTCCCTGCGCGGTGGCGAGCTGGCTTCCCTGGCTCCGGCCGCGCCGGGTAATGCCGGTGAGCTGGATGCGCTGATCGACGCCGCCGTCCAGGCCGTCGCCGCCAAGCAGGGGGTGGGCGTGGCCCTGCCGTCTGCCGGTGGCGGCGCCGGGGGAGTCGTTGACTCCGCCGCCCTGGGCGAGTTCGCTGAGCAGGTCACCGGTAAGGCCGGTGTGCTGGCCGCCACCGCGCGGACCATCCTCCAGCAGCTGGGTCTGGACAGCATCGACTACACCACCGGTTTCGAGGATGAGGATGCTGACGCAGCCCTCTACGACCTCGTCTCCCGCGAGCTGGGTTCGGACTGGCCCCGCCAGGTCGCTCCCTCCTTCGACGCCAACCGCGCCGTGCTTCTCGACGACCGTTGGGCCTCGGCCCGTGAGGACCTCACCCGCGTTTCCCTGGGCGAGCTGGCCGCCGAAGATATCGATGTCACCGGCACCGGCGAGGTCGTCGCAAAGCAGGCCGAGTTCCTCGGTCTGCCGGAGCTGGCCGCCGCGGCCCGGGAGATCCCGAAGCTGGCCTATGCCAAGGATGTCGCCGTGGTTACCGGTGCCTCCCCGAAGTCGATCGCCGCGGCGGTCACCGAGGAGCTGCTGGCCGGCGGTGCCACCGTCGTGGTCACCACCTCCAACCTGAACCATAAGCGTCTGACCTTCTACAAGGAGCTCTACGCCGGCGCTGCCAAGGGCAACGCCGCACTGTGGATCATCCCGGCGAACCTGTCCTCCTACGCTGATCTGGATGCCGTCATCGAGTGGGTCGGCTCCGATCAGTCCGCCACCGTCAACGGTCAGAAGAAGATCACCAAGAAGGCCTTCATCCCGACCCTGCTGTTCCCGTTCGCCGCACCGCGCGTGCAGGGAACCCTGGCGGATGCTGGCCCGCAGGCCGAGTCCCAGATGCGTCTGCTGCTCTGGGCCGTTGAGCGCCTGGTGGCCGGACTGTCCGAGCTGGGTGGCGATGTCAACGTCGGTCACCGCCTGCACGTGGTTCTCCCGGGCTCCCCGAACCGTGGCCGCTTCGGTGGCGACGGTGCCTACGGCGAGTCCAAGGCCGCCCTTGATGCGCTAGTCACCCGCTGGCACGCCGAGACCGTCTGGGGCGATCGCACCTCCCTGGTGCACGCCCTGATCGGTTGGGTCCGCGGCACCGGCCTGATGGGCGGCAACGACCCGATGGTCGAGATCGTCGAGGCCAAGGGTGTCCGCACCTACGCCACCAACGAGATCGCCGAGCTGCTCGTTGGCCAGGCTTCCGCCGAGATCCGTACGCAGGCCGCTTCGGCACCTGTGGTGGTCGACTTCACCGGTGGTCTGGGCGAGGCTGACATCAACCTCGCTGAAATGGCCCGGGAAGCTGCTGCCCAGGAACCTGCCGCACCGGCCGAAAAGGTCGAGGAGCCGCGCACCATCGCGGCCCTGCCGACCCCGTACCGCCGTCTGAACCAGACCACCCCGGAGTTCTCCGGTCAGGTCTCCCAGTCCCTGGCGGACATGGCCGTCATCGTCGGCGTCGGCGAGCTGGGCCCCTACGGCTCCGCCCGTACCCGCTTCGATGCCGAGCTCAACGGCGACCTTTCCGCCGCCGGTGTCACCGAGTTGGCCTGGACCATGGGTCTGATCCACTGGGACACCGACCCGAAGCCGTCCTGGTATGACGCCGAGGACAATGAGATCCTCGAAGAGGAGATCTTCGAGCGCTTCCACGATGAGGTGCTGTCCAAGGTGGGTGTGCGTCGCTTCCACGACGATTTCCACATGGTCAACAACCTCGCACCGGAGCTGACCACCGTCTACCTCGATCGCGACCTGAGCTTCAACGTGGCCGATAAGGCTACCGCGAAGACCTTCGTGGACTCCGAGCCGGACAACACCTCCGCCTACTTTGACGCTGAAGCGGAGGAGTGGACCGTGGTCCGCCACGCCGGTTCCGCAATCCGCGTGCCGCGCCGCATGGCGATGTCCCGCTTCGTCGGCGGCCAGATCCCCGAGGGCTTCGACCCGGCTGTCTACGGCATCCCGGCCGACATGATCGACAACCTCGATCGCCTGGCACTGTGGAACCTGGTCTGCACCGTAGACGCTTTCCTCTCCTCCGGTTTCAGCCCGGCCGAGCTGCTCGCCGGACTGCACCCGGCACGGGTGTCCTCCACCCAGGGCACCGGTATGGGTGGCGTGGAATCCATGCGCTCGCTCTACATCGACGGTCTGCTGGCTGAGCCGCGTGCCAACGACATCCTGCAGGAAGCACTGCCGAACGTCGTCGCCGCACACGTCATGCAGTCCTACGTCGGTGGCTACGGACAGATGATTCACCCGGTCGCAGCCTGCGCCACCGCCGCGGTTTCCGTGGAAGAGGCCATGGACAAGATCCGCGTGGGCAAGGCTGACTTCGTGGTCGCCGGTGGCCTGGATGACCTCTCCACCGAGGGCATCACCGGCTTCGGTGACATGGCTGCCACCGCTGATTCCGCCGAGCTCGAGGGCAAGGGCGTGGAGCACCGCTTCTTCTCCCGCGCCAACGACCGTCGTCGTGCCGGCTTCATCGAGTCCGAGGGCGGCGGCACCATCTTGGTCGCCCGGGCCTCTCTCGCCGCTGAGTTGGGCCTGCCGGTCCTGGGTGTGCTGGGCTTCGCCGAGTCCTTCGCCGACGGTGCCCACACCTCCATCCCGGCGCCGGGTCTGGGTGCCCTGTCCGCCGCCCGCGGTGGCATGGACTCCCGCCTGGCACAGTCGCTGGCCGCAGTCGGTGTCGGTGTCGATGAGATCTCGATCCTCTCCAAGCACGACACCTCCACCAACGCCAATGACCCGAACGAGTCCGACCTGCACGAGCGCATCGCCGCCTCGATGGGTCGTACCGATGGCAACCCGCTCTACATCGTCTCCCAGAAGTCGCTGACCGGCCACCCCAAGGGTGGCGCCGCAGCCTTCCAGATGGCCGGCCTGCTGCAGGTGCTGCGCTCCGGGCAGGTCCCGGCGAACCGCTCGCTGGACTGTGTCGATCCGGTGCTGGCCCACCACGAGCACCTGGTCTGGCTGCGCAAGCCGCTGGACCTGGCGGCCAAGGCACCGAAGGCCGGCCTGATCACCTCGCTGGGCTTCGGCCACGTCTCCGCGCTGGTTGCCCTGGTTCACCCGGGTGCCTTCGTGGAGGCCCTGCGTACCGAGCGTGGCGAAGACGTCGCCGCCGCATGGCAGCAGCGCGCCGAGCAGCGTGAGGAAGCTGGCCTGCGCCGCATCGTTTCCGGCATGCTGGGCACCACCGCGCTCTACGAGCGTCCGACCGACCGTAACCTCGGTGGCACCGGCGTCGCCGTCAAGGAGCGCGAAGCAGCCATCCTGCTGGATGAGGATGCCCGCCTGCGTGACGGGGTCCTCCGCACCGGTGCTGAGCTGAAGTAGGTTTTCAGCTGCTCTTCCATGACTGGTTGCCGGGTTTTCCCGGCTGATTGAGGGTTAGTTCAAGGGGGTGTCCCCGGCTCAGAGAAATTCTGAGCCGGGGATTTTCCCTTTTCTGGGTTCGGCGTATCTGTTCCGGTCTGGCTGGAAACTCTGGGGTGACGGGTAGGTCTCGAGGATCAGCCCAATTGTCCTTGTGGAGGTGCTATCTGGTCGATCCTCGAGACCTAAACGTCAAACCCCAGGTGGGGTAGACAGCCCGCCAGGCACACCGGCTCAGGCCGCTTTCGCGGCCGGGGCTTCAGTCTTCCTGGAGCTGAAGTAGCTGGAGGAACGCCGCGGTGTGGCGGGTGGGCACCCAGCAGTAGAAGTTTTCGCCGTCGTAGATGAGGTCGTAGTTGGTGGGGCTGACACTCGCCGCGATTTCCCGCACCGCTTCTTTATCACCGAGGTCCAAATCGATCCGGATCTTGTGGGTGACGCGACGCTGGCCGAAGGTGTAGCTCAGCGTGCCGCGCCCGGTGTGCTGGAAATCCATGCGGGAGTTGACGTTACTGAGCAGCTCCGATGTTTCTGCGGCGGCGACCGCCTCCCAGAGCAGATCCACGTAGGCGTCCTCGTCACTGACGAAGTCCCGGTCGGGGAGCAGAACCCGGTTGAAGAGCGGTTCCAATTCCGGCCCGCGCAGTTTGAGAAGCTGCCGGAAGGGCTGCTTGATAAAGGCAGGCATCCCACCCTTGCAGCGGTAGGCCGTGTAGGCGATGTCGATGGGGAAGGAGGGGTAGAAGCCGAACCTGCGCAGTTCCGCCAGTGTGTCGGCCAAGAGCTGCTCCTGCTGTTCACTGAATACCCAGCCCTGTTCGGCGGCATACTCTCGGGCGCGGAGGAGCGAGTGCTCACCGCGACGCTCATGAGAGGACGCGGGTTCATCAGCGCGGTTCCAGCGGAACAGCTTTCCCCAGAAACCACTGTCTGCCATGGATGTGTGACTCTCCGTTGATATTGCCTATTTCTCTGCCGATGGTAGTCCGCCCGGGCATGTTCCGCGCTCTGAGTTGGGCTACCTGACGTGGAATGATGGGTGGGTGACCTATATCGGAGTGGACCTGGTGCATATTCCCGCTTTCGCCGAGCAGTTGGCGAGGCCGGGCAGCACCTTCGAGAGTGTATTTTCCGCCACGGAACTACGCGTGGCGGCGGCTAAACCGGATCGTGCGACGCACCTGGCCGGCCGGTGGGCGGCTAAGGAGGCCTTCATCAAGGCCTGGTCGCAGGCGCTCTATGGGCGCCCGCCGGTGATGGCGCCGGACCAGGTGCCCTGGCAGGAAGTGGAGGTCCGTCCCGACCGTTGGGGCCGGGTGGCCTTGGAGCCGGTGGGTTCGGTGGCCCGGGCGGTGGCGGAGTCGATCGGGGAGATCCACTGCGCCCTGAGCATCAGCCATGACGGGGACTACGCCACCGCCAGCTGCCTGATCAGCCTGCGTGGTGCTTGAGCAACCCCGACCGTGCTCGCGGTGGCCACCGCGAGCATTGATAAGCGGGGGTTAGGAGGCAGCGACGGCGAAGAGGTAGGCCACCAGCATCCGCTTGATCTCCTCGACGACGTTGTTGAAGCGCACGTCCTCACGGGCCATATCGCGCACCGCATAATTCAGCAGCGAGGAGACCGTGTGCACCAGCAGACCGGAGAGCTGCATCCGGTCCTCATAGGTGGCGTCGTGGGCCAGCGGCTCGACTACGGCGGCGATGATCTCGAGCATCTGCTTCTCAGTCGCGGCAGCTGTGGCGCGGGTGGCGGGGGTGGACTGGATGGCGTGCCAGACCGCACGGCGGGAGGGGTCATCCCGCCAGAGGACGGCCAGGTGCTCGATGAACTCATCGAGGATATCGGGCCACTGCGGGGCCGGGACCCGCTCCGAGAACTGGCGCAGCGCAGCCACATTCTCGGCGGTGTCCACGCGGTCGAGTTCACAGATCAGGACGTACTTATTGGCGAAGAACTGGTACAGGGTGCCGATGGGAACCTCGGCCCGCCGGGCCACCTCATCGAAGGTGAAGGACTCGAAACCGTGATCGACCAGCACTGAGCGGGCGGCGGCGAGGATACGGTTGAAACGCTCCCGGCTGCGCTGCTGCGCAGGTCGACGTCGCGGAACCAGGATCTCCGAGAGATCGGGGGATTGGTTCGCGCCGCTGTCCGGCTGCTCCGGCATCTCCTTCGTCATATGATCAGTCAACTGGTCCTTTAGGGCAGATCGCGAATAACGCGGGCCACGTGGCCGGTGGCCTTCACGTTGTACATCGCCAGGCTGAGAGTGCCGTCGGCCTCCACCAGGAAAGTGGAACGGATGACACCCTGCACGATCTTGCCGTAGTTCTTCTTCTCGCCGAAGGCCCCGTAGGTCAGCATGACCTCCTTGGACTCATCGGAGAGCAGCGGGAAATTCAGCTCGTGGTCCTCGCGGAACTTCACGAGTTTATCCACCGTGTCCGGGGAGATACCGAGGACCTTGATACCCAGCTCGCCCAGCGGGGCCAGGGAATCCCGGAAATCACAGGCCTCCTTGGTGCATCCCGGGGTGTTGGCCCGCGGGTAGAAATAGACCAGCACGCGCTCACCAGCGGCGGCGAAGTCCGACAGTGACGTCGTGGTTCCGGCGTCATTGGGCAGTGAGAATTCGGGGGCTTTATCCCCGACCGTGAGGCGGATCGATTCAGTCATGCCCACTAGCTTAGCGTTCCAAAAGCAGAGCCAGAGTCGGGTGATTACTTCAGGGCCCTCATGCGCGGGGTGGCTGGGCTAAAGTACGTTGAGGTGTGACAGACTTAAGGGCACAATCTGAACTGAGGAAACCGGGAGAAAATCGTGGCACGCAATATCGATGACATCCAGCGCGAGATCGAGCGCACCCGCCGGCAGCTGGCCAGTACCCTCGATGAGCTGGCTGACCGTACCAAGCCGCAGAACCTGGTCGATGACGCCAAGCGTCAGGCCAACAGCAAGTTGCAGGACCCCAATATCCAGAAGGTTCTGGCCGGTGTCGGTGCCCTTATCGTCGGTGGTGTCGTCTTCGCCGTGTTCCGCTCCCGTAAGAAGAACAATGATCTCAAGGAGATCCAGCGCATGCTCGCAGAGCGTATGCAGTAGAACACTTCAATGAACCCACCCCGGTGGGGGAGAAACACTCAGGCGGATGCACTTTGGTGCGTCCGTTTTTGTGTTCCCGAGGGCAGATTGGAGCAGGGAGGGCGGGCGAGGACCTCGCTGGAAGTGTGACATTTCGGGTGAATAGCTAGCGGCTTCAGGTGTGATATCCGGCTGGGGGAGGGTGCTGATAAGGGCCGTTCGGGGACCGGTTATCTCGCGGAACCGTGGTTTCGGATGCGGGTCCGGTGGCGCCTACCTCCGGCTTTGAAGATTCCCTTTATAAAAAGAGTGACCTGAACTATGCTGGCCCCGGAAGGTGGGTAAGGTAACATTTTCTATTCGTTCCTGCCATGAACAGTTACAGAATTCGCGCTGCAGCAGGGCCGGTCCCGGGACTACTGCAGCTGTTCCTTAAATGATGTTCCCGACTAAGCCGGAGGCTCAAGAGCACATGGAAACTAAGCTGATCATTGACAACAAGGCCGTTGACGCTTCGGATGGAGCAACCTTTGAGCGGGTCCATCCGCTCAGTGGTGAAGTGGTCACCACCAGTGCTGCCGGAACCGTCGAGGACGCCGTCGCGGCCGTGGAGTCTGCCGCCGAGGCCTTCAAGGAATGGTCACAGACCGGCCCCAGTCAGCGCCGCGTGATCCTGAACACTGCCGCTGACATTCTGGAGCAGCGGGCCGATGATTTTGTTCAGGCCATGGTCGCGGAAGTCGGTGCCGCCGCGGGCTGGGCCCACTTCAACATCTTCCTCACCACCCAGTGTCTTCGTGAGGCCGCCAGCCTGGCCTCCCATATCGTCGGCGAGACCATCCCCACCGACCGTCCGGGGGTGTTCTCGATGACCGTGCGCCAGGCTGCCGGCGTGGTCTACTCCATGGCACCGTGGAACGCCCCGGGTGTGCTGGGGATGCGCTCCATCGCCTATCCGCTGGTCTGCGGTAACACCGTGGTCTTCCGCGCCTCCGAAGGGAGCCCGCGCAGCCACCAGATCCTCGCTGAGGTGCTGCATGAGGCCGGTTTGCCAGCCGGTGCCCTCAACTTCATCTCCAGTGCTCCGGAGGATGCCGCCGCCGTCGCGGAGGCCGTGATCGGACATCCGGCCGTACGCCGGGTGAACTTCACCGGCTCCACCGGTGTAGGCCGCAAGATCGCCGAGACCTGTGGCCGTTACCTGAAGAAGCCGCTGCTCGAGCTCGGCGGCAAGGCTCCGCTGGTGCTGCTTGACGACGCCGATGTCGACGGCGCGGTAAGCGCCGCGGTCTTCGGGGCCTTCATGTACCAGGGGCAGATCTGCATGTCCACGGAGCGCATCATCGTCGATGAGGCCATCGCCGATGAGTTCGTGGAGAAGTTCACCGCCCGCGTCGCCCAGCTCAAGGCCGGTGACCCCCGAGATGATGGGACTGTCGCCATCGGCCCGATGTACCGTGCCGACTCCGGTGCGCGCATCAACGCCATGATCGATGATGCTCTGGCCAAGGGGGCCACGCTGGTCAACGGTGACAAGGCTGACGGCGCCGCCATGGCCGCGACCGTCGTGGACCACGTTAAGCCGGGGATGAGCATCTATACCGACGAAACCTTCGGCCCGATCACCACCATCATCCGGGTCAATGGGGTGGAGGAGGCCATCGCCACCGCCAATGACAGTGAGTATGGTCTGGCAGCGGCGGTTCACGGCAAGGATTCCACCCGGGCCCTGGCTGCCGCCCTGCGTATTGAGGCTGGCCATGTGCACATCAATGGTGCCACCGTGCAGAATGATGCCAACGCGCCCTTCGGCGGCGTGAAGCAGAGCGGTTATGGGCACTTTGATGGCCGCCAGGTAATCAATGAGTTCACTGAGCTGAAATGGGTGACCATTGAGCCGGCGGATCAGCAGTATCCCCTTTAAGGAATGGTACTGACCTGCCTTTATAGGGCGGACTGGTATCAAATATAAAAGATCGCTAAGCTTATGGAGACCTTAACTTACTCTGATCTTTAGGTGTTCATACGTGAAGCGAGTTCTCGCTGCGGTGTCGATGGCTATCGCCGTCACCCTCTCAGCGTCTGCCTGCGCCGCTGAGGCTCCCATTTTGCCCGGCGGCGCTTCGGCGACCACTGAGGCGGCCGAAATCGAGGTCAACACCGCAGACCTTGAGTTTGTGATCAAGGTCAAACCTCTCCTCCAGAACTCGGTGGAGATCGGAAGACTCATTCTGGCGGAGCCGGACCTGAATCCTGAGGTCCGGCTCATTGCGGAGAACAGCGTGGCACGGGCTCAGGATGAGGTCATTCAGCTCAATGCCATGCTCGAGGAATGGGAGTTCGCCACCGGGGACCTACGGCCCCATGCTGAAAATGCGATCGACGCCACCGCGGCCATCGATCCGAGCGGTTCCCAGAATCTGGTCGGGGGGCTGGATGACGCGAGGATTCTTCAGGACAGTCCTGCTGGACAGCAGGAGATCACCTACCTGCTCCTGCTCCGGCAGCAGCTGAGTGAGTCCATCATGCTGGCGGAGAATTCGATCGAATTGGGGGAGTCATCCGGGCTTCGGGTGATCAGCGAGCAGATAGTGGCGGTCAAGGCTGGCCGCATTGCCAAGATTGATGGGTACCTGCAGCACATCGAGGTAGAGCCGCGCGAACTGCGCTGAGGAAAGGGGCTGCGCCCCCTTCCGCTCCGGGTTAAATCACGCTTACCTCGGCGTCGGCCAGCTTCTTGAGTGCGAGCTTGCCGCGTTCCTCGTCCACCGGGGCGCAGAGCCGTGCAATCACCCGGACCGTGAAGCCCAGCCGGACCGCGTCGAGCGCGGTGGCCCGCACGCAGTGATCCGTGGCGATACCCACCAGATCCAGCTCAGTGATGCCCCGTGCGTTGAGCCATGCGGCCAGGCCCACGCCATCGCCGATTCCTTCGAAACCGGAGTAGGCGGCCTCGTAGGCTCCCTTGCGGAAGACTTCGTTGAGCTTCTCGGTGTGGATCGACTCATGGAGTTTCGCCCCCGGGGTTCCGGCGACGCAGTGCGGCGGCCAGGAGTCGCGGAAGTCCGGTTCATCAGAGAAGTGATCACCGGGGTCGACATGATAATCCTGGGTGGCTACCTGGGCGCTGTAGCGCGCACCGGCACTGATCTGGTGGTCCGCGATCAACCGGGCGACCGCTGAACCGCGGTCGGTGGCCAGCGCACCTCCGGGGCAGAAATCATCCTGGACATCAACGATGACAAGCGCTCTCATGAATTCTCCTGAAGGTGGGTGCGTGAGCTATGCTGCCCCCAGCCTAGGCGCGATCGCGGGGTCGGGGTCGCGGCGTCGAGAAGCGAAAATCGCCCGCCGCCAGAGAATCTGACGGCGGGCGATCATCATGGGTGAAACCTAGCCGCGGAGCCAGGCCGCAGCATCCCCGGCGACCTTCTCAGGAGCCTCGGCCACATTGAAGACCGCCCCGGATTCATCCTCGGCGAGCTGCTCGAGGATGGCGATCTGGGAATCAAGCAGCTCCGGCGGCATGAAGTGGCCCTCACGGTGCCCCATCCGCTCCCACAGGACCTCCCGGTCGCCGTGGACATGAACGAAACGCGCATCGGGAGCGAACTCCCGGATCAGGTCGCGGTAGCTGCGCTTGAGTGCGCTGCAACCGATGACACCACCCTCGGGGTGATCATCCAACCAGCGGCCGATCAGTTCCAGCCACGGCCAGCGATCCTCATCGTTGAGGGGCTGACCGGCCGCCATCTTATCGATGTTGGTCTGCGGATGGAGATCATCGCCATCGGTATAGGGCAGGCCGAGCCGCTCGCTGAGGAGCAGACCGGTGGTGGTTTTTCCGGATCCGGAAACCCCCATCACCACGACGTGGTGCGGAGTGCCTTGCTCGGGCATCGGTATCACTCAATTCTCCCTCGTTGAAACGCGATTACCAGTTGTGGACGGTACCGTCGTTGAGACGGTTGTAGGGCAGGTAGGCCTGCTCATAGGGGAACTTGGCAGCTGCCTCTTCATCGAAATCGACACCCAGGCCCGGCTTATCACTCGGGTGCAGGTAGCCGTCCTCGAAGGTGAGGGACTCGTGGAAGACCTCATTGGTCAGCGCGGAGTGCGGCATGTACTCCTGCAGGCCGTAGTTGTGGATGGACAGGCCCAGGTGCAGCTGCGCGGCGAAGCCGACCGGGGAGACATCGGTCGGGCCGTGGAAGCCGGACTTGATCTGATACATCTCGGCGAAGTTCATGACCTTCTTCAGCGGGGAGATGCCGCCGAAGTGGGTGGAGGCGCAACGCACGTAGTCGATCAGCTGCTCCTGGATCAGGTCCTTGATGTCGAAGATGGAGTTGAAGACCTCACCGATGGCCAGCGGGGTGGTGGTCTGGCTACGGACGTAGCGCAGCGCCTCCTGGTTCTCGGCCGGGGTGCAGTCCTCGAGCCAGTAGAGGTTGTAGGGCTCCAGGGACTTGCCCAGCTGGGCGGCCTCACGGGGGGTCATGCGGTGATGGCCATCGTGCAGCAGCGGCAGGTCTGCGCCGAACTCATTGCGGACGGCCTCGAAGACGGTGGGGATGTGGCGCAGGTAAGCGCGGGTGTCCCAGTCCTCCTCAACCGGCCAACCGCCACGGTTGGCGGGCTCGAAATCATAACGCTCGCCGGAGGACTGTGACTGGGCGGCGACACCGTAGAGCTTCTCGATGCCCGGGACAGAGGTCTGGACGCGGATGGACTTGTAGCCCAGCTCCATCTCATAGCGGATGGAATCGAAGAGTGATTCGGTGTCGGTGCCGGAGGCGTGGCCGTAGGCCCGGCAGCCGTGGCGGGAGGCACCGCCGAGCAGCTCATAGACCGGCATGTTGGCCATCTTGCCCTTGATGTCCCACAGCGCCATGTCGACGGCGGCGATGGCGGCCATGGTGACCGGGCCACGACGCCAGTAGGAGGCGCGGTAGAGGAATTGCCAGGTGTCCTCGATATTACCGGCTGCGCGGCCGACCATGAGCTGGCAGACGTGGTCCTTGAGGTAGGAGGCGACAGCGAGCTCGCGGCCATTGAGGGTGGCGTCGCCGATGCCGACCACACCGTCTTCGGTGGTCAGTCGGAGGGTGACAAAGTTACGGGAAGGGGAGGTGACGAAGACCTCGGCCTTGGCGATCTTTACGCTCATCGGGTTGATCCTTTCGGGAATTCAGTCTGAAGAGTGAAGGGGGGTTTCCCGGCCGGTTCTCACTGGCCGGAACAATGGTCGTATCTTATCTGCTAGGGGAGGGGATCGGGGGGCTTTTGCCCCCTGTGCCTCCATAATGCCTGGTATCGGGGGCGAAGATCAGTGATTCAGTGGGCTTCGGGGGTCTAATTCGGGGAGCTCTGAGAACTTGACTCCGCTGTCTTCCCCGACTGCGCCAAGCGCTCGGCCTCCCGGGCGGCGTGCACCGAGCCATAACGTTGACGCTTGTCCTGGATCTCGGCCAGCACCTCCCGGAACTTCGATTCGGTCAGCGGGTAGGACATCATGAGCAGGCCCGCCGCCAGCAGACAGCCGCCGGCGAAGATGAGGAACCAGAAACTCATCCCGGAGACCACCTCGGTGGGTTGAATATCCAGGCTGGCGTTGTATCCGGCGAACGCCAGGATCAGGGAGGCCAGCGCCATGCCGATGCCCTGGCCCACTTTGCGGGTGAAGGAGAACGCGGCGTAGGTGGCGCCCTCGGTTCGGACACCGGTCTTCAATTCGCCGTATTCCACGGTGTCCGCCTCCATCGCCCAGGTCATCGTGTTGAGCACCGCGATACCGGCGCCAGCGATGAATAAACCGACCAAGGCCACCGGGAAGCTGTCCAGGAAGGCAACTGCCAGCCAGAAGAGAATCAGACCGGCTGCGCCGATGAAGGAGAAGACGACGAAGCCACGGCGCTTACCCATCCGGCGGGTGATCATCGGGCCCAACGGACCCATGTAGAGCACCGCTCCGGAGGTGATGATAATGACCACGGTGGAGAGCCAACCGCCGGTGGTGAAGCGGCCGAGCATGTCTCCGGCGATGTAGATACCCATCGAGGTGATCACATTCAGCCCGGTCAGGTAGAACAGCGAGGAGGCGCACAACCGGAGCAATGGGACGTTTGTCCGCAGGGTCAGCAGGGTCTCACGGAGACTGACTTTGGCCACCTCGCGTTCCACCACCTCCTTGGAGGTGAAGAAGGTGATGAGGAAGAAGAAGACTCCAATGACCATGAAGATTCCCGCGGTGAGCAGGAATGTCTGCTGGAGGTCCTCGGCGGTCCGGATCAGCGGGGCCAGAATGAAGGACAGGATCAGGATGGTCAGGCCACCGCCGACCATGCGGGCCGCTGCCATCCGGGAACGGTCCACCGCATTCTGGCTCATCGCGCCAGCCAGGGAACCGTAGGGGATGTTGACCAGCGAGTAGAGCAGACCCATCAGCGCATAGGAGATTGTCGCCCAGCCGACCTTGGCCCAGTAATCATCCACCGGAACCCAGAAGCACAACAGGTTCGAGGCCAGCAGTGGAATGGAATACCACAACAGGAAGGGCCGGAACTTGCCCCAGCGGGTCATGGTGGAATCAACCACCCGGCCGGCGAAGATATCGGCGAAAGCGTCCCAGATCTTCACGAAGAGGAAGATCATGGCGGAGTGCTCCGGCCGGATTCCCACCACATCGGTGTAGAAGACGAGCAGGAACAGGCCGGTCATCTGGAAGGCGATATTGCAGCCAGCGTCGCCGAAGGCGTAGCCGGCCACCCGGAAGAAGGGTATCTCGCCCTTCAACGTGATCGGGTGGTTCCCCTTGCCGGATCCTCCTTGGAGGTCGGCGGGGGCTTGAGCGGTGGACATCAGTGCTCTCCTGAATCTGGAGTGGCGGGCCAGCAGCCGATCCGATGGCGGTGGGGGCCATCCGGCTGGTGACACATGGGGTGGTTATGCCTTCTGAAGCTCGGCGACCAGACCGCGGATCTGGCCCAGCACCTCATCCTCGGCGGCGAGATCCTCATCAAGGGCGGCGAGCAGCGCCTTGACCGGATCCGCATTCTTCTTGGCCACCTCAAGCTCAGCCGCACGGGAATCCTGGATCTCCGCGGTTTGCAGCAGGAAGGCGATCCAGGCAGCGATGGAGAAGAGGGCACCTTCACCCGCGCGCTGCTGCGCCAATTCGGCCTTGAGAATCGGGACTGCGCGCATCCGCTGCTTGGTGCCGCCGTCGATACCGATCTGCGCCAGGAAGTGGGCGATCCGCGGGTTGGTGAAACGCTCGATCAGTGAGTCGCGGTAGGCCGGAACCTGCAGCTCTTCGGAGCTGAGATGCGCCGCTGCCTCATCCCAGAGCTGTTCGACGCGGGCGCGGACCGCCGGGTCGGCGATGGCCTCAGCCACGGTGCGGTGACCACGCAGCTGGCCGTAGTAGGCCATCAGTGAATGGGAGCCATTGAGCAGCCACAGCTTGCGGGACTCGAAGGCGTCGATGTCCGTGACGAACTCCACCCCGGCGCGTTCCCAGTCGGGACGACCGGCGGGGAACTCACCCTCGATGACCCAGCTGGCGAAGGGTTCGGTGACCACCGGGGAGGCATCAGTGAAACCGGTTTCAGCGGCGACCTCGGCCAGTAGTTCCGGCTCGGTCTTCGGCGTGATCCGGTCGATGGAGGTCGAGGGGAAGGTGACCTCGGCCTCGATCCAGGTGGCGAGTTCCGCGTCGACCTCGCGGGCCAGCTCCACGATGGAAGCCTGGGTGAGCGGTCCGTTAGCGGCGATGTTATCGCAGCTCATGATGGCCATGCCGCCGGCGTGTGCCGCACGACGGGCCGCCAGTCCACTGACCAGTCGTCCGGCAGCGGTGGCCAGCGACTCGGGGGAGAGGTTCTCCTTGAGCTCGGCGATATCCGCGGACACCTCGGTATCGGTGGTGTCCAGTGAACCATCCGCCGCCAGGTGGTAGCCGGCTTCGGTGATTGTCAGGGTCACCACGGCAACCTCGGGACGTGCCATCAGGGCGCGCAGCGTCGTGACATCAGTGGCCGGGTGGGCCTGGACCAGGGAGCTCATCAGTTCCGGGGAGTCTCCCTCACCGGAACGGGTGACCAGGGTGAACAAACCATCCTGGGCGGTGAGCAGGTCCGCCATCTTGGGACTGCGGCCGGTGAAGGAGGCATAACCCCAGGCCGGCTGCTGGGGGTCCACTTCCGCCTGCTGGGTGTAGTACACCTGGTGGGCGCGGTGGAAGGCACCGAGCCCCAGGTGGATCAGGCGGACCGGGGCGGGGCCGGCGGCCTGGGCGGTTTCTCGGTTGAGCGGTTGCGGGTTGCTCATAGCTTGAACACTCTCCTCGGGGAAGCATCGATCAGATCAACAATGATGTCGGCGGCACGGTCTTCGCTGAGACGGTGCTCGGCGACCAGACGGGCCAGGTAGCCGGCCTCGACGCGCCGGGAGGTGTTGTGGCGGGCGGGGATGGAGCAGTAGGCGCGGGTGTCATCGATGAACCCGGAGTAGCGGGAGAAGCCGGTGGTGCCGGTGGTGGCGGCACGGAAGCGATTCATCGCGTCGATCTCGTCGATGAACCACCAGGGGGCTCCGACGAAGGTGGAGGGGTAGTAGCCGGCCAGCGGGGCCAGCTCGCGGGAGTAGACCGTCTCGTCGATGGTGAACAGAACCAGGTGGAAGTCCTTGTTCTCACCGAAATCGCTGAGCAGCGGGCGCAGTCCGCGGGTGTACTCCAGCTGGAAGGGGATGTCATTGCCGGTGTCGGCACCGAACTTCTTGGCCGCGGATGCGGAGTGGTTCCGGTAAACACCCGGGTGAATGGTCATCACCAGGCCGTCCGACTGGGCCATCTCCGCGAAGCGGTAGGTCATGTTCGCCTCGAAGGCCAGGGCCTCGGCGAAGGTGGCCTCACCCTTCATGCCCTTGTCCAGCAGGGACTGTGCCTCTGCGGGGCTCAGCGGGGTGGAGTCCGCGTTGTGGGTGCCGTGATCCGAAGAGGTGGCACCGTGATTGATGAAGTACTGGCGGCGGTTGCGCATCGCCTGCAGGTAGCCCTCGTAGCCGACCTTGCCCTCGCCCGCGGCGTCGACAAGTTTTGAGACATTCGCGGCGAAGTCGGGGCGGTACATCTTGGTGTAGGCGTCCGGGCGGAAGGTGGGCAGCACCCGCGGGGAGAAGGTGGGGTCCTCAGCCAGGGTCTTGTGGTGCTCCAGGGTGTCCATCGGATCATCGGTGGTGGCCAGGACCTCCAGACCGAATTCCTCGGCCAGGGCGCGGGGGCGGAAATCGGGGCGGGCGAGGATCGCGGCGAGCTCATCGTAGATCTCATCGGCGTTCTCGGCGCTGATGCGGTCCGGGTTGATGGCGAAGACGTGCTCGAACTCCTGCTCGAGCCAGTAGCCGGAGGCGGTGCCGGTGAACAGTCCCCAGTTGCTGCAGAAGATTCGCCAGGCCTCGCGGGGGTCGCACTCGTGGCCACCGACACCGAGATCGGCCAGGTCCACGCCCGCCGAGTGCAGGATGCGGGTGACATAGTGGTCCGGGCTGATCAACAGTGCCGTGGGATCCAGGAAAGCGGCATCGGTGGTGAACATCGCCGGGTCGAGATGGCCGTGGGGCGAGATGATGGGTAATTCCTCGACATTGGCCAGCAGTCGCCGGGCGATGTCTCGGGTGGCGGGGTCGGCGGGCAGAAGCCGATCCGGGTGGGAGGCATGTGACGGACTCATGGTTCAATTCAAGACTGTTCTTACTCTCACAATCAATGAGTTGCCAGAAGTTTCCGCCGGTTCACCCGGCGTACATGTGGAACTACAGTTCTGGCGCAATGATTTTATTCGATGATCCACCACTTTTCCGCGCTGGATGTGTGATCCCGCCACCGGAATGAAGATCTGGATCACCACCATCTTCCGATGCTGTCCTGCCCCTCGGGACAGCGCGGGATTCCACTGCAACCCGGAGAATCAATGGACACCATAGAAATGGATTTCCTGCACATCGTGTGGGTGGTCCTCGGCATCGGTCTCATGCTGCTGCTGAATATCAAATGGAAGATCAACGCGATGGTGGCGCTGCTTCTCGCCGCCCTGCTGATCGGCATCCTCGAGGGTTTCCCCCTCATGGATCTGCTGGACACCATCCAGAACGGGTTCGGTTCGACGCTGGGATCGCTGGCGATCATCGTGGTCTTCGGCGCGGTGATCGGCAAACTCATGGTGGATTCGGGTGCCGCCGCGCAGATCGCCGACACCCTGATCGCGAAGATGGGCATTGGCAAGGTCAAGATCGCCATGGTCATCGCGGGCACGGTGTTCGGTCTGGCGATGTTCTACGAGGTGGCTTTCATCATCCTGGCCCCGCTGATCGTCGCGGTGGCAGTGGAGGCGAAGGTGCCCTTCATGAAGATCGCCATCCCGGCGGTCGCGGCCACGACCACCGCCCACTCGCTCTTCCCGCCGCAGCCCGGCCCGGTGGCTCTGGTGGACTCTTATGGTGCCGATATCGGCATGGTCTACATCCTCGGCATCATCGTCGCGATTCCGACCATCGCCATCACCGGCTGGGTGTTGCCGAAGTTCCTGGGCAATCTCGATTACCCCATTCCGAAGCTGCTGCGCGCCGAGGATCCGGTTCCGGTGGCGGAACGGCCCTCCTTCGGTCTCTCGATGTTCGTCCCGCTGATCCCGGCCATCCTGATGATCGCCGCCACCATCGCCAATATCTGGCTGGTGGAGGGCACCACCACCGCCAATATCATCAACTTCCTCGGCTCCTCCGTGGTCTCGGTGTCCATCGCCCTGGCCGCCGCACTCTACTTCTTCGCCATCCGCCCCGGCCGCGGCATCTCCTGGGGCATGGACACTTTCGACGGCGCGATCAAGGGCATCGCCATGGTCGTGCTGATCATCGGTGCCGGCGGTGCCCTCAAGCAGGTCATCATCGACACCGGCATCGGCGACTACATCGGCACCCTGATGAACGCCACCTCGCTCTCGCCTTACCTCATGGCCTGGCTCATCACGGTGCTGATCCGACTGGCCACCGGACAGGGCGTGGTCGCCGCGATCACCGCCGCCGGCATCATCTCCGGTGCCCTGATGGATCCGAGTGGAACGTTGCTCGGCGTGAATCCGGCACTGCTGGTGCTGGCCACCGCCGCCGGCTCCAACACCTTCACCCACATCAACGACGCCAGCTTCTGGCTCTTCAAGGGCTACTTTGACCTCTCGGTCAAGGACACCCTGAAGACCTGGGGTCTGCTGCAGCTGTGCAACTCCCTGGTCGGACTGGCCATGGTCATGCTGCTCAGCGTGTTCATCGGCTGAGCCCCCAGGCCGGCTCCACCGGGGCCGCGCTGACCGAGGCTGACCGAGGACGTCGAAAAGCCGGGCCTAATCCTGCCGGGGCCGGCGCATCGAGGACTGCCGCACGATCAGGCGGGTAGGTAGCACCCGTGGTTTGACCAGCGGGGTCTTCACCCCCTTGATCAGGGCGATCAGGTTCGCGGCAGCCACCCGGCCGACGGTGGTCAGCGGGCCGGCCACGGTGGTCAGCCCGGGGGAGACGATGGTGGTGAGCTCGGTGTTGTCGAAACCGACCACCATCACATCCGCCGGGATCTGCAACCCGTTGAGTTGGGCCTGCTGCATGAAGCCGATGGCCACCAGATCGTTGAAGGCGAGGACCGCATCCGTGGGGTGTTTGTGCCAGGCCTCGAAGGCACGCCGGCCGCCCCGGATGGTGGGCTCATCCACGAGGTTGCGGTGCACACTGATCCGGGCCAGGCGCCGGACCAGCTCCAGACTCAGTGTCGTGGAACGGGTGAAGGTGACCATGGGGGTGGCGGTGTCGGTATTGCCCACCGCCTCAATCAGACCACGCCAACGGGTGGCATCAGCCCAGGAGTTCTCCGGGCCGGCGAGGTAGGTGATGGAGCGGGCACCCTGGCTCTCCAGGTGGATCGCGGCCTTGATCGCCCCCTCATAGTTATCCACCATCACGCTGGGTACCCCCTGCACCGGGCGGTTGAGCACCACCGTGGGAATCGTCCGGGCGATCTTCTGGATCTCCCCGGAACTCAATCGGGAGGATGCCAGTAACAGGCCATCTACATGGGGGAGTAGCCGTTCAATCGCCTGTTGCGAACGTGGCAGGGATTCGCTGGCATCAGCGACCGTGACCAGCATTTTCTGGGTGAGGGCGGCGTGCTCCGCGCCGCGCAGCAACTCCAGGAAGAAGGGATTCTGGATGTCCGCGGAGATCATCCCGATGAGATTGAAATTGGTGCCCTGCGCGCCGATCCCCCGGGTCCGGGTAGCCAGGACGGTGCGGTAGCCCAGTTCATCGGCCGCCGCCCGGATCTTTTCCGCGGTCTTGAAACTGACGCGGTCCGGACGGGAGAAGGTACGGGAGACCGTGGAGGCGGCGACCCCGGCCAGTTCGGCGACATCATAGATGGTCACTTCCCGGCTGACGGAGGGATCCTCTTCGGGCTGCTTCATGGACCTCAGTATAGGTAGGCTCGGCGAGGCCAAGCCTGGGGCGTGCTTCATTAAGCGGAGATCGCCCGTAAACTGCCCCTGGACCTGCCCGCAATGCTGAACTTCGGAGGGAAACCCCATGGAAAACCCCATCCCGGATTACCTGGGGGCGTTGCTCGACACCGTCAGGGATGACACCTCCGGCCACGTCGCCGACTATATCCCCGAGCTCGCCGCCGCCGACCCGAACCCGCTGGGCATGGCGATGTGCACCATCAACGGCCGGCTCTACGGCGCCGGGGATGATGAGCGCGAGTTCAGCATGCAATCGGTGTCCAAGCCCTTCGTCTACGCCCTCGCCCTGCAGAACCTCGGCTGGGAGAAGGTACAGCAGACGGTGGGCACGGAACCCTCGGGGGAGGCCTTCAATGAGCTTTCATTGGATCATGAGACCAATCGCCCGATGAACCCGATGATCAATGCCGGTGCCATTGCCGTCAACCAGTTGATCAACGGGGAGGACTCCACCGTCGAGGACCGGGTGGAGGTGATTCGGGAGTTCTTCTCGGAGTTGGCCGGCCGGGAACTGCGGATCAACCGCGACTTGTGCGCCTCGGAGCTCGACCACGCAGACCGGAATCTCTCGATCGCCCACATGCTGCGCAACTATCAGGTGATCCAGGATGCCGCACATGATGCGGTGCTCAGCTATACGCTGCAGTGTTCCATCGAGGTCACCGCCCGCGACCTGGCGGTGATGTCGGCGACCCTGGCCAACGGCGGGATGCAGCCGGTGACCAGGAAGCAGATCCTCAACCCGGATGTCTGCCGGATGGCGTTGGCGGTGATGGCTTCCGCGGGCATGTATGACGCTGCCGGACGCTGGCTGACCACGGTGGGGATCCCCGCGAAGTCAGGGGTCGGTGGTGGGTTGATCGGCACGCTGCCGGGTCAGCTGGGCATCGCCACCTACTCACCGCGGTTGGATGCGCAGGGCAATAGTGTGCGCGGGGTGAAGCTCTTCCAGAAACTCTCCAAGGACATGGGACTGCATCTGATGGCCGCGGAGCCTTATGGTGATGCCGCGCTGCGTAATATCCACACCGAGGGCGAGGTTTCCGTGATCCGGCTGCAGGGCAAGGTCAATTTCTCCGCCGCGGAGACGATCCTCCATGAGATCGCGGTCCACGATTTCACCGGTCAGCGGGTGGTCCTCGATATTGAACGGGTGTCCAGCTTCAACAAGGTCGGCCGCCAGATGATCAAGGAGGGCCTGCGCCGCTATCGGGAACAGGGTTTCGACGTCGCCATCTACGACCCGGCAGGAACCCTCACCGATCTCCAGTACAGCGACGGCACCCAGGCCGAGACCCTGCACTCCCTAGAAGAACACTCCCTGGAGGAAAAGGACTAACTGCTTATCGACGCCGCGGTCTGGCCCACTGCGGTCTGGTCCACGGCCGGCTGGTCCGCCGCGGCGAGCAGCCCGAGCTGGCTCTCACCCACACAGAACCCGCTGAGACCTTCCCCCGGGTGAAGATGAAGCTGCGCACCACCGCCCGGCAGGGTGACAAAGACCTGGTTCAATCCGGCGGTCACGGGCACCTCAACAGTGGCGCCATTGAGCGCGACCCCCACCACCCCCGCCGTCGCGGCGAAATAGTTGAACTGCAGCACCCAGTCACGGTCGAGCAGGGGACCATCCAACTCCAGGCTGGCACCCTCGGCATCGACCCGGACCCCGCAGCCGGGCTCGGTACCGGGAACAGTGCTGCGGAAAGTGACCAACGCGGCGTCGATAAGCCTTCCCTGGCGGTCGACCAGCACTGGCTCCGATACCGCGGCGGCCGTCGCGCCGGGGAGCAGCTGGGACAGCAGGTTATGGGGGTTGACCACCGGCAGCAGCACCTCCAGGGGCACCGCCTGATCCAGGATCGGTTCCCCGCGCTCGGCGAGCTCCGCGCGCAGGTTGGCGAAGTAGCTGCGGCCCGGCTGATCGGCCCACACCCGGGCGTAGCTGAGGTTGCTGAAGGCGGCGGAGAACAGCCATAACAGGAGAACTCCGAACACCAGCATCCGGCGGGGCGTGGTGATGCGGTCCGTGCGGGTGCGGTGCCCCCGGACACGGTGGGCGAGCAGAAATGCCAGGGTCAGCGCAGCCAGGACCGCGACCTCGGAGAGATGTCGCAGGGTCAGGATGATCTCGACCGAGGTACCCGGACCGGAGCGCGCGATCGCCAGCGCCCCGATCGGCAGCAGCGGATACAACAGTACCGGCAGCCAGGCGAAGAGCAGTCGCGGGCGTTGCCAGGTGGTCCAGCCGAGGAGGCCGATGAGCACCAGCAGGCCGGCGATGATGGTCAGCGGCCCCGGATCCGCAAAGGGCGGGCCCGGATGCCAGCGGTCCCACTGCCAGGGACCACCCGCAGCAGTGGGCAGCAATGCCCACCCATAGCCCTGACTGAGCAACTCCAGCAGCGTGGTGGAATCCCCGGCGGGCACCTCGGCGGTGGGCAGCGGACCCGGTGCGGGTTGGACGGCCCGCGGATCGCCAATGAACACCAGGTAGACCACGGACCAGAGGATCGTCGGCACCGCCAGAATCACCACGAGCTGGGTGATCCCCCGGAGCTGTGGACGCAGCCGACCGCTCGCCAGCGAAAAACACAGGAGGATGAAGATAACCAAGGGCCCGAGGAAGAGGGCACGCTCGTTGAAGAGGAACCCGCCGATCAACCACAGGACAGCGGCCGCCAGATGCGTGGTTGCGCCAGTTGACTGAGCTGAGCTTCGTGACTTAATTGAGCGGCGGCGCAGCGCGAGTATGGCGTGCCCCAGCATCATCGCCAAGGCGGCATGCATCGGCAGGGCATTGACCGCCGCCGCCAACCAGGTGGTCGCGGAAAGCGTCAACGGGCTCAGCAGATAAATCCCGAGGGGCACCGCCGACCAGGGCAGAACCAGCTGGCGGACGCGAAAGGTGGCGGGGCACAAGATACAGCTGGCCCAGGCTACCGCCGCAGCGGCCGTCAACTGCAGCAAGGCCACAGTGAGTACCGCCGCGGACCAGTTCAAGGGAGCCAGGTGTGCGAGCAACCATTCCACCAACCAGGCGGCCGGCATGAGATGACCATCATGATCGGCGAAGAGTAGTGCCGGATCCGGGGTGGGGTGCAACCTCGCCTTACTCTGCAGGGTGAGATCATCCCAGTAGAACCAGCCCTGGGCGGCGATGAACGTCCGGGCCAGCACTCCGATCAGGATGAGACCGAGAAGTACCCCGCAAGTGGATCGGGACGCGATGCGGTTCCTGATGTGCTGACTCCTCCGGGCTGCGCTGATGGTCAGTGCTTCTGGTCATGCTAGCTTCCGGGCGCCGGCAGGGGACTACCGCAGCGGGGCGGGTCTTGAGAATAAGAAAAACTCCCGAAAACCTGTTGTGGCAAGTTTTCGAGAGTTTCTCCGTGCGCCATCAGGGAATCGAACCCCGAACCCTCTGATTAAGAGTCAGATGCTCTACCAANTTTTCGAGAGTTTCTCCGTGCGCCATCAGGGAATCGAACCCCGAACCCTCTGATTAAGAGTCAGATGCTCTACCAATTGAGCTAATGGCGCATGATATTTATTTTTGTAGAAAACTCCCCGAAACCTGTTGTGGCAAATCTCAGGGAGTAATCCGTGCGCCATCAGGGAATCGAACCCCGAACCCTCTGATTAAGAGTCAGATGCTCTACCAATTGAGCTAATGGCGCATGATCATCGAGTGGGACATTCCGTTAAGGGGTGTCTCGCTCGGCAACGAGAGAAAGAATATCAACGAAGTGGACTGCAAGTAAAATCACCAGGTCAAAGGTCGAATTTTGGGTAGTCTTGGGGTTGGTTGCCGGAGGTATCGCCAAGGATGGTGGCGCGTGGGGCAGTCGCGGCGTCGATAAGTGAGTTTTCGGGAGGTGCCGGGTTGGTTCGGGAAATCCCATCCAGTAATTAGATCAGAGTTCGCGGCGTGGCAGAATGTGCGCACGACTCCCAGAATGAGCCCGGATTCAGGGCTCGGCTCGGGGTCCGGTTTGAGCCGCAAGCACCGGGCCAGACGATGGGCATCTGGCTGTCTGCTGATCTTTGTCCGACCCTAATCACCTGTCATGCGTCGAATTGCGGGGAAATCAAGGTGGAGTGGCCGTATAAGTTGGGGTAATTAGTCGGGGAATTATTGGGGGAATCGACCGGGGACTCATTAATGTGATTTATTAAGAGCAATAATTTCGCCGTCCAATTAATAATAGACATGGTGCAGGTCACATGCCTTTTCCGAGTTGAGATGTCCGGGTTGTCGTTCTTATCTCCGGTTGTGGGAAACGGTCGTTGACTTTGCAACGATTGTATTAATGTCAGGCATGTTCAAGGTGTTTGTGTCATCTTTCTTCTGGTTATACCGATAATGTTGAATGAGTGTCAGTTTCGAGTGAAGGTGTGGAGAATATGACGAACCGGGTATCTGGATCGCGCGGATTCCGTCAGATGATGGCTGTGGTGACGGTGTCATCCCTGTTGCTTGTGGGCTGCACGATTGATCGGGATGGCGATAGCACTCGAGATTCGGCGACGACCGATGCCGCAGGCATCCAGGTGGCGGATTCCCAGGCGCCGCCGAAAATCTCCGTTAAGGACAAGGCAACCGATATCAGCCCCGGCGTTCCGGTGACGGTGTCCTCTGAGGACAAGGGCCTGGAAAAGGTCACGATGACCAATGAAGACGGCAAGCAGATCAAGTCCAAGCTCTCTGATGATGGAATGACCTGGACCACCGCCGAACAGCTGGGCTTCAACCGGACCTATACGGTCAAGGCCACGGATAAGAACGGGGTGTCCCAGTCCGTCACCTTCCAGACCTCGACCCCGGCGGCAACCTCCGGTGTGGCGCTGTCCCCGCTGCCGGACTCCACCGTCGGTGTCGGCCAGACCATCGGATTCCGCTTCGCCAACTCAGTTGATGATCGTCAGGCTGCGCAGGATGCCATTGAGGTCAAGACCGAACCGGCTGTCGAGGGCGAGTTCTACTGGCTCAATAATTCTGAGGTGCGCTGGCGCCCGGCCGAGTATTGGGAGCCCGGCACCACGGTGTCCGTCACCGCTGATATCTACGGCGTCGATCTGGGCAACGGCTACTACGGCGGCGATGACAACGCCACCAACTTCACCATCGGAGACCGGGTGATCACCGAGATCGACGATGCCACCAAGACGATGACGGTCTACCGCAACGGTGAAGCGCTGCGGACCATCCCGGTGTCCCTGGGGCGGGACAATGAAACCTGGGCCACCCCGAACGGCACCTACATCATCGGTGATGAGCACAGTGAACTCCTGATGGACTCCACCACCTTCGGGCTGGGCTATGAGCAGGGCGGATACTCCACAATGGTGGATTATGCGACCCAGATGTCCTACTCCGGCATCTACGTGCACGCCGCACCCTGGTCCGTTGGCCAGCAGGGACACAGCAACACCTCCCATGGGTGCATCAATGTCACCACCGAGGCCGCCGCCTGGTTCCAGGACGTGGTCAAACGCGGTGACATTGTCACGGTGAAGAACACGGTCGGGGAGACCCTCTCCGGCTATGACGGCCTGGGTGATTGGAATATCCCCTGGTCGGTCTGGGGCGAGGGCAACGTCGACGAGACCTCTGCCTGGTAACTCCCCGGAGCCTGATCCCGAACACATCCCGCCTTTCCCGATACCTGGGGGAGGCGGGATGTGTGCTGTTGGTGGGGTGCTCGGCCAGGCCATGGTTGAAAGTCATGATGAAGGGTAGGTCTCGAGGATCAGCCCAATGACCCTCAGAATTCATCTAATTCGCCCGATCCTCGAGACCTACCCTTCATCCTCATTCCTGCGGCCAGCAGGAGGGTGAAGTCGGCTGGCCGGCCAGCCCAGGAGGTATCTGCCTGCGGGCAGGCATGATGGAGTAATGGCTTCTGAACTGCGTTTGTCCATCCTCGACCGGGCGAATATCCGAACCGGCGGTGAATCGCCAGATGCGGCGGCGCTGCGGGCGGTGGTGGACCGGGCGATCCACACCGAGAACTTGGGTTTTGAGCGTTTCCTGGTCGCCGAGCACCACGGGGTTCCCGGCATCGCCGGTTCCACCCCGACGCTGCTGGCCACCGCAGTGGCGGCGGCGACCACCACGATCCGGGTGGGGACCGCCGGAATCATGTTGCCGGCGCACCCACCCCTGGTGGTCGCCGAGCAGATCCTGACCTTGGCGGCCCTGTTCCCGGGGCGTATCGACGCCGGGATCGGCCGCTCACTCGGCTTCACCCCGGGGGTGCGTGGGGCCCTGCGCCAATCCGAGGATGCCGCCGAGAGGTTCCCGGCGGATCTGGCGGAACTGCTCGATTTCTTGCAGGGCGCCGGTGCCATCACAGCGCGACCCCAGGTGTCGGCGACCCCACCGGTGTACGTACTTGCCAACAGCCGCTCCATTCATGCGGCGGCGGAAGCAGGGCTCGGGGTGATCGTCGGCGGGCCGAAACTCTTCGATCGCTCGGGGTCCACCCATGAGGGACTGGCGAAATACCGGAAATACTTTCGGCCCTCGGCACTGCTCAGTCAGCCGCAGGCGATCATCGCCGCGAATATCGCGGTGGCCGAAACCACCGCGCAGGCAAGGCAGCTGCTGCTACCGGAGGCCTGGGCGCTGGCGATGTCGCGGAAGATCGGGTCCTTTGAGGCCTTGCGTCCTGCCGCAGAGCTGGATCTGGGGCAGCTGCGAGACCGGGACCGCGAGCGGGTAGAGCACAATATTGAAGGCTCCATCTACGGCACCCCGGACGAGGTGGATGCGCAGTTGGCCGAGCTGATTGAGTTCACCGGGGTGAGCGAGGTGGTGGCCACCGGCGGGATGCAGGACCTGTCCGGGCAGGCCCACTCGGATGAACTGCTGGCTGGGCTGTTGTAGTCCGGCCGTACTACTCGCCGAGGAGCTGGCGGGAGGCCAGCTCGCGGTAGAGCTCACTGGAGGCCAGCAGCTCCCGGTGGGTGCCGCGGTCCTCGATCAGGCCGTTCTGCATCACGATGATCTGATCGGCATCGGTGACCGTGGAGAGACGGTGTGCCACCACGATCAAGGTCCGGTCCCGGGCGGTGGCGTTGATGGCGTCGAGAATTAGCTGCTCATTCTGGGAATCGACTGCCGCGGTGGGCTCATCGAGCAGCATGATCGGGGCGTCGCTCAGCAGTACCCGGGCCAGTGCGAGTCGCTGACGTTCACCGCCGGAGAGGCTGACCCCACGCTCGCCGAGCGGGGTGTCCAGGCCCTGGGCACCACTGAACCGCTGGTCGAGGTTGACCTGCCCCAGGGCATCCCAGCACTGTTGATCGGTGGCCTCGGGTGCGGCCAGGTGCAGGTTGTAGCGCACCGACCCCGCCAGTACCGGGGCATCCTGTTCGACGTAGCCGATGGCGCTGCGCAGGTTTTTGCGGCTGATTGTGGTGATGGGGTGGCCGTCGATACGGATCTCCCCGGCGGTGGGATCATAGAACCGCTCCAGGAGGGAGAGCGTGGTGGATTTTCCGGCGCCAGAGGGGCCGACCAAAGCGGTCATGGTACCGGCCGGGACGGTGAAGGAGACCTGCTTGAGGATGGTGCCCTCCGCCTCATAGCCGAACTCCACCGCGTCGAAGACGACCTCGCCCTCACTCAGGTGGACCACTTCGCCGTCGACGGGCTCCGCCGGGGAATCCAGGACCTGGTGGATCCGGGTGAGCGCACCCAGCGCACTACGCACGGTGGTGACCGCACCGAAGAGCGTGCCCAAGGGCATGGCCACCATGAAGAGGAAGAGGACGAAGGTGACCAGATCGGCCACGGCGATATCGCCATTGGCCACCCGCACCCCACCGATGCCGAGCACCGCGAGGAAGGAGATCTGCATGGCGGCGCCGGCCATCGGCCAGAGCAGGGCCTCGATCTTGGCGATCTTGATGCTGGCGCGGAAGGCATTGTGCGCCTGGCCGTCCAACTCCTCATTCATCCGATCCTGGGCGTTGTGCGCCCGGATGGTCCGGATGGCACCCAGGGAGCGTTCCATGTCCGCGCCGAGATTGCCCAGGGCCTCCTGAGTCTGCACGGTGTACTTCTGGATCAGAGAGCTGACCGAGACCATGATGGTCATGGTCAGCACCAGCACGCCGAGGACCACGCCCAGCATCAGCGGATCCAGCAATGCCATCAGAATGATCGCGCCGACGATGGTGACCACGGAACCCAGGGCATCGACCAGCCCGCCGGTGATGGCGGTCCGGACCAGGGTGGTGTCCGAGCCAATGCGGGTGACCAGATCACCGGTGCGCTGATTATCGAAGGTCCGGATCGGCAGACGGAGCATCCGGGAGATCAGCTGGCGGCGGGTGGTGAAGACTGCGGATTCCGCGGTACGCCCCAGCAGGTACATCTGTACCGCGCCGAGCACACTGGCAGTGAGGAGCAGCGCGATCAGGGTCCAGACATAAGGGGCGATCGCACCCTGTCCGACCGAGCTGATCAGCTGGTTGATCACCATCGGCTGAGCCAGGCTGACCGCTGCGGAGACCGCGGAGAGGATGATCGCGGCGATCAGCGGCACCTTGTGGTTGCGCAGCATCAACCAGAGTGCGCGCAGCGGTGGGGTGGTGGCTGGCGGGAGGTTGAGTTTCTTCCGGTCTTCAGCCGTGGGGGTAGTTTCGGCTTGGTCGCTTTGAGCTGTGGTGCTTTTGGCTTGGGTGTCAGCCACGGCGGTCCTGTTCGGGGTCGTTCGGAGAGATGAAGTGCCCATGCTACTAGATGATGATGTGTCAATCATTTTCGCTATTGGAAATGGTGACAGACCTTATAGATTCCGGGAGAATGAGATAAAATGCAGGTCAGAACCCCCTTCCCAGGGGATCGTTCCGGATCCGTGGCCAATTGAATGTGTAGCTGCCGGATCCCTAAGAAAGGGTAAGCAAGCTCATGTCTGATCAAGTGATCCATTCCACTCCCACCGCCACCTCTGAAACCACCTCCCGGGGCACGATCCCCCTCGAACTACGGGAGGTCGGATTCAGGTCAATGCTGGTCCGGGGCATCCTCGGCATCATCGCCGGTATCATCCTGATGGTGGCCCCGGTCTTCTCCGTCGCCTTCCTGGCGATTTTTCTGGTGATCACCATCGGTATCTGGGGAATACTTGATGGCTTCGCCTCCCTCGGACTCGCCCTGAAAGAACGCCGACACCAGGTCGAGGGCTGGGGTTGGACGCTGGGTGGTGGCTTCGCCGCACTGCTCTTCGGTATCGCCGTCATCGTCTTTCCGCTGTCCTTCGCGGTCGTCGGCACCCTCATGGCACTGTGGTTCTTCGTCTCCGGTGTGATCATCCGCGGCATTTTCGAGCTCTTCGACCGCAACATCGGCATCGGGGGAAGCCTCATGGGCATCTTCAACATCATCTTGGGCGTGATCATGGCTTTCCTGCTGATGTCCAACCCCGGCGGGATCCTGATCGGGATGGTCTGGGTCGCCGGTCTCTACGGCGTCATCTTCGGTCTCTCCGCCGTCATCGCCGCCTTCAAGGTGCGCAAAGCCTGACTCGGGGCACGGCGGAGCTGATGAGCGGGGCCTGAGCTGCCGGGATACCATGGCGGAGAAAAACATCCCGGCTGCCTTTCCCCGGAGGAGGACCCCGTGCCTAAGTATCTGCGAAAAACTCTGCCGAAGAACTTTAGGGAGATCGTCGAATCAGGGGACATGGTCGCCTTCGCGGCGGTCTTCGAGAAGAGCTCCATCAACGCCTATGTCGCCCATTCCAAAGAACCGGCGTTGGCCACCTTCGGGATCACTACGGAACAGATCCGCTGGTTGCTCGATCATGGCGCGGACCTCCAGGCGCTCGACAGCTACGAGAACACCCCGTTGCACCATCACGCCGGATCCTGGAAAGGCCACCCGGGGTTGCTCATCGAACTCGGCGCGGACCTGGAGGCCCGCGAGTACATGGGGCAGACCCCGCTTTTCGACGCCATGACCCACCCCGTGCAGCTGCGCGTCCTACTCGCCGCGGGGGCCGAGATCGAGGCTCGGGACGCGATGGGGGACACCCCGCTGCGCCTGGCCCTGCGCCACTGCCGCAACTCGGATCTGGTCGAGACCGCCGAATCAGCGGCCCTGCTCATCGACGCCGGAGCCACGGTCACCGAGGAGATGCGATCAGCGGTCCGGGAGATCGCCGAGACCTTCGAGCACGGGCGGGCCGACTTCAATCCCGATTCGGTGGTGGCCGCCGATGCCGCCCTGGCACGGCTGTACCAGTTGTTTCAGGTTGAACCGCTCGGGCCTCGGCGCACCCACCAGGGGGCGGAGCGCATCACGGTGCAGGCCACCGGATGGCGGGAGCCGTTCACCGAGCTCTGGCACTACCTGGTGCCTGCCAGCGGGGCGGCGGCAACCGTGCAGGGCGAGGTCATCCGCATCCTCGCCTGCCTCAATGATGAGATCGGCGGCAACGGCGGGGTGAACTGGGACCACGACTTCCAGCAGATGGTCGCGGCCCTGCCGGAGTACCTCTCACGTGCCGGGCAGGCACCGGGGCTGGCGGAACTCGCCCTGATCCACGGGATGCATGGCGGCCAGGCCGAGATCGAGCAGATCAACGAACTGGCACACCTGTGCACCACCTGGGTGCTGGCGAATCCGGAGCCGCTGGCTCTCGAGACCCCCGCGTACCGGCGCTAGGTTCAGCCGGCTGGCTTCTTAATTCTCGCCGTAGGCAGCCGGATCGCTGAGCTTTGAGGCAGCAGCCTCATCCAGGTAGACCACGACATTGGGGTGACGCTGCAGGATGGTGACCGGCCAATCACGGCGGGCCTTGCCCTCCACCAGTTCCCGCACCGCATCGGCCTTGCCCTCACCGAGCGCAATCATGACGATGCTGCGGGACTCCATGATGGTGCCCAACCCCTGGGTCAGCGCCAGCTTGGGAACCTGGGAGATATCGCCCTCGAAGAAACGGGCGTTATCGCGCCGGGTCTGTGCCGTCAGCGCAATCGTCCGGGTGCGGGTGTCCTGGGTGGAGCCGGGTTCATTGAAGGCGATGTGGCCGTTGGAACCGACCCCCAGGATCTGGAAGTCCACGCCACCGGCAGCCTCAATGGAATCGTCATAGTCCCGGGCCTCGATCTCGGGGATCTCCGCCAGGCCATCCAGACCGTGGACCGCGCCCTCGGCGAAATCCACCTGGGAGGAAAAGAAACGGTCGATGAAGTTGAAGTAGCGCTCCGGGTGATCCGCCCGGATGCCGACATATTCATCAAGCATGAAGGCTTGGGCGTTGGCGAAGCTCAGCCCCTCTTCCCGATGGCGGCGGACCAGCTCCGCATAGACCGGCAGCGGGCTAGACCCGGTGGCGACACCCAGAATCGTGGCGGGATTTTTCTTCAACAGCGCCTCAATGGTGTCGGCGATCTCGGAACCGATCACCTCGGCATTGGGCTTGATGAGAACCTTCACGGATTTCCTCCTGCACCAGAGGGGATCCGCATCGAGGCGAATCTACACCGGTGGTGTCCTGATTGTTGGATGGCATGGGCAGTTGAAATGAGACAACGCGGAATGTTCGGGACTGGAGGATCACCGTCTTTACCACGTCGGAATTTGCCTAGTTTAACACCGTGCTTCTTCCCCGCCGCGGATACTCGGCGACAGGCCCCGGACCGGGGAACCCCGGAGGGGGAATCCTGGTGGTTTTGGGGGTGTGGGGATCCAGAGGTATGAATCCCGGTGGGGTTTCGGGGAGTGAAGGGTAGGTCTCGAGGATCGGGCGAATGGGGTTGAATCCAGGGGAATTCAGCTGATCCTCGAGACCTACCCTTCATTGGGCCCGCAGTCCCTGTGAAAGAAAAGAAAAACGAGGCCCGGACATTAATGAAAATGTCCGGGCCTCGTCCGTAGGGGTGGCTGACGGGGCTCGAACCCGCGACACCCAGGATCACAACCTGGTGCTCTACCAGCTGAACTACAGCCACCATCGCTGCTCTTGGCAGCGAGAACTAGCTTAACTCATCGCCCCAGGATCACAAAAACCGCTGGTAGTTAGCGGTTGCATCCCTTGCAGCGGCATGCGCTTCGGTGGAGTTCGGGCCCGGGTGGGCAACGAAGGTACTGCGGCGGTAGTAATCCAATTCGCGGATCGACTCCACAATATCCGCCAGTGCGCGGTGGGCCATGCCCTTGGGCGGCTGGTTGTAGTACACCTTGGGGTACCAGCGGCGTGCCAACTCCTTGATGGAGGAGACATCAATCATGCGGTAATGCAGCGCGGCGTCCAGCCGGGGCATCTGCTCTCGGAGGAATGCCCGGTCCGTGGCGATGGAATTGCCGGCCAGGGGAGCGGGATGCGCCGGGTCACAATGCTCCGCAATGAGCTCGAGGACGGCGTTCTCCGCCTCCTCCATGGTCACCGTGGACTCCCGGATCTGGGCGGCCAGACCATTCTCATTGTGCATATTGGTGACGAAGTCATCCATCTGCGCCAACTCTTCCTCGGTGGCGTGGACGACCAGATCAACACCTTCGCCGATGATGTTCAGGTCGGCATCGGTAACCAGGGCGGCGACTTCCACGATCACATGCCGGTGGATGTCCAGTCCGGTCATCTCCAGGTCGACCCAGACCAGACGATCATTCTTAGCGGGGGTTATATCAGTCATTCTCATCCATTCTTGCAGTTCGAGGTAGGCCCCTCTGATCTAACCATGTAGCCCCGGCACGGCGGCCGGGGCCGGGGATGAGAGGCGCTCCCTAACTCATCCGGGCGTAGAACCAACCCATGACCGGGGAGAGCAACCCGGTGGGGGCGTAGGAGGAGACGGTGTTCATCGCCTTCGACAGCGGCCCGGGAACCACCCGGCGCTTGTTCTTCGACATCGCCTCCAAGGTCTCCGCAGCGCAGGACTCGTAGGTGGTCCACAGGAAATCAGGCACCACCTTGTCCACGATGGACTGCTCCGCCGCGGGAATCTCATTGGCCCGTACCGGGCCAGGCGCCAGTAGGGTGCAGTGCACCCCGGTCTTCTTGAGCTCATAGTGCAGCGCCTCGGTGAAGGCATTGACGCCGGCCTTGGTGAACACATAGGTGGCGTTGTTCGGGATCGGAACATTGCCGGCGGCGGAACCGACATTGCAGATCGCGCCCTCGCCACGCTTGACCATGGCCGGCAACACCGCATGAGTCAGCTCGAAAACCGCGGTCGCGTTGAGCTGGAACTGGTTCTTCTCATAGGTCCAGTCCTGCTCGAGGAAGGGACCGAAGCTGGCGATACCAGCGGAGTTGATCAGGATATTGATCTCCTTATCCGCGATCGCCTCGATCAACCCGGCGACCTCATCCGGCTGGGAAAGATCTGCGGCATGGACATCGACAATCACGCCGTGAGCCTGTTCCAGTTCATCTGCCAGCTCCTGCAGCACCTGCTCACGGCGGGCGACGATGATCAGATTATGGCCGAACTTGGCCAGATCGCGGGCCAGTGCCTCGCCGATGCCCTGACTGGCACCGGTGATCAGGGCTCGGGAATTTGCGCCGGGGATGGGGAGCGGCATGGTGGGGGTCCTTCTTCTCGGTCGGTGTTCGTTGCCGTCCACGCTAATCGACGCCGCGGTGGGGTGGTGGGAGGTTGGGCGGGAAGGGGCGGGGGACAGTAAAACACCCGGGAATAAGGGAGAGGGTGAACCGGTTGAATGGTCATATGACATCCCGAATCTTTGAACCTGTCCAGTTCGGCAATCACGAACTGCGCAACCGCGTCACCATGGCACCGTTGACCCGTCAACGTGCTGCAGAAGATGGCGTGCCCACCCCCTTGCATGCCGAATATTATGCGCAACGGGCCTCAGCCGGATTGATAGTCACCGAAGGCGCGTTCCCGGCGTTCCACAACCGAAGTTTCCCCGGCCAGGGCGGTATCGCCAATGCAGAACAACAGGCTGGGTGGAAGCTGGTCGCTGATGCCGTTCACGAGCGTGAGGGAGTGATCTTCATGCAGATCATGCACGGCGGCCGGACCACCCACCCACTGCTGACCCGAGGTGCCATTCCAGAGGCGCCGAGCGCAATCGCCACGGGCGGCGTGACCCACACCTGGAACCACGGCAAGCATGAGTCACCGGTGCCCCGCACCCTGGACACCGAGGAGCTGCCGCGCATCGTGGAAGAATTCCGGGCGGCAGCCCGCCGCGCAGTTGATGCCGGCATCGACGGGGTGGAGATCCACGGCGCTAATGGCTACCTGCTGCATGAATTCTTGTCCGCGAACTCAAACCAACGCGATGACAGCTTCGGCGGTTCCCCACAAAACCGGGCTCGCCTGGTCATTGACGTTGTCCGGGCAGTGGCTGCAGAGATCGGTGCCGAGCGCACCGCGATCCGGATCTCTCCGATGAACAATATCCAGGGCATTGAGGAAACAGATCCTGAAGCCATCAAGGCCACTTACGGGGCTCTCTTCGCCGGGATTGCAGATCTGGAGTTGGCCTATATCTCCCTGCTCAAGTTTGACCTGGACGATGAGGTCGCAAAGTTTGTGCGCACCCAGGTCCAGGAAGAACTGGGCATCCCGCTGATACTGAACACCGGATTCACCGAGGTCACTCAGCTGGCGGAGGCTGAGCATCTGGTCGATGACCTCGGGGCAGATGCCGTGGCGGTCGGACGGTTGCTCATCGCGAACCCCGACCTGGTGGAGCGCTGGCGCAACGGTGATGAACTCAATGAGCCAGACGGCCAGACCTTCTACGATGGCGGCGAGCACGGGTACACGGACTATCCGCAGCTGGCCGCCTTTCTTAAGAGTTAAGGCTCCATACACAACTCAAAACAGGTCACGAGGAACTTCCTGAAGTTCCCCGTGACCTGCATTTTTTGGTGCCCCCAGCAGGATTCGAACCCGCGACCTGAAGGGTAGAAACCTTTTGCTCTAATCCACTGAGCTATGGGGGCCAGGGAGTGGTTACAACACTGCAACGCATTCCGAGAGACCACTTTAGCGCACTCAAATCACCGGGAGCCACATACCTCTCGGTGACCTACGCCTCTTAAGGCTCGGCGCGGCTAGGGATTCATCGGTGAGCGCCACTAGGGTGAAACCTATGGTGGAACCCGAGGGCGCCGATTCCAGGCCCACCGCCGGAATCGATGCAGCGCAACAACTGGCAGATATTCAGAATCCAACCCCGCAGCAGCCAACCCAACAGAACCCAAGGCAGCAGACGGCCCGGAAGTCCCGGGTCCGCGGCACCTGGCCGCTGTACCTGATCGTCGTGGTGGTTGCCGGGATCGTCGGCACCCTGATCTCCTGGGGCTTTTTGGCGGGCAACCTCGCTGCGTTGGGGCTGCCGGATCCCGGCCCGATCACCACCGCCGGACTGCCCTTCTTCCGGGCGGCGGGCTGGATTTTCGCCTCGCTGGCCGTGGGGTCCTTCCTCTTCTCGGCTTTTCTGATTTCACCGCGGGTGCCGGTCGGGGAGAACTCGGAGCCCGATAATTCTCAACTCAGGAAGGCGCCGTTGAGCGTCGATGGCCACCTGGCGTCCCGGACTGGGTCGATCGCGGCGATCTGTTTCGGTCTGATTGCCTTCCTGATGATTCCGCTGGTGCTTTCCGACGTCTCGGGCCAGCCCTTTTCGGTGACGGTCCAGCCCGCGGGCTGGAGCATGGCACTCGAGCAGGTGGCAGCGGCGCGGGTCTGGCAGTGGGTGGCGATCTTCGCCCTGGTCACCGGCGTGGCCGGACTATTCACCAGGAAGTGGATCACCCAGCCGCTGCTTTTCGCCGGTGCGATCCTGATGATCCTTCCGCTCGGCTTGGAGGGGCACTCGGCCTCCGGTGGTAACCATGATTATGGCACCAACTCCTTCCTCTTCCACCTGGTCTTCCTGGTGCTGTGGATCGGTGGTCTGCTGGCGCTGCTGGCGCACGGTCGTCGCCTGGGACCGGATCTGGATCTGGCGCTGCAGCGTTATTCAACTCTGGCGATGGTGGCGATCATCGTGATGGCGGCTTCCGGGCTGATCAATGCGGCGATCCGGATTGAGTGGTCGGACTGGTTCACCAGCAATTATGGTCTGTTGGTGGTGGCCAAGACCGCCGGTGTCATCGTGCTCGGCTTCTTCGGTCTGATTCACCGGCAGCGCACCATTCCGAAGATCAAGGCCAATTCCAATAATCGGGGTCTTTTCCTGCAGGTGGCCTTCGTGGAGCTGCTGGTCATGGCATTAATCACCGGTGTTGCCATCTCGATGGGCCGCACCCCGCCGCCGGCTCCCGAGCAAACTGACCTGTCCGTGATGGCGATTGCGGTGGGCTGGGAACTGACGAAGGAGCCGACGCTGAGCAGCATCTGGACGATGTGGCGGTTTGACCTGATGTTGGGCACCATCGCCCTGTTGCTGGCGGCGGCCTATATCTGGGGGCTGGTCAAGCTGCGCCGCCAGGGTGGGACCTGGAAGAATTCGCGCACCATGTGGTTCCTGCTGGGCTGTCTCACCCTGGGGGTCACCATGAGCTCGGGCATCGGGATGGCCATGCCGGCGACCTTCTCCATGCACATGGTCGCGCACATGATTCTGTCGATGGTGATCCCGGTGTTCCTGGTGCTCGGTGCACCGATGACCCTGCTGCTTGAGGTTGTCGCCCCTGGTGCGCCGGGTCGCCCGGGGCTGCGGGAGTGGGCCGAGGTGGCGGTGAACAACCCCATCCTGAAGCTCATTATGCATCCGGCGGTCAACACTCTTCAGTTCGTGGTCATCTTCTACATCCTCTACATGACCCCTTTCTACGAGACCATGATCTCGGAGCACACCGGTCACCTGTTGATGAACTTCGTGTTCTTGATCTCCGGCTACCTTTACTTCTGGGAGATGATCGGCCCTGATCCGAAGCCGGAGGAGCGTGCCGCCCTGGGCAAACTCGGTTGGCTGGTCTTCTCCATGCCCTTCCATCTCTTCTTCGGCGTTTATCTGATGCAGCTGAATGTGATTCTGGGGGAGAGCTTCTACGCCACCCTGGAACTGCCCTGGGACATTGATCTGCTGGCGGACCAGAAGGTCGGCGGCGGTATCGCCTGGGCCTCGGGCTCCTTCCCGCTGGCCATCGTCTTCGGGGTCCTCTTCAACAACCTCCGCAAGGAGGACCGGAAGCTGGAGAAGGAGATTGACGCCAAGGCTGAGAATGATGATTATGAGGATCTCAACGCCTATAACGCCATGCTTGCGCAGATCAGTTCCGGCGATGATCTCCAGGCGAAATACCACAATCAGGAGTTCCAGGACCCCGGTAGGTCCTAGCTCGCTTATCGACGCCCCTCCCACCACCGTTCCACGGCATGATCGCCGCGGGGCGGTGGTTCTGCTTTGACTGCTCCCTCCGACGTTTGGTTCCCGAGAATTCCTGGGGAGGACGGGGCTTGTGGACAACTGAAGTTGTCCACAGACCAGGGAACAGTGCAGGTGACGAGCGTTCCTGCGGGTGGCAGGGTCAGCGGTGTCAGTAGCGAACACACTGCACGCACGCAACCAACAAGGAGCAGATCATGCCGCAGATTCCCGCCACCATCACCGGAAACCTCACCGGGGAGATCCACCTCAAGGAGCTGTCCAACGGCTCCCGGGTGGCTCGCTTCCGGCTCGCCGCGAACCGGTCCTTCCGGGATGCCGAGGGCAACTGGCAGAGCACCGATTCCCTCTTCATCACCGTCGACTGCTGGAACCAGCTGGCCAACAACGTCAAGACCTCGCTGGCTCAGGGAATGCCGGTCATCGCGGTGGGGACTCTGTTGACCAATGAATGGACGGATAATAAGGGGGAGAAGAAGCAGCAGATTCTGCTCAAGGCCAACCACGTCGGCCTGGACTTGAACCGCTACGTGGTCAGCTCCGCTCGGAATCAGGAGGCCGGCGTGACAGTGGACGGAGTCGAACGACCTGACCCGCGCCATAACCCGACCCCGGATGAGGTCATCTCGCCACCGGAATCCGCCGATCGAGCAACCGGTGACGGGGCGACTGCCGAGTCTTCGCCAGGCCAGGAGGGCGCTGAGCGGGAACTGGTGGGTGTTGGGGTGGGTTCCGGTCCCGAATCGCAGGGCGGGGAGGGTGACACGGAACCTCCCTTTTAGGGGTGGTGAGGTACCCTTTGGGATGAATTAGCAACAACCAAAAGGGGAACAATGGGCGAGTTCATCTATACGATGCGAAACGTGCGCAAGGCCATCGGTGAAAAGGTCATTCTGGACAATGTCTTCATGTCCTTTTACCCGGGTGCCAAGATCGGCGTCGTCGGTCCGAACGGTGCAGGTAAGTCTTCAATCCTGAAGATCATGGCTGGCATGGATCAGCCCTCCAACGGTGATGCTTTCCTGGATCCGGGTGCCACCGTCGGCATCCTGCTTCAGGAGCCGCCGTTGAACGAGGAGAAGACCGTTCGTGGCAACGTCGAGGAAGGCCTTGGCGAGATCTTCCAGAAGAAGCAGCGCTTCGAGGCTATCGCGGAAGAGATGGCCACCGACTACACCGATGAGCTGATGGAAGAGATGGGCATCCTGCAGGAAGCCCTCGACGCCGCCGATGCCTGGGAGGTCGACTCCAAGATCGAACAGGCGATGGAAGCACTGCGCTGCCCGCCCTCGGATTCGCCCGTCACCCACCTTTCCGGTGGTGAGCGTCGTCGCGTGGCCCTGGCCAAGCTGCTGCTCTCCGAGCCGGACCTGCTGCTCCTCGATGAGCCCACCAACCACCTGGACGCGGAGTCCGTGCTGTGGCTGGAGAAGCACCTGGCTGACTACAAGGGCGCCGTCCTTGCCGTCACACACGACCGTTACTTCCTCGATCACGTCGCAGAGTGGATCTGTGAGGTCGACCGCGGAAAGCTGCACCCTTATGAGGGCAACTACTCCACCTACCTGGAGAAGAAGGCCGAGCGTCTCGAGGTCTCCGGTAAGAAGGACCAGAAGCTCCAGAAGCGACTCAAGGATGAGCTTGCCTGGGTCCGTTCCTCCCCGAAGGCCCGCCAGTCCAAGAACAAGGCACGCCTCGAGCGCTATGAGGAGATGGCTGCTGAGGCTGAGAAGTTCAGGAAGCTGGACTTCGAGGAAATCCAGATCCCGACCCCGCCGCGTCTAGGCAGCAAGGTCGTTGAGGTCAGTGAGCTGGAGAAGGGCTTCGATGGCCGGATCCTGATCAAGGACCTCTCCTTCACCCTGCCGCGTAACGGCATCGTCGGTGTCATCGGGCCGAACGGTGTGGGTAAGACCACGCTGTTCAAGACCATCGTCGGGCTCGAAGAGCCGGATGCCGGTGAGGTCAATGTCGGCGAGACGGTCCAGCTGTCTTATGTGGACCAGAACCGTGAGAACCTGGATCCGGAAAAGACTGTCTGGGAGACCGTCTCTGATGGCCTTGACTACATCATCGTCGGCCAGAACGAAATGCCCTCGCGTGGCTACCTCTCGGCCTTCGGTTTCAAGGGTGGGGATCAGCAGAAGCGGTCCAAGGTGCTTTCCGGTGGTGAGCGCAACCGGCTGAACCTCGCGCTGACCCTGAAGCAGGGCGGCAACCTGATCCTCCTGGATGAGCCGACCAACGACCTGGACGTGGAAACTCTCGGTTCCCTGGAAAACGCCCTGATCAAGTTCCCGGGCTGTGCCGTGGTCATCTCGCACGACCGCTGGTTCCTGGACCGCACCTGTACCCACATCCTCGCCTGGGAAGGCAACGTTGCCGAGGGCCAGTGGTACTGGTTCGAGGGCAACTTCGGTGACTACGAGCAGAACAAGGTGGAGCGTCTCGGCGCTGAGGCGGCCCGTCCGTCCCGCGTCACCCACCGCAAGCTGAGCCGCTAGTCTCTGGACCAGCCGACGCACCAGTTGCTTGAAGGCCCGCGCCCCACCGGAATATTGTCGGTGGGGCGCGGGCCTTTCGGGTATTTTAGGGGCGATATCCACTTGTGGGTTAGTCGCCGCTGGATGATTGATTCCCAGATGCCCTCGCTCCTTAAAGCGATGGGGTGAGATTCGCTCATGGTCGACTACACCCAGCTGCGGTGATCACCAGCCGACTATTCGAGACGGTCGGGGAACGTCGGTATACGGCAGCCATCAGGAGATGAAAACTGAGCTTTCTCGACTCTCTACCAAACTTTGCAGCAGCACCCCTTGTCGAACTGCTGCAACGGGGGTGCATCCCTGGTATGCACCCCTAGCCGCCCCTCAATAACCCCAGGGTTGTGGATCCCTGCTGGTCAGGAGTGTCAAAATTAAACGCGGATGTTCGTCAGGTGAACGGCTTTGAGCTGAAGGAATCGCTCCATATGGTGAGTTCTGTATCACGATCGATTCCCCTCCGGCAGGAGGCTCACATCAAAATCCCTCTCGACTACCACCACTCGCACCCCCTGTGAGCTGGGAGGTAGTGGGGATACCCTGCCGGGGCAGGCATAGAATCAGCTTTGATCCCCTCTGAATCAGGAAGCCACTCACATCATGACAACTGCAGAACAGACCTCGGGGTACGTCAAGACCCCGAAGAAGGCAGCGCTGTCGAGCTGGATCGGCTCGGCGCTCGAATACTACGATTTTGCGGTGTACGGCACCGCCGCCGCCTTGGTGCTCAACCACCTTTTCTTCCCGGCGGATACCGCCCCGGGTGTGGCGATCCTGGCCTCCATGGCCACCGTTGGTGTGGCCTATGTGGTCCGCCCCCTGGGTGCCCTGATCATGGGGCCGCTCGCGGACCGTTATGGCCGCAAGTTTGTGCTCATGATGTGTCTATTCCTCATCGGGGCCAGCACCTTCATCGTGGGCTGCCTGCCCACTTTCGATCAGGTCGGCTACCTTGCTCCGGCGCTGCTGGTGTTCTGCCGCGTGATCCAGGGCCTGTCGGCCTCCGGTGAACAGGCCAGCGCCATCTCCGTCTCCCTGGAGCACGCCACGGAACATCGCCGCGCGGTGACCGCCAGCTGGACGCTGCACGGCACGCAGTTCGGTACCCTCCTGGCAATGGCGGTGTTCATCCCCTTCACGGCCTTCCTCAGCGAGGAGGCCCTGATGTCCTGGGGCTGGCGCGTTCCCTTCTGGCTTTCCGCCGTGGTCGTGCTCGTCGCCTTCCTGATCCGTCGCAACCTGGAGGAGCCGCCGTCATTCAAGGAGACCCAGGAGGCGAAGGAACTCGCCGAGAACTCCGGCGCGGCCGTCGAGAAGCAGGCTTCCCCGCTGGCCATCCTCTTCCGCTACCACAAGGTCGCGGTGGCGCGGGTCGCCTGTGCGGCGATGATCAACACCGTCAATGTCGTCTTCACGGTCTGGTCGCTGTCCTTTGCCACCTCGATCGTGGGGCTGGACCGTTCCACCATGCTGATGGTCCCGGTGGCCGCGAATGCGGTGGCCCTGCTGAGCATCCCGCTCTCGGGCATCCTGGCGGACCGGATCGGTCGTCGCCCAGTGTTCATCATCGGTGCCCTCGGTTCGGGTGTGGCCATGAGCGCCTACCTCAGCGCCATCTACTCCGGTAACTGGCTGGCCATCTTCTTTGTCGGTGTGCTCATGTCGGGCCTGCTCTACTCCATGGCCAACGCCGTCTGGCCCGCCTTCTACGCTGAGATGTTCCCGACCTCGGTGCGGGTGACCGGCCTGGCCCTGGGTACCCAGATCGGGTTCGCGCTTTCCGGCGGCTTCGCCCCAGTGCTGGCCTCCTGGCTGGCCGGTACGGAAGGGGACAACTGGCTCACGGTCGGTATCTTCGTCGCTGCAATCGGCGTGCTCTGTGCCTTGGCGGGAATCTCCGCGAAGGAGACCAAGAACCTCAACCTCAATGAGATCGATGCGCTTCACACCGCCCGTGGTGAGGCCGCCGATCTGGCCCGCGCCGGAATCACCGCCGAGAAGCGTCGCACCAGCCTGATCATCGGACCCGATGGCCAGCCCGTAGAACAGCAGGAGGCGAATCTCTGATGCGTACCTCAATTGCCACAGTCTGCCTCTCCGGCACCCTGGCAGAGAAGCTGCGGGCTGCCGCAGACGCCGGTTTTGATGGGGTGGAGATCTTTGAGCAGGACCTGGTGGTTTCCCCCCATTCCCCGGAGCAGATCCGGCAGCGGGCGGCCGACCTGGGGCTGACCCTTGATCTCTTCCAACCCTTCCGGGATTTCGAAGGAGTGGACCCGGAGCTGTTCCAGGCGAACCTGCACCGGCTGGAAGCCAAATTTGCCCTGATGAACCGACTCGGCATCGAGACCATCCTGCTGTGCTCGAATGTCGCCACCGCCACCATCGACGATGATGAGCTCTTTGCGCAGCAGCTGAGCACCGCTGGCGAGCTGGCCCAGCGCTATGGCGTCAAGATCGCCTATGAGGCGCTGGCCTGGGGCAGGTTCGTCAATGATTTCGAACATGCCCAGCGCATTGTCGACGCCGCGGACCACCCCGCTGTGGGCACCTGCCTGGATACCTTCCATATTCTTTCGCGGGGTTGGGATACCGCCGGTGTCGCCGAGATCGCGGCGGAGAAGATCTTCTTCGTGCAGCTTGCCGACGCCCCGAAGCTCAGCATGGACATCCTATCCTGGTCGCGCCACCACCGGGTCTTCCCCGGCGAAGGTGACTTCGACCTGGTGCGTTTCATGGGTTTCCTCGCCGAGGCCGGCTACACCGGACCGGTGTCACTGGAGATCTTCAACGATTCCTTCCGCCAGGCTGAGGTCGGCCGCACCGCGGTGGATGGCTTGCGTTCCCTGCGTTGGCTGGAAGACCAGACCTTCCGCGCCCGGCAGGCCGCCGGGGTGAAAGATCCTGCCGGCACGCTCGCGCTGCAGCCGCTTCCCGAGGTCGCGGATCCGAGCATGGTGGACTTCGTGGAGATCTCCACCGGTCGGCTGGGGGAGACCACCAAACTGCTGCACCAGCTGGGCTTCTCCCTCGGTGGTTACCACCGCACTAAGGAGCAGTACCAGGTCTGGACCCAGGGTCAGGTCCGCATCATCATCGGTGATCAGGGGCCCACCGGCGCACCTGCCGCGATCACCGCCCTGGGGTTCCAGACCGAGAACCCGGCGGCCGCTGAATCCCGGGCCCATGTGCTGCAGGCGCGTCCGGTCTCCCGGGAAACCGGCTCTGATGAGGTGTTGTTGCGTGGGGTCTACGCACCGGATGGCACCGAGATCTTCTTCGGGGAAACCCCGGACAACAAGGTCCATCCCGCCTGGCTGCAGGAGTTCGGCCACGGGGCGGCCGAAGCCCCCGAACCTGCCCTGATCGATGGGCTGGACCACATCAACCTGGCCCAGCCCTGGCAGTACTATGACGAGACGGTGTTGTTCTACACCTCACTCATGGCGCTGGAGGCCACCGCCCATGAAGAATTCCCCAGCCCCATCGGGTTGATCCGCAATCAGGTGATGCGCTCGGCGAATTCCGCGGTGCAACTGTTGCTCAGTGTGGCCCCGGAGGATGCGGAACAGGGCAGGTTCCTGGCTGCTGCCTACCCGGAGCACCTGGCCCTGGCCACCACCGATATTGTGGCGGTGGCGCAACGCGCCCGCCAGCGGGGGCTGAAGTTTCTGCCCGTCCCGGAGAACTACTACGAGGATCTCACCGCGCGGTTCCAGCTGGACCCGGAATTCCTGGCGATTCTGCGCGAGCATGAGCTGCTCTATGACCGAGATGCCCATGGCGAATTCCTGCACTTCTACACCGGCACCCTGGGCACCATGTTCCTTGAGGTCGTGGAGCGGCGCGGTGGATTCGCCGGCTGGGGCGAGACCAATGCCCCGGTCCGGCTGGCTGCCCAGTACCGCAGTGAACGGGACCGTGCACGCGGTATCCCGAACTGATACACCTGTACCTCAACACAGAAAGCACCCGCGTACCCCATGAGTAAAGACAGCATTCTGCTCGGTCTGATCGGCGATGGCATCGCCCAGTCCCGGACCCCCGCCATGCACGAGGCGGAGGGACTGGCCCACGGGGCCGCCACGGTCTACCGTCGGCTGGACACCGCCACCCCCACACTGCACAGCATGCCGCTGCCGCAGATCCTTGAGGCGGTGAAGAATCTCGGCTTCAACGGACTCAACATCACCCACCCGCACAAGCAGGCCGTGTTGCCATTGCTGGATGAGGTCTCGGAGCAGGCTCGGGCGCTGGGCGCGGTGAACACCGTGGTCATCTCTGCCGAAGGCACGCTCAGTGGCCACAACACCGATGTCACCGGCTATGCCAGGGGCTTCCGGGAGGGGCTTGCCGACGTCGCGAAGAACACCGTGGTGCAGGTCGGCGCGGGAGGCGCCGGTAATGCCGTGGCCTACGCGCTGGTGAGCAACGGCGTCAAGAAGCTCCTGGTCGCCGATCTGGACCTGGCCCGCGCCCAGGAGCTGGCGGCGTCGATCAACGCTGCGATCGGGCGGGAGGCGGTTGAGGGTGTGAGTGCCGAGGGCGTCGAACAGCTCATCGCGGAAGCTGATGGCGTGGTCAACGCCACCCCGATGGGTATGCTCGCGCACCCGGGTACCGCCTTCGATACCGCGTGCCTGACCCCGCGGCACTGGGTCAGCGATGTGGTCTACGTGCCCCTGGAGACCCAGCTGCTGGCGGCTGCCCGGGTGCTGGGCTGTGCCACCCTGGATGGCTCACGGATGGCGGTCTATCAGGCCGTGGATGCCTTTGAACATTTCACCGGTTGGGAAGCTGACCCGCAGCGGATGCGGGAGACCTTCCTCTCACTTGGCTGACCCCACTCCTTAAAGTCGACCATGGCGGGTAGGCTGTGCCTGATTTGTGTTCGTTGCCCTAAGTAACGGACTGGCATTCCCCGCGGTCGGGGAGTGCGTCTAAGATCGAGACAGTGAGATCGCGGCCCTGTTCTGCAGGGATCGCGGTCAGCTTGAAACACTGATCCACGTACGCTCCTAATAGAGGAATAGAGACTCATCTCCATGGTTGCCCCCGCAGACTCCACGCTCCACACGATGTTGATCCCGGTCCGCTGGTCTGATTTCGACCGCTACGGTCACATCATGAACGCCTGCTACATCGAGATCGCCCAGGAGGCACGACTGGCTTTCGCCGAAGATGAGTTCGTTGCCCGGGGGATGGATTTCGCGGTTTTCGTCCGCCACCTCGACGTCGACTACCTGCGTCCGGTGCTGCCTGATACCACCGATCTGACTGTGGAGACCCAGGTCGTGGAGCTCGGTAACACCAGCTTCACCACCCGACAGGAGATCAAGGACCGCCAGAACCGCGTGGCCTGCGTCGTCGAGTGCGTCCAGGTGGCCATCGACACCGACACCTCCCGCCCGCGCGCGCTCAACCATGCCGAGCGCAAGGTCCTGACCCAGACCGCCGATTCCGTCGAGCAGCTCGCGAATTGATTCAGGAAACTCTGGCGCTCCGCGAAGGCTCGCCCGGCCTGCAGGCACTGCTCGGCCGGGCCGTGGGGCTGGATGCCTCCGCCTCCGCGCGACTGCGGCAACGCGGCGAGCAGATCGAGGTCTTCGTCACCACGCCCTTCGAGGTGGTGGGCTCTCGTCGTGCCACCGGCACTGTCGGCCGTGACGGCGCGGTGGTGGGTGCCCATGAGCTCCTGCAGGCGTTGCAGAATGACTCCACCGAGATCGGCTTGCCCCGGGATCCCAACTGGCCAGGGGCACTCCCGCCGGTCAGTGGATTCGCCCTGGTGGATACCTTGCCGGTGACCGTGGTGCGGGAGTTGGCGGACCAGGGGCAGGCCCTGGCCCGGCAGTTCTCCGGCCCGCTGGGCCCGCCGGCCAATATGCTCAACCAGACGGTGCTCACTGTCTCCGGCAACGGCCTCGAAGCCGAGGTCTCGATGCGGATGATCTTCACCTGCACCGCATTGGGTCTGATCCCCGGTTTCGCCGCGCCCATCGAGATCCCGCGCCACCTGCGGGTCTCCGTCAGCGGCCGTTGGGTGCGTATCGACGCCCCCTACGGCTCCGTGTACCGCTCGACCGGGCTGTCGCTCTTCTAGGCGCCCCGGTTTTCTAGTACAGGCGAATCAGAGCAGCAGCCCGCCCGCCACTGCGGCACCCACCGCGACTGACCAGGGTGGCAGCTGCAACTTCGCCAGCGCCAGCCAGCACACCGCGGCGATCGACAGGCTGGGAAGTCCGTTGATCCCGTGGGTGAACACCGGATCATAGAAGGCGGCGGCGAGCAGGCCGACCACCGCGGCATTGACTCCCTGCAACGCCCGTCGCAGCCAAGGAATGCTGCGCCACCGGTGCCAGAAGTGCAGACCCGCGATGATCAGCAGTGCTGCCGGCAGGAAAATCGCCACGGTGGCCAGCAGTGCGCCGGGGATTCCGTTGAGCACCGCGCCGAGATAGGTGGCGAAGGTGAACATCGGGCCAGGCACCGCCTGTGCCAGGGAGTAGCCGGCCAGGAACTCACCCTGGTCGAGCCAGCCCGGCGCCACCGTCAGCTGTTCCAGCAGCGGCAGCACCACGTGGCCGCCACCGAAGACCAGGGCACCTGCCTGCACGAAAGCGGCGGCCTGGGCCAACCAGCCGGAGGTGCCGCCGGAGCCGATGAACAGTGCGCCGGCCAGGAGCAGGACAAAAAGTCCGAGGCAGATCGCGGCAGCTCGGGAGCTGACCGCGCGGAGCCCCTCGGAGCTGTCCGCCGTGGCCAGGTCCCCGGACCGGATCAGCAGCGCTCCGACGAGACCGGCGAGCAGGATCACCGCCAGGTGCGTCCAGGGGGTGGCTACCGCGAGCACCAGCAGCGCGCTGACCACCGCGATGGTGGCGGTGATCTTTCCCGCGGCCATCGTCTTGGCCATCCCGGCGACCGCGTGGAAAACCACGGCCACCGCCGCAGCAAGCAGACCCTGGATCCAGCCCTGGCCGGCGGCGATGCCCGCGGCGTCGATAAGCAGGGCTGCCAGCATCAGCAGGACCGCTGAGGGGAGGGTGAACATCAGCCAGGCCACCGCCATTCCGGCGTATCCGGCGCGGTGATAACCCAGGGCCATGCCCACCTGTGAAGAGGAGGGGCCGGGCAGGAAATGACTGAGCGCGATGAGCTCGGCATAGCTGCTTTCGCTCAACCAGCGGCGCCGCTGGACGAACTCCTCCCGGAAATACCCCAGATGGGCGGTCGGCCCACCGAAGGAGGTAAGACCGAGCAGGCCGAAGGAACGAAAAACCTCACGGAGGTGGACTCTATTCACCACGGTGATCCTAGTGGGTGGATATCGGACATGCCGGACGAGCGAGACTACGTTGGGGCACATGAAACACATCGCAGAGGTCGACGGAGTGGAATACGAGTTCGAGTGGCCCGCTGAGCTGACCCTGCTCGATGCGATGCTCGCCGCGGGCATCCCGGCGTACTACTCGTGCATGGAGGGTCACTGTGGCACCTCCCAGCTCACCCTGGCCGGTGGGCCCTCCCACATGCTGGCGAATGAGGTCCTCGGAAAGTATGAGATCGAGCGGGAGGGACAGGTGTTGGCGTGTCAGGCGATCCGGGATGGCGAGGGCCCCTACCGGGCCGCATATGAATGAGCAGGGCCCCGGGATGTGAAAGGATCAGTGTTAAGGAAATCACAGCGTGCCGTCAAAGGAGTCCCCATGCACATCGGAATACCCCGCGAGCTCATGAACAATGAAGGGCGGGTGGCGCTGAGCCCTGATGGTGCCCGCACCCTGGTCGGGGCTGGCCACCGGGTACTCGTCGAAGCCGGAGCAGGGGAGGCCTCCGCCATGCCGGATGCGGAGTACCTCGAAGCCGGTGCTGAGCTCGTGGAGACCGCCGAGCAGGTCTGGCGGGATTCGGAACTGGTGCTCAAGGTCAAGGAACCGCTGGAGAGCGAGTTCGGTTACCTGCGCGAGGATCTCATGCTCTTCACCTACCTCCACCTGGCGGCCTCCCTGCCGGTGACCCGGGCGCTGCTGGATTCCGGCATCACCGCCATCGCCTATGAGACGGTCACCGACGCCACCGGCGGCCTGCCGCTGCTGACCCCGATGAGCCAGACCGCCGGTCGGCTCGCGGTGATGGAGGGCGCGCACCACCTGCTCAGCCCGATGGGTGGACGCGGTGTACTACTTCCCGGGGTGCCCGGCACTCAGGCGGGTCGGGTGGTGGTGCTCGGCGGCGGCCAAGTCGGTGCCTCCGCGGTGGCGATGGCGGTGGGGCTGCGCGCCGAGGTCACGGTGATGGATCTGAACCCGAAGGTGCTGGGGCACTTCGATGATCTCTATCAGGGGCGGGTGCGCACCCTGGTGTCCACCCCACAGACCGTGGAGGACGCCCTGGTGGAGGCCGACCTGGTGATCGGTGCGGTCCTGGTCGCCGGTGCCAAGGCTCCGGTGCTGGTACCGGATACCCTGGTGGCGAAGATGAAGCCCGGTGCGGTACTGGTGGATGTCGCGATCGACCAGGGCGGCTGTTTTGAATCCTCCCACCCGACCTCGCATGAGCGCCCGACCTTCAAGGTGGAGAACACGATCTTCTACTGCGTGCCCAATATGCCGGGTGCGGTGGCGAATACCTCCACCCGGGCGCTGACCACGGCAACCCTGCCCTTTATCCGTGCAGTCGCGGAGCTCGGGTTTGACGCGGCCGTCGAGAAGCTGCCGGGGCTGGGGGATGGGCTGATGACCCGCGGCGGTCAGCTCCGCAGCCAGGCCGTGGCAACGGCACATGGCCTGGCGCTGGCTCAGTAGTACTCGGACCGCCGCGAGTACTAGACCGGCCGGTTGATGAGCATGGCGGCGACGCGTTCCATGTGCTCCCAGATCGCTGCGCGATAAGCCGGGGGAATGGTCTCCTCCTCGATCTGGTCAAGGGAGATCTTCATCATCTCCAGCCAGCGCTCCGCCTCGGGCCGCCCGATGGAATAGTCCACGTGGCGCATCCGCAGCCGCGGGTGGCCGCGATTCGCGGAGAAGGTCTGCGGGCCACCCCAGTACTGGGCGAGGAACCACTTCAGCCGTTGTTCGGCACCTTCCCAGTCCTGGTCCGGGTAGAGCGGGCCGATCAGGTCATCCTTTTTCACCTGCTCATAGAAACCGTGGACCATGCGGGAAAAGGTCTCATCGCCGCCGATGGCCTCAAAGAAACTCGGTTGGCCGGGCGCACCGGAAGAGGGGAGAGTCATGGCCGCCAGTCTATCCAGTGCGCCCGGCAGGGCTAAGTCGCTGTGCTCCAGTTCAGGCCGTGCGGCCGCAGGTCACGGGAGCGGCCGCTAGCTGTCATACTCCTCACGCCGGACATTGCCGATGCCGTGCGGATAGGGCGTGGTGATGTCATTGGCGCGCATGTCATTGAGCACCTTGGCCTGCAGATAGCGCTGCACCTCCCACTGTCGGCCCGGCAGCGTTTTCACCGAAACCCGGTAGGAGAGGTGGTCCGGCTGGAAATCGGTGACACCGTTCATCACCGGTTCCTCGAGCACACCCTCGCGGATGTGCTCGGCGGTGACCCCCTCATTCACCGAGCTGAGAATGACCTCCCAGGCCTTTTCGGAATCATTGGACAGCCCCACCGGGACCTGGAGGCGGGCGATGGAGAAGTCATCGCTGAGATTGCCCACCCGCAGGATCTCGCCGTTGCGGACGTACCAGACGGTGCCGTCGATATCGCGGATCGTGGTCAGCCGCAGGCTGATGTCCTCGACATCGCCGACGATGCCCTCGCCCAGGTCCACGGTGTCGCCGACCCCGTATTGATCCTCCAGGAGCATGAAGACACCGGCCAGGAAGTCCTTGACCAGCGACTGGGCGCCGAAACCGATGGCCAGGCCGATTACCCCGGCAGAGGCGAGGATGGGGCCGACATTGATGTCGATGGCCTGGAGTATCGAGAGCACCGCCCAGGCCCAGATCAGAATCGCGGCAGCGGATTTGCCGACCGCCGCCAGAGTTCTGATCCGCGCTTTACGACGATCTTCCTGGGCCCGGTTCATTGCCGCGATATGGGGCGGGATCTCCTCTGCTGGGGTCTTTCGGCCGCCAAGCCTCACCGGGAGCTTGGGCTTGCGGAGTTTGGTCTTCGCGTTCCGGTCGGCGAGCTTCTCGATGCCGCGGCGGGCCAGCCAGTGCAGGATCAGCGCGACGATGATCGTGAGAATGATCTCGACAGGTTTCTCCACGAGCCATTCCCTGGTCAGGGGTTGTTGCCACCAGTCGGTGGCGTTGTCCACGGATTGGGCAGCCACTCCGGCTGCGGTGTACAGGGTCGGAAGTTGCTCAGTCATCACTGCCGGAGTGTAGGGACAAGCTCTGGACTATGGCTGGCCGCTTTCTGTGAGCCAGCTGTTTTTCGGTGCTGTGCAGGGGTAAGTCCGGTAGCGGCAGGAGGCCCGGGGGTGAATATAACTCGGGCGCAGAGGTGGGGAATATATACCGCTTGGTCTAGAGTGGCTGATGGTATGACCCTGAGCAGGGTCGAGTTTTGATTGTTGAGGAGCAGCAGATTCATGAGCGCCGCAGGTAACCCGGGATTTTCCACCCAGAGCATTCACGCAGGTTATGAACCGGATTCCCTGTACGGATCTATCAACACCCCGATCTATGCCTCCACGACCTTTGCGCAGGACGGTCTGAATGAGCTGCGCGGTGGCTATGAGTACACCCGCGTGGGCAACCCCACCATCACCGCGTTGGAGCGTACCGTCGCTGCCCTGGAAGGGGCGGAGTTCGGCAAGGCCTTCTCCTCCGGTATGGCCGCCACCGATATCGTGCTGCGTGTGCTGCTCAAGCCGGGCGACCACCTGATCCTCGGCCATGATGCCTATGGCGGAACCTGGCGGCTGATCGACTCCGTCTTCAAGGCCTGGGGGGTGGACTACACCGTTGTCGACACCACCGACGCCAAGGCGGTCGAGGCGGCCATCACCGAGCAGACCAAGCTCATCTGGCTGGAGACCCCCTCCAACCCGGCTCTGGCGATCACCGATATCGCTGCGGTGGCCGCGATCAAGGGGACTGCCAGCCTCGTGGTGGACAACACCTTCGCCTCCCCTTACCTGCAGCGTCCGCTGAGCCTGGGGGCGGATGTCGTGCTGCACTCCACCACCAAGTATCTCGGCGGGCACTCCGATGTCGTCGGTGGTGTCGTGGTGACCAATGATGCCGCGGTTGATGAGCAACTGCTCTTCATGCAGGGCGGCGTCGGGCCGATCCCCTCGGTCTTCGATGCCTACCTGACCGCCCGCGGCATCAAGACCCTGGCGGTGCGCATGGACCGACACTGCGATAACGCCGAGAAGATCGCCGCCTTCCTGGACTCCCGTGCGGAGATCTCCCAGGTGCTCTACCCGGGTCTGGCCTCCCACCCCGGCCATGAGGTGGCCAAGAAGCAGATGGACCGCTTCGGTGCCATGATCTCGGTCCGCTTCGCCGGTGGCGAGGACGCCGCCCGTAAGTTCTGCACCTCCACCAAGTTGATCTGCCTGGCGGAGTCTCTCGGCGGTGTTGAATCCCTGGTGGAGCACCCAGCCACCATGACCCACCAGTCCGCCGCCGGCTCCCAGCTGGAGGTCCCGCGCGATCTGGTGCGCATCTCCATCGGCATCGAGGATGTCGCGGATCTGCTGGCTGACGTGGAGAACGCACTCGACCAGATCTGAGCCTAGGCTCGGGCCCATGGCTGATTCCCTCATTGGTTCAAAGCGCAAGATCGCCGTGGTCACCGGAGCAACCGGTGGCATGGGCGAGAAGATCGTCAGAGAGCTGGCCCGGGACCATGAGGTCCTGGCGCTGGGCCGCAATGCCGAGGCGCTGGCGGGGCTGGAGCGGATCGCCCAGGTCACCGCGGTGCCCGCGGATCTCACCCTGCTTCTCGACGACGCCGCTGCCGCAGATTCCGCGCCGCTTCAGGCGCTCTTCGCCCTGGACAAGGTAGACCTGCTGATCCATGCCGCCGGGGTCATGGAGAAGAAGACCGTCGAAGAAGCTACCGCCGCTGACTGGCGCCTGCAATTTACGGTCAACGCCACCTTGCCGGCCATGTTCAGCGCGCGGCTGCTACCCGCGCTGCGCCGTGCCCGGGGGCAGATCATCTTCATCAACTCCATCTGCGAGCAGGGCGCCCACCCCGGCCACGCCGTCTATACAGCCAGCAAGCACGCACTACGGGGGATCGCAGATGCGCTGCGTGATGAGGTTTCCCCGGATGATGTCCGGGTAGCCACCATCGCCCCCTCCGGCACGGATACCGCCATGATGCGCAAAGCGGTCGAGCAAGCGGGTGAATCGGACTACCACCCGGAGTACTATTCCGATCCGGTGGAGATCGCGCGCGCCGTCCGGCTGATCGCGGACACCGGGGAGAGCACCCAGTTCACTCACCTGGATATCCGCCCGCGACGCCCCTGAAGCCCCTGACAGCGGCCGCGGCCGTGGCTAGAATCGCGGGTATGAACCATTCTGAGGCTCAACCCGAAGACCGTGGACGCATCGCCGTAGTAACCGGGGCCACCGGTGGTATGGGGCGCGAAATCGTCGCCGATCTGGCCCGTGACCACACCGTCTACGCGCTGGGACGCAACCGTGCGGCACTGGCGGAACTGGCGGAGCTCGACAATGTCGAGGCCATCGAATGCGACCTGGTCAATGGACTGCTCCACGGCGGTCCCCATGATTCCTACCGCAAGATCCGAGATCTGGCACAGGTGGATGTGCTGGTCCACGCCGCCGCCATCGCACACCGCCACACGGTGGAATCAGCGCAGCCCCTGGATTGGCGGGGGCAGTTCGAGATCAATGTCTTCGCTCCCGCAGAGCTGACCCGCGAGCTGATGCCGGCCCTGCAGCGGGCCGAGGGACTGACGGTGTTCATCAACTCCGGGGCCGGTCAGGGCGCGCACCCGGGCAATGTGGTCTATGCCGCCACCAAACACGCCCTCTATGCACTGGCGGATGGACTCCGCAAGGAGCAAGCCACCAAGGGAGTGCGGGTGACCACCATCGCGCCGGGACCGACGGACACCCCCATGTTGCAGGGCCTCAACAATGAGGCCGGTGCGGGTTATGAGCCCGCGCACTATATCGAGCCGGTGGAGGTGGCCCGGGCGGTGCGACTCGCGGTGACTGCCGGGCCGAGTACCCAGATCACGGATCTGGCGGTACGGCCGCGCATTGAGCTGGCGGACCGGAAGTAACGCTGAGCGCTGGGCCGCAGACTCTCTGCCGGGAGCCGGATTATCGGCGGGCTCTCCGTACCGCTTTATTCCCACCGTGCTCCGGCAGGATGAGGCGTGGCAAAATGTGTGCAAGGTGCGGTGAAATAGACCAAAAACTGGACTTTCAGTCCACCGTGCACATATTTTGCCACCTCGGGCCACCACCGGGGACCCCACTTCGGGGCACCACTTCAGACCTCAGCCACCGCCAGCCTTTCCTAGACCACTCCGAAGGCGACAGCCAGCGCGTGCCGGGCGACCTTATCCGTTTCCTGCAGCAGCAGCGGGTTGGTTCCCGGCATCGGCGAGATGGTGGTGTCCGGCAGCTGCGCATAGGTGGGGATGCCGATCAGATGCAGTCGCTTGTCCGGTTGTTGGTCCGCTCTGACCAGCAAGCGGGTGTCCGGATCAACCTCGGGGGATCCGGTGGCGATTCGTTCCCGGTTGGTGGTGGTGTCATGGAAGGGGCGGGTCCGGCCAGCTTGGCGGAGGCTTTTCGCCAGCGGGTCCGCCGAGCGGCGGATATCGGGTTGATGCATCCAGGCGTCGACCAGGGTGTGGGCGAAGACGAGGGTCTCATCTGTGTTGGGGGATTTCATCACGAATTCGCCAGCGACGCCGTCGACCCGGAGTTTCGGTTCAGCACCGAGGAAGCTGACCAGTCCGGCATCCACCAGAGCCAGTAGCTGTCGGGTTCGGAACAGCGGCGGGCCAGATCCGGCCATCTGACCGATCGACATCAGGGCGGCGAAGCGGTTGCGTCGGGATTCAAAGGTGTAGCGACCTTCCGCCCCCAGAATCTGGGAGGGCTTGCGGGAGGCGCTGACGGACCACAGTCCGGCCTTGAGCGGGGAGTCCACTCCGGCCGCGGCATCTGCGATATCGCCGACCAAGCGCTGGGCGAGGTATTCGGTGAATTCGCTGCGGGGGGCCACCTTGCCAGCCAGGGCATGTTCCCAGGAGAAGAGGTCGAAACGGTTAGCCGGGTCCGGGATGAATCGGGCAGCGGCCGCGTTGACCTGCTCGGGTGTCGCCCGGTCGAGCGCATCGATCAGGTCCCGGACCGGGGCATTCAGGGCATGAGGTTTCACGTGGTGCAAGGTGCGGTAGTAGGCCTCATAGGAGTCCCGGACAATGGCCGGCCACACCTGTTGATCAAAGTCGATGCTGGCGGGGCCGAGCATGCCGGTCGGAAGGGAGGAAATCACCTTCTTCAGGCGCCGCAGTTCCGGCTTCGGCGGGAGACCACCGTAGGCGGACTTCGGCAGGTAGGGGTAGCCACGGTAGGAGGACACCACCAGGTGCGGTTCCCGCCCGGAGGCTTCATAGCGCAGACCAGAACGCGTGCCAGCATCCTCAATGAAGCGACCACCCCGGTCGAAGGTCAGCAGCGCCATGAGGTCGAAAAAGCCCATGCCCAGGCCACGGACCAGGACGGTCCCTTCCTCGGGGATCTGGTCCACGGACTGCTCCACCGGGTTCCCCGGGCGGATCCAGGTCAACTCCGGGTGCTTATCGACGGCCGCAGCCAGTTCCCGCTCCTCATTATTGGGGCCGGGGGTCAGCCAGCCCACGGCCAGCACCGTCGCATCGGCGGAGATCTCCGAGGCGTCGTCAAGCGTGAGGACATCGCGGTTGCCTGCTTCCTGGATGCCCACCACCCTGGTGTGGTGTTCAATGACGGTGACCTCGGCGGGCAACCGCCGGAGCGCCACCTCAAAACACCAGTGCAGATAGGCGCCGTAGAAGGCGCGGCTGGGGTGTGATTCCGGGCGGGATTCTGCGATCTCCGCAGCGAAGTCCACCGTGATCTGCGGGTTTGGCGGGTAGTTGTCAAAGGTGGTCAGCTTGGCCTCGGCGATGCCTTCGCGCTCCCCCCGGAGCAGACGGATCCATTCATATTGGATCGGCCCCTCGAACACCGGGGCCGCGACCGTGGATTCTGGTTCAGTGAAGAGGGTGACCGCACCGGCGAGGGTGTTCATGCACAGGGTGCGGGTCTGGGAGGGGTCCCAGATCCGGCCGGCGCCGATTTCGGAGTCATCGATCAGATGAAGAGTGAGTGGTGCGCGGGGGTGGGCGCGTAGTTCAGCGGCGATCCGTTCGACCACGGAAATACCGCGAGGCCCCATGCCGATGATGGCGAGGGCGGGGGAGTGCTGGTTTTGACCTGACATGCCAATAAACAATACCTTGCAGGTGAGATAGACTAAGCAGTCTGCTTCAAGTTAACCACGCGGTTTGAACTGTGTTAGTTTCAAACAATACTTTTAGCTGTTGATTATTTTCCTTAAAATCAGAGGAGTTGCCGTTTTGTTTGGAGCCAAAGCAAGGGCGGGGCGGGGCCGCATATTCGGCTTCACTGTTGCTCTGCTCACCAGTGCCTCCCTGATTGCGGGATGCGCCAGTACCACTGAAGAAGGCTCCGAGAACTCCCTGACGTATCTGGAGCCGATCTTCTTCGCCACCCTCTACCCACCGGCGGCGGGTTTCTACCCGAACGGCGGCGTGATCAACAACATCACTGACCGTCTGCTCTATCAGGATCCGGACACCCTGGAACTACAGCCGTGGATTGCCACGGAGCTGCCGGAGATCAACGAGGACGCCACCGAGTACACCTTCGATATCCGCACCGATGTCACCTACTCCGACGGCACCGCGTTGACCCCGGAGAATGTCGTGGCCAATATCAACCTCTTCGCCAAGGGCGATCAAACACGACTGCTCACCTCCTCGGAGCAGCTCAGCAACTATGAGAGCGGTGAGGTGGTGGATGAAGATACCGTCCGCTTCCACTTCAGCGCGCCGGCACCGGGCTTCGCCCAGGCCACCAGTTCCTTCAACGCCGGGCTCCTCGCCGATGCCACCCTCGAGTTCACCAACGAGGAGTTCGCCCCGGGTAATGCCGTCAATGTGATCGGTTCCGGGCCCTTTGTCATCACCGATGAGAAGCTGGGTACCAACCTCACCCTGAGCGCCCGTGCAGACTATGACTGGGCACCGCCGAGCCATGAGCACCAGGGACGCACCCGGGTCGATGAGATCAACTTCGTGCTCGCCGGTGAGGAATCAGTCCGCGTCGGTAGCCTGGTCGCCGGGCAGGCGGACATCGCCCGCCAGGTGGAGGCTCCGGTGGAACGCCACCTGATCAACCAGGGGCTCAACGTGGTCTCGCATGGCACCAACGGCATGAACAACCAGCTGCTCTTCCGCTTCCAGCACCCGAAGCTGCAGGATATCCGGGTCCGCCAGGCCCTGATCCACGGGATCGACCGGGATGAGATCATGCGGGTGCTCTTCTCTGAGTCCTACCCGTTGGCCACCAGCGCCGTCGCCCATACCGCGCTGGGATATAAAGACCAGGGCGATGCCTATGACTATGATCCGGCACTCGCTGAGCAGCTGCTCGACGCCGCCGGTTGGACCCGGGGGACCGACGGTATCCGTGTCAAGGATGGCGAACGTCTCTCCCTGACCGTGAACGAGGCGGTACCGCAGCCCCGTTCCCGTGAAGTTGTCACCAAGGTCCAGGAGCATCTGCTCCGGATCGGGGTGGAGATCCACATCAACCCCGGTGATAACGCCAGCCAGAACGCTGACTCCTTGGACCCGGAGAAGATCCAGATCCGACACACCATGGTCGGACGTGCGGACCATGACGTGATCAAGTCGCTCTACTACTCCGATAACCGCAATGAGCTGTTGAACTACAACGCCACCACTGATTCGCTCGGGGACCCCGAGTTGGAGGCGATGCTGGAAGCGGTGGCCTCCGCACCGAAGCCGGCGGACCGGGACCGCATTGCCGGGGAGATTCAGGATTACCTCACCGAGCAGGCCTATATCCTGCCGCTGTTTGAGGAACCCCAGGTCTATGGGGTGCAGCCCTATGTCAAGGGTTTTGCACCCGAATCAATCGCCCGCCCCTCCTTCTACGGTGTGTGGATCGACCAGGAAGAAAGGGAACAACAGTGAATTCCTCGATGATCCTGCGCAGAATCGGCCAGGCCGTGGTGGTGCTCTTCATCACCTACACCCTGTCCTTCCTCATGCTTTCGGCATTGCCCTCCGATGCCGTGATCGCCCGCTACGCCGCACCCGACCTGGGGTTGTCCCTGGCCGAGATTGAGGCGATCCGTGCCGAGATCGGGGCGGATCAGCCCCTGATCCAGCAGTACTTCACCGCCCTGTTCGGGTTCCTCGCCGGCAACTTCGGCTTCTCGGTCCAGACCGGCACCGCCGTCTCGACCATGCTCGCCGAAGCCCTGCCCGGCACCCTGCTTCTGGCGGTCCTGGCGTTTGCTCTGGCCGTGGTCCTGGCCATGCTGATCGCCATTCTGGCCACGCTCGATTCCGCCGGATGGCTGCGCGGTTTCGTCCGTGGTCTGCCACCGGTGATGGTCTCTCTCCCACTGTTCTGGCTCGGCATCATCGCCATCCAGATCGTCTCCTTCCAGCTTGGTTGGGTACCGGTGATCGGGGCGAGTATCGGACAGGGACTGATCCTGCCGACCATCACCCTGGCCATTCCGATCGCCGCTCCGCTAGCCCAGGTGCTGATCCGCAGCATCGACGAGGTCAAGACACAGCCCTTCATCCAGGCGGTGCGTGCCCGCGGCGCCAGCGAGGCCTGGATCTTCTGGCGCAATGTACTGCGCAACGCCATGCTCCCGGCGCTGACCATGGCAGGCCTGCTCTTCGGTGAGCTGGTCGGTGGGGCAGTGGTCACCGAGGCGGTCTTCGGTCGCGCCGGGATCGGCGCGATGACGGTGGACGCGGTGGCTAACCGCGATACCCCGGTTCTCCTCGCGGTGGTGGTCATCTCCGCCACCGCCTATATCCTGATCAACCTCATCGTCGACCTGCTCTACCCGGTCCTCGATGCCCGTCTGCGCAGGAAGGCAACGGCATGAGCATTCAGCTTCCCAACCTGAAGGGCCGGGACCCCGAAACTCCCGGAGTTCCCGCAACCCCCGCGAAGAGCCGTGGCTTCCGCAATCCCTGGACCCGCCCCGGCGCGATCGTCTCGCTCATCATCCTGGTGCTCGCGCTGGCCGCAGCGCTGGTGCCGCGGTTGTTCACCGGGCTGGACCCGAACGTGGGAACCTATGGTGCGCTGCTGGAACCCAGCGCCCAGAACTGGTTCGGCACTGACTCGGTGGGTCGTGATCTCTATACCCGGGTGGTCTACGGCGCCCGGCAATCGCTCAGCGGCGCGGTGGTTGCCGTGCTGGTGGGGCTGGTTCTGGGCACCCTGATCGGTGTGGTCGCCGGTACCCAGCGTGGCTGGCTGGATGCCCTGCTGATGCGCCTGGTGGATGTGTTGTTGTCCATCCCCTCGTTGCTGCTGAGTCTCACGGTGATCATCTTGCTGGGCTTCGGCACCATGAATGCCGCCTTCGCGGTCGGTATCACCTCGGTGGCCACCTTCGCCCGATTGGCTCGTTCCCAGGTGCTTTCGGTGGCGGCCAGTGATTTCGTTGAGGCTGCCTATGGTTCCGGTGGTTCCCGGATCCAGGTGCTGCTGCGCCATGTGCTGCCCAACTCGCTGACCCCGGTGCTCGCCCTGGCCGCCCTGCAATTTGGTTCGGCCCTGTTGCAGCTGGCCACGCTCGGGTTCCTCGGTTATGGTGCGCCGCCGCCCACCCCGGAGTGGGGTCTGCTCATCGCTGACTCCCGCGATTACATCGCCACCTCCTGGTGGCTGACCATCCTGCCCGGTGTGGTCATCATCGCGGTCGTGCTCGCCGCTAACTACCTCAGCCAGATCATCCGGAAGGAGGGCTAGATGTCCACTACCTTGCATGCTTCCCCGCAGCCGACACCGCTGCTGAAGGTCACCGATCTTGCGGTGTCCTATGACACCGCGAGGGGCCCGGTGAACGCGGTCAACGGCGTCAGCCTTGAGGTCCATGCCGGCCAGATCACCGCGATCGTCGGTGAGTCCGGTTCCGGTAAGTCCACCACGGCTCAGGCGGTCATCGGGCTGCTTGCCCGCAATGCCGCGGTTGATGCCGGCCAGATTGAGTTGCAGGGCACCTCGCTGGTGGGGCTCAAGGAGAAGCAGTGGCGTGAGATCCGCGGCACCCGCATCGGTTTGATCCCGCAGGACCCGAATAACTCCCTCAATCCGGTCAAGACCATCGGTAACTCCGTGGGGGAGGGCCTGGCCATCCACCGTCGTGGCACTGCGGTGGATCGTCGGAAGCGGGTGATTGAGCTGCTGGATCAGGTGGGCATCGACAACCCGGAAAAGCGTTATGAGCAGTACCCGCATGAGCTTTCCGGTGGCATGAAACAGCGGGCGTTGATTGCCGCCGCGCTGGCGCTGGAACCTGACCTGATCATCGCCGATGAACCGACCTCGGCGCTGGATGTGACGGTGCAGAAGGTGATTCTGGATCTGCTCGATCAGATGCGGGCGGAATTGGACATCGGCATCCTGTTCATCACCCATGACCTGGCGGTGGCCGGTGACCGGGCGGACCATATCGTCGTCATGCAGCATGGCACCGTCCGGGAGTCCGGCTTCGCGCAGTCCGTGCTGACCAATCCGCAGCACGAGTACTCCCGGCAGTTGCTGGCGGATGCGCCCTCCCTGGCCACCGCCGTCAACTTCGAGCGGCCCGCGGTCGATGCCGAGGCCAGCCCACTGCTGCAGGTGCGGGAGGTGTCCCAGAAGTTCGGGGATTTCCTCGCCGTCGATGCGATCTCCTTTAGTGTGATCCCGGGGACCACTCACGCCATCGTCGGGGAGTCCGGTTCCGGCAAGACCACGTTGGGCCGTTCCATCGCGGCCTTCAATCAGCCCACCTCCGGATCGATTCTGCTGGGTGAGACCGATGTCGTGGGACTCGGGGTGAAGCAGCGCCGGGAGCTGCGGCGCCGGGTGCAGCTGGTGTATCAGAACCCCTATTCTTCGCTGAATCCGCGGCAGTCCATCGGTGCGACCATCGCGGAGCCGCTGCGTAACTTCAGCTCCAGCTCCCGGGCGGAGATCTCCCGGGAGGTCGGGCGTTATCTGGAGTTGGTGGCGTTATCGGCGGACATGGCGTCCCGACGCCCCGCTGAGCTTTCCGGCGGTCAGCGTCAACGCGTGGCCATCGCCCGTGCCCTGATCCTGGAACCGGAGCTGGTGGTACTCGATGAGGCGGTCTCCGCCCTCGATGTCACCGTCCAGGCGCAGATTCTGCGCCTGCTCGATGAACTCCAGCGTGAGCTCGGCCTGACCTATGTGTTCATCTCCCATGACTTGGCCGTGGTCCGCCAGATCTCGGACACCGTGTCGGTGCTGAGCCACGGCAAGCAGGTGGAGTTCGGGACCACCACTGAGGTCTTCGACAACCCCCGCTCGGAATTCACCCGAGAGCTCATCGACGCGATCCCGGGATCCCGGTACCGTGACGGTGGACTTAATCTCGGCCTCTAAACCACTACTACAAGGAGAATCATGGCGGACATCATCAATCTGCTCAGCGCACTGAACCCGGACAGCGAGCTGGCGACCACCCGGGCCCAGCGCCCCGATGCCCTGGCCAATGCCCAGCGCAGCTTCGAGGCACTGCTGGAGCCGGTTAACCCGGGGACCTTCTCCTTCGGCGAGCGCTATGCCATCGCCACCTATGTTGCTGGAGTGCATCAGGTGGGCAATGCGACCTCCTTCTACTCTGAGCTGATGCTTGACGACGCCCCCGCCACCTTGCGCGATGCGATCCTCGCCGCGGTGGAACGGGGGCTCTCCGCTGGCCCCTACGGCAGCTACCGCGAAGCCGGACTGGCAACGGAATCCGAGCCCGGCGGAGTCATCCACCATGATGTCGCCGCACTGGGGGATCGCCTGGCGGCGGCGCTGGATGTGGCTCACCTGATGATCTTTCACCCGCGTGACTCCCGCCCCGAGGTACTCGGTCGGCTCTCCGCCGCCGGGTGGAGCGCGGATGACACCGTCAGCCTCACCCAGTTGGTCAGTTTCCTCTGCTTCCAGCTCCGCGTGATCCACGGCCTGCAGACCATCAACGGCCACGGGCGGGTGGCTGACTCAGATCGGACTGAGGGAACCGCCGCTGACTGGGAACTCTCGGACCGCGGCTTCGAGGTCAGCACCTACCCGGAGCTGGTGGGCCCCTCGGAGTTCGTCGCCCACCCCCTGGGCTGGGTTCCCTGGGTACCGCCGGTGGCCAAGGCCGATCTGACGGCGGAGCAGCTGGACTCGCTGATCAAACCCGAACGCGCCGATATGCCCTATTTCCGGCTGTTGGCCCGGGACCCGCAGGCCCTGAAGGCCCGCACCCTGACCGATCTGGACATCTTCTACAACGTCGAGGGCGGCATCGGCCGGGCCGAGCGGGAACTGGCCGCTGCGGTGGCCTCGCGGCTCAACGGCTGCGTCTACTGCGCCTCGGTGCACGCCGGCCGGGCCAATGAGGAAGCTGGCCGCAATGCCGACATCGACCGGCTGCTGGCCGAAGGTGTGTCGGCTGATCTCGGTGATGAACTGTGGAATGCGGTCGCAGCTGCAGCCAGCGCCCTGACGTATTCCCCGATGCGCTTCGATGAGTCCCATGTGGAGCGCCTGCGCGCCCTGGATCTCGACGAGGCCTCGATCATCGATGTGATCAATGCCGCCGCCTTCTTCAACTGGGCCAACCGGCTGATGCTGGTGCTCGGGGAGCCTGAGCTGCCCAAGCGTTTCCGCTAGTTGTTTTCCCCGGTGGCCGGGGCACCGGCATATCAGGGACTGGATTTCTACCTGGCTTTACCTGGGGTTTGACGTTTAGGTCTCGAGGATCGACCAGATTGTTCCGTTGCGGAGATGATTGGCGTGATTCTCGAGACCTACCCTTCATTCCCCGGAGTAGCAGACTAGGGCTGGGGTTCCCTTGAGACAAGGTGGCCACGTATGACCTCACACCAATCTGACTCAAGCCTCGACAGGAGCGGATACCGCTCACTGCCGCGAACCTCTACGCCGGCACCGTCAACCGTGGACTTCACCTCAACGCAGCGAATGCCGTTGGCCAGGCAACGATCGACCATGAGCTTCAAGGCAGCGTGCGGGGTGGTATCCGTTGGAGACAAACAGAGATAGATTCATCACCAAGAGGTGCTTGAATATGGCGGCAGTACTGCCGGCCACCCTCTTCGTGATGCTGTTGCACGGCGAAGTCCTCGTTGGCTGAACGTTTATTAACGTGCAGTGCAACGCCGGCCGGGTGCCCGCTATTCTCATCAAGAATACGAGTTCGCAGCAGCACTCATTGACAGCAAGAGGAGCCTCAAGGTGGACATCATCAACCTGCTCGGCACGCCGGGCCCCGACAGCGATATTGCGGCGCTGCGGCGGCACCGTGCCGAGGCGATGAGACAGACTCAGCTGGCCTTCGAAGCACTCCTGGGATCTCTTCACCCGGGTACCTTCAGTTATGGCGAGCGCTACGCCATCGCCACCTATGTCGCCGGGGTGCATCAGGTGGACAACGCCACCGCCTTCTATGCCGAGCTGATGCTTGACGCCTCTCCCAGCACCCGGCGCGACATGATCCTCGCCGCCGTCGAGCATGGTCTTTCCGCTGGCCCCTACGGTGTCTACCAGGAACCCGGGTTAGCGGCAGAGGCGGATCCCGGCGGAGTGATAAGGCATGATGCCGCAGTGCTGGGGGAGCGGCTGGCGGCCGCCCTGGATGTGACGCACCTGCTGGTTTTCCATCCTCGCGACGCCCGCCCGGAGGTACTCGGGCACCTCTCCGCCGCCGGCTGGAACGCGGATGACGCGGTCACACTGGTACAGCTGGTGGGTTTCCTCTCCTATCAGCTGCGGGTGATCCATGGCCTGCAGGTACTGGGCGGTCAGCAGCACCCGGTGAGGGAGTCGGTCCGGGCGCCGGGTGAGTCAGCAGATTGGAACTTCAGCGATCAAGGCTTTGAGATCACCACCTACCCCGGGGTGATCGGGCCGGAGCACTATGTCTCCCACCTCCTCGGTTGGCGGCCCTGGGTCACTCCAGTGAAGAAGCGTGAGCTGGCGGCGGAGCAACTCGCGGCCTTGGGTCCGGAGCGCGCCGGGCTGCATTATTTCCGGGTGATGGCGAGGTCTCCGCAGGCGGTCGGGGCTTATATCCGGGCCCAGGATGACCTCTTCACCAACCCTGATGGCGGTATCAGCCGCGGTGAGCGCGAGTTGGCTGCCACGGTGGCCTCCCGGGTCAATGGCTGCGTCGTCTGTGTGTCCATGCACGCCGGCATCGCCATTGCGGAATCCGGCCGGTCCGCGGAGATGGCGCGTCTCCTGGCCGAAGGTGTCACTGCGGATCTGGGGGATGAGCGGTGGAATGCCATCACCGCTGCCGCGGCTGCCCTCACCCGCACCCCGATGCAGTTCGGCTCGGTTCAGGTGGCACGCTTACGCGGGGCTGGCCTGGATGAGGTCGCGATCTTGGATGTGATCAACTGCGCCGCCTACTTCAACTGGGCGAACCGGTTGATGCTCTCCTTGGGCGAGCCCCAGGCCTCCCGGGCCATCCGCTAGAATCATGGGTCGTGAATGACTTTCTGGGGCGTTTCGATGCGATGTCGGAACGTGCCACCGGCACGGTGATAGGGACCTACTCCACCAGCTTCTCGCTGGCGGTGCGGCTGCTGGATCGCCGAACCCGCACCGAGGTCCGTAATCTCTACGCCATGGTCCGCATCGCCGACGAGATCGTCGATGGTGCCGCAGCACAGGCCGGGTCGGACGTCGAGAAGCTTCTCGGGGAGTATGAGCAGGCCGTACTGGCCGCGCCTGGCCAGCGTTTCCACACCGACCCGGTGCTCCACGCCTATGCCGGCACCGCCCGCCGCTGCCGTTTCGAGGATGAGCACATCCGGGCCTTTTTCTGGTCCATGCGTCAGGACATCACCCCACGCTTTTATTCCAGTGCGGAACTCGAACGCTATATCTACGGCTCCGCGGAGGTTATCGGTCTGCTGTGCCTGCGGATCTTCCTCGAAGGGGAACCCGGCGACGCGGAACTCGAGCATGGGGCCAGATCCCTGGGGGCGGCCTTCCAGAAGGTCAACTTCCTGCGAGATATCAGGGTTGATGAACACAGCCTGGGGCGCAGCTACCTCGGGGAGGTGGACGAGGCGGCGAAGAAGGAACTGATTGCCGGGGTCCGGGCTGATCTGAGGGCTGCGTGGAAAGTCATCCCTCGACTGCCTCGCTCGGCGCGGCTCGGGGTGTCGGTGGCGGCGGAACTCTTCGGGGAACTGGTGGACCGCCTGGACGCTGCGTCGATCTCCCAGATCGAGGCCGGTCGGGTGAGGGTTTCTGATCTGCATAAAGCGCGCATTGTCGCGAGAATGGTGGTCCGGGGATGAAGGTTCTGGTTATCGGGGCGGGTTTCGCGGGGCTGGCCACCGCCGGCCTGCTGGCGAAGGCAGGCCATGAGGTACAGGTGGTGGAGGCCCTCGATGGTCCCGGCGGCCGCGCGGATTCGCTGGAGTTCGAGGGTTTTCGTTTCGATACCGGCCCCAGTTGGTACCTCATGCCCGATGCCTTCGACCACTTCTATCGGCAGATGGGCACCACCACCGCCGCTGAACTGGACCTGGTGGACCTCGACCCCGGCTACCGGGTGTACACCGGCGAGCGTGCGCCCCTTGATATTCCGGCCACCGCTTCGGCGACCATCGAACTCTTCGAGGGGATCGAACCCGGGGCCGGGGAAAAGCTCCGCGCTCATCTGCGCAGCGCCGGTGAGACCTACACCCTGGCTCTGGAACGTTTCCTCTACACCACCTTTGACACCCCGGCCCCTTTCCTGCATCCGAAGGTCATCGCTCGGGTGGGCGAACTGCTGCGGCTGTTGCTGGAACCCCTGGAACGCAAGGTCAACCGTGACTTTGAAGACCCGCAGATCCGTCAGACACTGAGCTATCCGGCGGTCTTTCTCTCCTCGGAGCCGAAGGCCATTCCCTCGCTCTATCACCTGATGAGCCACACCGATCTAGTACAGGGTGTGCGCTACCCGCAGGGTGGTTTCAACGCGGTGGTGTCCTCCCTTCACCGGCTGGCGGTCGAAGCCGGGGTGGTTTTCCACTTCAACACACCGGTGTCCGAGATCCTGGTGGAGGATGGCCGCGCCGTCGGCGTGCACACCCCCGGCAAGGTCTGGCGCGCCGATGCGGTGGTTAGCGGCGCTGACCTGCACCACACCGAAACCACGCTGCTGCCGCGCCGTTGGCGCAGCCGTCCGGAAAGAACGTGGCGACGCCGCGACCCCGGGCTGGGTGCCGTCCTGGTGCTGCTCGGTGTCCAGGGGGAGCTGCCGCAGCTGGCGCATCACACCTTGCTGCTCTCTGAAGACTGGGACCCCGACTTCGCGGCGGTCTATGGTCGTGGCTCAGCGCTGCGGGAGCATGGTGCCTCGCATTCGATCTATGTCTCCAAACCCTCAGCGAGCGACCCCGGGGTGGCACCCGAGGGGCAGGAAAATCTCTTCATCCTGGTGCCGGTGCCCGCCGACCCGGAGATCGGGCGGGGCACCGCCTACGGCACGGAGCAGGCCTCCGGGGTGGTGGCGGGCATCGCCGAGCAGGCGATTGCGCGACTGGCGGAGCAGGCCGGAATCCCGGACCTGAACGAGCGCATCCTGGTGCGGCGCACGCTGGGGCCCGGCGACTTCGCCGAGCGCTATCATGCCTGGTCTGGTGGGGCACTGGGCTTGGCTCACACGCTGCGCCAGTCCGCCTTCTTCCGGGGATCGAATACCTCCGCCAAGGTGAGCGGGCTGTACTACGCGGGCTCCACCACACTGCCCGGGGTCGGGGTCCCCATGTGCCTGATCTCCGCGGACAATGTCCGGCGCAGCCTCCTGCGGGACCAGAAACGGGGTATTCTCCGGAAGCTTTAGGCGAAGGAGGCCCGTTTCCGTCGGCGGCTGCCGGCTGCTGACATCGTGCTCCGTTAGGTCGCAGGGGTATGTGGTTCGTACCATCTGGGTGTGTCCTTCCAATCCTCCCGGAAACAACCCGTCTATGTCGCCATCGCCGATACCCTGCGTTCCCGCATCAGTGAGGATGAGCTGAAAGCCGGGGACAAGCTTCCCACTGAACGTGATCTGGTCGCGGAATTCGGGGTGGCACGGATGACCATCCGCCATGCCCTGGATCTGCTGCAGTTGGAAGGGCTGGTGGAGCGGCGGCGGGGCCGGACCGGCGGGACCTTCATCCGGGGAGTTCCCCCTCGGGTCGAGATGACCCGGATCGAGGGATTCATGCCGCAGCTGCGGGAGCGCCATCTCACGGTTGCCTCGGAGGTTCTGGCGGCTGAGCTTCGCCAGGCACCCGCCAAGGTGGCCCAGGCACTGGAGATCGGGGTCGGACAGCCGGTGTTCTATATCCAGCGGTTTCGTTCGGTGGACGCCACTCCCTTGCTGATCGAGCACTCCTATTTCCCGGCTGATCTGGTCCCCGGCATGTTGGAGTGTGATCTGGAAGGGTCCATGTATGAGTTACTGGGGACCCGGTGGGGGCTGGCGCCGGTGCGTAAATGGGAGACCGTCGAACCTGGGGTGGCCTCAGCCTGGGAACAGGAGCTGCTGCGGATCGCCCGGCAGTTGCCCCTGCTCCGCCTGACGCGGAAGGCGCAGGCGGCGACTGGCCGCTTCATCGAGTACTCCGAGGACGTGCTGCGTACCGACGTCGCGCGGATCGAGGTCTACACCGAGGAACGACCAGGCGGAGCCCGACCAGACCGTGGGATGGGCTAGTTCTGGTGGGCTCTTCTTCGGAGGGTTCCTGGTCTGAGTGCTCAACCCGAAGTGCTCAGTGATCGCTTCCGAGGATGATCTGCGCCGCCTCGTCCATGGTGGCGAAGGCGAGCGCTGCGCCACTGCTCAGGCCGATGCCCACCGAGGGCATGCCAGCGGCGGTGGCGGCCGCCACGCCAGCCCGGGAATCCTCAAAGACCAGGATCCTGGAATGGTCGCTCATCCCGATTCGGTCCGCGGCGGTGAGAAAACCCTCCGGATCGGGCTTACCCCGGCTGACGTCCTCAATGGTGATCAGGGTGCTGAGTCGACGCAGGATATCCCGTTGTTCAAGTACCGGTCGGATGAGATGGGAGAGGGTTCCGGTGACGATGGCGACCTGCTTGCCCTGGTCCACCAGGTGATGGACCAGTTCCACTGATCGCTCAGATACCCGCGGCGACTCGGCACAGATGGCGATATAGCGGGTGGAGACCAGGTCCAGGAGTTCCGTTGCCCGGGTGGTGGAACCGGTACGAGCCTGGGTCAGCGCAGCGGCGATATCGGGTTCACTTTTGCCGAGCTGGGCGGCATACTCCGGGGCGGTCAGCGCCGGAAGTCCCATGTCAAGCAGCGCTTCACCATAGGCCTGTTCGAGTTCGGTTTCATCATCGCTGAGGGTGCCATTGAAGTCGAAGATAATGGCTTGGGAGCGATCGATGAATCCTCGGAGGGCGCTGCTGGGAGTGGACATCGGGAACCTTTCATCGGAGGGTGTGACCGCTGAGTTTAACCAGAAAACTATTTGGATCAGTTCTTTGTTTTTTGGTCTAGTCCATCTTTCTTCTCAAGTTCACTTCTTGGTGATGTTTCAGTCAATTGTCAGTGTCATGCTGTGCAAGCACCAGCTACCGATACTTCCGGGATATGACCCCGGGTACGTGCTGACAACCGTCTTTGGAAGGACCTCACCTTGTCTGCCATGAACACGAACATCTCCCGTCGCTCCCTGCTCCGCATCATCGGTCTCGGTGCCGGTGTGGTCGCCGCCGGACCCATCCTGGTGGCCTGCGGAAGCACCTCCGCCGGTCCGACTGCTGCTGAGGCAATCGGCAGCAGTCTCGATGAGATCGCCACGATGGCCAAGGAAGAAGGCAAAGTTCAGCTGATCGCCTACCCGGAGACCTGGGCCAACTACGCCGGGCACTTCGCCGAGTTCACCAAGAAGTACGGCGTTGAGGTCACCGTTGATTCCCCGGATGCCTCTTCGGCTGAGGAACTGCAGGCAGTCGCGAATCTCAAGGGTCAGCCTTCCCAGCCTGATGTTCTTGATATCGGCTATTCCTTCACCCAGCCGGCCATGGATCAGGGCCTGCTCGAGCCTTATAAGCCCTCCAACTTCGATGCCATCCCGGATCAGCTCAAGGATCCAGAAGGCAACTGGGTCGGTGCCTACTACGGTGTCATCTCAATTGGTGTGGATCTGGCTAACGCCGAGGTACCGACCAAGTTCGCCGACCTGCTCGACCCGAAGTACAAGGGCAAGATTGCCCTGCCGGGCGACCCGCGTCAGGGTGCCTCTGCCATCGCCACCGTCTTCGCTGCTTCCCTGGCCAACGGCGGCTCGCTCGATGACATTGAGCCGGGCATTGAGTTCTTCGCTCAGCTGAAGGAGAGTGGCAACCTGGTGACCGTCAGTGATGCTTCCAGCGCCCTGGCCACCGGCCAGGCCGCCGTGATCTTCGACTGGAACTACAACTGGCTCGGTCGTCGCGATCAGCTCGAGACCGATGGCGTGGACTTCGACTACTTCGTGCTCGAGGACGGCGTCTTCGGTAACCATTACGCCCAGCCGGTCACCATCGGCTCCCCGAACCCGAACGCTGCGCGCCTGTGGGTGGATTGGCTGACCTCTGATGAAGGCTCTGAGCAGTACGCCCTCGGCGGTGCCATCCCGGCCCGCTTCACCGAGCTCGCCGAGGCCGGCAAGCTTTCCGAGGCAGCGCTGGCGGCACTGCCTGACGCGGAGATCGTCGCCCAGGTTGAGTTCCCGACCCTGGAGCAGGGCGAGGCCGCCAACAACACCATCGCCACCACATGGGCACAGAAGGTCGGCTAAGTAATGGCCACCGCACTGGAAAAACAGCTCCCCGGTGGGACCGGGGACGGGCCTGAGAAATCAGCAGGAAGATTCACCCGTTTCAATCTGAAAAACATCGATACCGGATCGCTGCTTGGGGCGCTGCCGTTCTTCGCCTTCGTGGCAGCCTTCCTCATCATCCCGATCATCACCAACACCATCGTCGCCTTCCAGGCCCCGGATGGCAGCTTCACCGTTGAGACGATGGTGACCGCGATCGGACCGGATTACCGTTCCGCCTTCGTCGACACCGCTTTGCTCTCGGTCATCACGGCCGTCGTCGGCGGCGCTTTCGGTCTCATTCTCTCTTGGGCGTTGGTGACCGCAGATCGACCGGGCTGGCTCAAAGGTCTCGTCAGTAGTTTCTCGGCGCTGGCTTCTCAGTCCGGCGGTGTTCAGCTGGCCTTCGCCTTCGTCGCCGCCCTGGGAACCCAGGGATTGATCACCGGCATGATCGAGTTCTTCTTCCCCGGTTCGATGAGCGAATTCTCCATCACCAGTTTCACCGGTGTGACCATCGTTTACCTTTACTTCCAGGTCCCGCTCATGGCGATCCTGATGCTGCCTGCCATCGGTGGAGTCAAGAAGTCCTGGTTTGAGGCAGCCTCTTCACTGGGTGCCAGCCGGTGGCAGTACCTGCGCGATGTCGCCCTGCCGGTGCTGTGGCCCTCGATTCTGGGCTCACTGCTGCTGCTGTTCGCCAACGCCTTCGCCGCCTACGCCACCGCCTACGCGCTGGCCGGTGGCTCCCTGAACCTGGTGCCCATCCTGATCGGCTTCTTCATCAGCGGCAATGTGTTGCTTAACCCGGGGATGGCCGCCGCCCTGGTGACCTGGATGATGATCATCATCCTCGTCGCCATGGGTATCCGGTTCCTGCTGACAAGGAAGAGTGACCAATGGCTCAACAACTAGTACAGGACACCCCCACCGCGGTGGCCGCCCCCACCAGGAAGCAGCGGGCTGGCGGTAATTCCACGATGAGCGCCAACCTGGTGTTGGTTGTCTCCTTGATCTTCTTCCTGGTGCCGTGGATCGCAGCCGCGTCCTTCGGTTTCACCCGGCCTGGTGAGGGCTTCACTTTTGGCCCGCTGGTCGAGTCGCTGTCCGATCCGCAGGCGATCCCCGCCATCAGGAACACCTTGTTGCTGACCGTGGCCTCGACCGTACTGATGCTGGTGCTGCTGGTTCCCACGAACATCTTCTTGAACATGAAGGCTCCGCAGCTGGCTAAGTTTGCCGAGGTCCTCTCGGTGCTCCCGCTGGTGATCCCGGCGGTGGCACTGGTCTCCGGTGTATCGGAATTCTACCGGGCAGTGGCCCCGGCCTTCCTCAACAGCATGTGGTCACTGGTTCCGCTTTATGTCATCCTCGCAATGCCGCTGTGCTACCGAGCCATTGACGCCGGCGTGAAATCCCTGGATCTGCATACCATGTTCGCCGCCAGCTCCTCCCTGGGCGCGAGTACCTTTAGCACTCTGGCCAAGGTCATCCTGCCGAACCTGCGGGTGGCCATGCTCTCAGCCGCGCTGCTGTCCATCTCGATGTGCCTGGGAGAATTCGCCATGGCCTCGCTGTTGCTGCACTACACCTTCCCGGTCTTCCTCGTCGAAATCGGCGGCAGCTATCCGCGTGGTATCGCAGCACTGTCCTTTATCACCCTGATCATCACCTGGCTGCTGCTGGTGGGCATCTCCGCCGCATCGCGTTCCCAGTCCACCGCGAAGCCGCAGAAGAACTAAAGGAGAAACAGATGAGTCAACCTCATGTAGTCCTCAGAGACATCGTCAAGAGCTACGGTTCCAAGACTGTCCTCGACAATCTCAACCTGACCCTCGGCGAAGCCGAGATGGTAGCCCTGCTGGGGCCTTCCGGCTGTGGCAAGTCCACCTCGCTGCGCATCCTCGCCGGCCTGGAACTGGCCAACTCCGGTTCCGTGACCATCGGTGGCAAGGACATCTCTGCCATGCCGACCCGTGAACGCAATATGGGCATCGTCTTCCAGGCGTACTCGCTGTTCCCGCATCTCAGCGCCAAGGACAATGTTGCCTATGGCATGAAGATCCGTAAGGTCAAGACTGCCGCCCGCATCAAGCGCGCCGAGGAATTGCTGGAGCTGGTCGGACTGACCGAGCACATGGACAAGTTCCCCAACCAGATGTCCGGTGGACAGCAGCAGCGCGTCGCCCTGGCTCGCGCGCTGGCCATCGAGCCAGAGGTGCTGCTGCTCGATGAGCCGCTCTCCGCACTCGATGCCAAGGTCCGTAGCCAGCTCCGCGATGAGATCCGCCGCATCCAGCTCTCCGCAGGTATCGCCACCCTCCTGGTTACCCATGACCAAGAGGAAGCCATCACCATGGCGGACCGTGTCGGAGTCATGCGTGCCGGTCAGATTGAGCAGATCGGCACACCGAAGGATCTCTATAACCATCCGCAGACTCCCTTCATCTCGCAGTTCGTCGGAATCTGCAACCGCGTCCCCGGCCTCATCCGTAATGGTCGAATCCACGTGCTGGACGGCGAACTGAGCATCGTTAACACCGGTGACCGGTCCGCCAAAGACGATATCGCCACCGCGCTGGTTCGCCCGGAACAGATCCAGGCTGGGCGTGATGACAGCTCCAGCTTCAAGGTCATGGACAAGATGCTGCGCGGCATCTTCACCTCCGTAATGGTCCAGGACGATATCTTGGTCACCCCGCTGCGCATCGACATGTCCTCCCGGAGTGCTGACCTGCTGGAACCCGGCATGGGCGTCCGGCTGCACATCATGCGCGAGGACACCGTCGTCGACGAAGCCAGCAAGGAAGAAAAGGCCATGGCCCGGGGCCTGGCCCAGCGTGCCAGCCTGAACCCGAACCGCAACCACAGTGAGGTCAACTAGATGAATTCGATTCACCGGGCCGAGTCCCTGGTCGAGCCGCAGGGCTCCACCAACTCCCGCCACCTGCTCCTGCTCGGCGTCGACGGGGTCCGCTGGGACGTGCTCGCCGAGGAGGGCGTGGGCACCCGGCTGGCAGCCGCCGCCCGCGAGGGGAGCCTGCACCGGATGACGATGGAGGCGCCGACGATCTCCGGACCTGGATGGTCCTCGATCCTGACCGGCACCACCCACTCCCAACACGGTGTGCGGGACAACTCCATGGTGGGCAAGCGTCTCTGGAGCTACCCGGACTTCCTCTCCCAGGCCTTCTTCCGGGACCAGGACACCCGCACCTTCGCGGCAGCGGGCTGGCCGGTCCTGGTTGATCCGAACGGGCTCGGTCCGATCATCCACCCGCGCCAGGATCAGCAGTTCGCCGGGCTGCACAATGTCATCGTCCGGGACGGGGAGACCCACGGCTACCAGCGTATCGACGCCGAGATCGCGGACATCTCCTGCGCCGCCATCGCGCAGCGGGGATTCGACGCCGGGTTCATCTACTTCTGCGACATCGATGACGCCGGACATGTGTACGGGCTCCAGGGGGAGCACTACCGCGAGGCGATCCGCCGGGTGGATGCCCATGTGGAACGGATTCTGGCCGCGATTCAGCAGCGCGCGGAGACCCACGGCGAGGATTGGCTGGTGGTGATCACCACCGATCACGGCCACCGCGACGAAGGTGGTCACGGCGGAGACAGCGATCGGGAGAAAGAATCCTGGGTCATCTCGTGGACCCCGAATGGCACTCTTCCGGAGTGGCCCGCCGAGATTGAACCCCATGCGCTGGCCGGGCTGATGCTCGCAGAGCGTTAGGTCATCACCGCAGGGCGCGTGGCACCGGGTACCGCTGGATTATCTCAGCCGGTAGCCGGCGCCACGCACTGTTTCGACCTTCTCCGCACCGATCTTCTTGCGCAGCGTCCGGATGTAGACATCGACGACATTGGAACCCGGGTCAAAGTCCATGCCCCACACCATGGAGAGCAGCTGGGGGCGGGAGAGCACCTGACCGGGGTGCCGCATCAGGGTTTCCAGCAGTCCCATCTCCCGACGGGAGAGGTCGAGCCATGTGTCGCCGATCTGGACCCGCTGGGTTCGAAGATCCAGGATCATGTCCCCGTGGCTCATCCGGTAGGTGGTGTCCTGGCCCACGCCTTCCTGATTCGCCTTGTCCGCCAACCGCAGTCGGATGCGGGCGAGCAGCTCGGCGAATTGAAAGGGCTTGGGCATGTAGTCATTGGCCCCGCCCTCCAGGGACCGGATGCGGTCATCAATGGAGGTCCGGGCGGTCAGGACGATCACCGGGATGGACACATCGGTGGCGCGCAGCGCATCGAGGACATCCATGCCGTCCATCCGGGGGAGCCCCAGGTCGAGCACCAGCAGGTCAAAGTCGCCATTGCCGGCCAGGTGAAAGGCAGCGGCACCGTTATCGACCACATCGCAGGCATAACCGGCGGCTTTTAGGCCTCGTTGGATAAAATCCGCGATGCCGCGGTCATCCTCGGCAATCAGAATCCGACTCATGCTCAGATATTATCCTTCTCCGGTGGAGGGTTGCTCATCAGCGGTGGGTTCCGGGGCAGGCAGTTCCAGGCCGAAGATGGAACCCAACCCGACGGTGGAGTTGAGGAAGGCGCGCCCCTTGTGTGCCTCAGCGATGGCCTTGACGATCGACAGTCCCAGGCCAGCGCCGGAGGGTCTCGGTTGATCAGTGGGGGCACCGCGGTGGAAACGCCCGAAGAGAGCGTCCTGCATGTCCGCCGGGACGCCGGGACCACGGTCGCGGACCCAGATCCGGAAGACCCGATCCTCGCCGCTTCCCTGGAATTCACTGCCCAGGTCAATATCGGAATCATCACCCACGTATTTCAGGGCGTTGTGGTACAGCTCGAGGATGGCTTCGGTGACCCGCTGTTCATCGAGTGCCACTTCACCCTCAGCGACCGCGACCACCTGGGCACGCTGGGTCATGGTGTTCGCTTTCTCCTCGATATCGAGGGTGAGTTCGGCGACATCAACGGGGGCGGGTTTAACGAAGTCCGCCGAGTCGGCGACCACCAGCGTGAGCATGTCATTGACCATCCTGGCCATGCGGTCCAGCTCGGCGGTGGACAGCTGGATGGAACGGGTACGTTCCTCCGGGGTGGAGGATTCCAGCAGTTCCAGCTGCCCCCGGACCACCGTGATCGGGGTGCGGAGTTCATGGCCGGCATCATCGACGAACTGTCGTTGATCGCGGTAGGCCGTTTCCAGGCGGTCGAGCATGCTGTTGAAGGTGGCGGCCAACTGGGCGATCTCGTCACTGCCCTCGACCGGTACCCGCTGGCCGAGGTCACTGTTGTTGATGGTGGAAGCTACCTCGCGCAGGTTCCGGATCGGGGCGATGATCTGGCCTGCGATCAGCCAGGCGATGAGGAAGGCGGCGGCGACCCCACCCAGCCCGATGAAGGAGATGGTGACCACCTCCCGGTCGACGAAGGCCCGGGCTGGATCGGTGTAGACCGCAATGGCGAAGTAGGCTTCTCCGTTTTCATTGGGTGACTGAAACTCGATCCTTCCCCAGCGCACCGTTCCGTCCTCGGAATCATGGAAAATACCGGAGGGGGTGGGGGATTCGAGGATCTCCCTCGCCAGCGCGGAGTCGAAGGACAGTGGTCCGCGGAATCTCGAGCTGAGTTGGCTGAGGTCCGGCTGGATCAATTGTCCCTCGACGGCACCGAGGAAGACCTCATCCTCATCCGGGATCTGCCGGGAGAGGTAGACCTCGATGAGTCGTTGCGGGGTGGCAAAGGGAGCGGCGGTCAGCGGATCGGTACCATCGGCGGCGAACTGACTGAACTCCTCGATCTCCTGCTCCACCGCTTCATTGGCGGAATCGGTGACCTGGGACTGGAGGACTGAGCGGGTGATCACGATGACGCTGCTCAGGGCGACCAACACCACGCAGGTGATCCAGAAGATGATGCGCCAACGAAGCGAACGGGCCGCATCCAGCTTCGGGATGCGGCTAACGTCCGGCATAGGTGATCCTGGTCTGCCGCGCAGCTATTCCGGACTGCGTGCTAATCGTCATCCCAGTCATCATCGTCGTCCCCGTCGTCATCGTCCCAGTCATCGTCATAAGGCTGATAATTCAGTGGTGGCTGTGGAACTGGGGCTGGGGCCTGCTGCACCGGGGCGGGAGCCGGTGCTTGCTGGACTGGCGCGGGAGCCGGTGCCGGTGCCGGTACCTGCTGCACCGGGGCCGGTGCGGGATTCTGAGGGGCATCGGCAGCGGGACCCGGTTCAGCTTCGCCGGAGTTGTCCGGGGAGGTGCTTTCCATGGGGTTCTCGCTGTCGGATTGAGCAGGGCTGCTTTCACCGGGGGCACGGGTGGTGCTGCTTTCATCGAGCTGGATGGTGACCAGCTGTGAATCGACCTCAGGTGACTCATTGTTGCCGGTCACTGCCAAGGCAGTGAGACCAGCGGCGCCGACAAGACCGATGACGGCGAGGAAAGGGGCTAAGCGGCGCAAGGTGGCGGTACTCGGCGCTGGCATGGTGGGCAGCTCCCTTCGAAGGTGTCTACTGGTATTTCTACCAGATCAGCTGTTGGGTTACGTAGACGGTGCCGTCGTCGGCCACGGCCCGGCCGAAGCCCACCTTGTGGTAGTCGGGATTGAGAATGTTGGCGCGGTGGCCGGGACTGTTCATCCACATTCTGGTGATGGTCTCCGGGCTGACGTTGGTGTCATCGTGCCAGGCGATGTTCTCGGCGACATTCCATTGGTTGCTGTGCTCGAAGGCTCTGGTGGCTGCCATCTCCTGAGACCAGAGACGGGAGTTCTCGATGAGTACGGCATCCGTTGCAACCGGGCCCACGCCATGATCCGCACGGTACTGGTTGGTCAGGTCGAGCAGGGTGGACTCATAGTCGCTGAGCGCCGGAGGGGTGCTGGGCTCCGTGTTGACGATCGGTGACTGGCTCGGGGAGTTGTTTCCAGAGCTGGAGAGGGCGTGTGCCGGAGCTGCACTCAATGCGAGGGTAGCGGTGAGCGCGACGGCGATCAGACGAGAGGCTTTCATAGTGATGGTCCTTTCGGGGAGGAAAACTTCAGGGACCCTATTTTCGGGGGCATTGTCACTGTCAGTCATAAGTGAGTTGATATTCATAGATAGGATTTTCCAGGAATGAGTGTGCGCACCATAGATGGATTGAGAGGCCTCCGGCAGTGTTCGGGGTAGCATCGCGGAATAGGGGGCCTGAGGAAGTTCTAGCTTGCCGAGGTAGATCTTCTTAGTGCTCAGGCACTCACCCTATTGGTAGGAACTGAGAAAACCTGAGGAATGAAATGACCTTGAGCGAAGACTTTTTGCCCGCCGAACTAATGACGACCCTGCGAGATCGGGCAGCCGGATATGACGAGGAGAATCGCTTCTTCCATGAGGACCTGGCGGACCTCCAGACGGCTGGTTACCTGAGAATCCTGGTGCCGAAGGAGTTCGGTGGTGGGGGAGCCACCCTGGCGCAGGCCAGTCAGGCGCAGCGTCGGTTGGCGCAGGCTGCCCCCGCGACCGCATTGGGCATCAACATGCACCACGTGATCATCGGAATGGCTTACACCCTTTGGTTGCGCGACGATCACCGTTTGGACTGGGTGTTTGAAGAAGCGGTGGCGGGCGAGATTTTTGCCTTCGGCATCTCGGAGGCTGGCAATGACGCGGTACTCTTCGACTCGGTCTCGCAGGCAGACCCAGCGGGGGAGGGATACCGGATCTCCGGTACCAAGATCTTCACCTCGCTGTCTCCGGTCTGGACCCGCCTGCTGATCCACGCCAAGGTCGCGGACCGGGATGAGCTGGTCTTCGGTTTCCTGGAACGGGGGGCGGAGGGCATCACGGTTAAAAATGACTGGGACACCCTCGGCATGCGGGCCTCGCAGTCCTGCACCACCGTTCTCGAGAATGTTTCACTCGAGGAAGATCGGGTGGCCACCCACACCCCGCTGGGCCCGAATCCGGATCCGGTGGTCTGGGGGATCTTCGGGGCCTTCGAGCTACTGCTCGCCTCGGTGTACACCGGCATCGGCGAGCGTGCGGTCGACCTCGCCGCCGAGATCGTCGCTAAGCGGCGCTCCCAGGTCAAGGGTGCGCCCTACGCCCATGATCCGGATATCCGCTGGCAGATCGCCTCGGCGGGAATTCTCATGGACGGGGTGATCCTGCAGCTGGAGAAGCTGACCGAGGGGGTTGATGCCATCGGCACCGAGCGGGATCCCGATTATGGGGCCAAGTGGTTCCTCCACTTCTCCGGAGTGAAGGGACGGGCCACCGAAGCCGCGAAGGAAGCGGTGGAGCTGGCGGTGCGGACCACCGGCGGGGCACAGTATTTCCGGAGCAGCGAGTTGCAGCGACTCTACCGCGATGTCCTCGCCGGGCTCTACCACCCCTCGGATAATGAATCGCTGCATGCCTCCTATGCGAAGGCGCTGCTGGGCCCGGTCAACTAGGGCAGCGGCGCTAAGCCGCGTCCACCATCCGGTTGTTCACGGCACGCTCAACATGGGCGCGTTCCTCGGCGATCAGGCGCTGCAGCCCGGCGGGGTGATGCCCAGCCAGGAAATGCTCGGCCTGGTCCAGCGCCCGGCGGGTGATGTTCCAGGAGGGGTAGATCCCGGAGAGCGTGGTCAGCGCCAGTTCGGAGGACCACTTCTCCCAGATCGCCGGGGCCAGTGCAAAGACCGAGTCGTTGAACTGCCCCAGGTGCGGGGCCGCGCCGGTGAAGTTCAGGCCCTCGAGCTTGTGGCGCACCGCCAGGTTGGACAGCTCGTGCTCCAGGTCGGTGAGCTGGGCGAAGATCTTCGCCTTATTCTCATCGGTGTTGATGGCAGCTTCGGCACGCAGCGCGGCCTGTTCCCCGGTGGCGGAGCGGTCACGGCTGCGCTCATGCGCAATCGCCGAGCCCGGGTCGGCGATGTCACCGTGGGCGATCAGGGCGGTCAGCGCCCACCACCGCAGGTCGGCATCGACGGTGAGGTTGGGGTTCCCGCCGTCCAGAATCGAGCGGAAGAAGTCGGCGGACTCCTCGGTCAGTGCGGTCTTGGCCAGGGCCTGGGCGAAAATGAGTGCACGATCCGGCTCACTGCCGCGCGCCCCCTCATGCAGGGTCTCGTTGAGCATCTTCTTGCCCAGCCCTTCAGCCCAGTCCGGATCTGCGTAGCTGCGCAGCGCAGACGTGGCCTGGGCGAGGATGCGCTCGAGGACGGCGGGTTCGGTTTCAGCGTGGGCACCGCGGGCCACCAGTGCGAGGAAGTCGCGGGCCCGCATATGACCGCCGCGGGTGGCTTCCCAGGCGGCGGACCAGCACAGGGTGCGGGCCATCGGGTCCACGATCTTGTCGATATTCGCAACCACGAAGTTGCGGGACTCATCATCGAGTTCCATCAGGCAGTAGCTCAGATCATCGTCATTGACGAGCACCAGATCCGCCGCCTCGGCGCCCACCAGCTCCGGCACACTGGTCGATGCCCCGTCGATGTCGAGCTCGATGCGCCTGGTGCGGGAGACGCGGCCGTCGATAAGCGAGTAGAGGCCCACCGCGATGCGGTGGGTGCGCAGCTCACCCGCGCCGGGCTCCGCGCCGTGCTGGGTGATGTTGAAGTGGGAGTAGGTGCCCTCCTCGACCTCGAAGTCCGGGACCAGCCGGTTGATCCCGGTGGTGCGCAGCCACTGATCCGCCCAATCACCGAGGTCGCGACCGGAGGAGCGCTCCAGGGCGCCGAGCAGGTCATCGAAGGTGGCGTTGCCCCAGGCGTGGGTGGCGAAGTGACCACGCACGCCGGCCAGGAACTCCTCGCGGCCGACATAGGCCTGCAACTGCTTGAGCACGCTGGCGCCCTTGGCGTAGGTGATGCCGTCGAAGTTCTGCTCCACGGTCTCGATATCGCTGGCATCCGCGGAGATCGGGTGGGTGGAGGGCAGCTGATCCTGCTGGTAGGCCCAGGACTTCTCGACATTAGCGAAGGTCACCCAGGCAGTGTCATACTCGGTTGCCTCGGCCTGGGAAATCGCGGCGGACCAGGTGGCGAAGGACTCGTTGAGCCAGAGATCATCCCACCACTGCATGGTCACCAGATCGCCGAACCACATGTGCGCCAGCTCGTGGAGGATGGTCTCCGCCCGGCGCTCGTACTTGTAGTGCGTGGCCTTGGAGGAGAAGACATACTCATCGCGGATGGTCACACAGCCCGCGTTCTCCATGGCACCCATGTTGTACTCCGGGCAGAAGACCTGGTCATATTTGCCGAAGGGGTAGGCCATGCCGAAGTGGCGGTGGAAGAAATCGAAGCCCTGCTTGGTTTCGGTGAATAGCCGCTCAGCATCAAGATACTGGGCCAGGGAACGGCGCACGAAGAGACCGAGGGGGACCGCCAGCTCATGCGGCTGATCCGTCGGGGTTTCAGCGTGGTGGGTCAGCTCACCGCGCCAGGTGTCGCGGACCTCGGCGTAGCGGCCGGCGCAGACGGCGACCAGGTAGGTCGAGATCGGGGTGTCCACCCGGGAGGAATGGGTGCTGTGCTTCTCGCCGTGGTGGACCACCTGCGGGGCGTTGGAGATCACCTTCCAGCCCAGCGGGGTGCGCACACTCAGATCATAGGTGGCCTTGAGGTCGGGCTGGTCGAAGCAGGCGAAGACCCGCTTGGCATCGGCGGTCTCGAACTGGGAGTAGAGGTAGACCTCATTGTCCGCCGGATCCACGAAGCGGTGCAACCCCTCACCGGTGCGGGAATAAGGGCAGGTGGCCACGACTTCGAGGGTGTGGCGGCCCGGAGTCAGCCCCTTCAGTGCGATGCCGTGGGTATCGTCATAGCCCCTGGCGTTCAGTTCTAGGGCAGTGTCGCGGATGCTCGTGCCATCCAGCCGGACTCCGTCCACGCGGTTGGCCCGCAGGTCAATGAAGGTGTCACCGGCCTCTTTGACGGTGAAGGTGACCACCGTCGTGGACCCGAACTCGACATCGCCCTGGTTGAGGTCCAGGGAGATGGCATAGTTTTCGACCGACAGTAGCGTCGACCGGGCCTCCGCTTCGGTGCGGGTCAGGTTGATAGAGGTCATGAAAACTCCTTAGAAGTTGGGCATCCGGGAATCTGGTCGAGGTAAGCGGCCACTGACATGAAGCCTAATCTGCAACTACGCTGGAAGCGTCAACTGTTTTTGCTCGAGTGATTAAAGGAAATAACTGTATGTCTGAGAACGTGACTCTCTGGTTCGACGTTACCTGCCCCTTCGCCTGGCAGACCTCCCGCTGGATCAAGGAAGCGGAGAAGGTCCGCGACATCAAGGTGGAGTTCACCCCGATGTCCCTGGCAGTGCTTAACGACGGCCGCGAGGAACTCCCGGACTCCTACAAGGAGAACATGAAGGCCGCCTGGGGCCCGGCCCGCGTCTTCGCCGCGGTCAAGACCGAGGAGCCGGAGAAGGTCGATGAGCTCTACACCGTCATGGGTACCCTGGTGCACCCCGGTGGCGAAGGCGGCAAGGCTGACTTCGGCGCCTATGACGAGATCATCGCCAAGGCTCTGGCGCAGGTCGGACTCGATGCTAAGTACGCCGCCTACGCCAACACCGAGGAGTGGGACAGCAAGCTCAAGGAGTACCACCAGTCCGCCATCGACTCCGTCGGTGATGAGGTGGGCACCCCGGTGATCAAGCTCGGCGATGCCGCCTTCTTCGGCCCCGTGATCACCCGCGTCCCCCAGGGGGAGGAAGCCGGCGAGATTTTCGACGCCGCGGTCCGCCTGGCCCAGTACCCCTATTTCTTCGAGATTAAGCGCACCCGCACCGAGATGCCGCAGTTCTAAGTAGGTTTTTGAACTGCCGGACGTACTCCCCCGAGATCTTGAGTTCTCGGGGCAGTACGTCCGGCTTTTTCTTTTCCCATCGTGGGAGCCCCGCCGCCCGGATGTCCGGCCTCCGAACCCGAGAGAATGCCGGGAACTCCCGGTAGCCTGGCCAGCAGGAACCGTCGCGGACGGGCAGCCGGAGAAGAAGGAGCGGGGCAATGACTCCCAGGGAAATAGCGCCACGAGTGTGGTCATGGGCGAGCATCATCGATCAGGCCACTGCAGATCAGGCGATCGCGCTGGCACAATTGCCCTTCATCTCCCCGCATATCGCGCTGATGCCGGATGCCCACTTCGGTATGGGATCCGCGGTGGGCACGGTCATCCCGACCGAAGGTGCAGTACTCCCGGCATCGGTCGGGGTGGATATCGGCTGCGGAATGATCGCGGCCCGAACCACCTACACCGCAGCTGACCTGGCACGTATTGAACTGACTGAGCTGCGCGACCAGCTTGAGCGTTCGATCCCACTGTCCCCGGGAAACTACAACCGCAAGGTCCACCACGAGCACACCCGGCGCCGGGTCAACGAGCTGGAGGAGCTGGCGGACCGGGATGCGGTCGACCTCGCCCATTCCCCGAAGTGGCGGGAGCAGCTCGGCAGCCTCGGCGGCGGAAACCACTTCATTGAGCTCTGCCTCGATGAACAAGACCGGGTGTGGTGTTTCCTGCACTCCGGCAGCCGGGGAGTGGGCAATAAGATCGCCCGCAAACACATCACCATCGCTGGAGTGGAGTCGGCCAAGGGCACCATCGAGCTCAGCGACCCCGATCACGCCTACCTGGTAGAGGGCACCCCGGAATTCGATGCCTACCTCCGGGACCTGCACTGGGCCCAGACCTTTGCCCTGCTCAACCGGGAGGAGATGATGGACCGCTTCGTGGACCAGCTCGCCAGACTGATGGCCGATGACCCCGCGGAGGTTGAGGTGGAGCGGATCAACACCCACCACAACTACACCGAGAAGGTTGACCTCGAAGGTCGGGCGGTGTGGTTGACCCGCAAGGGAGCCGTCAATGCTGAAGCTGGGAGACCTGGCTTGATCCCCGGATCGATGGGTACCCGCTCCTATGTCACCCGCGGCAAGGGGAACGCCCTGGCGTTGTACTCCGCCCCGCATGGTGCCGGACGGACCATGTCCCGCACCCAGGCCAAGAAGACCTTTACCGCCGCAGACCTGGATGCCCGGATGGCCGGTATTGTCTACCGCCCCGGCAAGCAGTGGGTCGATGAGATCCCGGACGCCTATAAACCCATTGATCAGGTGATGGCGGACGCCGAAGATCTCGTGGAGATCGTTCACGAGCTCCGGCAGGTGCTCAACGTCAAGGGGACCTGAGCCTCATTGTCCCGGCATCGGCCCAGCCCCGGGCCACGGTCATTCCTGGGTCACGTTCAGGGAGAACTCAATGAAGCCGGAGTCCTCGACCGCGACGAACCCCAGGTTGGGGGCTTGGACACCGAAGTCAGACCAGGTGGTCGGGATTTGTCCCACCAACTGGGCGGTGCCCTCGCCGAAGGCACTCTGTACCTCGGCGGTGACGGGCCTGGTCAGACCGTTGAGGGTGAGATCACCGCTCACGGAGTAGGTCTGGGTTCCACTGACCGCCGCAGTGGAAAGATCCACCGGCTCGGTCAGCGTGAAGGTCGCCTCGGGGTGCTGTGAGCTGTCGATGGCCGTGGTACGGAAGTAATTGTCGCGCCGGGAAGAGTCTGTGGTGATGCTTTCTATCTGAAGGGTGAGCTCAGTGGCGGTGAGTTCCTGCTCCGCCACGGTGAGCGAACCGCTGATGTCCCCGGTGCGGCCGGTGACGGTGCCCTCGGATCCGTTGAGCACCTCATCGACCCGGTAGCCCGCGTAGGAACCATCGGTGACTGTCCAGCTTCCAGACAGATCCGCATCGGTGGCGGGTGCGGGAGAATCCTGGCTGCTGGGCGTGTTCGCTGAGGAACTCAGAGTGGGGACATCCTCTGCTTGGGAGGAGACATAACCGCTGTAGAGGCGGCTGCCAAGCAGGACACCTGCCAGGAGGATGAGTACCGCGAGGATGATCACGATGATCCACCGCAGGCGCTTGTTTCGGGAATGGGTGGGGGCCGGACTCTCGGACATGGGCTCTCCTGGGGGTGGCGCCACCCTCACGGTGACGAAGGTCGTGATAACTGAATTATCCACCTGTGGTGGAGATATGTCGCCTCTGCGGGAAGACTCATGGCCTTTTTGGGGGAAGATTTCAGGTGGAACACAAAATCCCCTGACTTCCGCTCTGTGGACAGGGAATCACCGATTACACTGACCGCCGACGTGGGGCGCGGGTGAGGGAGCTATTTCCCCACCGACCGGCGGAATCCTGCTCAGCGCCGCGTCTCGTACCTGGTCAGGACCACGTCTCCGGGAAACGTCCGCATCTCCATCAGTTCCAGGTTCACCCAGCTGTCCAGCCCGGTGAAAAACGGCGTGCCGCCGCCCACCAGGACCGGATGGGTGGCCAGCACGTACTCGTCGATCAGCCCGGCCCGCATGGCCGCCGCGGCGAGCGTTGCGCCGCCGATACTCATCGGGCCGCCGTCCTCGGCTTTGAGCCGGGTGATCTCGGCGATCGCGTCGCCGGTGACGAGGCGGGCATTCCAGTCGACCTTGTCGATCGTCGAGGAGAACACTACCTTCGGCGTCTCCCGCCAGTTCCGCGCGAACTCGATCTCCGCCGGGGTGGCGTCGGGTTGCTGGTCGCCAGTCGGCCAGTAGGAGCTCATTGTCTCCCAGAGTTTGCGCCCGTACAGCGACAGGCTGCTCGCCCGCTCCTGGTCGAGCCACCACTGGAACAGTTCCTCGCTCGGCCCGCCCCAGCTGATGTCATCGCCGGCTGCGGCGATATAGCCATCCAAAGTCACGTTCATGCCGTAGATTAATTTCCGCATGGCGCCAGCCTTCCGTCAGTGGAATCCAGTCTATAGCTCGGGCGCATCGTGGTAAATAGATTCATTGTTGCGCGATCTGAGCCGCAGACAAACCTCGGGATGCAACGTGACCTGCTCGACCGGCTCCCGCCGCGACGCACCTCAACCTCCAGAACTGCTTGGCACCCGGCGGTCGGCGGGCTTATGCCTGGAGAAGAGCTCTAGACACCAGATGGCACCGAACTAAGCTGTAGGGGGACACATCAATTCGCCCCCGGGAAACCATGTCCCAGGGAGAGACGGCAGGGTAGCCATCATGCTCGGTACCACCATCATTGCCTCTATCATTGCCTTCCTGGGAGGCGTCGCCACCTACTACAGCTGGAAGCAGAACCGCCTCCTTTCCATCATTTCCGGTGTCATCGGTGTCATCGCCGCGGTGGTCGCCATCGTTCTGGCCTTCATCGGGGCGGTGATGGTCATCATGCGTATCATTCCGATCCTCATCCTGATCGGTCTGCTCTGGCTGATCTGGAAGCTGTTCATCAGCCGGAAAACCGAGAAAGTCAGCAGTTGAGTCACCGTGGGGCGCCCGGTGATCCGGGAACCTCAGCCCCTCCAACATCAGACATGACCCCCGGGATGCCAGATTTGGTTCCCCGGGGGTCACTGCTGATTTCGGACCGCTAGTGCTGCAACAATCCCAATAACTGGTGGCGCAATTCCGCCTTCCGTTCATCCTGGCTGTCATCGGCATCATCCATACGCGGGCGAGGCAGGTCGACCGTGATATCGGCGATGATGGTGGAATTCGGGGAGGGGGCCATCACCAGCACGCGGTCGGAGAGCAGAATCGCTTCATCCACATCGTGGGTGATCATGACAACGGTTCGACGTGAGGCCTCCCAGACCTGCAACAGCTGGAGCTGCAGTTGGCGACGGGTCAGCGCGTCCAGGGCTCCGAAAGGCTCATCAAGGAGCAAGATTGCGGGGTCGATGGCGAAGGCGCGGGCCAGTCCCACTCGCTGTTGCATTCCGCCGGAGAGCCGGGCGGGACGCCGCTCGGCGGCGTGGGAGAGATTGACCTTCGCGAGCCACTCCGAGGCAATCTCCGAGCGCTTAGCTCTGGAAAAATCCGGGTGGGCCGAGCGCAGGCCGAATTCGATATTGCCGCGGGCGGTCATCCACGGCAGCAGCGCATGGTTCTGGAATACCAGGCCACGATCCGCTCCCGGCCCGGTGACCTGTTGGCCACCAGCCGTCACGGTGCCGGAGGTGGGGAAGTTCAGGCCCGCGATCATGGAGAGGATCGTCGACTTGCCGCAGCCAGAAGGGCCGAGGATGGCGACGAACTCTCCCTCCCCGATGGTGATCGAGGTCGGCGCGATGATCGTGGTTGAGCCATAGGACTTGGTGATCTCGTTGAGGGAGACATGGGGATTAGTCATAACGGACAACCTTCTGAAGTGCGGCGATGAGATGGTCAAGGACCAGGCCGGTCAGGCCGATGATCACGATGGCGACGACGATGGCATCAATGTCGAGGCGGTTCCACATGTTCCACACGAAAAAGCCGATGCCCTGGCCACCGACGAGCATCTCCGCGGCGATGATCACCAGCCAGGAGGTGGACAACGACAGGCGCAGACCGGTGATGATCCCGGGCAGCGCCGAGGGGAACATCACGTAGACCACTTTCGACCACCAGGAGGTGCCGAGTGTGGCGGTCAAATCCAGATAAGTGGGGTGGATAGTGCGCACTGCATCAATGGTGTTGACCAGGGTGGGCCACAACGCGGAGAGGACGATGACGAAGATGGCGGTGTTTTCGGCATCGCGCAGCAGCGCCAGGCCCAGCGGCAGCCAGGCCAGTGGGGAGACCGGGCGCAGAATCTGGACCATCGGATCCACCGCCCACCGCAGGGTGGTGGATCGGCCGAGGATAAAGCCCAGCGGCACTGCGATCACTGTGGCGATGAGAAAGCCGAGGATCACCCGCTTGAGGCTGGTGAGCAGGTGCCAGAAGATACCGACGCTGGCGGGGCCGTCCCGGTAGAAGGGATCGGAGAGCAGCTCGACGGCGCGGGCGCCGGTACGCGTCGGGGTGGGGGCGAGGTCGCTGAGCCAGCCAGCACTGGCGGCCAACTGCCACAGGCCAAGGAAGGCGGCGAGCAGCACCACACCTAAGATGACCGCATTACGGGGCTTGGGGGTTGACTTCACTTCTACGTCAGTTCCTTGGGTAGTTATAGCGAGTAGTTGCGGGTCGGGTGGGTGGGGTCAAAGACCTGCCCGTTGATCTGCACCGGACGGCCGGTGACCGGGGAACCTGCGGGCAGCACCGAGGCGGCGGCCGCGATGATCGCGGCGTCGTCAAGCGGAAGGCTCGTGCCGCTGCTGAGATCCCAGCGCGCGATCTGCGCGGCCATCCAGATGATGGCGGTCGGGTCAGTGGGATCACCGAAGGACATCATCTCCGGATCTGTGACCTCCTCGTCCTCCCAATTCCGGTAGTGTCCCGCCAGCGCCGGTGAGAGGAGTCCGACCGGCTGATTGAGGTACTTCTCCTGGGACAGCAGCTGGGCGGAGTCCTCGCGTCGGGCTGGATCATTGACAATGCCTGCAGCCTCGTGGAGCGCCCTGAGCAGCTGATCTGCCGTATCGGGATGGCCGCTGCGCCAGTCCTTGGCCATCGCCACGGCACAACAGGGATGTTTGTCCCAGAGCTGCCTGGTGGGCAGGAAAATCCGGCCGGACCCGGACTGCAGGGCGCGTTGGTTGAAGGGTTCCGGGCCGATGAAACCATCGATCCCGCCGACCTCGAGCTGGGCCACCATGTCCGCCGGGCGCAGCAGGCGCAACTCCACATCAGCCACCGGATCCACCCCACCGGCGACCAGATAGTCCCGCAGCAGCAGAGCGTGAACCGAGTATTCGAAGGGGATACCCAGCACCATGCCGGTCATGTCGGCGGCTGATTGCACGCGGGGGTGGTGCTCGGCGGCCAGCGTGATGGCCTGGCCGTTGGTGTTCTGGGTGAAGCTCAGCTCGGTGGGCCTTTTGCCGTTGGTGACACCGGAATCAATGGCCACCGGCATGGGGGAGAGCATGTGCGCGATATTGAGCTCTCCGGTGGAATAGGCGCTCCACAGGTCCGACCAGCCGGCGTATTTCTTGAGCGCCACGTTGAGGCCATGCCGCTCAAATACTCCAGCAGCCTCGGCGATGAGCAGCGGGGAGGCACAGGCGATCGGGACGTAGCCGATACTCAGCGGGGCATCTTCGTTGTTCGACAAGGTTTCGCGGTCCCCGGTGGAACAGGCTCCCATCCCGAGCATGAGGGAACCCAAGGCGGTGGCGGAGGTAGCACGCAAGAAGGTCCGTCGGGAGAGCTGGGGCATGGTTGGTGGAATTCCTCGTTCCAGGCTGAGAAGACGTGCTGTGGGAAATCACAGACCGCTCGGTCTTTGAAGCTGTCTGGGAACTATAGCTATTTCCCTCATGGCTCGTCCACTGGGTGGGTCAGTGGGGTTATATGTGCAGGTATTTACATGCAGACTCTCTGGCCTGGGATAATATTCATTTTATAGACAATGCGGTTCATCTCTGAATAAAAATATGCTAGCGTCGGCTCCGTAAGCTAAACACTTGAAGGAGATTTCATGTCTGATCTGACCCCGAACCACAATGACGGCGAGGCCCTGGCCCCGATCGACGCTGATGCTCTGAAGGCACTGGCGCAGAAGAACATCGACAACCCGGAGGGCGGTCGCAAGAAGATCCGCACCCACACCGAGGCTGACGGCATGTTCCGCAACATCACCCAGGTCCGCGATCTGCCCGCGATTCTGGTGTCCGAGCCGCCGGCACTGCTCGGTGACAACTCCGCCGCCAACCCGACCGAGGTCGCCCAGGCCGCTCTCGCCGCCTGCATCTCCGTGGGTATCCAGGCCATCGCCACCCACCGTGGTGTGACCCTGACCAAGATTGACATCGACATCGTCTCCGACATTGATGTCTCCCCGACCTGGGGTACCGGCGACCTGGGCGAGCACAAGCGCCCCGGCGTCTCCGACGTTGAGGTCAGCATCGACCTCGAAGGTGACGCCGACCGCGAGACCCTGGACCAGATCCAGAAGGACGCCGTTGAGTGGTCCCCGGTGGTCAATACCTACACCCGCCCGGCCAAGCTGACCTCCAAGCTGGTCTAAAAACACCCTTTTCACCTCCAACCAATCTCATCCGGAAAGCGTATGACCACCGTGACCCAGCTTGTGACCACCACTGAACCCCTCATTCTTCCGGCCGTCTTGCGCGCGGAGATCGCCGCAAATGCGAAGCCGGTGGACAAGGGGGAGAGGGATGCCCGCTATGTGCTGAATTTGCTCGGCGACGCCGAGCTGCTCAGCCTGGGGGCCCCGACCAACGAGAGTGGGAAACTGCTGGACATGGCTCGGGTGGTCCGTGAGGTGTCCGCAGAGGATCTCTCTGCCGGTTTCACGCTCTGGGCTGACCGGATGACGTTGGAGTACCTGGTGCAGGCCGGTACTGAATACTCCCTGGGTCTGGCCGCGCAGTTGCGTTCCGGCCAGCGTCCGGGAGTCACCGGAATGGCCGGGGCTTTCAAAGAAGCCGCTGGCTGCGGTGAAATCGACCTTGCGGCCTCCCGGGTCGAGGGTGGTTGGCTGATCAATGGCAAGCTGAACTGGGCCTCCAATCTCTATGAGGACGCAATCGTGGTCACCGCGGCCAAGTCCGCGGACGGTGATCGTTTCCTCTTCGCTTTCGAGGCTGGCCACGCCGGCGTGGAATTCGGCAATCCATTCGGCCTGTTGGGGCTCAATGCCACCGCTTCCGCCTGGGTGGGTTTTGACAGTGTCTTCCTTCCGGATGAGCAGGTGCTCACCGAGGATTTCAACAATTTCATCAGGACCGTGCGCCCGACGTTCGTGGTGCTGCAGACCGCCGAGTGCATCGGTGTTGCGGAGGCCGCGGTAGCCGCCGCTGCCAAGCGACTCACGGGGGTCAACGAGTGCTTCAGTGCGGACCACCAGCAGGTGGCCGCCCGAGTTGCAGAGGTGATCAGCCGCCAAGAGGAGATCATTTCCCGAATCGGAAAAAGCCAGGTCAGCCCGGTGGAACTGCTGGAACTGCGGCTCGAAGCCGCCGAGGTAGCTGTCGCCGCCGCCAATATCGAGGTACGTGTCGCCGGTGGCGCCGGCTATGCAAAATCCTCTCCGGCGTCCCGTCGTTTCCGCGAAGCCGCCTTCATTCCGGTGCAGTCGCCCTCAGAGGGGCAGCTGCGTTGGGAACTCGCGCGCGCACGTGAAAACGCCTGACAGTAGACTGCTAGCCATGCGCGTATACCTTGGAGCCGATCATGCCGGATTCGAAACGAAGAACATCATTGCTGAACACCTGAAGAATCAGGGCCACGAGGTCATTGACTGTGGTGCCCACGTCTATGATGCCCTCGACGATTACCCCGCCTTCTGTATTGAGGCAGCCACCCGTACCGTCAACGACCCGGGTTCCCTTGGAATCGTCTTGGGTGGTTCGGGCAACGGCGAGCAGATCGCCGCGAACAAGGTCAAGGGTGCCCGCTGCGCCCTGGCCTGGTCCCCGGAGACCGCCCGCCTGGCCCGCGAGCACAATAATGCCCAGTTGATCGGCATTGGTGGCCGCATGCACTCCGAGGCTGAGGCACTTGCCATCGTTGATGCCTTCCTCGATCAGGAATGGTCCCGCGAGGAGCGCCACCAGCGACGTATCGATATTCTCGCCGACTATGAGCGCACCGGTATCGCCCCGGCCCTGCCGGAAAACTAGCACGAGAACTTAGTTTTCATTTTCTCCGCCGACATTCCCCGACGCCCGGGTGGTTCCCCTCAGAGGAATCGCCTGGGCCTTCTCTGTTGCCCTGCTGCGGTCAGCGCTGGGGGAGGGGGCCGGAGAGCGGGAGATCAATGCCGATCAGGGCCCCCAGACCGGCGACGGACTCCACCCATGCCCGGCCACCGTGGTGGGCGGCGACCGCATGAATCAGCGGGGAAATAACTGGGGTGGGAGCCGCCGGGCGGGCGGATTCACCCCGGTCGCGCACCCATAGGCTCAACGCTCGTGAGCTCCCGTCACCCCGGAAAGTGGTGCCGAACTCGATTCCTTCCGTCGAGCCCAGGGACCCCGGGGAGAAAGCCTGAATCGCCTCACCCAGGGCAATTCGCAGCTGCTCCGGGTTCACCGAGACTTCCTGACCGGTGGCGGTGGAGGCCAGTCGCACCGCGAGGCCGCTGTCCTGCCGGAGCCGCTGCACCAGCTGCCAGGTCAGCTCCCCGGAATCTATCGGGAGATCCTCGCCGACGGTGCCAGGCTGCAATAACTGCGAAAGGGCTCCCAGTGACTCCGATACCTGCTGGAGTTGGCGGACATGCGGGGCCAGCGTGGGTTGCTGCGCGGCCGCAGCATTGAGGTACTGCAGCGGTGCCCGCATCTCTTCCCCGGTGTGCCTGAGCGTGGCCCGATGGGTGACATTCGGATCGTTCACCTCGGGGGAGGGCTTATCGACGTCCACGATGGCCGGGCTGGGTGCCTCGGTACCCGACATTGCGCGCCGTCGATGCTGCCATCCCAACACCAGCGACAGGATCAGCGCCAGCACTGCAGCACCACCGAAGGCGGTCACTGCGGTACTGCGCAGTACCGCCGAGGTCGCCGCCAGGTCCGCATGGTCGGCATCGGTGTGGTGGACCACCACGAATGCCGCCGGGCGGGGGTCCTTAGCGCTGCTCAGATGCACTTTGCCCCAGTGGATGCTGGCGCCTTTCTCACCAGCGGGCGGCTCGATGACTCCGGCGGCAGCCGCGGAGTTGGAAATTTCCAACACCAGGGAGGAATCCGGCTCAAGGCGGCGGGTGGAATCACCACGGTTCATCTGGATGACCCGATCATCGACCAACCCCGCGAGTGCTTCATCTGGTTCGGGGATTCTGGTGGCGAGGTAGACATCCAGGAGCCGGGTGCTGGCACCGAAGGAGTTCCCGGTCTGCGGATCAGTGGCCTCTTCGCTGAAGGTGACAAATTGCTCGATCTCATTCTCAACCGCAATGTTGGCCTGTTCGGCGACTTGCTGCAGCAGCGTTTCCCGGACCACCAGGTAGGTGGCGGCCATAGCCAGGGCCGTGACCAGCAGAATTGCGAAGAAAATTCCGAGACCATGGCCGAACACGCCCGAACCAGGCCTGCTCCATACGGGCGCCGGATCAGTTTTGTTCGGACGGGGCTCAGTCATCGCAGGGAGAAATCATCGGCAGGGGAACTTCTTTCTGGTGTGGGGCATCTTCATTGGTACCTCATATGATGCGTCCTGGAAATTAAACTCCGGTGAGTCCGAGATGAGAGTTACTTCATGACGATAGCGGTGGCGAGAGGGGAATGGGAACGAAAAACCGGCACCGGGGGACCCGTTCGAATCAGGTCCCACGGTGCCGGTCAGGTGCGGCCCTGCGGGGGATTAACGCCTCAGGAGCTAGAAGTCGAAGTCGAAGTCACCGAATCCGCCGAAGAGTCCGCCGTCGTCGCCACCGCCCATGTCGCCGCCCGTATCTTCAGCGCCGCCCATGTCTTCGCCACCTTCGCCGGCATCCATGCCCTCATCAGTGCCTTCGCCGGCGCCGCTGGCGAATTCCTCGCCACCGTAGGGCACCCCAGCCATGCCGGTAAACATCATGGAGAACATCATCATGGAGCTGGCGGTCCACATGCCGGAGGCCAGTGCACTGGCCCACCACGGGGAGGAGTACCAGCCGGCAGGTACCGGCCGGCCGGCGACATTGCCGCCGGGGTAGTAGTTCGGGGTTTCATCGGAGGCCACCGGGGAGGCCGTCAGGGTCTGACCCTCGTGCTCGATCTGGCGACGCTCAGTGACCGTGCCAGCGTTGCGCTGGCCCTCCAGGAGCGGCAGCTCCGGACCAGTAGTCATGCCCATGATCTCACGGGCGGCGTTCATGTAGTGCAGCCCCTCAAGCGCGGACTCGCGGGCCAGCTTGGCCTGTTTGGTCGTGTTCGCGGTGGAGATCTGGGAGGCTGCGGCGTTGTAGCGCTCGGACGCATCGGCAATGGCCTGGGTGGAGGCGGTGTCATTGCCGGCGATGGTCAGTACCTGGGAACCGAGGCGTTCGATCCAGCGACGCGCGTCTGCGCGCGCATCCTCCAATGCATTGGCCTCCTCCAGCTCCTTCCGCTTCTTATTGTTGCGGTTCATGAAGTAGACGGCGGCGGCGCCGCCCAGTATCAGGATGAGAAGAAGTTCCACGAGTCAATCGCTCCGTTGCCGATGGTGCATGCGCCGAGGGTGAGTCGAAACAATGCGGGTTGCTATAGGGCCAACGCTACAGGTGGCGGAAAAGTTCCGGGTCCGGTCGTAGCGTTCCCGGGTCTGGGTAGCGTTCGCAGCCGCGGAATAACACCGGGGGTCAGTGGGGCCCAGCTGGGTGATTTCCATTTTTCGCTGAACTTGGGCTAAACTGCACAACGCACACCACAGCCGTTTAATCCGGATCTGGTGGAGTGGGAATGTCGTATAGTGGCTAATACCTCAGCCTTCCAAGCTGGTCTATTGG
>NZ_JBQPQY010000006.1:0-17812 GCF_052266655.1 Corynebacterium sp. A21
GCGTTGTCGGTCTCGCTGACTCACATAAAGTTACACACCCACCCACCTAAACACCAAAACCCCAGCTCAACGCACTAAAACAACAGCAGAGCCAGAAACCTTCAAGTCTGGAACCCTGGAAAACGGCAGAAAGTAGCTAGTTAATGGGTGACTCGCTGGATATCTGCGCCGAGCGCCCGGAGGTTCTCCACGAAACGCGGGTAGCCACGGTCAATATGGAAGACATCGTGAACCTCGGTCTCATCATCGGCAACCAATGCTGCGAGGACCAAGCCAGCACCGGCACGAATATCGGAGCTCCATACTGAAGTAGAAGAAAGCTGCTCGATTCCCCGGATAACCACATGGTGGCCATCGATGGTGGCATCGGCACCGAGTCGCAGCATTTCATCAACGAAGCGGAATCGAGATTCGAAGACATTCTCGGTAATCACGCTCGTGCCTTCAGCAATCGCGGCAATACCGATTGCCATGGGCTGCAGATCTGTGGGGAAACCCGGGAATGGCAGGGTCTGATAGTCCACCGCCTGCGGGCGTCGATCCATCCTTACCCGGAATCCGGTGGCAAAGGTCTCCACTTCAGCGCCGGCGATCTTCAGCTTCTCAAGTGCGAGGTGCAGATAGGTAGGCGAGATTCCACCGACGGTAATGTCACCCTGAGTTATGGCAGCAGCGTAAGCCCAGGTGCCGGCGACTATGCGGTCACCGATGACCTCATGTTCGGTGGGGTGGAGTTTCTCCACACCCTGGATGGTGATGGTGCTGGTTCCAGCACCCTCCACCTGAGCACCCATGGAGTTCAGCATGTTGCAGAGATCGATGATCTCGGGCTCACGGGCGGCATTGTCCAGGACAGTTGTCCCCTTTGCCAGCACCGCAGCGGTGAGAATGTTCTCGGTGGCTCCGACCGAGGGGAAGTCCAGAGAGATATTGGCGCCGATGAGCTCATCCGCCTCGGCAACGACAGCGCCGTGCTGGATCCGGGTGCGGGCTCCGAGCTTCTCCAGGCCAGATTGATGCATGTCCAACGGGCGGGAGCCGATGGCGTCACCACCCGGGAGCGCCACCACTGCCCTACCGCAACGCGCAGTCAGCGGTCCGAGCACGCAGACCGAAGCCCGAAACTGACGGACCGCATCGAAATCGGCATCGCTCTTGATTATCGCGGGCGTGGTTATGCTCACGACGGGGCCTTCCAGCTCCACCTCACAGCCGAGTCCCTCGAGCACCTTCTGCATCAACGGGACGTCGAGAATCTCGGGACAGTTGGTCAGAGTGGTCGTCCCCTCTGCCAGCAATGCCGCGGCCATGAGTTTGAGAACGCTGTTCTTGGCACCGTCTACCTTCACCGAGCCCTGTAGTCGGGCTCCGCCTTTTACGAGAAAAGATTCCTTCACGGTTCCTCAGCGTAGCGGTTTTAGCGCCAACTCGGGCGAGCCCGAGAATAATGAAGGACGGCCCGGAAAATTCCGGGCCGTCCTCAATTGAAGCTGCAGGTCAGGGCAAAGCGCCGATACGGCGGGCTGCATTGACTGCTTCATAGCGGGTGTGTGCACCAAGTTTGCGCATCACCGAGCGCAAATAGCTCTTGACGGTCTCCGCTCCGATACCCATTTCCTCAGCAGCCTCGACGTTGGTGTGCCCCAGGGCGACACAGGAGAGCACGTCGAGTTCACGGGCGGAGAGCTTCGTCGACTGCTTAACCCGGACCGGGCTGACCATCTGGTCACAGAGGACCTCGAGTTCCTTACGTAGAGACTCATCATCAACCCGGTTGGCAAGCATGCGGAGCTTGGAGTGGGTGGAACGAACCTGCTCCCACTCCGCGCCATTCATCACACGGCCCTGCTTGCCCACGCCGGCCCGGCCGCCCTCAGAGCGACGGAGTGCGGAGTTGACGGCCAGATCCTGTTCCAGGGAGCGGGCGGTCATGGTGACTTCCTCAATGACCTTATCCCCCAGCCGGACCGGGGAGTGGACGCCGACATAGAGGACACCACGAATCTCACGCTGGACGATCACCGGCACTGCAACGATCGAGTGCAGACCTTCATCCTGTATCGCCCGGTCATATTCATGACTGATCACGCTCGCGCGGGTGTAATCACTGACACCGACGGGGCGTCGAGTGGAGACCACGCGCCCCCCAACCCCGACTCCTGGCTCAATAATCAGGTTGTGAAGTGCCGGAGTTCGAAGACCCACCCATTGGGTGATCTGGAGGCGATTATCGGCCAGCAGGCTGGCGTACATCGTCACTGGAATTCCCGTCGCGGTCTTCAACGAGGTCAATGCCACCCGGATAGCTTCTTCATCTTCATTCATACGCTGCGAATCCACCGTTACCATCCTGCGATACACCCTTCCAGGTGTAACCACTGCTACACCCCATTGGGAGCTGAAATCACTAACAAGTGTGAAGTATATAGCGTCAACGGGGGTAATAGAAACTCGAGTACCACCGGTCATCGAAGAACTTATTAGTTGTTAGATACACCAATAGTGGGGGTAGCGGCCCCCACCGGCACATATGACAAGGGTAACCCACACTCTTCCCAGGATTTTGACAGGTTCAGATGTTAGGGACATTACAAATAGCGCCCGGAGCCCGTCCGAGAGCGCAAACGATTCCACGCCTCCCCACCCGCGAACCAGGCAGACCACACTTACCGGCCATCGCCCGCGAAATCATGACAATCCAATCGGTCTGCCATAATCATACCGTGCTGTCTATTTATTTTGTGTATTATGGCTGTGATGGGTCACACCGCTTGTTCGTCCCGCGTCGGAACTCTCCGGCCCTGACTGAGGAAATGGCGGCCCAGAACGATTTCTGTTTGAGAGTTCACCCCGGAAACTAAGGAGCACCACCGAAGATGGGCAAGATCTACGGCAACATCACCGAAACCATCGGCCACACCCCGCTCGTTCGCTTGAACAAGATCACCGAAGGCCTCAAGGCTGAGATTCTGGTCAAGGTTGAATCCTTCAACCCTGCGAACAGCGTGAAGGACCGCATCGGCCTGGCCATCATCAATGCCGCTGAAGAGTCTGGCGCTCTGAAGCCGGGCGGCACCATCGTCGAGGCAACCTCCGGGAACACCGGTATCGCCTTGGCCCTCGTCGGCGCTGCCCGCGGCTACAAGGTCGTGCTGACCATGCCGGAGACCATGTCCAACGAGCGCCGTGTCATGCTCCGCGCTTATGGTGCCGAGATCGTCCTCACTCCGGGTGCCGCCGGTATGCAGGGCGCCAAGGACAAGGCTGATGAGATCATCGCCGAGCGCGAAGGCGCCATCCTGGCTCGCCAGTTCGAGAACGAGGCCAACCCGGCCATCCACCGCGCCACTACCGCCGAGGAAATCTGGGCGGACACCGAGGGCAACATCGATATTTTCGTTGCAGGTGTAGGCACCGGCGGCACCGTCACCGGTGTCGGCCAGGTCCTCAAGGAGCGCAAGCCGGACGTCAAGATCTACGCCGTCGAGCCCGAGGCTTCCCCGCTGCTGACCTCCGGCAAGGCTGGCCCGCACAAGATCCAGGGTCTGGGCGCCAACTTCATCCCGGAGGTCCTGGACCGCAAGATCCTCGACGACGTATTGCTGGTCTCCAACGAGGATGCCATCGCTGTCGCTCGTGAGCTGGGTGTCAAGGACGGCATCCTGGGTGGTATCTCCTCCGGTGCCAACGTCAAGGCTGCCCTCGAGCTGGCCAAGCTGCCGGAGAACGAAGGCAAGACCATCGTCACCGTCATCGCCGACTTCGGCGAGCGTTATGTCTCCACTGTTCTCTACGAGGACATCCGCGACTAATTTCCATCCCGCTGGGGAAGCCCTCTCCGGCATCGCAACGCCCGTTGCACTGGCCCTGTGCCAGTGCGGCGGGCGTTTGTCGTACCGGGTTCGGTGCGGCGTCGTTAAGCGCCGGGAAGACAGGGTCTGAATCTAATTGTTCTCAGGGGCCCACGGGAAGAGGTGCCCACTGCTAAACTCCCCTGTCATGTACAGCGTGTTGAAGACCATCCGTGAAGATCTTGCCAACGCCAGGGAGCATGATCCTGCTGCACGCGGTGACGTTGAGAATGCCATCGTCTACTCCGGGCTACACGCCATCTGGGCGCACCGCGTCGCCCACCGGCTCTGGCTCCGCGGCCTGAAGGGGCCGGCACGTATCCTCGCCCAGGGCACCCGCTTCCTCACCGGCATTGAAATTCATCCCGGCGCGACCATTGGCCGCCGATTCTTCATTGATCACGGGATGGGCATCGTCATCGGTGAGACCACCGAGATCGGTGAAGGTGTCATGCTCTATCACGGCGTGACCCTGGGAGGTCAGGTGCTGACCCAGACCAAGCGACACCCGACCCTCGAGGACAATGTCACCGTCGGCGCCGGGGCGAAGGTCCTCGGCCCGATCACCATCGGCGCAGGTTCCGCAATCGGGGCAAACGCGGTGGTGACCAAGAACGTCCCCACGGACCACATCGCCACTGGTATCCCCGCCAAGAACCGCCCGCGGGGGAAGGACGAGAAGATCAAGCTCGTCGACCCTGACTATTACAATATTTAAGTCCGCACACCCCTGATGACCGTGCTTTTCGACGCCCCCGTCCATACCAGCCAGCAAGGCTGCCGGATGGGGATTTCAACGTTATAGGCCCGGTTCAGACCACCCCGTTCTCGTAGGCGAAGACAACCACCTGGGCGCGGTCTCGCAGGGAAAGCTTCTGCAGCACCCGCCCCACATGAGTTTTCACCGTCTCCTCCGCTACGAAGAGCGCATCCGCGATCTCCGCGTTGGACCTCCCGGTGGCGATCTGCTCCAGGACCTCCCGTTCCCGGGGAGTGAGCGTTTCGAGAATTTTCGGTGCATGGCGGGGACGGGCTTTCCGGATGACCACTTCGGAGATCAACCGCCGGGTGACGGTGGGTGCGAGCAGTGCATCCCCGGCAGCGACCACATGTACCGCCCGGATCAGTTCCTTCGCTGGGGCATCCTTGAGCAGAAAGCCCGAACAACCCACCCGCAGCGCCTCATAGACGTAGTCATCGAGGTCGAAGGTGGTGAGCATGACGATGCTCGGTGCCGGCGAGAGCTTTCCATCCAGAATCTGCACGGCGGCCTCCAGTCCGTTGAGGTGGGGCATGCGTACGTCCATGAACACCACATCGGGGTGCAGCCGATTAACCTCCCGGACCGCTTCCTCGCCGTCTGCGGCGTCTCCGACCACCGAAATATCGGGTTGTGCATCGAGCAACGCCGCAAAACCCTGGCGCACCATAGCCTGATCATCAGCGATGAGGACTGTCACTGTCATACACCCAGTCTATCCACGACGGCGACACATCCTGCGGGTGGGAGCACCGGCAGGTAGCGGTGCCCGCTGCCCGGCTCCCGGGAATCAGATCCAGGCAGTGCCCACAGCGTCTCGACGGCCCCTGCTCCCCTGTCCCACAGCAGTCCCGGGTTCAATGCGGCCACCGGGTCATCGGCATTGATCGCCGAAACGGTGCAGGGGTCGACGGGTGCGGGGCGGGCTGCCCCGCCGGGGGCTCCCTGCCAGAGCCTGGCAGCCACCGGTACCGGTAGTGCCAGTTCTTCAAGACTCTCACGCCCGGCGGCAGCCCCGAGGCTCAGGCCCTGCACAATCAGCGCGGGGCGTTCTAACTCAGGCAGCTGTGCCAGGTGCTGTCCGACTTCGTGGAGCAGGGCTGCGGCGGACTCCCGGGCACGGTTCGGGTTGAGCAGATAGACCACCGCAGAGGGGGCGGCAGAGTAACGCATCGACACCGTGGCGATGTCCCCTCCGGCCCATCGTTCAAGGGCCGAAACCTGTTCGGGGTCAACCCATCCGGAACCGGTCGGCAGCATGACCACCAGGATCTCACGGTCGAAGCCACCAGCTGTCCGCAACTCTGTGACCGTGCGACGAGCCGCTTCCCCATCCTCGATTCCCCGGTGGTCGCCGTAGACGCGGACCGCACTCACCTCAGAGGCCTGGGTGAGCGCAAGCTCTGGGGAGGAAGACAGTGGCCCGGAGTCGAAGGCCCACCAGGTCAGCGACCAAGCCAGGACAGCACCGAGCAGGGTGAGCGCACCCGAGCGAATCAACGTGACCATGGCCAGTCCTCCTCCACCGGAGCGCCACCGCCCTGACGCAAGGTGTTCAGCTGCACCCCCACCGCGGCGAGCGTGGCCATCGTGTGGCAGCTAAAGCTCTCACAGTTTGCGCTGATCCGCCCGAAGAACTGCTCATCAATCGTCTCTCTTAGCCCCGGCGGGACCTTCTCACCCTCAGCCTCGGCGAACCGAAGCAGGTCATAGCCTAGGTCGTGGGTCTGACAAGCCGACTCAAAGGAAACCGGAAGAGGCACCGGAGAGGAACACTCCCCCTCAGGTTTTAAGGCGAATCCGTCCTGCTGGGTCGGGAAGTAGCCGAGCGGCTCCTCCAATTCCGCGGGGACACTGCCCTGCGCGATCAGCTGGCGGGCAGCAGTGACAGCCCTCCCCTCCGGGGTAGAGACCGTGGCCTCTACCCCGGAGGCCGCAGCCAACGGCAGAACGGCGAAAATACCGGCCAGGGTGAGCAGAACGGGGCGTCGATAAGTTCTCATGCACTTGAAATTATGGTCCCGGGATGCCCGGAGGGATCCCCCGGAACAGTGATCTTTCAGCCCCCTCTGGAGGGCTACCCCTCTGGGGGCAAGCGAAAATGGCTCTCCAGAGGGATCCGTTTCGGCACCCGTTGGCCTAGCGTCAGCATCATGAGAACGCGGACAAACCGGCGCCCTGGCGCGCGCACCTTCATCCTCACCCACTGGGAGTACATCTTCACCACGGCTCTCGCCCTGATCCTCTTCAGCGTGGCCTGGCCGACCTTCGGCGAAACCCACGCCGCACCGTTGATTCTCTGGCCGCTGCTCTCAGCGCTGGCTACCCTGCCGCTGATCCTCAGCCCCCGATACCCCGAATGGGCATGGGCCGCCATCTCGGTGGCCTGTGTGCTGGCGGTCCCACTGCGCTCGGCTGCCGGCTTTGAACTCGGCTGGCCGGTGACCTCCCACCTTGCGCTGACTTTCGCGCTGATCTGGGTCTTGTCCCGCGGTCAGTTGCGCCAGATCGGCTGGGTGGTGGGGATGTCCATGGCGCTCATGCTGTTTAACCCTTCCGCTGATTCTCGGATCGGTTGGGCGGTTGGGGTCGCCGTATTCTGTGCCTTCCTTCTGTTGATCCGTTGGTTGCGTACCTCTCGACGGCAGCTGGCCTCCTCCACGGTGGAACTGGCACTGAAAGCTGAGCTCTTTGCAGAAGAGGCGGATCTGCGTATCGTCGCGGAGGAACGGACCCGTCTGGTCCGCGACCTGCATGACGTGGTCGCTCACCAGATGTCCATGGTGGTGGTCCAGGCACAGTCTGCCCCCTACCGGCTGCAGAACGTCACCCCGGCGATCCACGCGGAGTTCGACGCTATCGCCGATACTGCCCGCTCGGCTCTCGATGAAGTGCGTAGCATGCTCGGGGTATTGCGTACTGACTCCGAAACCGGGTCTACTGCACCGGTCGGTGCCAACCAGATCATGCCGACGCTGACCAACGCCCGACGCTCAGGGGTCGACATCACCTGGAGCATTCAGGGCAATCTGCATGACATAGATGAGACTGCTGGTATCGTGCTCCACCGAATCCTGCAGGAATCACTGTCCAACGCCATGCGGCATGCCCCGGGGAGCAAGGTGTTGGTCACACTGAACGTTGCTGCGGAGTCCGGCACTCCAGGCCAGGTGGCTCGGCTTGAGGTTGCCAACGGGGCGGCTTCCGAGGGCGAGCTGCCGGTCCCTGAAACCGGCGGTGGCTCCGGGATTCAGGGCATGGGAGCCAGGGCCCGGGCAGTGGGTGGATCATTTAGCGCCAACCCTGAAGCTGACGGCGGATTCACCGTGATCGTGGACGTTCCACTCCGCCAGCGGGCCTAGCAGTTTCTCCCGCCGGGAATCAACAGATTAGAAGGGGATCCTCTAAACCGCGAGGTCCTTGTAGTCCTCGTTCTTGTTCAGGAAATGCTCCACCGCAGAGCAACCGGGGATGATCTTCAGCCCCTGCTCCCGGGTGTCATCGAGTGCGAAACGGATCAGCGGGGAGGACAGGCCCTGCCCGCGGAAAGCGGGGTCAATGACGGTGTGGTTGAAATTCCGAACGCCCTCGCCAGCAGCAGTGAAAGAAGCGAAGCCAGCCGGCTGGCCGTCAACCTCGATGTTGTAGCGGGAGTTAGCTGCGTCGTAGCTCAATGCGGTCTTCGGGTCAGACATAGTGGGGCTCCTTAGTTTTTGGATGTCTCTCAACAGTATGCCCAAGCTAACCGTTACTGTCACTGAATTATTCCGAGCTCCCAGGTTAAACAATAAGCTGCCCTGGAATCCACCCCGGGGAATAAGAAAACACCCTCACCAAAAGGTGAGGGTGTTGACTGTGGCCAGAGCCAGGATCGAACTGGCGACCTTCCACTTTTCAGGCGGACGCTCTACCGACTGAGCTATCTGGCCAGAAATTGTCACTGAGAACAATCTCAGCGACCCTGACGGGACTTGAACCCGCGACCTCCGCCGTGACAGGGCGGCGCGCTAACCAACTGCGCCACAGGGCCTTAAACATTGCTGTGGGACTTGCTCCCTGCAACGAGATGTAACTTTACACAGAGCCGTTCACCAACAGCAAATCCGCAGCTAAAGCGCATAATCGTTGATGTTCGCCGCAAACCCCCCGAAGGGCAACCACCGCAAGCTCCGCGCCGCGCAGTGAGGAATTCCCAGGGAGCGACCCCACGCCCCCTCACCCCAAACCTCGCTGTGTAATCCCAAGCCCGACCACTCCCTGGGATCCTGCCATCCCACCTGGAATCGGATTAAGGAAAACACTTCTGAAAAAGAGTCCATATCCCCGAATCTGCCGACCAACAGCAAAAAGCAAGGTCCCCACAATCCAATAATGGATTGTGGGGACCTTGTCGAATGGCGACCCTGACGGGACTTGAACCCGCGACCTCCGCCGTGACAGGGCGGCGCGCTAACCAACTGCGCCACAGGGCCATATTCTTTTTATTGAGATCTCACAGAAGCGAAATCTTCGTACTCCCAACGGGATTCGAACCCGTGTCGCCGCCGTGAAAGGGCGGTGTCCTAGGCCCCTAGACGATGGGAGCTCGCTGGAACAAACCAACCTGGGTTGGTTGCACTTGGCTGTGTAGAAATATACTTCAGAGTTCCCTGAAGAACAAAACCACAGCTCAGGGAGTAATAATCCCCTCCCCTGCCAGAGGGCTCCAAACACCATTAACCCCCTACCGGGAGATACCTCCCTAGGGTATAGTGAGCTGCAGTTATCACCACTCGGCCCTTGGTCGGCAGACGGAAGGAAGATCGCATGAGCACTTCGCAGACTCATTCCACCAGCGAAACCCTCAACCCAGATCTTGAGGCACCCCATGCAGCAACCGACACCTCCAGTACCGAGAACGGCCACCAGCACGGCTATGTTCAGGAAAAGGCAAAGTACCTCGCCCGCCTCAAGCGCATTGAGGGACAGACCCGCGGCATCCACCGCATGATCGACGAGGATCAGTACTGCATCGATATCCTCACCCAGATCAGCGCGGTGAACTCAGCCCTGGAGAATGTCGCATTGGCACTCCTAGAGGATCACCTGGGTCATTGTGTCACTCATGCCGCCGAAGAGGGCGGGACGGTGGCCGAGGAAAAGCTGGCGGAGGCCACCAAAGCTATCCGCCGTCTGGTTAAGTCCTGAGAATTTGCAGTCGACTCCACAAAATCAGTGCGGTCCAGGCAGTTGATCGCTAGGTTGGGGATTAGTCCCACCGGCCCGTGGATGGGAACCTAGCGATCAACCAGAAAGTGGTGTGGCATGAGCATCTTTGACAAGGCCAAGGAAGCCCTCAACAACGAGCAGCACTCTGATGCTGCCCTCGATAAGGCTGCGGACCTGGCCAAGGGCAAGCTTGGCGAGGACAAGGCCGATCAGATCAACCAGGTCCGCGATCAGGCCGACGATCGTCTCGGCGAGGGCAATCCCGAGCAGCAGTAACTGATCCACCTTTCGTGGCCCCGTGCCCGTTCCGCCGCCCGGTGGTGCGGGCATTTTTTATTGTGGTCGCATCCTGCCACCACGGAAGTCCTCAACTCCACCGCCCGTGACGGTAGAATATGTCAAGCGCTAACCCGCTGAGCCGGGTAGGTTAGGGCGGCCATCGCACCTTCTCCAGAAAGCAGTACGACATGAGCCTCCTCGACAAAGCCAAGGCCTTCCTCGGAAACGAAAAGCAGACCGATTCCCTGTTGGACAAGGCGGAGCAGCTCGCCAAGAGCAAGCTCGGCCACGATAAGGCTCAGCAGATCAACAAGGTCCGCAATCTCATCGATGATCGCATCGGCGATGAGAAATCAAAGCCCACGGAGGACAACCCCACGCCGGACAAGTAGTCCTCCAACTCCCCTACGTCCGGCCCACAGTATCAGTGGGCCGGACGTATTTTTGCTTCCCAGGCAAAGGATCAGCCGCGTGTACCAGACTTCCGGGCGGCCCGGGCACTCCAGCGCCCTTCACGCCGCTCCACCGCAATGGGGTGGTGGAAGGCCGCACTGATATTCGAGGTATTGAGCACCTCCTCCACGGGCCCGGCGGCGGTGATCATCCCCTCCGAGATGAGCATCGCGTGGGTGGTGTTTTCCGGCAGCTCCTCCAGGTGATGTGTCACCAGGATTGAGGTCAATTCCGGGTGGGAGCTGCCGAGGGAGTCGATGGTTTCCAGCAGTTGCTCCCGGGCTGCGACGTCGAGCCCGGTGGAGGGTTCGTCGAGAAGCAGCAGTGCCGGATCAGCGACCAGGGCCCGGGCGATCAGGGCCCGCCCGCGCTCTCCCTGCGAGAGGGTGGGCCAGCGTCCTTCCGCAATACTTCCCAGACCGAGCAGTTCGATCTGCGCCTGCGCCCGGGCCAGGTCATCTGGGGTCGGTGCCCAGCGCATCGGGGTATCGATGGTCCCGGTAATTCCTGTCAGCACCACGTCCACGACACTCAGCGGGGACCCCAGACGGTGCCGGGGGTTGACATGGCCGATATGACGTCGCAGCGTCGGCATGTCCACCCGTCCCAGGCGGTGGCCGAGCACGTCGACCGTCCCGGTCGTCGGAAAGCTCTCGGCGCCGCAGAAACCGAGGAGGGTGGATTTGCCGGCACCGTTGGGCCCGAGCATCGCCCAATGTTCGCCACGCCCCACGGTGAAGCTGACCCCGTGGAGGATCTCTTTGCCGCCGCGGCGGAAGGTGACGTCCTCCAGTCTGATCACCTGGCCGCTCATCGGTGGTTGGCGAGCGCGAATGGCGGGCGCTGCAGCCCCTCCCCCAGGGCCTCCGCAGGATCCGTGCCCAGTTCGATGATCCGGTTCTCCGCGTCGACATGGACCACCGCAGGCTGGAACTCGCGCGCTTCTGCGGTGCTCATCTGGGCGTAGGTGATCAAAATGACGATGTCTCCGATATCAATGAGATGGGCTGCCGCACCATTGATACCCAACACCCCGGAGCCCCGCTCGCCGGCGATGGTGTAGGTCTCCAGACGGGCGCCATTGCTCACATCAACGATGGACACCAGCTCACCCGGCAGGATATCGGCGGCATCCAGCAGATCCTGATCCACGGTCACCGAACCGACATAGTGCAGGTCAGCATGGGTGACGGCGGCGCGGTGAATTTTGGACTTGAACATGGTGCGATTCATTCATCTCTCCCTCAAGACGGTTCAGGAGGATTCTATCGCGTGGGTGCTTTGCACCCCCAAAACAGCTTTTCGACGCTCGCGCCAACGAGCAGCTCCGCGGCCTTCGGGCGGGCACCCACACCTCCCGCCCCCGGCAGAACATCCGGCAGAACAGAGCCGATCAGGGCTGTATCACGCCTGGTGAGTGTAGGATACTGACAATCAAATGCCGTGGTCAGTTTGCTCGTACGCGGCTACTTTCAGGTTGAGCACCGTCAAACGAACGAGGTTGATGTCCCATCACTCAGGAACCGATTGCGGAGGCTCCGCTGCTGACCTGGGAATATGCCGGGGTGACTGAGTCCGCCAGGTGGTGGTCCACCAATGACCGCCCGGCACCCAAGAAACTAGTCGCGGTAGATGACCGACTCACCGCGGATCAGGCAGTAAAATATGCCTCCCAGGGCACCGCAATGCTGTGGCTGGGCGATTTTCACAATGCAAAACAGATTCTGAGCGCGATTGACCGACGCCTGGACAAGGGTGGCAAGAAGACCGCTGCACGGCCTCCCATGAGCGATGCGGATGAGTTCTACCGGATCCGCCAGGCCCGGGCACAGCGCTCACGGATGATGTCCCTGATTCTGGTGCCGCTCGCCTTCGACGGAGCGGGAGATTCGGCCGTACTACCGCTACCTCGGGCTCCGCAGGTTGGTCCGGCGGTGGAGTTTGGCTACGGTCCGCAATCGGGCTTCGCGGAAGGTGACGCCGTGGTGAGCCTGCAGGAACTCACCGGGGTGCTCAGCGCCTATCAGTGGTTCCTCAACGGCGTGGACGTTCCCAGCCTGGGTGCCAAGATTCATCCGCACTACGGAACGTTCCTGCCCACCCGCCACGAGTACGTTGACCTCGTGGCCCAGGCACCGCTGAACAACCAGGCCCTGGCGTTCGATATCGGCACCGGCACCGGTGTGTTGGCCGCTGTGCTCGTGAACCGTGGCATGAAAAAGGTGGTGGGCACAGATCTCCACCAACGCGCCGTGGACTGCGCAAATGACAACTTCGCCCGCCTGGGAATCAGCGAAGCAGCCCAGGCTCAACTGACCAGCATGTTCCCGGTAGGAAGGGCGCCGTTGATTATCTGCAACCCCCCATGGTTGCCGGGCAGTGCGCCGACCACTCTCGATGCGGCGGTCTATGATCCCGGCAGCAAGATGCTGTTGCAATTCCTGGAAGGGCTACCGCACCACCTCACTGCTGATGGGGAAGGCTGGCTCATCCTCTCCGATCTGGCCGAGCTGCTGGGCCTGCGCAGCCGACAGCTGCTGCTGGACGCCATTGACCGGGCGGGGCTGCAGGTGATTGACCGGCTCGACACCACGCCCACCCATGGGCGGGCTAAGGACAGCTCCGATATTTTGCATGCCGCACGCTCGCGGGAAGTCACCTCACTGTGGCGGCTGCAGACAAAAAGGTAGGTGGGGTCGGGGTGAGCACCCTCTGATCCTGCCCTCTAATCCTGCAGCCGGATCAACACCGACGCCACCAGGACTTAAGGTCTCAATCGAGTGTTCTTCAACCCAAAGTAACCGCCAAAGTACAAAACAGCGGCCCGCCACGAATGACGGACCGCTGTCTACAGGTCTCAAACCGGGAGTATCCCCAGTGTGAAGAACGACCTTGATGGTGGGCCCACCGGGACTCGAACCCGGGACCTGCGGATTAAAAGTCCGTAGCTCTACCAACTGAGCTATAGGCCCACGTTGCACACAATGACGCATGCAACGCCATCCAAGCTTAGTGCCTCGGGTACCGGAGCACGAAACCAGGCCCCCATTTAAAGGCCAGATACACCAAAAGCCCACGTCCCAGGGGTGGGAACAGCGGGCTTCTGATGCAGATTCCCCCAATGAACCGGGTGGAAACTTCGAGGCGGAACTAGCTCTTCATGGAGCCGTTCTTTGCCAGGTTGGTGTGGAACTCGAAGGCGGTGGCCAGGTCATGCGGGGTCTGCATGAACTTGTTGTCACCGGTGGTTGCCCGGGAGTAGTACTCCTCGAGCAGCGGACGGTAATCCGGGTGAGCCAACGCGATCATCTTGGCCACGCGCTCACGCGGAGCCAGACCGCGCAGATCGGCATAGCCGTACTCGGAGATGATGACCATGACATCGTGCTCGGTGTGGTCGGTGTGGGAGGCGAAGGGAACAATCGCGGAGATTGCGCCACCCTTGGCCACTGAGGGGGTGATGAAGGAGGAGATATAGGCATTGCGGGTGAAGTCACCGGAGCCGCCGATACCGTTCATGACCCGGGAACCGGACACGTTGGTGGAGTTCACGTTGCCGTAGATATCGGCTTCGATCAGACCGTTGGTGGCGATCAGGCCCACGCGGCGGATGACCTCCGGGTGGTTGGAGATCTGCTGCGGGCGCAGGATGATGGACTCGCGGTAGCGCTTGGCCTCATTGTTCATCTTCTCCGCGTACTCCGGGGAGAGCGCGAAGGAGGTGGCCGAGGCCACGGTCATCTTCCCGGCGTCGATAAGATCGAGCATGCCGTCCTGGATGACCTCGGTGTAGGCCGTGATGTTCTCGAACTTGGAGTCCAGCAGACCTGCCATCACGGCGTTGGGGACGTTGCCCACGCCGGACTGCATGATGTAGCCGTCATAGGACAGGCGACCGGCAGCAACTTCACTCTCGAGGAAGTCGAGGAAGTTTGCGGCGATCTGTTTGGAAACCTCATCCACCGGCTTGAAGGGTGCGTTACGGTCCGGGGCATCGGTCTCGACGATCGCGACGACCTTGGAGGTATCGATCTCCATGTAGTTCTGACCGATGCGGTCGCCCGGCTTGGAGATCGGGATGGAGATGCGGTTCGGCAGCTTCGGCATGGTCCAGATATCGTGCATGCCTTCAAGATCAGCGGACTGCCAGGAGTTGACCTCGAGGATGATGCGCTCAGCGGCGGCCATGTACTCGAGGTTGTTACCCACGGAGGAGGACGGAATGAGATGGCCGTCTTCGGTGATGCGGGTGACCTCGATGACGGCGACGTTCATCTGGCCGAAGAAGCCGTTCTCGACGTACTGTCCCGAGTGGGAGAGGTGGATGTCGGAATAACCCATCTTCCCCTCGTTGATCTTGCCGCGCATGATCGGATCGGACTGGTACGGCATGCGGAAACGGATTGCGTCCGCTTCTGCCAGCACGCCATCGCAGTCCGGGGCGGTGGAGGCACCAGTGAAAAGGTCGATGGTGTATTCGGCGCCCTGGTCATGGGCGCTCTTTGCGCGGTTGGCGATTGCGGTGGGCAGTGCCTTGGGGTAACCGGCACCGGTAAAGCCGGACATGCCGACCTTGTCACCGTGGTTCACGAACTGAGCGGCCTCATCTGCAGACATGACCTTTGCAGCCAGTGCTGCGTTGGCGATCCTCGCGGACATGTAATCCTCCTGATAAAGAACCCCTCCGCCACAGCTCAGCTCTGGTGGAGCGGTCCGGTTTTTCGGTTCCACGGCTGCTCCAGGGCAGATCCCACTTCCTCATGGAGTGCGATGAATACCCTGAGTGCCGTACTTTGGTTGCGTTCCCAACATTAGCGGATTCCGATTCCCACTGTGCCAGAGGGCACATTCTGCCGAGAGCCGACCAAGCACACAATCCAACTTCTGGAAACGGGTTTGGCCAGAGGGTATGGAGGTAGGACAATGGGGTGGTGACTCTCAAGATCGGTTCTCTTTCCCTCAACTCCCCTGTCATCCTTGCCCCGATGGCCGGGGTGACCAATGTCGCCTTCCGCACGCTGTGTCGTGAGCAGGAGATCCAACGGACCGGCACGGTCGCTGGTCTCTATGTCTGCGAGATGATTACCGCCCGTGCCCTGGTCGAGCGCAATGAGAAGACCCTGCACATGATGTCCTTCGCCCCGGAGGAGGACCCCCGGAGTGTGCAGCTCTACACCACGGACCCGAAGTACACCTACGAGGCCGCAAAGATGATCGTCGATGAGAACCTGGCGGATCATATCGACATGAACTTCGGCTGCCCGGTCCCGAAGGTGACCCGTCGAGGCGGCGGTTCCGCGCTTCCTTATAAGCGCCGCCTCTACGGCAATATCGTCGCCGCTGCTGTCCGGGCCACCGCAGGCAGCGATGTCCCGGTGACCGTGAAGTTTCGTATCGGCATTGACGATGAGCATCACACGCACCTCGACGCCGGCCGCATCGCCGTCGAGGAAGGTGCCGCAGCGGTGACCCTGCATGCCCGCACCGCCGCCGACCGCTACTCCGGTGAAGCGAATTGGAATGAAATCACCCGGTTGAAGGAACACCTCTCCGACTCGGGGGTACCGGTGCTCGGCAATGGAGATATCTTCGCCGCTGAGGACGCGCTCCGCATGATGGAGCAGACCGGCTGCGACGGCGTCCAGGTCGGCCGCGGTTGCCTGGGTCGCCCGTGGCTTTTCGCGGAGCTCTCGGCGGCGCTGCGCGGTGAGGAGATCCCTGCCGAGCCGACCTTGGGCGAGGTCACCCGGATCGTCTATCGCCATGCGGAACTGCTGGCAGCCCATGACGGCGAGGAGCGCGCCTGCCGCGATCTACGCAAGCACATGGCCTGGTATCTCCGTGGCTTCCCGGTGGGCGGTGAACTGCGTTCCAACCTCACCCGGGTTAGTTCCCTGGCGGAACTTCGTGAGGCGATGGCCCCCTGGGCGGATTCCGAGTCCATGGCCGTGGATGCCGAGGGTTCCCGCGGCCGTCAGGGTTCGCCCTCCAAGGTCACCCTCCCCGATGGCTGGCTCGACGACCCCGAGGATGAGACCGTTCCGGTCGGCGCAGATCTGATGAACTCCGGCGGTTAACTCCGCCCACCATGACGCCCGGGAATGCTCACCTTGAGGCGGCATCGCTCTCGGGTTGTGCTCCGAAATCGGGATTTTCGAGCTCAACAATCAAGCGTACTCTGAGGAAAATCCCTATAGTTGGCGGCATGCGTACCGCCTACCGTGAGCACCTCGATGCCTTCGCACATGACCTTATCGTCATGTGCGACGTGGTTCAGGGCATCATGTCCCAAGCCTCTGATGCGCTCCTGCGTGGTTCACTTGAGTCCTCCGAGAACGCTCTTTCCATGAGCGAAGAATTGGAGGAGATCCGCGTCCGCTGCGATGAGCGGGCCGTTCAGTTGCTCGCGCTTGAAGGTCCGGTAGCCCGCGATCTGCGCCAGGTCATCTCCTCCATCTACATTGTCGAGGATTTCAGCCGCATGGCGGCCTTAGCCATGCACCTCGCCAGCTCCGCCCGCCGCCGGCATCCCGAACTCGCCATCCCCAGTCCCCTGCTCGGCTATTTCGAGGAGTACGCCCGACTGACCAGGGACATGGCAGAAAAAACCCGAGATCTCCTCATCTCACCTGACCCCGATATCGCGCTGGTGCTGTCGGAGGAGGATGATGCTGTCGATGATCTCAATGATCACCTTCTGACCTTGCTGACCCAGCGCGAGTGGCCGCACTCCACCCGCCAGGCGGTGGATACCGCGATGGCAAGCCGCTTCTACGAGCGCTATGCGGACCACTGTGTGAATGTCGCTGGCCGCATCGTGTACCTGACCACTGGTCTCATGCCGGAAGAGTATCTGGCGAAGCGCCAACGCGATGAGGAAGATGCCGATATTCAGGCACGTTTCAAACAGTTGGAGCGTCAGTTCTACCGCCGGGATAACCCGCCGCAGTAGCATTCGGGTCTCGGCCGCTTGGCCGGGGTTCCTGCGTTTTCACGTCCCCGGCGAGTTCTAAGGCTGAGCCCGCGGTGAAGGGGCGCTCAACGGGTTGTGGGACGAGGCTCAGCCTCACCCCACAGGGCCTCAGCGACGCTTCTCGACGTCGAGGTATCCTCCGTCCCGCACACACCCCTCCCCCGCAACGGCGCGTCCCTGAGGAACCCCCGGAGGACCGTACAAAAATAAGGCCGTGGGGCCCAGGAACAAACACCGCCCCTGCCCCCCGCCCCCCCCTCTCCTTCGGAGAGAACCTCTCGAGGGAAC
>NZ_JBQPQY010000006.1:17822-139291 GCF_052266655.1 Corynebacterium sp. A21
CGCGCCCCTCCGGCTAGAACAGAGACACGCCACACCCCCGCCGACCACCGCACCCCCTCCCCCCCCCACCCCCCCCCCCCCCCCCCCACGGCCACTGCTTCTCCTGGGGAGAAACTTCTGAGAGGGACTTATCCGAAACGACCGGAGATGTAGTCCTCGGTCTCCTTCTTGTCCGGGTTCTCAAAGATCTTCTTGGTCGAACCGAACTCGACGAGGTGTCCCGGCATACCGGTGGCCTCCAAGGAGTAGAAGGCGGTCTGCTCAGAGACGCGGGCTGCCTGCTGCATATTGTGAGTCACGATCACGATGGTGAAATCTTCCTTGAGCTCGTGGATCAGATCCTCCACGGCCAGGGTGGAGATCGGGTCCAGAGCGGAGCAGGGCTCATCCATGAGCAGGACCTCCGGCTCGACCGCGATAGCGCGGGCGATGCACAGGCGCTGCTGCTGGCCGCCGGAGAGGCCGCCGCCCGGCTTGTCCAGGCGATCCTTGACTTCTTCCCAGAGGTTGGCGCCGCGCAGGGAGCGCTCGGCTACTTCCTTGAGCTTCTTCTTGTTCTTCTCACCGGACAGCTTCAGACCGGCGACGACGTTGTCCTCGATGGACATGGTCGGGAAGGGGTTGGCCTTCTGGAAGACCATGCCGATGGTGTTGCGCACGGAGACCGGGTCGACGTTACGGTCGTAGATGTCTTCGCCGTCGAGCAGGATCTCTCCCTTGACGTAGGCACCGGGGATGACCTCGTGCATGCGGTTGAGGGTACGGAGCACGGTGGACTTGCCGCAGCCGGAGGGGCCGATGAAGGCGGTGACGGACTGTGCGGGGATCTGCAGGTTGACGTTCTTCACGGCGTGGAAATCGCCGTAGAAGATATCAACGTCATTGAGTTCGAGCTTGGACATCAGGTTCACTCCTGGTGGATCTAATAAGTTCTGGTTGACCGAGGGGCTGAGCGGCAGGCTACTGCTTGACCGAGAATTTCGCCGAGATGATTCGCGCGCCGATGTTGAGGAGCGCGATGATGAGCACCAGGGTGAGAGCAGCGCCCCACAGCTTGTCGAGGACGGCATCAGAGGTGCCGGCCTTGTACATGTCGAGCATCATCAGCGGCAGCGAAGACTGCGGGCCGGTGATCACATTCCAGTTCAGTGCCTGGGTGGAGCCCACCAGCAGCAGAACCGGGGCGGACTCGCCCATGACTCGGGCGATGGCGAGCATGACGCCGGTGACGATGCCGGAGAGCGCAGTCGGGAGGACGATCTTGTAGATGGTCTTCCACTTCGGGACTCCCAGCGCGTAGGAGGCCTCACGAAGGTCCGCCGGGACCACACGAAGCATTTCCTCGGTGTTCTTGATGATCACCGGGACCATCAGGATGATCAGTGAGAAGGACACCGCCAGACCGGAACGGTCAAAGCCGAACATGGTGATCCACAGTGCGTAGACGAACAGCGCCGCAACAATGGAGGGAACACCGGAAAGAATATCCACCATGAAAGTGGTGATGCGGCCCAGACGGTTACCGTTGGAGTATTCCACCAGGTAGATCGCGGTGAAGATACCGAGCGGGATGGAGACGATCGAGGTGATCAGAGTCTGCATGACGGTACCAATGATGGCGTGGTAAGCGCCACCACCTGTCATGTGGTAGAGCACACCTCGCTGCGAAGTGGTCCACCATTCAAGGGAGAGAATCGGTGAGATACCGCGGATGAAGACCTCTGCCAGAACCCAGATCAACGGGACCATGGCGACAGCCATGGCCAGGTAGACCAGGACGGTTGCAAAGGTGTTGGTGGACTTACGGCGGCTCGAGATGTGGGAGAAAGCTGATTCTTTACCCAGGGCTCTGGAGTCCGGGGCGACGGTGTTGATGTTGTTACTCATAATTTGATGTCCGCCTTCTAGCTGTTCTTGGCCACGATCGCGCGGGCAGCACCGTTAACCAGGAAGGTCAGCAGGAACAGCACCAGACCGGCGGCAATGTAGGCGCCAGCGCGAAGGTTGTCGTTGAATTCAGGAGCGGCATTCGCGATGGCCGTTGCGAAGGTGGTACCACCATCGAAGAGGGAGGCACGGAAGGCCGAGCTGGGAGAGATCACCATGTAGAGGGCCATCGTCTCGCCGAGCGCGCGGCCGAGGCCGAGCATGGAGCCGGAGATATAACCAGATAGTCCGAAGGGCAGCACGGTCATCCGCACAACTTCCCAGCGGGTGGCACCCAGTGCCAACGCAGCCTCAACCTGGCCGCGCGGGGTCTGGACGAATACCTCTCGGGCAGTGGCGGCGATGACAGGAAGGATCATCACGGCAAGCACCACGCCACCGGTGAAGACGTTACGGCCGGTGTCGAAGGAGGGCGAGTTGCTGTAGGTGGCGAAGAGGAAGAAGCCGCCGGCCCAGCCGTTAAGCCAGTTGTAGAGCCCGGAGAGCGCGGGGCCGAGGACCTGCCAGCCCCAGAGACCGTAAACGATCGACGGCACTGCAGCGAGCATATCCACCAGGTAGCCAAGAGGCTTGACGGCCTTCGCCGGGGCGTAGTTCGAGAGGAAGACCGCGATCCCCAGGGCGATAGGCATCGCGATGATGAGGGCGAACACCGAGATCAGGACGGTGACGCCGAAGAAGTTCGGGATACCGAAAGACATCGCCGAGGTGTCGGCGGTGTCCCAGGCACCGGTGTAGGTAAAGAACCCCCATAGACCACCAGTGTTATTCATCAGTGCGGGAACCGCACGGATGATCAAGAACAGACCGATGGCCGCAATGAAGACCGTGATCAGGGTTGCGGCGGCAGTGGACAGGAACTCGAAAACTCGGTCGCCGGGGCGCCGAACTCCACCCGTGGACTTCACGACGGCGGCCTGTTTGGGTCGCGGAGTCGCAGTTGCCACTGGGTGGGCTTCAACCTTGGAGGCGTCGAGTTCTTCACGCCCATCCGTAGTCGGTTTGTTGGTAGCCATGAGGCAGATTCCTTAACGCATATATGAAGATGACGTTTGTCGGGCCCGAGCTTATCGCACGGGCAAGCCCCCGAAAGCGTAGAGCGAACGGGGGCTAGGCTCTAAACCTCGGTTTCCCGAGGTCAGTGCCTGACTTCTAGCAACAGGATGTTACTGGATAGCCTCAACAGCAGCGACCAGACGCTCGTGGTGAGCACCGGTGACCGGGATGTAGCCGAGGCCAGCCAGGTCATCATCCTGAGACTCCAGGGCGACGGTCAGGAAGTCCTTGACCATTGCGGAGGTCTCAGCATCGTAGCCTGCGGAGCAGACGATCTCATAGGTGGTCAGAACCAGCGGGTAAGCGCCGGCAGCGTCGATGGCGTACATGGCATCAGAGTCGACGACCATGTTGTGGCCCTCACCCAGGAACTCCAGGTTGTCCAGTGCAACGCCGACGGACTCCGGGTTCAGCTCAACCGGGCCATTACCGAAGTCGATGTTGGCGACGCCCAGGCCGGACTGGTCAGCGAAACCAGCCTCAACGTAGGTGATGGCACCGGCAACGTTGGAGGTTTCGGTGGCGACACCGTTGGAGCCGTTAGCGCCGGCGCCGACAGCAGACGGGAACTGCTGGCCATCGGTGGTCCAAGCCTCAGAGTTGGCGCCCAGGAACTTCTGGAAGTTATCGGAGGTACCGGACTCATCAGAACGGTAGATGACGGAGATATCCTGGTCCGGGAGCTCGACGCCCTCGTTCTCAGCGGCGATTGCCTCATCGTTCCAGTTGGTGATCTCACCCAGGAAGATCTGGGCGATCGTCTCGGTGGAGAGGTTCAGGGTATCTACACCCTCAAGGTTGTAGGCGACGGCCACCGGGCCGATAACCAGCGGCAGGTGCCATGCTTCGTTGCCCTCGCAACGCTCAGCGGCCGGCTCGACCTGATCGTCAGACAGCGGGGAGTCGGAACCTGCGAAGGCGACCTGGCCGGCGACAAAGTTGGTGCGGCCGGAGCCGGAGCCGGAGGCGTTGTAGGCCAAGGATGCGCCGGAGACGGCTTCCTGGTACTTGATGTTGAAGTAGTCCATGGCGTTCTGCTGGGAAGAAGCACCTTCAGAGACCAGCTGGCCGGTAGTGCCGGACAGGCCCTCGATGGCAGCTGCGTCGGTGCCCTCGGAGCCGGTCTCGCTCTCAGAGCAAGCGACAAGTGCGAGAGAACCAGCTGCGACGACACCGAGGAGAGAAGCGGTGCGCTTAAAGTTACGGATCACGGGGAACCTTTCCGGTAAGGATTTTCAGGGAAGCCCGAGCAACTACACAACCCGGTGGGGCCGAGAATCACGCCACCGGGAAGCTCTATCAAAGCTCTCCGATGCATCGTGACCGTTGCTCACATCAATCCAAGTTAAAGGTCTCACGTGAACGCTCATCACCCCTTAAGGTGAACAGAAAGTTAATATCACTGAACTATTTATGAAACTTGCGGCCTGACCGCGCTTTTTCCGAGACACTAGTCACTTCGGGGAGTAAACGCTGTGCCGTTCAACAATGTCGAAACCTGAGTTTTGGTACACCTTGACCGCAGCGTGATTATCGGCCTCGACATAGAGAATCACCCGACCGGCCCCTCTGCGGCGCAGATGTGCCAGTCCAAGACTCAGGATCGTGCCTCCCAGCCCTCTGCCTCGGTAGTTCTTCGCCAGACCGACCACATAGACCTCACCAAAGGCCGGATCGACCTCGGTGTGCCACTTGGTCCAGTGGAACCCCGCCAACATCGGTTCATCTCCCTGCTCATCCCACAGGAAGAGCACATCAGTCTCACGGAACCAGTCAACTTCCTGAGCACGTGCCAATCGCTCCAGATCCCAACCACCCTGCTCGGGATGCCAGGAAAAGGCATCGTTATTGGCATCGAGCCAGCTTCGATCAACCACATCCGTTCCGAGACGCACCCGGGACTGCGCCAGATCCGCCACCGAAAAGCCCTCCGGTGTCATGTATTCTGCAGCCGCAGTCAGTTCGGGCTCCCCGATCCCCATCACCAACAATTCCCGGATCACAGCCAGCTCGGCCTTGACTGCCAGTGCTTGAGCCCCCGGGAGGTCTCCATGCGCCCAGACCTGGACCCCGGGCACCTGTCGCTGCAGCTCGTTGTAGAGTTTGGAGCCGATTCCCTGACGCCGATGCTCCGGCGAAACCACCAGTTCGGCAACAGCCCCGTCGAGGCCCGCCAACCCGACCACCTGGTCGTCGATAAGCGCGAGCAGGTGGCGATGCCCGAGCCGGGGATCCGCTAGTCCGAGGAGGAACTGTTCGGAGAGTGGCGCCACGCCATCCACCCGGGCTGCGGCCTCGGCGACTGCTTTCAGCTGCTCCGCCAGTGCGGGATTCTCAGCCAGTTCACGCATCTCAATGTTCATGCCCCCGAGGTTAGTCGGTGCGTGGATTCCATGAGGTTGATCGCCATCCGGTAGATATAGAGGGGTGCGTGTTCCCCGGAAAGTAGCTGTCCCCGTCGCCGTCCTCGTCATTTTGGCAGGCCTGCTCTGGCTGGCGGACAGTTTGATCGCTGCCCGAGTAGAGCACCGGATCTCAGAGCGGGTGGCGGAACATGCCAACCTTGAGACCAATCCAGGCATTTTCATCGGCGGCGTTCCCTACCTACAGGCCCTGATCACCGGTGATCTACCGCTGATTTCAGCAGATGCCCTGGACGTCGATGTCCCCGGGCTCGGCATGGTCAACGCCCGCTCCGAGGCAACCGATCTACAGATCACCCCGGAGCAGGTCTTCAGCGGCGATGTCGTCGGCGCTCCCGCCGAGATGATCACCCGGACCGTCAGCCTCGACGGGGTCGCGCTGGGGCACCTGCTCGGTATGACCGACCTTGATATCGCCAACCCCTATGACATCTCCCCCAGCGGTGGCCGCCGTTCCGAGGCCCAGTTGACCGGCACCCCAGCAGGCTTCGATGAGGCGGTGAGTGTGCTGGTCTCCCTCCGTTTGGACGGTCAGATGTTCCACATGAGTCCCCGGCAGCTCATCGATGTCCCAGCGGGCAGGGAGGAAGACGCCCAGGCAGCGTTCAGCTGGGATCTGGACACCCATCAACTCCCGTTGGCGGATCAGGCCCAGGCCGTCTACGTCCAGGGTGGCTCCATCTACTTCCGGGCACAGAAGCAAAATGTCCCACTGGAACTCAAGGACCTCTCCCCCATCGAGAGTTCCCCCTCCGAACCTGAATCCGGTCTCGGGACACTCTAGATCGCGGCCATAGTTCCAGTACCACCCTTGCTCTAGTACGGCTGTACTAGATAATTAGCGGAACCGAACCAGCTCCCAGAATGCCTTCGCCGGAGAATTGTGCACCGGAGTACTGAGCTCCATCGGAGCGAAGACCTCGATGGCTTCGTCCACCGAGGCCAGGTGCACCGAACTGAACTCGCCCTCAAATTCGCCATCGGACTGGAAACGCTGCGGCTCGTGGCAGATCAGGTCCACCTCCACCGCATCATCAAATTTGACGGTTCGCTCTTTGATCCAAGACTTGAACCAGCGGTTGTGGCCGACACCGATGAGGTGCGCCATGCTGGCCACGCCCTTGATGCCGCTGAGGTCGGTGAGTCCGAAAAGCCCCAGCCCCTGATCAAAGGAGTTACGCGGGTTTGTCACCACCGGCAGCGGCCCCAGGAAGGTCCAGGGGTTGGTGTTGGAGGCCAACATCATCGGCACATTCTTCAGCTCCAGACGCTGGCCATCAGAATCAATAGCTGCCACGTCGATCCGCGGCGGGGTGCGCTGAGCTTTGGCCCAGGCGGTGGCCGCCACCCGGAGGTAACGCAGCGGACTGGCGGCAAAGCCTTTCTTACGGGCGCGGTCAACCTTGGCGATGACCTCGGCATCGATGCCGAAACCTGCGTTGACCGCGAACCAGCGGGTACCCCAGGTACCGAGGCAGATTGGGCGTCGATAATCTCCCCGGATGAGATCGGTCAGCAGCGCGGTGGCTTCCACCGGATCTGCCGGGAATCCCAACGCCCGGGCGAAGACATTCGCGGAACCGGTGGGGATCACCGCTACCGCGGGGATAGTCGTGGGGTCCGGATAGTCACCGTCTACGGGACCCAACAGACCATTGATCACCTCATTGACGGTGCCATCACCACCAACCGCCAGCACCACATCAAAGTCACGGCGGCGCAAGCCAGCGCACATTTCCTCAGCATGGCCTGCGTAGTGGGTGTACTTGCTGTGCAAGCTCAGGTCTGGGACCTCCCGCAGCAGGGGCACCAACTGCCGGAAGAGTTCATCATTCTGGCTGGTGGAATTTGGGTTTGAGATCATCAACACCTTCACAACTTCCGAGGATAGTCTGCATTTGAGCCCGGTACCCAGCTGTACCCGGGGAGGCCCCCGGCGCTAGGCTGGACCGCATGAGCGAAGAGAACACGACGGCCTCCGATGACAACCCCGTGGACACCCCCGGTGACGCTGCCGCAGCCGGCCAGCCGAACGCGGCAGGTGCTGCCCCGATCAACGGCAATGATGCTGTGAACCGGGCTGCGGAGCAGTCTAAAAACACCGCCCACCGCAATATCCCGCTGAGCGAAGAACTACCCATCCCCGATGACACCGCCAACTTACGCCACGGCCCCAATCTGCACGACGGCCTACTGGCACTACTGCCCCTGGTGGGCGTGTGGCGTGGCGAAGGCCAGGCGGATACCGCGGTCGATGGCCAGTACACCTTCGGCCAGCAGATCATCTTCGCCCATGACGGCGAGAACTACCTCTCCTTCGAGTCTCGTATCTGGAAGCTCGATGATGAGGGGCAGCCGATCGGCCCGGATCAGCGTGAGTCCGGCTTCTGGCGGATCAATCTCAAGGATGATATCGAGTTCATCAGCACCCACTCCACCGGCGTGGTCGAGATTTACTACGGTCAGCCGGTCAATGAGCGAGCCTGGGAGTTGGAGGCAGCTTCCACCATGGTCACTGCCACCGGACCCGCAGCACTGGGCCCGGGCAAGCGTCTCTTCGGCCTGCTGCCGAGCAACGATCTCGGTTGGGTGGATGAGCGCCTGGTCGATGGTGAGCTCCGTCCGAGGATGTCCGCCCAGCTCAAGCGCATCGCTGGCTGATCAGGTCCACTAACCACCGCATATCAAAGCCCCATTGAAAGGGCGCGGGCCGTAGCCGGGGTTTCCCTCACTACGGCCCGCGCCCTTTCGCTCTCTTGATAACTGGCCCAACCTTTAGGCCGCCAACGCCCGGGTGATCAACTCCCTCACCTCGGCTTCATTATCCGGGGCCGGTAATTTCACGCCATCGATCCGGGTGACCCGGGCAGCGACCCGCACGGAGCTGACCAACCACACGGATTCGGCGCTGAAGAGATCATCGACCCAGAGGTCCTTCTCTTTGCACTTCCAACCGTGATTTTCCGCGTATTCGAAGAGCGCCGCCTGGGTGGTTCCCGGCAGAATATCGCCGCCGGGCACTGGGGTGCGCAGCCGATGCCCCCGCTTCACAATCACCACGGTCGAGGTTGCACCTTCCAGCACCCGATCATCATCGACGTAAATCACATCATCAAAATCATGCGCCCGGGCATATCGCAGGGCAGCCATATTGGCGGCGTAGTTGAGGGTCTTGGCTCCGACGGTGAGCCAGGGTGCGGGATCCTTCAGTTTCTTTTCGGCCGGCTCCGCACTGGTCACCGCCGAGACTCCTGGCAGGTCTTCATTGATGGAGTAGCCACGGGCTGCGGTCATCACCGAGACCCCCTTGCTACGCTGCCGCAACTGGGACTGCCCGACCTCACGCACTGTGATCCAGGCGGAGGGAATTCCGGTGCTCTCCCGGCCGCGAGTCAGCGTCCACACGCATTTAGCGTCACTTTCATTCTTCTCGTACCAGGCCTCGACCGCCTCGGCGGTGGCGCGGCGCCAGTGGTCGACATCGGGTTCCGGCAGCCCCATCAACTTCGCTGAGGCCCGGAACCGCCGCAGGTGCCGGTCCAGGTTCGCCGCCCGGTTATCGCGCAATAGCAGGGATTCAAACACCCCATCGCCCCGGGTAACGGCCGCATCGTCCCAGTACACCAGGGGTAGCGAAGGGTTATGGCGGCGCGTGGAACCACCAAAAGGTTCCACGACCAGAATGATGGGCGTAGTGGGAGAAAGAGGCATGACATGGATTATCCCCTAAAACTCGCGCTACCATTGGGTTGTGGCTACTGATACACCTACGCAGTCCGAAGCAACACCAACTGTGGGGTCATCCCTTAATGAATACACCTCTCCGCTCTTGTCCCGGCCGGGAGCTGCTCCCGGCCAAGAACCTGCGGTCGATGCCGAAGGGGTTCCCTGGCACTACGGAGCTCCGCTGAAGGAGCAATTGGAGCTGAGTCGGAGCACCGGCATCGTGGACCGCTCCCACCGCCGAATCATCGAGGTCACGGGCCCGGACGCCCCAACTTTCCTCAACAATCTACTCAGCCAGAAACTTGATGACGCCCCCGAGGGCTTCAGCGCCTCGGCGCTCGACCTGGACATCCAGGGTCGCATCCTCCATCAGATGGATATCACTCTTTCGCAGGGAAAATTCTTCCTCGATCTGCCCGCCGCCCAGGCGGCAACGCTGGTCGATTTCCTGCGGAAGATGATCTTCTGGTCCGAGGTCGAGGTCAATGAACCGGAGCTCGCTCTGCTCACGCTGCTCGGTGGGGACCTGCCGGTTCCGGAGTCCCTGAATCCGGTCTTCCAGCGCGAGGTGGACTGGCGGGGAATCCGACGCATCGATCTCGCGGTCCCGCGGGCAGAGCTTGACGCGGCCGTCGATAAGCTCCTTGCCGAGGGCGCCAAGCTGGCCGGGCTGATGGCCTTCACCGCGGAGCGGGTGCGCGCCGGGGAGCCGGAACTTGCGGTGGACCTGGATGACAAGTCCATCCCCCATGAGGTGCCGAATTGGATCGGCCGACAGGACCACGCCGGTGCGGTGCACCTGGAGAAGGGCTGCTACCGCGGCCAAGAGACGATTGCCCGGGTGGAGAATCTCGGTCGCTCACCCCGGCTGCTGGTAATGCTGCAGCTCGATGGCTCCGTGCCCGTGGACCCCACCCCGGGTGAGTCCATTGAGTTCGAGGGGCGGAAGGTCGGCCGGCTGGGAACCGTGGTCCATGACTGCGATTACGGCCCCATTGCCTTGGCGCTGATCAAGCGCAGCGCCCTGGATGCGGGCACCCTGAACATTGGAGCCGTGGCGGCTTCGGTGGATCCGGACTCGCTGCCGACCGAAGAAGGGGAGAAAGCCGGTCGCGCGGCGATCAACAAGCTCCGCGGACGCTAACCCTTAGTCTCCCCTACCCTCACCCCTAAGATGGGGTGAGGGTAGGGATCGACCTTCCGTTCTGCCTGATTTTTGCTTAACCCCACCATGAGCTGTGTAAACCTATCGCCCGAACGCTGAATGGCCCCTCATCCTATTGGTTGCTCAGCACTCAAAAGCTCTAAAAACCCCGAGGTCAGAAGCACGGTGCGGACATTTGCACCTATTACGGCTATCCTGTTTACAGGAATACATAAACATGAAAAGCCGATGGGGCATCCGAATTCCCTGGATAGCTCCGTTTACTCCAAGGGGGTCAGGCCATGGGTCGAGGTCGTTCGAAGGCAAAACAGACCAAGGTTGCTCGTCAGTTGAAGTACAGCACTCACGAGATGGATCTAGACTCGCTTCAGCGCGAGCTGGCCAAACAAACTCCTCAACGTTCCTATGTGGAGGTCCCCGCAGATGATTTTGAAGATGAGTACGACGACTACGCCGATCGGTACGCGGATTACGCGGATCAAGAGGATGAAGACGACGTAAACGACGCTCCTTCGGGAAGTCGCTGATTCTCTTCTCGGTTACCCGGGTTGCATTATGACGAACGCCCGCTGATTCACTCACTACGGTGAGAGATCGGCGGGCGTTCGTCATTCCAGGAATAGGGGCTTCCCTGCCTCGGGGAGCCCCATCCCGCAAACTACCACTGGTGGGTGAGGTGAGGGCGTGGTCGCCGCCACCTCACACCTTCATTTAGTAGTCGCGGTGGCTGCCGTCGAGGATGACCCTTGAGGTCTCGCCCTCCTGGGCGTTCCGGACGGTGCCCAGCTCCCAGCAGTCGATGTGGCGGGCGGTCAGCATAGCCAAGGCACGGTCACGATCCTGTGCCGAAACCACGGCAACCATACCGACACCCATGTTGAAGGTCTTCTCCATCTCTTCCTGGGCGACCTTGCCCAGGGACTGGATGGTGCGGAAGATCTGCGGCGGGGTCCAGGTGCTGCGAGACATCTCAGCCACGAGGCCCTCCGGAATTACCCGTTCCATGTTGCCTGCCAGGCCACCACCGGTGACATGGCAGAAGGTGTGGACCTCGCACTCGGCGGCCAGTGCCAGGCAGTCCTTCGCATAGATACGGGTCGGCTCAAGCATCTCTTCCCCGAGGGTGCGGCCAAGCTCTTCCATGTAGCCGTCGAGCGGCAGGCGGGCCTTCTCCAGGAGGACGTGGCGGGCCAGGGAGTAACCGTTGGAGTGCAGACCGGAGGACGCCATCGCGATGACCACGTCACCGGAGCGGACACGGTCCGGGCCGAGCAGCTCATCGGCCTCGACGACACCAATTGCGGTGGCGGAGACATCATAGTCACCGGGGGCCATCACTCCGGGGTGCTCGGCGGTCTCGCCACCGAGCAGGGCGGCACCGGCCTGGATGCAGCCCTCAGCGATGCCGGCAACGATCTGGGCGACATGCTCCGGAACAACCTTGCCCACAGCGATGTAGTCCTGGAGGAAGAGCGGCTCCGCGCCGCAGACCACCAGGTCATCCACGCACATGGCGACCAGATCAATACCGATGGTGTCGTGCTTGTTCATCTGCTGGGCAATGACCAGCTTGGTGCCCACGCCATCGGAACCGGCTGCCAGCAGCGGCTCCTTGTACTTCCCCAGGGCAAACAGGCCGGCGAAACCGCCGAGGCCGCCGCGAACCTCCGGGCGGGTGGCCTTCTTGGCGAGCGGGGCAAACAGCTCGATGGCGCGGTCACCAGCCTCGATATCGACGCCAGCGGCTGCGTAAGAGGCAGATTCTTCGTGCTCGCTCATGTGGTGTGTTCTCCTGCTCGTCTAGTTATTCTCGGGGGCGGTTGCCGCGGCCTGGATCTTGGCGACCAGTTCCGCATTAGGGTTGCCCGTGGGCAGACCCAGCGGGTAGTGGCCGTCGAAGCAGGCGGAGCACAGCTCTTCCGGTGCCTGCTCGGTGGCGTCGATCATTTCCTCGATCGAGACGAATCCCAGGCTGTCTGCACCGATGGCGCTGCAGACCGAGTTCACTATCGCTTCTTCGTCCTGGGTATCGCCGGAGTTGGCGATCAGCTCACCCGGGCTGGCGAAGTCGATGCCGTAGAAACACGGCCACTTCACCGGCGGGGAGGCGATCCGAACATGGACCTCCGCGGCACCAGCTTCCCGCAGCATGCGCACCAGGGCGCGCTGGGTGTTGCCACGGACGATGGAATCATCAACCACGATCAGGCGCTTGCCGGCGATGACCTCGCGCAGCGGGTTGAGCTTGAGCCGGATACCCAACTGGCGCAGAGTCTGCGAAGGCTGGATGAAGGTACGTCCGACGTAGCCGTTCTTGACCAAGCCCTGGGCAAAGGGAATGCCGGACTCCTGGGCATAGCCGACAGCTGCGGGGTTGCCGGATTCCGGCACCGGGATGACCAGATCACCATCGGCCGGGAACTCCCGGGCCAGGCGACGGCCGATCTCCAGCCGGGTGGCGTTGACATTGCGGCCCCGGATATTGGAGTCCGGTCGAGCAAGGTAGACGTACTCGAAGACACAGCCCTTGTGATTGGTCTGTGCGAAACGCTCGCTGTGGACACCGGTCTCGTCGATGGCGACGAGCTCCCCAGGTTCGATTTCCCGAACGAAGGAGGCACCGACGATATCGAGCGCACAGGTCTCCGAGGCGACCACCCAGCCCCGGTCCAGCCGACCCAGTGCCAGCGGGCGGACGCCCTCCGGATCACGGGCGGCGTAGAGGGTGTGACCATCAGTGAAGGTCAGGCAAAAAGCGCCCTTAATCTTGGGCAGCAGCGCCCGAGCGGAATCCAGCACACTTGTGCCCTCACCGATTCCATCAGCCAGTAGCGAGGTCATCACTGCAGTGTCTGAAACTTGTTCTAGGTCATTGATCAGTTTTTTCTCCACAGCCAGATCCAGCAGTTCCTGGTAATTCACCAGGTTGCCATTATGACCGAGGGCGACATCGGTGCCGTCCTTGGCGGAGCGAAACATTGGCTGGACGTTTTCCCAGTGGGTTCCGCCAGCGGTGGAATAACGCGTATGCCCGATAGCCACATCGCCTTGCAGGGCTGCGAGTGTGGATTCGTCAAAGATCTGGGCGACAAGTCCCATGTCCTTGAACACGACGGTACTGTCTCCGTCTCCCACTGCGATGCCTGCGGCTTCTTGGCCGCGGTGTTGCAGCGCGAAAAGTCCGAAATAGGTGAGCTTGGATACTTCCTCACCGGGCGCCCAAACTCCGAATACACCGCATTCCTCACGGGGAGCGGTTTCACCGTGATCATCCAGATCAACGGTATGATTCAGTTGTGCGGCCTGGATTTGGTCAATTGATACCACGCTTGCCGATCTTAGTCGCTAGGAACGCGGCAAACTAATGAGCGGCAACCACTGCCCCACTTCCCGCGCCCGAGTGCCGGAAGATTCCACTCCCTCGGCTTCCGCCAGAAGCTCAATTCCGACCACCAGTCGCAGCCAGGTCAGCGGGTCGGTCTCCACCACATTAGGTGGCGTGCCACGCGTATGACGGGGGCCTTCAATGCACTGCACCGCCACAAACGGGGGTACTCGGACCTCCACGGCATGCCCCGGCGCCAGATCCTCGAGGGTACGGGCGCTGAGCCTCACCGCCGCGGCAAGTTCCGTCCGCCCCGGCTTCTCGTGGTTGCCAGGGTCGATGATCCACTCCCGGACAGCCAGCACCGCAGCGCGTGCCTGCGCGGGATCTACCTTCTTTCTCATGTCCTCCACTGTAGGCAACTATCGCTGGCTCACCTTCCCACCCGCGCTAAGGTGATGGACAAAACCATCACCCAGACACCTCACCAAGAAAGTCCCCTCCTCAATGCCGAATATGACGAAATCGCCGAGCATCACCCTCCGTTTCATGGCCGCCCCCACCGATGTCCTCATGACCGGAAACCACGGCATCAGCGGCGGGCGCGTCCTGGAATGGATCGATAAGGCCGCCTACGCCTGCGCCACCCAGTGGTCTGCTACTTATTGCGTCACGGCTTATGTCGGTCATATCCATTTCACTCGTCCGATTCCCTCGGGCCACATGGTGGAGGTCCGCTCACGGATCGTGATGACGGGGCGCTCCTCGATGCACATCGTCAATGAAGTGTTCTCCGCTGACCCGCGTGAGGGTGTGTTCACCCGTGCCTGCGACTGCCTGGTCATTTTCGTGGCCAAGGACACGGCCACCGGCAAGGCCCAGGCGGTGCCACCCTTCATCCCCGAGACCGCGGAACACGTCCGTGTGGAAGAGGCTGCCAAGAGCCGCATCGATCTGCGCAAGGCCATCGAGGCGGAGATGGAGAAGCAGACCTATGCGGGGCCCTCCGATGCGCCCCGCTTGGTCACCCGATTCCTGGCGAAGCCCACCGACGTCAACTGGGGCGGCAAGGTTCATGGTGGCACCGCCATGGAGTGGATTGACGAGGCCGGTACCGCCTGCACCATGGAATGGTCCGGCGAGCACACCGTGGCGGTCTACGCCGGCGGCATCCGCTTCTACCGCCCCATCGCCATCGGTGATCTCATCGAGGTGGACGCCCGCATGATGCGTACTGATTCCCGCTCCATGCAGATGTCCGTCCATGTCCGTTCCGGCGCTCCGCGCGGTGGCCGCGAGCATCTGCAGACCGCGATCCACGCCACCGTCTCCTATATCGGAATCGACATCGACGGTAACTCCCTGCCGGCCCGTCAATTCGTCCCGCATACCGATGAGGATCTGCAGCTTGCCGAGCACGCCACCCTGCTCCGCGAACTGCGGGCCGAGTACACTCCGCGCCCGCTGATCTCCCCGGCTGCGCCGGGTCACGTGGATTAGGACGACCCGCACCCAACACAACGCCCGCTTATCGACGCCCCGAGCAATCTCGGGAGTGCGATGAGCGGGCGTTGTCGTGTGTGGTCTGAGGGACTGTCAGGCTCAGACTATTCCGGCGGCCTGGTTCACGACCATCCACACCGCCACCATGTGCACCACGGCGGCGATGATCGTCGCCAGATGGAAAATCTCGTGATAGCCCATCCACCGGGCATGCCGTCCCGGCCAGCGGAAGGCATAGACCAACGCGCCGAGGCTGTAGACGATGCCGCCAGCCAGCAACAGCCACAACACCGCTGCCCCGGCGTTATCCCACAGCTGTGGCACCAGCGGAACGATCAACCAGCCGATGACCAGGTACACCAGGGTTCCCAACCAGCGGGGGTGTTCGATCCACACCAGATTCAAGATCACACTGCCCAGTGCCCCCGCCCACGCCATGGCCAGCATCCAGGCAGCGGTCTGGGGTTTCAGCGCGATCAGGCAAAAGGGGGTATAGGTGGCCGCAATGAAGACCGCGATGGTGGCATGGTCTGCCCGGCGCCACCAGGCCACCGTGTTCCGTCGACGCCAGGGGCCGAGGTGATAGGCCGCGGACACCCCGAAGAGCACCACCACGCCCACGGCGTAGAGGGTGACGCCCAAGGCCTGCCACCAGACGATGCTCATCCACGCATAGGTGGCCAGCACAGAGCCGGCGATCACTCCGAGAATCGCCGCGAAGAAGTGGAACCAGCCACGGGTGGAGGGCCGCTGTCCGCGGTCATAGACCCAGTGGGTCAGCTCCACCAGAGGCTCAGCCACGCCCGCTTCAGAACCCCGGTTCTCGAATTCCGGCCTCCCGCCTTGGGCGGATGTTCGCTTGGATTCCATTTCCTGATTTCTGCCTTCGGAAGAATTACTGATTACCCGGTAAATTCTACTCCCCCTCGACATCTCGCCCTGGGAATGTGCGCAGCACAAAACCCGTGTCTGCAGTTGATGTTAGCGTGAGAGCCACTATCTCACCGTCTGAGGAGCACCATGATTCTAGCCGAGGTACCGCCGCCGGAGACCGGAACCAACATTCTGATTCCCGCTGCCGCTGACATCGTCTTGATCCTGATCCTGCTCATCCCGCTCAGCCAGCTGATTCTGGCTTTCATTGTGCTGATCCTGGAGAAAAAGCGCCGCCGGAGATGGCCACCTGCTTTGGCCTGGTCCCTGGTGGTGCTCGCGATGCCCGTCCTCGGTCTGATCGTCTGGCTCTTCTCCCTCACCGGGACGGAGAAGGAGCTCAGTGCTCCACACTGGGGGTCGGAAACACCGACCCCGGCGGGGCTGGACCAGCTGCGGCGTCGATAAGCGTCCTTTTACTACGACAAGGGAGCCGGTGGATAATTCCACCGGCTCCCTTGTCGTTATGACTGTGTCGCTTACTCCACGACGGAGTTCGCGCCCACGGCATGACCGAAGAGCTCGGGCAGGGTGTTCTGCCATGCCTCGCGCAGCTCGGCGAGCGGAATGCTCACCTCGCCGAACTTCAGGTCGGTGTTCTCGGTGGTGACACCGACCTCCGCGGCCGGGATACCCAGCTCAGCGGCCCGGGCCAGCACAGCCTCGACCTTGTCTGCGGTGGTAGCCACCAGCACGCGGGAGGCGGACTCGGCGAACAGGGCCACGAACTGGTCCTCGTTCACCTGCGGGAGATCCAGTTCCACACCACGATCGGCGCGGATGGCCATCTCGACGACAGCCTGTGCCAGGCCGCCCTCGGAGAGATCGTGGGCGGCGGTCAGGTCGGTGTTGGCGATGAAGAATTCAGCCAGCTTCATCTCATCGGCCAGGTCGATCTGCGGCGGCAGGCCCTGCAGACCGCCACCGGAGATCTGCTGCCAGATGGAGCCACCGAACTCATCGCGGGTGGTACCCAGCAGGATCAGCTTCTCAGCCTCATCGACGCTGCCCAGATCGTGACCGATGGCCTGGTTGACATCCTCGATGACGCCGAGGACGCCGACGACCGGGGTCGGCAGGATCGGCTCATCGCCGGTCTGGTTGTAGAAGGAGACGTTGCCGCCGGAAACGGGGATCCCCATCTCCTTGGCACCGTCGGCCAGACCGTGCACGGCCTCACGGAACTGCCACATGACATCGGTGTTCTCCGGGGAGCCGAAGTTGAGGCAGTTGGTCACGGCGACCGGGCGGGCGCCGGTGACGGCGACGTTGCGGTAGGCCTCGGCCAGGGCCAGGCGGACACCGGTGTGCGGGTCCAGCTTGGTGTAACGGCCGGAGGCGTCCGCGGAGATGGCGACACCGCGGTTGGTGTCCTCGTTGATGCGCAGGACACCGGCGTCGGAGTACTTCGCCTTGACGGTGTTGCCGCGGACGTAGCGGTCGAACTGCTCGGTGATGAAGTCACGGGAGCACAGCGCCGGGGAAGAGACCATGTCCAGCAGCGCCTGCTTGAGAGCGGCCGGCTCGGTGGGCTTGGCCACCTCGGCCGGTGCCTGCAGGGCGTCCTGCCACTCCGGACGGGCGAAGGGGCGCTCGTAGACGGGCCCCTCATCGATGGTGGAGGCCGGGGCGTCGATCACCAGTTCCCCGTTGTGGTAGACGAGGTAGCTGTCCTTCTGGTCGGTGACCTCACCAATCTCGGCGACGGTCACCTCCCACTTGGCGCAGATCTCCTGGAACTTCCCGACGTTCTCCGGGGTCACCACAGCGCACATGCGCTCCTGGGACTCGGAGGCCAGGATCTCAGCGGCGGTCATGTTCTCCGCCCGCAGCGGAACGTTGTCCAGGTTGACGCGCATGCCACCGTCACCGGCGGCGGCGAGCTCGGAGGTGGCACAGGCCAGGCCACCGCCACCGAGGTCCTGGATGCCGACGACCACGCCGGCCTGGTAGAGCTCGAGGCAGCACTCGATGAGCACCTTCTCGGCGAAGGGGTCGCCGACCTGGACGGCCGGGAGCTTGCGCTCCTCGCCCTCCTCGAAGGAGGCGGAACCGAGAACGGAGACACCGCCGATGCCGTCGAGGCCGGTGCGGGAACCGAAGAGCATCACCTTGTTGCCCGTGCCGGAGGCGAAGGCCAGCTTCAGGTCCTCCACCTTCAAGGTACCCACGCACAGGGCGTTGACCAGGGGGTTACCGGCGTAGGACTCGTCAAAGACGGTCTCGCCACCGATGTTGGGCAGGCCGAGGGAGTTGCCGTAGCCGCCGATGCCGTGAACGATGCCCGGCAGGACCCGGCTGGTGTCCGGGGCGTCGGCCGGGCCGAAGCGCAGCTGGTCCATCACGGCGATCGGGCGGGCGCCCATGGCCATGATGTCGCGGACGATGCCGCCGATGCCGGTGGCCGCACCCTGGTAGGGCTCGACAAAGGAGGGGTGATTGTGGGACTCCACCCGGAAGGTGACGGCGTCGCCGTCTCCGATGTCGACCACGCCGGCGTTCTCGCCGATGCCGGCCAGGATCTTCTCCGCCATCTCGGGGGTGGTGGTCTCCCCGAAGTAGCGCAGGTGCACCTTGGAGGACTTGTAGGAGCAGTGCTCCGACCACATCACGGAGTAGACGGTCAGCTCCGCATCGGTGGGGCGACGGCCCAGAATCTCCTTGATACGTGCGTACTCTTCGTCCTTCAGCCCGAGTTCAACATAGGGCTGGGCCTGCTCCGGCGCTGCTTGTGCTGCGGCGACGGTGTCATTATGAACGGTCATTTCTCCCCTTCTTAAACGTTCGCGGAGGCGCCGATGGCACCGATCGCGGACAGGAACATCTGCAGGCCGTCAGTGGACGGGCCGGTCAGGGTCTCCACGGCGTGCTCCGGGTGCGGCATCAGGCCCACGACCCGGCCGTTTGCGGAGGTGATGCCGGCGATCGAGTTGAGGGAACCGTTGTAGTTATCGGTGTAGCGGAAGACCACGCGGCCCTCGCCCTCAAGCTCGTCGATGGTCTCCTGGGAGGCCTGGAAACGGCCTTCACCGTGCTTGGCCGGGACCAGGATCTTCTGGCCTTCTTCATACCCGGTGGTCCACACGGTGGAGTTGTTCGTCACCTCGAGGTAGGTATCGGTGCAGTGGAAGTGCAGACCCTGGTTGCGGGTCAGCGCACCAGGCAGCAGCCCTGCCTCGGTGAGGATCTGGAAACCATTGCAGATGCCCAGCACGGGCATGCCCTTCTTGGCTTCCTCGACCACGGACTGCATGACCGGGGCGATCGCGGAGATCGCACCGGAGCGCAGGTAGTCGCCGTAGGAGAAACCGCCGGGGACCACAACAGCGTCAACGCCCTTGAGGTCCGCGTCGGCGTGCCAGAGATTCACAAGCTCAGCGCCGGCGAGTCGCACCGCGCGGGCGGCGTCGACATCGTCAAGCGTTCCCGGGAAGGTGATGACTCCGATCTTTGCGCTCACTGGACGACCTCGACCCCGACGACCTCAAAGTCCTCGATCACGGTGTTAGCCAGCAGAGTTTCGGCGACCTTGCTCAGGTCGGCCTCGCTCACGGAATCATCGACCTCAAGCTCGAAGCGCTTGCCCTGACGGACATCACTCACTCCGCTGACCCCGATACGTCCCAGGGCGCGGACAACCGCCTGCCCCTGAGGATCGAGGATCTCTGCCTTCGGCATGACATTGACAACTACACGGGCCACGATGTGCTCCCTTAAATCTCGCCGGAATATGCCTCCGTCAGTCTAACCTGCACTGCGGATTTGACCTATCTTCGCAGCCCTTCCCCCCGCCAAAGTATTGATGACACCTTTTAGGGGGTAGCCGAAGGGCACTCCCGCCACCACAAGTTAATTCGCAGACCCACAGTCGTGGCCCGCACATGAAGTGGTATTACCAACGGGTGAACTCTCAGACAACCAGACACAAAGCCGCAGGAAGCAACATAATCTCACCCTGCACAACCGGTAAATACCTACTAAATATTTCATGAGGCCCGATTTACTCAATTGGTTTCACCTTAAGCCCTATTCACCTAGGGCGGCTTCATCTCAAGGTTGACTACTCACATTGATCGCAGCGCCATCTCCGTCCCTCTTGCCATTCCACTGACATCTGAAGAGAGCATCATGCAGCAGAGATTTACCAGGGCCCGTGCCCTGGCCATCGCCATCGCTGGCGCCACCGCAGCCAGCCTGGTCGTCGCCCCCACCGCAGGGGCAGCAGTCGACGGAACCAAGGTCGTCATCAGCGAGGTCTACGGCGGCGGCGGCAACTCCGGTTCTGTGGTGTCCAACGACTTCGTCGAGCTTTATAACCCGCACTCCACCGCCATCTCTATTGATGGCTGGACTCTGGTGCGCTACTCCGGCTCCGGCAACCCACAGGGCGACACGGTCACCCTGTCCGGGACGATCGAGCCTGGCCAGCACTTCCTGATCCAGGCGGCTAAGGGAAGCTCCGATACCGGCGCTCTGCCCACCCCTGATCTCGACGGTGGGAACAAACCTGCCTTCAGCGGCACCGGTGCAGCTGCCGAGATCCTTGATGCCGGGGGCAACCGAGTGGATCTTATCGGTTGGGGCGGCAATGCAGTCTTCGAGGGCGCTGCTGCCGGCAGCACCAGCAATTCCACCTCTATTCAGCGCACTGACCCCACAGTAGACACCGACAACAACGCTGCTGACTTCACTGTCGGCACCCCCACTCCCACCAACTCCCTGGGTGAGACTGCCGGCGCCGGCGACGGTGGCGAAAACGAGGTCCCCGGCGAACACGGTGCAGCCATCACCATCGCCGAGATCCAGGGCACCGCAGCAGCCTCCCCCATGGCTAATCAGACCGTCACCACCGAGGGTGTGGTCACTGCGGCTTATCCCGAGGGCGGCAAGAACGGTTTCTACCTGCAGACCGCCGGTACCGGCACTGAACCCAAAGCTCCCGGCGCGGCCTCCGATGGCATCTTCGTCTACCTGGGTACCAACCCCGCCGCCGCTGATTTCCCGGAGATCGGTGATTCGCTGACCGTCACCGGCACCGCCAATGAGTACTACGAGGCCACCCAGATCACTGCTTCCCTGGTGACTGAGGTCGCTGAATCGCTGGGCACGGTCACCGCACTCGAGATCGAGACCCTGCCTGCTGGAGCCGCGGCCCGCGAGGTCTACGAAGGCATGCTGATACAGCCCACCGGCGAGCACACAGTCACCAACAACTACGCCCTCAACACCCACGGCACCATCGATCTAGCACCCGGCACCGAAGCGTTCATGCAGGCCACGGACGTCCACACCCCCAGTACTGATCCAAGCTCCCCGGTGCAGCAGCTCATGGCGGAGCAGGCCGCGGCGTCCATCACCCTGGATGATGGCCGCACCCGCAATTACATGAACTCCGATAAGCAGACTCCACTGCCGTGGATCGCCCAGGATAATGCGGCGACCATCAAGTCCCTGCGTACCGGCGATGGCGTGGACTTCCAGGGCCCGGTTGTCCTGGACTACAGCTTTGATGCCTGGACCTTCCAGCCCACCAGCCCGGTCACCGGCAACACCGCAGGCACGGCTCTCCCCATCACCTGGGAGGATTCCCGCCCGGCTGAGCTCGGCGCCATGGACACCGTTCAGGGTGGTCTCTCCATTGCGACCTTCAACGTGCTGAACTACTTCACCACTCTGGGCAAGGACGAAAGCTGCTCCTCATACAAGGACATGTACGGCGATCCTGTCGCCGTCAGCGGTGGCTGCGATGTCCGCGGCGCCTACTCTGAGCAGGCCTTCGAAAATCAGCAGACCAAGATCGTCAACGCGATCAATAAGCTCGATGCCTCGGTGGTCAGCCTCGAGGAGATCGAGAACACCGCATCGGTATCCGGCAACACCGCCGATCGTGACGAGTCGCTGTCCGCGCTTGTCGACGCCCTGAATGCCAAAGAGGGCACCGACAAGTGGGAGTTCGTCGAGTCTCCCTCGGTGCTCGGCCAGGACGAGGACGTTATCCGCGTCGCCTTCATCTACCAGCCCGCTGAGGTCACCCCGGTCGGCGAGTCCCGCATCTTCAATGACGCCGCCTTCACCGGCCTGGCCCGTCAGCCGCTGGCTCAGGAGTTCACCTCCGCCACTGACCCCGAAGCCGGGAGTTTCGTCGCTATCACCAACCACTTCAAGTCCAAGGGATCCGTCACCCGCGGCGACGCCGACATCGGCGATGGCCAGGCCAACAACCCGAATGTCCGCAACGATCAGTCCCAGGCGCTGCTGGATCATCTTGGCAACCAGGAAGACTGGACAGATAAGCCGGTCTTCGTCCTCGGAGACCTGAACGCCTATGCCAAGGAAACCGCTATCGCGACCCTGGAGGCCAACGGCTTCTCCAACATCGTCACCAAGTACGACGCCGGTGAAACCTACCAGTTCGACGGCCGTATCGGATCCCTGGATCATGCACTGGGCAACCAGGCAGCCATGGACACCATTGTCGACGCTGAAGTCTGGGACATCAACGGTGATGAGTCCATCGCTTTCGAGTACTCCCGCCGCCACTACAACACCGTGGACTTCCACGATGACAGCCCCTTCCGGTCCTCCGACCACGACCCGATCAAGGTCGGCTTCAACCTCGGCGAGGCACCGAACCCGGGTGAAAACCCCGACGAAGGCGAGAACGAGGGCAAGGTCGTCGCAGGCTTCGAGATCAATGACGCAGGCCACCTCATCGTGACCTACACCGATGAGACCACCAAGGATCTGGGCAAGGTCGTCGGAACTGACGGTGCTGCTGGCGAAGACGGCCAGGACGGCGCTGATGGTGCCAACGGTGAAGACGGCCAGGATGGCCGTGGCATCGCAACCATCTCGGTTAACGCCGAGGATGAGCTGATCGTGACCTACACCGATGGCACCTTCCAGAACCTGGGCAAGGTCAAGGGTGAGAACGGCACCAATGGCACCGATGGCACCGATGGAACTGACGGTGCTGACGGTGCTGATGGCACCGATGGCCGCGACGGCAAGGACGGCGGTTCCATCCTGGAGACTGTCTTCGGATTTGCTGCTGGCTTCACCGCCATGGGCGGTATCGTTGCCTGGTTGGTCAACACCTTCTTCCCGGAGATCCGTAACGGTGTGCTGAACCAGTTCAATTCGATGTTCCGTTAAACCCCCGGGGTTTTGATCACTCTGGTGATCTCCCACTGAACACACAGACTCATCCCGCCAGCAGCCACTTGGTTGCTGGCGGGATGAGTCTTTTGTGCACGAGGTTCTTTAGACTGGCAGGTTCGCTTCAATCTGCTCGCTGAGGTCGGCCGGGGTGGTCCTGGAGCGGTAGCGCCCCAGCACCTCACCCTTGGGGGAGATCAGGAACTTCTCGAAGTTCCACTGGATCTCACCGTCCTCGCCGGCACTGTCCGGCTGCTGCTTGAGTCTCTGGTACAGCGGGTGGGCGGCCTCCCCGTTGACCTCGGTCTTGCTCAACAGCGGGAAGTTCACGGCGAAGTTGGTGGCACAGAACTCCGCGATCTCGGAGTCGCTACCCGGTTCCTGGGTGCCGAACTGGTTGCAGGGCACCCCCAGGACCGTGAACCCGCGATCGGCGTAGGCCGCCTGCAGCCCCTGCAGCCCCTCATACTGGTGGGTGAAGCCGCACTTGGAGGCGGTGTTGACCACGAGGACAACCTTGCCCCGGTGATCTCCGAAGGTGCCGGTGCGTCCGTCGTTGTAGGTGATCTCGATGTCTTGAAGTTCGCTCATGCCTGCCAGGTTAGCCCCGGCGCGGAAGATCGGGGCGTCGATAAGCATGGTGGCCCCGGCACGGGGTCTAAAGGTAGCTGGAGTAGTCGGTAGGGTGGGCGCCCGCCTTGACTGCGGCATTGGCGGCCCGGAGGAAATCCTCGGCAACCTTCTCGTTGAGGAGGTTGCGCCCGGAGACGGACAGCCGGATGGAATTTCCGCGGGAGGCACCCCGCCCGGCGGCCCGGATGATATTGCGGCGCCACCACTTAGCCTGACCGAAACCCTCACCGACAGAGAGATTGCGGGCCTGGTGGAAATCGCCGCGCACCAGGTCATGCAGCCCCATGTTCGAAGCAGCCAGCTTGAAGCCGAAGTCGGGCAGCGCCTTGAGGGTGCCCTCCGAAAGTTGCCAACGCGGCGGGGCGAAGATCTCCGGTTCAAAACCGATCTTCGCCATCTGCCGGGTCGCGCCCTTGAGCCGGAGCCGGGCCTCGTGGCTGGATAGGCTGGCGAATTCGGCACGACGCCCCTGCACCGCCTGGTCGAAACCGTTGAGGAGGATCACCCGGCCGGACTGTTGTTCCCCGAGCAGCCACTCCAGGGTCCGGTGATCCTTGGCCAGGTGCCAGTTTCCGTCGATGTGCGGTGCGACCAGCAACGAGACGGGAATGTTCTGTCCGTCCAGGCTGGCGACCATATCGGCCACCGCCGACTGTGTCTGATCGAAAATACTTGAAATCGATACCAGGAGGTGGCCACGCATGCGGACGATTATCGCACGTACCGGCACTGCTGTCGCCCCGAGCTGGCAACTACGGGGCTACTTTCAGCGGCTGGCAGGGTCCGTGACGCTGGACCGCAACCCAGATCCCCACCCGGGCCCTCCTGCCGGGTTTTCCCGTCACGGCGGGAGAGCTGGGGGAACTCCGCTAAGTGGTCAGGCCAGTCGCCTGATTGATGGTCCAGGCGTACTCGAAGGCGGTCTGGCGCCACTTGGCGTAGCGTCCGGAGACTCCACCATGGCCAGCGGACATCTCCGTCTTGAGCAGGAACTGCCCCCCAGTGGCATCCGCCCGGAGCTTGGCGATCCACTTTGCCGGCTCCACATAGAGCACGCGGGTGTCGTTGAGCGAGGTCACCGCGAGAATATTCGGGTACTGCTTGGCCTCGATATTCTCATAGGGGGCGTAGGAAGCCATGTACTCGTAGACCTCACGATCATGCAGCGGGTCACCCCACTCATCCCACTCGGTCACCGTCAACGGCAGCTCCGGCATCAGCATGGAGGTCAGCGGGTCGACGAAGGGCACCACAGCCTGGATCCCCTTGAAACGGTCACCTGCCATGTTGGCCACCGCGCCCATGAGCATCCCACCGGCGGAGCCCCCCTCGGCGACCATCGTCTCCGGGCTACTCAGGCCACGGGAGATCAGGTCATCAGCGACATCGATGAAGTCGGTGAAGGTGTTCTTCTTCTGATCCATCTTGCCGTTGTCGTACCAGAGCCGGCCCATCTCCCCGCCGCCCCGGACATGGGCGATCACGAAGATCATCCCACGGTCAAGCAACGAGAGCCGGGCGATGGAGAAGCCGGGGTCGATGCAGGCCTCATAAGAGCCGTAGCCGTAGAGCATGGTGGGGTTGGGCTTATCGGATTCCAGATCCGCCCGGTGGATCACCGAGACCGGGATCTGGGCACCATCGGCGGCGGTGGTCCACAGGCGGTAGGAGGTGTACTGCGTCTTGTCGTAGCCGCCCAGCACCTCCTGTTCCTTGAGCAGGGTGCGCTTGCCGGTGTCGATCTCGTAGTCGAAGAGCTGGGAGGGGGTGACGAAGGAACCGTAGCTCAGCCGGATGACCGGGGCATCCCATTCCGGGTTGCCCAGGGAACCAGCGTTGTAGAGCTCCTCTTCGAAGCTCAGCTCCTCCCACTCGCCATAACCTGACTCCTTGAGCTTCATCACGGCGAGCTTGCCGATGGCCCCGGAGCGGTACCCGGAGATGATGAAGTCACGGTAGGTGTCCACGCCTTCGATCCGGACATCATCACGGTGTGCAATCAGGTCCTCGAGCTCACGCAGGGCAGGAAGCTCGGCCCCGCTGTGCGCCGGGGCATCAGAGACCGCGAAGTTCGGGCCGGTGGCGTTGTGGGTGACCACCCAGCGGTCCTCGCCGGCGATGACGGCGTGGTCGATCATGTACTCCACCCCGGCCTCCCGCTCCCAGAGCAGGCGGAATTCGCCGGTGGGATTCTCCGTCTCCAGCACCCAGGTCTCCGAGGTGATCTTGGAGGCGGACTCGATGAAGAGGTACTTCTCCGAGCGGCTGCCCCCTACCCCGGTGTTGAAACGGGCATCCGCTTCATGGAAGATGCGGACATCCTCGGACTGATCAGTACCGATCTTGTGCCGCCAGACCGAATCCGGGCGCCAGGCCTCATCGACCAACTGGTAGAAGAGGTAGCTCTCCCCCGCCCAGGTCGCGCCGTAGAAGATACCCTCCAGGCGGTCCGCCAGCAGCCCACCAGTGTCCAGGTCCTTGACGTGGAGGGTGAAGCGCTCATCCCCCTCAAGATCCACGGAGTAGGCCAGGTAGCGGCCGGAGGTGGTCACCGAGGAAGCCCCCAAGGCGAAGAACTCATGCCCCTCAGCCAGCTCGTTGAGATCGAGGATGACCTGCTCACCCTCGACCACTCCGGCTGCCGGGATGGTCGGCGGGCTCCAGGGGTCAGCTCCCTCGGCAACTGGCACCCGGCAGGAGATACCGTAGTTCTTGCCCTCCGTGGTACGACCGTAGTACCAGTGGTTTCCGGCCCGGGTGGGCACGGACATGTCTGTCTCCTGCACCCGGTTCTTGATCTCCTGGTAGACGTTCTCCCGCAGCTCCGCCAGCTCGGTGGTGTGCGCCTCGGTGAAATTATTCTCCGCGGTGAGGTAGTCGAGGGTCTCGGTGGCGGTCTTATCCCTTAACCACTCATAGTCATCCACGAAATCAATGCCGTGGTGGGTGCGGGTGATCGGGTGTTTCGCCGCCACCGGTGCGGGTGATCGGGCGGCGGCACCAGCGCCGCGGATATTCTGGTTCAGCTCATCTGAGGACATGTCTTCCGATGCTAACCCCATCACCGGACACATGAGTCTGCGGGTGGCTTCAAAGGGCCTAGATTCGCTCAGAGCTTAAAAAACCACACCCCGGGGCCCCTGTCGAAACCACTCCAGGTATGCCAACAGGACCGTGCTCATCGGATTATCCGATGAGCACGGTCCTTGGAGCCAGATATTTCCACTACCGCGCAGCGCTACACGCAGCTGCCGATCCAGTCGGAGAACTTCAGACCGGAGATGCGCTCATAAGCCTCGATATAACGCTCACGGGTAGCCTCGACGACCGATCCCGGCAGGGCCGGCGGCGGGGTGTCGGAGCTCTTCTCCCAGCCGGACTTCGGGCTGGTCAACCAGTTACGGACGAATTGCTTGTCAAAGCTGGGCTGGACCTTGCCCTCCTGGTAGCTCTCTGAGGGCCAATAACGGGAGGAGTCTGGGGTCAGAACCTCATCAGCGAGGATCAGGGTGCCTTCCGCGTCGAGCCCGAACTCGAACTTGGTGTCCGCCAGGATCACGCCGCGCTTTTCAGCGATGGCGGCGGCCTCGGAGTAGATCTTCAGGGTGGTCTCGCGCAGCTGCTCGGCGCGTGCCTGGCCGAGCTTCTCGACGACCACCTCGAAGGAGACGTTCTCGTCATGGTCGCCTTGCTCGGCCTTGGTCGCCGGGGTGAAGATCGGCTCAGCGAGCTGGGAGGCCTCGGTCAGTCCGGCGGGGAGCTCGATACCGCAGACGGTGCCATTCTCCTTGTACTCGACCAGGCCGGAGCCGGTGAGGTAACCACGTGCCACGCACTCGAAGGGCAGCATCTTCAGCTTCTTGCACACCAGGGCGCGGCCGAGGACCTCTTCCGGAATGCGGGGATCATCGATCGGGCCGGCGAGGTGGTTCGGCATGCCGAGGGCGTTGAAGAACCAGACGCTCATGGCGGTGAGGACGCGTCCCTTGTCTGGGATCTCGGTGTCCAGGATGTGGTCATAGGCGGAGATTCGATCGGAGACCACCATGAGGAGGGTCTCCTCATCGATCTCGTAAATCTCGCGCACCTTACCGGCTGAGAGGTGGGTGTACTGGGAAAGTTCAGGACGCATGATTAGGGAGTCTAGACCCGTTGGTTTTTCTTCGGTAGTTGAACCCGGATTCCCTGCTCGAAGGGGTTAAGCATGCCCCCATTCCCGGCAGGCCCTTCAGCTGAAGGGCCCCGGAAACAGCGCAGCCCCCGCGGCGTCGATAAGCATGGCGACACCGCCGGGGCTCGGCGACCGAAAACTAGAGAAAACTAGAGGATCTCACCCGGGGTGTAGCGGGCGGCCTGCGGGTGGTTGTTGATCAGATCCTGGACCTTGACCAGCACCCGTCCGACCTGGCTCTCCGCGGCACCGATGAAGGCCTTGTGATCGGAGAGTGCCAACTCCAGGTCCGCCTGGCTCATCGGCAGCCGCTCATCGGCGGCGAGGCGCTCGATGAGATCCTGTCCGCCACCGTTCTCGCGCATGTTCAGGGCGACAGCGACAGCGTTCTCCTTGATCACCTCATGGGCGGTCTCACGGCCGACCCCGGCGCGCACAGCGGCCATGAGGATGCGGGTGGTCGCCAGGAAGGGCAGGTAGCGCTCCAGCTCACGGTCAAGCATGGCGGGGAAGGCACCGAACTCGTCGAGGACGGTGAGGAAGGTCTCGAACATGCCGTCCAGGGCGAAGAAGGCGTCCGGCAGGGCCACGCGGCGGATCACGGAGCAGAAGACATCACCTTCGTTCCACTGCTGGCCGGCGAGATCGGCGACCATGGTCAGGTAGCCACGCAGGATGACCTGCAGACCGCCGACGCGCTCACAGGAACGCGCGTTCATCTTGTGCGGCATCGCGGAGGAACCGACCTGGCCCTCCTTGAAGCCCTCGGTGACGGTTTCATTGCCGGCCATCAGACGGATGGTGGTGGCCAGTGAGGAAGGTCCGGCGCCGAGCTGGACCAGCGCGGACACGGCGTCGAAGTCGAGGGAACGCGGGTAGATCTGGCCGACGGAGTCGAAGGTGCGCTTGAAGCCGAGGTGATCGGCGATAGAGGTTTCCAGCGATGCCAGCTTGGCCTCGTTGCCGCCCATCAGATCGAGCATGTCCTGGCTGGTGCCCATCGGCCCCTTGATGCCACGCAGCGGGTAACGGGAAAGCAGGTTCTCGGTGCGTTCGACGGCGATGAGCATTTCATCGGCCGCGGAGGCGAAACGCTTACCCAGGGTGGTGGCCTGGGCGGCGACATTGTGGGAACGTCCGGCCATGACCAGGTTCTGGTAGTTACGGGCGTGCTCACCAGTGCGGGCGATGACGGCGACAGCCTTGTCCCGGACCAGCTCCAGGGAAGCGAAGATCTGCAGCTGCTCGACGTTCTCGGTCAGGTCGCGGGAGGTCATGCCCTTGTGGATGTGCTCATAGCCAGCCAGCGCATTGAATTCTTCGATGCGTGCCTTCACATCATGCCGGGTGAGCTTCTCACGCTCGGCGATGGATGCCAGGTCAACCTGCTCGATGACATCTTCATAGGCGGAGATGGCCCCGGCGGGGATATCCACACCCAGGTCCTTCTGTGCCTTCATCACGGCGATCCAGAGCTGGCGCTCCATGATGATCTTTGCCTCGGGGCTCCAGAGCTCAGCGAGCTCGGCGGAAGCATAACGGGAGGACAGGACATTGGAAATCTTCTTTTTCTCAGCCACGCCCCCCATTATCGCATTAAGCGGCGCTATCCCCATCCAGGCCCGGTTGGGAGGCCAGGAAGTTCAACCGGGGCCCCAGATCCCGCACCGCGATCTCAATCCGGGCGTAGACCTCCGGGTTCAGCAATAACGTGCCGGAAAAATCCCCTGAGCTGGCATAAAGCCCTACTGGCGCGATGGCGGCCTGCAGGAATCCGAAGAGCGGGCGCAGCACCTGGTCGATGACCAGGGTGTGTCGGTCGCTGCCCCCGGTTGCGGCGAGCAGCACTGATTTATTGGCCAGCGCATACTGATCCAGCAGATCGATGAAGTGTTTGAACAGGCCGGTGTAGGAACCGCGGAAGACCGGGGTGCCCACCACCAGCAGGTCCGCCTGTTCCACCAGCTTCAGCTTCGCTTCCACCTCCACGCTGACCTCATCGCGCCCCAGCGCCCCGGTGAACCCCGGACCGAGCGTGGCCACCGAGATCTCCTCGACGCTGACCTCGTGATGCTGCTGGACCTCCTCGACAATCAATTCCAACAGAGCCCCGGTCTTGCCGGGCAGGCTGTAGCTGCCGTTGAGGGTGACGATCTTCAGGGTGCGGCTCATGGTCTTCCTTATCGCAGAGAGATGCGTTGCGACGCCCCGCGCGGGGCTGGGCGTGCAGTGGAGTTGGGGCTAGTTAGGGTGTAGGCGTCGGGGGCTGTCACCCGTGGCAAAATATGTGCAAAACGGCCTCGGGAGCCCTCCAGAAGGGCTGTCTGAGGTCACGTTGCACATATTTTGCCACGGGCTACCTGGGCGCTCCATGGGGTGTGGACAAATAGCTGCAAGAAGGCATGTTCAGGGCCTGAAAACGATGATTTCCAAGCTCCTTGCAGTTAGTTATCCACTGGGCATGAGATTCCCAGGTCCCGGCGCCCAACCCCTCCCCGATCTAACCGATCTCCCCGGGCTGGCGCGGGCGTCGAACAGCCTTGAGTTTAGACGCAATGCCGTTCGGTTTAAGGGTGATGTCAACCCTCAGGTGTGTCGCGCCATGACAAGGCTGTAGCCCCCGTTAAAAGCAGATCTCCTACCACGACAGATCATACTTCACCCCGAAGGTCGGATCCACGAAAGTAATAATCACAGGAAACCCCATTACCCGCCCCGATCAGCCGGCGGCGCTGCCCCAGCCGGAAGTCCTTCCCGAAGATCCGTCGCGGGTGGAAGAGCAGGTGCAGGTCGAAGCCATCTTAGAGGCCACTGGTATGGACTTCCTCAGCTACGAACACCCCCTCCCCGAACCCCGCGGAGCCACCTGGCCACCCACCGCCCACGATGGACGCCAACAACTCCACCTCCACCGCATCGACGTTGTCCGATAGTGCTGTGGTTGGCTCTTGGCTCGTCTCACAGCTCGTTTGTCCTCAGTATCGGTAAGTGGGTGGGACGCCCCTTGGAATCCGCCATAGATCAGCGCAACCAAAAGGGCACAACCTTATATTCAGGTGGTGCCCTCTGTCCTTAGCGGGGATCACCCCCTTAGGTCACAGATCTTGATCACGCTGCATGGTGCTGACCACCGCCCGTTGTCTGCGGCGGGCGAGAAGAAAGGCCATCAACCGGCGCACCAGGTGCGAGGTACCGGTAATCACCATTCCTGCAGCCAAGAACGCAACAAGACCCAAAAAGATGATCGGCCCATCCACATAGAACTTCATGTACAAAAATACGGCCAGACCGATGATGATGTAGGCGATATCAAACCAGAAAAAACTTACCTTGAGAAACAGTAGAGGGATTCCGATGACTAACGAGAAGACGCCACAGGTCACAGCCACAAGGCCACCAGTATTAATGTCAAAGTACTGATCCTCAGGGAAGAACGCTAGAAGAATACTTCCCACAACAACAATCAGCACCTCGGGGATGGGGAGATTAAAACCCCGCTGCGTGATTAGCCGTCGATAATTTGGTGACATAAGTTGACCTCAATCCGTGATAGCCACTTCAAAGGGACAACTCCTGCCCCCTAACCGAACAGCCTTGGGTTTAGACGCTCTCGCCAAGCGCCTTGCGCACCGCCGGCAGCACCTCGGTGCCCAACAGCTCGATGGCGCGCAGGGATTCCCGTTGCGGGGTGTTGCCGTAGCCCAGCTGCATGATGTAGCGCTCATGACCGTAGGCCTCATGCTGACGCAGGATCTTATCCACGATCTGCTGCGGACTACCCACGAAAATCGCGCCTTCCTCCGAGGCCGAGGCCTGGTAGGCGCGATAGGGGAAGGCATGGCCGCGGCCACGCTGGTGGAAATTCTCCTTCATCCCGGCGGCGAAGTAGGGGTAGGAGAATTCCTGCGCCTGCTGGGTGGTCTCCGCCACGAAGCCGGGACCGTTGACACTGACCTTCAGCTGGTTGGGATCGGTGCCGTGCTGCTCGCCGGCCTTGCGGTAGAGATCGACCATCCCCTTGAAACCATCAAGCCGACCGCCGAGGATTCCCAGGGCCATCGGCAGCCCGAATTTCGCGGCGCGCACCGCCGAGGCCGGAGTGCCGCCCACCGCAACCCAGGTGGGGATATAGTCCTGCACCGCGCGCGGGGCGATGTCCGCCTGCTCCAGTGGAGGCCGCAACATGCCCTGCCAGGTGACCGGGTTCTCCCGCTGGATGCGGTCGAGCAGTTGGAGCCGTTCCTCAAAAAGATCATTGTAGAGGTTGAGGTCATAGCCGAAGAGCGGGAAGGATTCCGTATAGGAACCACGGCCGACGATCATCTCGGCCCGGCCCCCGGAAAGATTGTCCAGGGTGGCGAACTGCTCGTAGACCCGCACCGGGTCCTCCGAGCTGAGCACCGTCACCGAGCTGGAGAGTTTGATCCGCTCGGTACGCATCGCCATCGCGGCCAGCACCACCGGTGGGGCGGACACCGCGAAATCACCACGGTGGTGCTCGCCGACACCGAAGACATCCAGACCAGCCTGATCAGCCACGGCAGCCTGCTCGAGCAGGTCACTCAATCGTTGTCTGGCGCTGGGGGCGGGCTGGCCGGTGGTGGGGTCCTCGGTCAGTTCACCAAAGTGGTAGATACCGATCTCGAAACTCATGACGCGCTCCTGCTGTGGTTGATGCTCGCGAGGGCGCCCAGGTGATCGTCCAGGGACCACCGTTGCGCCCAGTCAGTCAGCTGGTCCAACACCGGCACCAACTCCCGACCCTTCTGACTGAGAGCGTATCCGCCCGGCCGCCCCGTGTCGTCAAAATGGCGATCCACCAGCTCACAACGGGTCAGTTCCCCCAAGCGGGCAGCCAGTACGGCATCGGAGATCCCGATGACCCCGGCTTTAAGCTCCGAGTAGCGCAGCTGATGTTCCCCGAGCGTCTGGATGATGATCCCGTTCCAGCGCTTGCCCAGCACCTGCATCGCCGCCAAGAAGTCCGGGCAGACCGCGACATCCCCCTGAATCCCTGTCTCACTCATAGAGATAAAAGTAGCACCGCCGGCTCTCCATTTCAGAGCAGCTGGTGCGGGGTTGGGCGCTTATCGACGCCGCGGTGGGGCCGCGGTATGGCGGGAACCCGCCTACTTCCGGGCCAGGTATTCACCCAGTCGGCGGCAGGCCTCCCGGGACTCCGCAGCGCTGGCGCAGAGGCTCAGGCGCACCCACTCATGGCCGTGATGCGGATCAAAGTCCACTCCAGGAGCCACCGCCACGCCGATCTCCTCGACCAGCTCCTGCGACCAGGCCTCGGAGTCCTGGGTGTACTCCGAGACATCAACCCACAGGTAGAGGCCCCCGTCGGGCTCGGCGAAGGTACCCAACCCGATCTTCGGCAGCTCTGCCAGGAAGACCTCGCGGGACTCCTGGTAGGTGGCTACATGCTGATCCAGCTCGGCCTCGGCTTCAAGAGTGAAAGCGGCCCGGCCGGCAATCTGGGAGATAGCGGGAGCGCACAGTGCCAGGGAACCCAGCAGGTTCTCGATCGGATCCACCATCACCTCCGGCACAATCATCCAGCCCACGCGCCAGCCGGTCATCGAGAAGTACTTCGAGAGGGTGCCGATGCTCACCGCGTTCTCCGAGTAGGCCCGGGCGGTGACGGTCGGTCGGCCAAAGCTCATGCCGTGATAATCCTCATCAGAGATCAGCACCGCACCATGGGCATCGCACCACTGCGCGATCTTCTGCAGTTCCACCGGATCAATGATGGTGCCGGTAGGGTTACCCGGGCTGGTGACGATGACCGCCTTGGGCTTTTCCGCCAGCGCCTCGAGCATCTCCACGGTGGGCTGGAAGCGGGTCTCCTCGCCGCATTCCAGGTCCACGATCCGGGCGCCGAGGGCACTGAGGGTATTGCGGTAGGCCGGATAACCCGGGCAGCTCAGCGCCACGGCATCACCATGGTCCAGCACCGCTAGGAAAGCCGCCACGAAAGCCCCGGAGGAACCAGTGGTGACAATGACATTGTCGGCGGAGGTCGCCAGGTTGTAGGTGGCGGAATGCCAGTCCGCGATGCGCTCGCGCAGCTCCCGGTCACCGAGCACCTCGGTATAACCCAGCGGGCCGGAACGCAGCGCGATCTCAGCCTCTTGAATCACAGCCTCCGGAGCGCCGGTGGCGGGCTGACCCGCACAGAGCATGATCGTTTCCTTGCCCTCCCGGGCCCGCCGCTGGACCAGATCCAGCATGCGCATCACGCGGAAGGGTTCTACCTGGCTTCGGTTGCTGAGTAACTCGGCGTTCATGCAATCCAGCTTAAGGCAGCCACCCGGGGAACCTACAAACCGCACAACGGTGCCCCGGCCATCAGACCAGAGCCCCCTTGATCCCACTTTCCATAACGGGTATCACCCTGAGGCACCCGTGGGGATTGGCCCCGCAGAATTGGACCGCTGCGGGCCAGATTGTCGGGGTTTAGCCCAGCGAGATTTCACCCTTGACCGCCGGCAGTGCGATATCACTGCGGTAGTGGCCGCCTGCCAGGGAAATCCCCTTCAGGGTTTCATAGGCGTTGTTGCGGGCCTCGCTCAAATCTGCACCGGTGCCGACGATGCTGAGCACGCGGCCACCATTGGCCACCAGTTCACCAGCTTCATTGCGGGCGGTACCGGCGTGCAGCACCGTCTCGGAGGGTTCCGCACCGGTGAGCACATCGCCCTTGCGCGGCGCCGCCGGATAATCCGCGGCTGCCAACACCACGGTCAATGCGGACCCCTCAGCCCAGGTCAGCGGCGGCTGCTGCGCGAGGGTGCCGCGGGCCACGGCGTCGAGAAGCGTCGCCAGCGGAGTCTTCAGCAAGGCGAGCACCGCCTGGGTCTCCGGATCACCGAAGCGGCAGTTGAACTCGATCACGGCGGGGCCTTCCGCACCCCATGCCAGGCCGGCATAGAGCAGACCAGAATAGGGCGTGCCCCGACGGGCCATCTCCTTGGCCACCGGCACACAGACCTCATCGACGATGCGGTCCACCCCCTCGGCTGGGAGCCACGGCAGCGGAGTGTAGGCACCCATACCACCGGTGTTCGGGCCCTCATCATTGTCATAGGCGCGCTTGTGGTCCTGGGCGGGCAGCAGTGGCACGACGGTTTCGCCATCCACCAGGCAGAACAGGGAAATCTCAGGGCCATCGAGGAAGCTCTCCAACAGGACCGGATTGCCGGCGGCCAGCACCGCATCAACGTGCTCGCGGGCAACCACGCGCTCCGTGGTCACCACCACGCCCTTACCGGCAGCCAGACCATCATCTTTGACCACCCAGTTCGGGCCGAAACCATCCAGGACGGCCTCGATATCAGCCTCGGAAGCCCCGGGGTTCAAGGCCTGTGCCTGGGCGGTCTTCACCCCGGCAGCGGCCATGACGTCCTTGGCGAAGACCTTCGAGCCCTCAATCATGGCGGCCGCACCGGAGGGGCCGAAGACCGGGAAACCAGCCTCCCGCAGCACATCGGCGACCCCCGCGACCAACGGAATCTCCGGACCGATGACCACGAGGTCAGCGGAAATTTCAGTGGCCAGGGCAGTGGTGGCAGCAGCGTCGGTGACATCACCGAGCTGATGAATGGTGGCGAGGGCAGCCATTCCGGCATTACCGGGGGCGACGTGGAGTTCAGTGGTGGCGGGGTCCTTCTGCAGGCCGATGAGCAGGGCGTGCTCACGGGCACCGGAACCGATTACGAGGATGCGCATGGCTTATATACTAACCAACCTCCACCCGGGGCCCGGGGAAGGTCTACCGCGGTAGGGCATCGGTGCCGCCGAGGGGGTTCTCAGGGACCAGCACCAGCGGATTCTGCCGAGGATAGGTTCCGGCAAAAGTCCAGCTCCCCCTGATGGCACCAAACAAAAGACATAAGAGTTTATTGAGCTGTACTCTCAGGTTCATGAGTAGTGTGTTCACAAAAATCATCAACGGCGAGCTCCCCGGCCGCTTCATCTACCGCGATGAGAGCACCGTTGCATTCCTGAGTATCGAGCCGATCACCTACGGTCATGTCCTGGTTGTCCCGGTTGAAGAGGTCGACAAATGGACCGACCTCTCCCCCAAAGCCTGGAACCGCCTCAATGAGGTCGCCCAGAACATCGGCCGAGCGGTCATCGAGGTCTTCAGCTCTGAGCGGGCCGGCTACCTGATCGCCGGGTTTGAGGTCCCCCACACCCACCTGCACGTTTTCCCCGCCAATGACATGTCCGGCTATAACCTGGCCAATGTCATGCGCATGGACGAGACTGACCCGGCCAAGATGGATGATGCCGCCACCAGGCTGCGCGAGGCACTCGATACCGACGAACAGGGATTTCCTCGCTAGTTCAGGCCTGAGTGCTCTTCCGCCACCATGAGCTGGCTGACCTGGATCCCCACCCGCGGGGAGCTTCCGGCGCTCGCGCCACTGGATGGTTCCGGCGCGACTCCCGTGCTGTTCCTCCACGGCGTGCTGGCCTCGCCGGGTAACTTTGAGGCTGCGGTGCGGGAACTCAACACCCGAGGGGTGCCGGTGATCGCCCCCGCCTACGGTAACCGCGGCACCGGGGATATTCGGGCTTCCTTCGCTGAGCTGGCGGCTCTTCTGTCCCGGGAGATCCTCCCGGTGACCCAACACCTCGATATCGTCGGGCACTCCCTCGGCGGCAGGCTCGGCCTGCAGTTGGCCCACCATTTCCCTGGCCGGGTACGCACCCTGGTCGGTATCGGTGCCGCCTACCGCGGTGTCCCCCGAGGTATCGGCCGGGCGGCGGCGGTCCGTCACCGGATCATCGCCCGGGTGGGCGGTCCGGCGTACCACCAGCTCATGGTCCTGGCACCCCTGGCTGCTGAGGTTCCGGCGGGAACTCGGGTGGTCTCCCTGATCTCTGACGCGGATATCATCGTTCCCGCGAGCTCCGCGTCGCTCGGCGAAGTACGGCAGCTGCACGGGGTGCGGCATGAGCACCTCCCGCAGCAGAGTAGCGCCATCCTGGAAGCGCTGGCCTGGCGGGAGTGAACCCAGGCCGGATGCTCCCGGGTCCGGTGCTATTCCATCAACCCCCTGCTATTCCATCAACCGGTGCAGCCGCACGGTGAAGGTGGTCCCCTCCCCCAGGGTGCTGCTGACCGAGATCTTGCCGCGGTGCTGCTCCACCAGTGATTTCACGATCGCCAGCCCAAGTCCCGAGCCACCGGAGGCCCGGGAGCGGGAGGAGTCCTCGCGGTAGAAACGCTCGAAAATGTGGTTGGCCACCACGGGTTCCATACCGCGGCCGTTGTCGGAGACCGCTGCGACGACTTCGGCGCCCTCAAAGGTGAAACGGAGGGTGACTTTGGCAGCTGGACCGCCATGGACCAGTCCGTTGGACACCAGGTTCAACAGCACCTGGTGGAGTTTTCCGGGATCTCCGAGGACCACCGGCACCGAGGAGGTGTCATTGATGATTTTTACCTCGCGTCCCGGGAAAGCGGCACGCGCGGTGCTGGCCACCCCGAGTCCCAGCTCGAGCAGATCAACGGGGCGCTTCTCCAATTTCGCGCCTTCCGCCCGGGTGAGGGCAAGCAGGTCTTCCACCAGCGAACTCATGCGGTGAGATTCATCATCGATCTTGGTCAGCACCCGGTCGATGTCCTGGGTCGCGCCGGAACGGTAGAGCTCGGTGTAGCCGCGGACCGAAGTCAATGGGGTACGCAGTTCATGGGAGGCATCGCCGACGAAACGGCGCATCTGCTCCTCCTTCCGCTGCGCGGTTTCCACGGAATCCTGAACCTGTTCGAGCATCACGTTGAGGGTGTGGGCGAGCTGCCCGACCTCGGTATTGGTGGGCCATTGCGGCACCCGCCGGTCAAGGTCCCCGGCGGCGATGGCCTGGGCGGTGCGTTCGACTTCATGCAACGGGCGCAGCGCCCGTCTGATGAGGTAGTAACCCATGGCCGCCATGAGGGAGAGCACCAGCAGGCTGATCACCACCAACCCGATGTTGAGCCGCTTAAGCAGCTGGTCCTCACGGTTAAGATCCTTGGCCACCACGGTGGTGACATTGCCCTCGACCGTGGCGATCGCCCGCCAGCGGGTGTCACGGGTGGAGTTGGCGGCGGAGCTGACGGTTTCCGGGCCGGCGTCGATGATCAGCTGGGTGGCGTCCGGGATGGCGCCCCGGTCATTGAAGATGACGGTATTGCCGTCCGAGAAGATTTTCAGCACCACATACTCGGAAGGTGGCCGGGCCGTCTGGTCCGCGCTGAAGAGCTCGGAGCTGCTGGCCCAGCCCACCACCGAACTCTGCAGGTCCTCATCAATGCGGGTGTAGACGCTTTCCTTCATGATGCTCGACACCGCCACCGCACTCGCCAGCAGCCCGAGCCCCGAGATCGAGATGATCAGCACCACCAACCAGGTCCGCAGCGGGAAAGTCCGGCTCACTGAAAACCGATGGGGATGCTTTTCCCGGTCTGCCTTATCCACGCCCGCCGGCTCAACACCAGCTTCGGTCGGCTCGGCAGTCGCCGGGGTGGTGGCGAATGCGGAGTTGCCACCGGACGCCGGGAGCTGGCGGTTGGTGTAGGGATTAGGGAACTGTTCTTCGGTCATCTGGACATACCGGGGCTTCCTCATTGCTTCTTAGCCGTTTATTCAGCCAGCCATTCACTGCGCTGGATGCTGCTGGAATCGCTCGTCAGTTACGCGGCAGCCGCAGGACATAACCGACCCCACGGACAGTGTGGATCAACGCGGTGTCCCCGGTGTCGATCTTGCGACGCAGGTAAGAGATATAAGACTCGACGACATTTCCGTCGCCGCCGAAATCGTAGTGCCAGACATTGTCCAGGATCTTCGCCTTGGACAGCACCATCTCAGCGTTGAGCATCAGGTAGCGCAGCAGGTTGAACTCGGTGGGGGAAAGCTCGATCAGCTCGCCGGCACGGGTGACCTCATGGGTGTCATCGTTGAGCTCGAGGTCCGCGTAGGTGATGGTGGCATCATCCTCAGAGGTTTCCTTCGGTTGACCGCGGCGCAAGATCACCCTCAGTCGGGTGATCACCTCCTCCAGGGAGAACGGCTTGGTCACATAGTCATCTGCCCCGATGGTCAGCCCGTGGATGCGGTGCTCCACCGCATCCTTGGCGGTCAGGTAGAGAACAGGGCCATCGAGTCCCTCGGCACGGAGTTTGCTCAGCAGCTCGAAGCCGTCCATCCCTGGCATCATCACATCCAGAATGAAGGCATCCGGGCGGAATTCCCGGGCCAGTGCCAGGGCATCCACCCCGGACTGTGCGGTTCTTACCTCGAACCCCTGGAACTTCAGGCTCACTGTCAGTAGTTCGACGATATTCGGCTCATCATCGACGACGAGGACCTTGACGGCCTTCTCGTTCTGGTCTTCCATCTTTCACCACTTTCTCAATTCGCCCGGACACGTCCTCGGTTCGGGCGGAGCATGGGCTGGGTGGCTAGGTACCCCGGTGGTCCCACAGTCCCAGCTCTTAGAACAAGAGTTAACCCCACTGCTCTGCTGCGGGGCTGGGTGAATCCTGAAAGTTATCTGTCAGCTTCGGATTCCGCCCCACCAGGGCGGGACGTGGCGAGGGAAATCCCCCACCGGTACCAGCGGGCTCCAGTCTTTCCACCCTGCTCAGCGGCACAGCGGCGACTTAACGCCGGCGATTTCCGCTGGTATGGTCGATCTGCCATGACTGATAACAAACACACAAGGACCGACCGTGAGGTGGAGGTTCCAGCGGAGCACGCCGGCCGACGCCTGGACAAGTACCTGCGGGCCGAGCTCAAGGGAGTTCCCGCCTCATTGCTGTTTCGGCTGCTCCGTAAGGGCAAGGTGCGGGTGAATGACAAAAAAGCACAGCCAAACTACCGGCTTGAGGCCGGTGATCTGCTGCGGCTTCCCCAGATTCGGCTGCCCGACGCCATTCCGCCGCCACCCCTGCCAGTGTCCCTGCTCCGCACCATTGACCAGACGGTGATCCACGAGGATGATGCCCTGCTCGTGCTCGATAAACCCGCCGATATCGCCGTCCATGTCGGCACCGGAGTCTCCGGTGGAGTGATCGAGGCCCTCCGTCAGCTGCGGCCCGATCAACCCGACCTGGAACTGGCCCACCGCCTCGACCGTGACACCTCTGGTCTGCTGATGGTGGCCAAAACCCCCTCCATGCTCCGCCACCTTCAGCGTGTACTGCGCGAGGAGGACTCCCTGAAACGCCGCTACCTGGCACTCGTGCGTGGCGACTGGCCCGAAGAACTCGCTGAGGTCCGCGCCCCGCTGCACCGCACAGAGCAGTCGGTCATCGTCGCGGAGCATGGTCTTCCTTCCCTCACCCGCTTCGCGCCCCGCCGCAGATTCGGCGGCACCGCCACCCTGGTGCAGGCGGAACTGATCACCGGTCGTAAACATCAGATCCGGGCGCATACCCGTCACGCCGGATTCCCCATCGCGGGCGATAAGAAATACGGTTCCACCACCTTCAACCAGCGGATTCACCAACTCGCCAGTCCCCGGCTCTATCTCCACGCCGCTGAACTCGAGATCCCGCTGCCGGATAGCACCATTCTCAGGGTCTCCGCCCCGATGCCCGCCGCCTGGCAGCGCCCACTCGGCAACTTATCCGGCCGCGCCCCACACCGCCGCTCCGGTTCCCGGCGCTGACACCCCAGCTTATCGACGCCGTGCCCCGCACCGCAGGTGCCGAAAACGCCGCCCGGAGGTGATCCTCCCGGGCGGCGCTGTCACTTCAGATCGGGCAGTTAACCCCATTGCACCTCGGCGAGGTCAATGCCTTCCTGTTCGGCCTGCGCCTCCACCAGGGAGAGCAGGTAGGCTGCCTGCCCCTGGTAGGTGGCGTTGAAGCGCTCATCGTGGACATACATCCGCGCCAGCAGCACCTGCTTGGAGCGGGACATCTCATACCACTGGCCGATGCTGTGGTTGTGTAGTTCCACCAGCTCCGCGGCTTCCGCGGTGCCGGGGGCGACCTCGCGCTCCGCGGCGTCGACAAGCTTGGTCACGAACGCGTCATGCTCGGCCTTGACGCGGACCCAGTCCGCCTTGGTCATCTTCTCCTGGATCTGCTGGGCCTGCCCCCACTCCGGGGTCTGCCCCCAGCGCTGCTCGGCTTCATCCTGATATTCAGGTTTCCAGTCACCGCCGAAGAGCTCAATCTTTTCCTCGGTGGTCATCTTGTCCTTGTTCATGTCATCCTCCTCGAGGATATGGTCCACTGCCCGGACCATCCGGTGCAGGTGGCCGATTCTCGCCACCAGGATCTCGCGTTGGCGTTGAAGCCGTTGCGCGGCGGTTCCTGGTTCGGCCAAGAGCTCAGCGATCTCCTTCAACGGAACCCCGGCCTCGCGGTAGACCAGGATCTGCAGAGCGGTCTGCAGGTCCTCCTCGGTGTAGAGCCGGTGGTCGGCCCAGGTGCGCCAGCTGGGCACCAATAATCCGATGGCGTCCCAGTGCCGCAGGGTGCGGGTGGTCACGTGAAGAATCTCGGCGGCCTCGCCGATCTGATAGTCGGTCACGGTGAACAGTCTCCTTCTTGACGTAGCGTCAAGTGCAAGCCCCCGGCGGATAATTCAGCGGTTCCGGAGGTCAGCTATTTCGACCGCGCGCCGCCACGGCCCAGGTCCCCCGGACCTCTCCCCCACCGGTGACCGTGACCTCATCCACCAGATTGAGTACCGGACAGACATGGTTGGGCACCACCTCCAGCAGTGTGCCCAGCTCCGGCAGCGGGATATCTTGCGGCCAGGCGACGGTGGCGTGGTGTTCCGAGACCGCAGTGACATGGGCCGCAGGAACCCCGTAGATCCGGGCGAAGCCGCTGGCCCAGGCCGGCCGGTCCGAGCCGATGATCTTGGAACCGGCATCAAGTATGACCTGATTCAGGTCGGCCCGGCGCGAGACCACGGTGCCCAGGATCGTCAGCGCGATATCCTCCCAGTCGCAGCGCCCGAGTTCCAGTTGCTGGGCGTCATTGAACACGTAGACCCCGGGGCGGATCTCAGTGGTGGCGCCGGGTTTGGTGAGCAGTGCGGAGGGGGTGGAACCACCGGAGAGTTCCAGCTCGGTGACCTCAAATCCGGCGGTGGCCAGCAGGTCACGGGCGGTGAGCAGGCAGTCATGCTCATCCTGGGCGGCCACGAGAACCTTATCCGGGGTGTAGCTGTGGCCGGGGAAGGTGAACAGCCCCGCTAATCGACGCCCCGCTGCGTGCACCGCCTGTGCTACTTCCACGACCTGCTCGGCAGGTACTCCGGAACGGTGGTGTCCGGAGTCCAGCTCGATCATCAGGCCGAGATCGGTAAATCCCGCCCCGGACCAGGCGGCGGCCGCTGCTGGGGAATCCACCCCCAGGCGTAGCTGCACGCCCTTTTTCAGCAGTGCTGCCACCCGCCGTTGTTTCGCCGAGGTCGGCCAGAGCGGGTAGGCGATGAAGATGTCCCGACAACCGCCCTCCGCGAAGACCTCGGCCTCGCCGATGGTGGCCACGCTCAGCCCCACCGCCCCGGCAGAGAGCTGTGCTGCGGCGATCTCGAGGATCTTGTGGGTCTTGGCGTGCGGGCGCAGCCGCAGGCCGCGCTCCGCCGCGAACTGCGCCACCCTGGTGAGGTTGCGCCCCATCACGGCACGGTCGATGAGGACGGCGGGGGTTTGCGGGGCGTCGATAAGCGAAGCGGCTCGGTTCATGGTGTCCAGGATATCGCTAGGGCTTCGGGATATTGCGCAGGTTCGATCGTGCCAGATCGAGCATCTTGCCCACGCCACCGCCGAAGACGGTGCGGGCGGCGGCGGTGCCGAAGCCCATGACCTGCTCCCAGGTGATATTCGGTGGGATGGACAGGGCATTCGGGTCGGTGACAATATCAATGAGCACCGGACCGGGCTCCGCGAGCGCCTGCTGCAGATCCTGCCGCAGGGTCTTGGGGTCAGTGAGCCGGACCGACTTGATGCCCGCGGCGGCCGCGATCTCGGCGAAGTTCACCTGCTCATGGTCGGTCTGGAACTCCGGGATGCCCTCCACCAGCATCTCGAGCTTGACCATGCCCAGGGAGCTGTTGTTGAACACCACCGCCTTGAGCGGCAGCTGGTGGAGTTTCACGGTGAGCAGTTCCCCCAGGAGCATGCCCAGTCCGCCGTCACCGCACATGGCGATGACCTGCCGGTTACGGTCCGCCGCTTGGGCGCCGATGGCGTGCGGCAGGGCATTGGCCATGGTGCCGTGGCGGAAGGAGCCGATGAATTCGCGGGCGCCACCGGGGTTGTTGATGTAGCGGGCGTGCCAGACATTGCACATGCCGGTGTCCACGGTGAACACCGCATCCTCATCGGCGAGCTCATCGAGGAGATCTGCGGCGAACTCCGGATGGATCGGGCTGTGCTTCTCCACATTCCTGGTGTAGACCTCCACCACCCCGGAGAGATTGCGCTCATGCTCACGCAGCATCTTGTCCAGGAAGCTGCGGTCGGTCTTCTCCTCGAGGTGCGGGAGGATATTCGCGATGGTGGCGGCGACATCACCGGTGACCGGATGCGCGATGGTGGTGCGGCGGCCGATGTTGCGGCCGTTGATGTCGACCTGCGCGACATTCTTGGTCGGGAGGAAATCGGAGTAGGGGAAATCAGTGCCCAGCAGGATCAGGAGATCAGCACCGCGGCTGGCTTCCAGGCAGGCACCGTATCCCAGCAGCCCGGACATCCCGACATCGAAGGGGTTCTCGTGCTGGATGTACTGCTTGCCGCCCAGGGCATGGCCCACCGGGGCCTTGATCTTCTGCGCCAGCTCGAGGACCTCCGCCCGGGCGTTGCGCACCCCGGCACCACAGAAGAGGGTGACGGTCTCGGCTTCATTGATCGCCGCCACCAGGTCCGCAGCCTCAGCCGGATCCGGAAAAACGATCGGGGTGCCGCAGGAGATCTTTGAGGCGGCGAAGGTCCCCGTCGAAGCCGCCAGCTTGGCCACGTCACCGGGGATCACGGCGACGGAGACGCCATGGCCGGCCATCGTGGACTGGATGGCATGGTGGATCACCCGCTCACCCTGCAGGGCGGAGTTGATCATCTCGCAATAGCCGGAGGCTTCCTTGAAGAGGATCTCCGGGTGGGTCTCCTGGAAGAAGTGGGAACCGATCTGCGGCGTGGGAATGTGGCTGGCGATCGCCAGGACCTTCGCGCCATTGCGGTGGGCATCATAGAGGCCCTGAATCAGGTGGGTGTTACCCGGACCGCAGGAGGCGGCGCACACCGCCAACTGTCCGGTGACCAGGGACTCGGCACCGGCGGCGAAGGCCGCGGCCTCCTCATTGCGCACGTGAACCCATTCAATGGAAGATCGGCGTACCGCGTCGACGATCGGGTTGAGACTGTCACCGACGAGTCCGAAGATCCGCTTGACGCCTTGGCCTTCCAGGGTCTCTACGAGCTGTTCCGCGAAGTTCTGGGCCATGGTTTCTCCTCTGCGAGCTACTGCTGATGGTCTCGATCTGAGTCTGACTCCGATTGTCCCCCCGCTGTGGCCTTTCCGCCACGACGCGCGCCTCGGGCGGGCTTTCCTTGCAGTGCCGAAAAGGATCCGCCGGGATTGTAACTGTAACGAACGGTCGGTAGAGTTATCCGCTGTGACCACGTTTCAAAACATTGATTCCACGCCTGCCCAACGGTGGACCTTCCTCGCGGTGATCAGTACCGGGCTACTCCTGATCGGCGTGGATAACTCCATCCTCTTCACGGCCCTGCCGGAACTCCGGGAACAGCTCCACACCACCGACCTGCAGGGACTGTGGATCATCAACGCCTATCCGCTGATGATGGCAGGCCTACTGCTGGGCACCGGCACCCTCGGCGACAAGATCGGCCACCGCCTGATGTTCACCATCGGCCTGAGTATCTTCGGTATCGCTTCCTTAGGTGCCGCCTTCGCCCCGAGCGCCTGGATCCTGGTGGCCGCCCGCGCGCTGCTCGGAGTCGGTGCCGCGACCATGATGCCTGCGACCCTGGCGCTGATCCGGCTGACCTTCGATGATGAACACGAACGCAATATCGCCATCGGCATCTGGGGTTCCGTGGCGGTGATCGGTGCCGCCGCCGGGCCGGTCGTCGGCGGCCTGCTACTGGAGTTCTTCTGGTGGGGTTCAGTCTTCCTCATCAATGTCCCCATCGCGATCATCGCACTGATCCTGACCATTGCGCTGGCCCCACCCAATATGGCGAACCCGGACAAGCACTGGGACGCCCTCTCCTCCCTCCTGGCACTGGTGGCCATGTCCGGCCTGGTGATGGCGATCAAGGAGGCCGCGAATCCGCAGCGCCAATTCCCACTGCTCCTGGGCTCCCTGGTGGTCTGCCTGATCGCCGGATGGCTCTTCATCCGCCGCCAGCGCGCCCTTGAGGAACCACTCCTGGAGTTCGGGATCTTCCGTTCCCGAATGTTTAGCGGTGGTGTGATCGCCGCCGGCCTGGCGATGTTCACCGTCTCCGGCGTCGAGCTGATGACCACCCAGCGCTTCCAGCTGGCTGGCGGTTTCACCCCGCTGGAGGCCGGCCTGCTGGTCGCCTCCATGACCATTGCCGCCTTCCCGATGTCGATCATCGGTGGCGCCACCTTGCACCGGGTGGGCTTCCGTCCGCTGATCTCCGGTGGATTCCTCGCCATGGCCGCTGGCGTGGGCCTTGCACTCTGGGCCTTCAACAATGCCCCGCTGTCGGTCTTCGTCCTCGGGATGCTCCTGATCGGCATCGGCGCGGGCTCCATCATGTCGGTCTCCTCCAGCGCAATCCTGGGCGCCGCGCCGGTCAGCAAGGCCGGGATGGCGGCCGGCATCGAGGAGGTTTCCTATGAGTTCGGCACCCTGCTCTCGGTGGCCATCCTCGGCAGCCTCCTGCCGATGTTCTACGCCCTCAATGCCCCGGCCGAGGTCAGCCACCACATCGAGGCCGGACTGGCACACCCGGAGCTTCACGACGCTGCGGTCACCGCCTATGATTCCGGCTACCTGGCGGTGCTGGCCATCATCGCCGTCCTGACACTCATCGCCGCAGCGATCACCGCCTGGTGTTTCCGCGGCAACCCGAAGGGAGCTCTAGTACATGAGGCCCAATAAGAAGCAGGAGATCCTCAAGGCCGCCGTCGAGCTGATTGAGGAACACGGCCTGGAGGCCCTGACCTTCGAGGCGCTGGCTGAGGTCTCCGGGATGTCCAAGTCCGGCCTGATCTACCACTTCCCCTCCCGGCATGAGCTCCTGCTCGGCATCCACCAGCACCTCGCCGAGGTCTGGGAACAGGAACTCATCGAAGTCGCCGGCGGTCCCGCCGCCGAGGTCGATGAGGTCACCCGACTACGCGCCAGCGTGATCTCCCTGAGCGAGAATGCCACCCGCGCCGATCTGCTGGTGACCCTCGATTCCCACACCCACCCGGAATTCAACGAGGTCTGGGCGGCGGTCAACCACCGCTGGATGCCACCACTGGAGCACATCGCCGATGACCAGACCCGGCGCGCCGCCTATCTGATACAGCTGGTTGCCGATGGCCTCTGGGTCCATGACCATATCCATGACCTCAGGCTGAGCACGGAGCAGCGCCGGGCACTGGTCGAGACCGTGCTGGCGATGATCCCCTTGAACGGCTGACCCCCGGACACCTTGGATGGCCCAGGGGGTCGTCGATAAGAAGTTTCCCGGGCACGAGTGTTCCCGGAGGGTTAGGGTGTGCTCATGACCGTCTCAACTCCTCCCCAGCAAGCCATGCGCACCGACAAGCGCACCGTCACAGCCTGGGGGCTGTGGGACTGGGGCTCCGCCGCACTCAATGCCGTGCTCATCACCTTCATCTTCTCGGTCTATCTGACCGACTCGGTCGGCCAGAATATCGGCGAGACGGTGAACATCCTCGGCCTGGACATCACCGCCACGCCCGCCCAGTGGTACGGCTGGGCCATGGGCGCCGCTGGCGTAGGCGTGGCGCTGCTGGCACCGGTGATGGGGCAACGATCCGATATCCGCGGCACCCGCAAACGCGGGGTCGCCCTGTGGACCATGATCACCGTGGTCCTCATGGCCATGCTGGTGAGCATCCGCAATGATGATGCCAGCTACTTCTGGCTCGGCATCACCATCCTGGCGGTCGCCTCCGTGACCTTCGAGTTGGCTGAGGTGAACTACTTCGCCATGCTCAAGCAGGTCTCCACTCCCGAAAACGTCGGCCGGGTCTCCGGTTTCGGCTGGTCCATGGGCTATTTCGGCGGCATCGTCCTGCTGCTGGCGTGTTTCCTCGGTTTCGTCTCCGGAAGCGGTGAGACCCGCGGTGTCCTCGGGCTACCTGCCGAGGGTGGCTTCAATATCCGCATGGTCGCGCTCTTTGCCGCGGTATGGTTCTTCGTCTTCGCACTGCCGGTCTTCTTCCGCGTCCCCGAGATCCCGCCCTCGGGCGAGAAGTCACTGGGCATCATCGGCTCCTACCGGAAGCTCTTCAGCGATCTCGCGGAGCTGTGGCGCGAGGACCGCAATGCCGTCTTCTTCCTCATTTCCTCCGCGGTCTTCCGCGATGGCCTGGCCGGGGTCTTCACCTTCGGAGCCATCCTCGCGGTCCTGGTGTATGGCCTCTCCCCCGGGGATGTGCTGCTCTTCGGGGTCGCCGCCAATGTCTTCAGCGCGATTGGCGCGGTGCTCGGTGGCTGGCTCGATGACCGCATCGGCCCGAAGCCGGTGATCCTGGGCTCGCTGGGTCTGATGATCATCGCCGCCGCAGTGCTCTACTTCGTCGAGGGCCCGACAATGTTCTGGATCTTCGGCCTCATGCTCTGCATCTTCGTCGGCCCCGCACAATCCGCCTCCCGAACCTTCCTCAGCCGCATCGCCCCGGAAGGACGTGACGGCCAGATGTTCGGCCTCTATGCCACCACCGGACGCTCCGTCAGCTGGATGACCCCGCTGGTCTTCGGCTGGTTCGTCGGCTGGTTCGGCGATGACCGCGCCGGCATCATCGGCATCGGGGTGGTCCTGGCGGTCGGTGCTCTGCTGCTGCTGGGGGTACGCAAACCCACCGGCCCGAAGACACCGCTTTTCGACGCCGCGTAGTGCTCCAAGGCCGGCGACCTGCCGTGCCACCGGGCTCAGGCACCCGGGCGGCCCTCGCCACCGTTGAGGAAAGCCTCGATCGCCTGGGCGGTGCCCTGCGGATCCTCGAGCATCGGCAGGTGCCCGGTGGCCAGCGTATTTGTGTAATTCGGCTGGAGCCGCCCAGCGAATCTCTGCTGGAGTTGGAGGGGGAACTCCGCATCTTCGCTGGTGTGGAGATAGCCACGATGCTGCGGAATCGAGAAATCTGCCATTCGGTCGCGGTAGAAGTGTGGTGATTCAGGGGTGAACTCCGCCTGGATCCGGGCGCTGGTCGCAGGATCAAGCCGGTTGCTCAGCGTCTTTGCGATGGCCTTGTCCGGCGGCTTCGTACCCATCAACCGCATGACCAGGCTGAGGAAGTACCGGTGGGGAATCGGCATGGACCCGATGAAGGAATCACCCGGCGCCGGGACCACCGCGCTGACCGCCAGCAGCGAACTGACCCGCTCCGGGGCGAGTCGCAATAGCTCAGCAGCCACGACACCACCCGCGGAGTGCGCCACCACCGCAAAGCTCTCCCAGGGCGCGGCAGCCAGGGCAGTTCGGGCGTAGTCCCGCAGAATCGGGTTCTTGCGGGTGGGACGCGGGGCCACTGCGGATTCCCCCGGGGAAAGGAGTTGGCGGGTGTCTTCCCAGATCCAGGCCGGGAGGCCGGCACCGCTGAGGAAGAGGATCGGTTCCGGTGATTGAGTCACTCCCCCATGGTGCCGCATTTTCCCGGCAACCGGGAGATGACTGCGGTGCCGGGGAGAATTCCCTCCACGGCGCCGCTGCTGTTCTGGTGATTCCTCGACTGCTATTAAACGTCCCGGGCGATGAGCTCATCCAGCGGGGTCGGGGAGATCAGGTAGGGGGCAACCTCCAGCACGGTGAAGGCACCGGTGTGGCCGGATTCCTTCAGTCGGTGAGCTGCGCGACCGTAGGCGACCTGGACGGCACCGGTGAAGTCCGGGTTGCGGTCCAGCTTGAGGATGTACTCCACGGTGTGGTTGAACCCGCCGGTGTCACCGGTGGTGATCACATGACCGCCGTGGGGCATACCGGTGTGCTCGGCGTCGAAGGTGGCCTCGTCGATGAAGTTGACCTCGACCTCGTAGCCGACGAAGTAATCCGGCATGGTGCGGATCGCCTGCTCGATGCGCTCGTGGTCGGCCTCATCGGCGACAATCCAGCACTGACGCTTGTGGGCGCTCTTGCCGTCCAGATCGCCGGCCTCGCCCTTGCGTGCCAGCTCCAGGCCGGACTCCGCGGGCAGGGTGTACTGCACGCCCTTCTTCACACCTTCGACGCGGCGGACCGCATCGGAGTGCCCCTGGGACAGGCCCGGACCCCAGAAGCTGTGCTGCTGGGCGTTCGGCAGCACGGCGCTGGCCATGGTGCGGTTCAGGGAGAACATGCCCGGATCCCAACCGGTGGACACCAGGGCAACATTGCCGGCTTCCTTGGCCGCGGCATCCATAACCTGACGGTGGCGCGGCACATCGCGGTGGTTGTCATAAGTGTCCACGGTGTTGGCGAACTTGGCGTACTGCGGTGCCAGCTCCGGGATGTCGGTGGCGCTGCCGAGGCAGAGGTAGAGCACGTCCACACGGTCTGCGTACTCGCCGATCTCATCGACTGGGAAGACCGGGGTTTCGGTGTCCAGCTCGGCGCGGCGGGAGAAGATGCCCACCAGATCCATATCGGGCTGCAGTGCGATGATCTTCTCGACGCTCTTGCCGAGGTTGCCGTAGCCGACGATGCCTGCGCGGATCTTGCTCATATGTGTAATTCTCCTACTCACATTACTGCCTGAAGATGTCCAATCCCGAGGTTAGCGCACCTGGCCGGTGGGCTTCGGAATTACAGCCCCTACCCCGCTGCCCCTGATCTGAGTCCTCCGGAACCACCGGTCGCCGAGACCTGGTCACCGGAAATCGCACTCGATAAAAGGCCTTCGGCGTCCATCGCCTCTGGACACCCGCCACCGGCGCTGACCAGAGCGGTGCGGCACCCAGACTGGACCGTCCTGGAATCGGTGGACATTTTTTGGACACCTGGCCCCTGTAAACCAAAAGTGGCCGGTCAGGTACTTCACTGACCAGCCTTTTCAGAGCTGAAGACGAGACTTGAACTCGCAACCTACGCATTACAAGTGCGTTGCGCTACCAATTGCGCCACTTCAGCATCATGTCCCAGCGAAAGTCTGGAGACACTGCGTCGGATGTTACCTGAGGGGCGAAGCACTCGTCCAAATCCGGGTACCAATTAGCCACTTCCCCGCCTGGCCGACCCCCGGATCACCCCACCCGTGGCAGCGCACAAACGCCGTGCACTGTGACCTCAGCAACCGCCTGCGGAACTCGCCGAAAAGGTTTTCTGCAGATACTCCACAGACCGGCTAATGTTCCCTCTGCCCATGCTGTCGCGGTGCTAGTTTTCGGTTCCGACTCAGATGCTCCCCGGACTGCCGTATCACGGACTGTCTGGTGGCCATCCCGAGTTTTCAGTTCCTTAGCTTTCCCCTGGCAATGGAACATCCCACGAGGAACCCCATTCCACAAAGCCGACGTGCCGTTTTCGGCCACTGTCGCCTTCGTATAGAAAGCCCGTCGAAGTGTCCTTTTTTAATCGTCTCGGAACGCTGCTCACCGGCAGCCCCGGGCGCCTCGCCACCATTGACTCCGCTAAAGCGGCACCACCACCATCGCCACTGGCTCCGGTTGATCTGACCGACCCCGGCCAGGTCACTGCGGTGATGGAACTGGCGGCCAGGATCGGTGAGATCCTGTTGTCCTCCGGCACCTCCAACAGCGACAGTAAGACGCAGATCCATACGGTGACCTCTGCTTATGGTCTGCATTATGCGCACGTGGACATCACGATGAACACGATCACCCTGCATACCTCGATCGGAACGACCCGTCGGACCCCGATCAACGTGTTCCGCGTGGTGCGCAATATGACCACGGACTTCTCCAAGCTCTCTGAAGTGGACCGCCTGATCCGTTCGATCCAGGCCGGTGCCACCCCACCGGAGGTCGCCGAGAAGATCCTCGATGACATCGCCACCTCCCCGGCCTCCTATGGTTTGTTCACCTCGATTCTCGGTTGGGGACTGATGGGTGGTGCCATTTCTGTCATGCTTGGCGGTGGCTGGTTGGTCGCCGTCACTGCAACCATTACCGCGATACTGCTGATGAGTGTCAATGTCTTGTTGGCCAGGCATCGGCTGCCGCTGTTCTTCCAGAATGTCTTTGGCGGGATCATCGCCACGGTGCCAGCGGCGATCATCTACGCGATCGCCAGCAATCTGGGCATGGAGATCCTGCCGAGCCAGATCATCGCCTCCGGCATTGTGGTGATGCTAGCTGGGCTGACCCTGGTGCAGTCCCTGCAGGATGGCATCACCGGAGCGCCGGTGACGGCCAGCGCCCGCTTCTTCGAGACGCTGCTCTACACGGGTGCCATCATCGCCGGCGTGGCCATCGGTATCCAGTGTGCCGGGCTCCTCGGGATCGTCCTGCCGCCGCTGGAGGTGATCGCCCTGCCGAACTTCTCGTCCTCGACGGTGCGGGTGATTTCCGGCGGGCTGGCGGCTGCGGGCTTCGCCATCGCCTGTTATGCGGAGTGGTCTTCGGTGGTGGTTTCCTCGATCACCGCGGCTGCGGGTTCAGTGTTCTACTACTTTGTCTTCCTGCAGATCGGGCTGGGTGGGGTGTTCGCCGCTTCGCTTTCTGCGGTGATCATCGGTCTCGCCGGTGGCCTGTTGGCCCGTCGTTTCCTGATTCCGCCGCTGATCACCGCGGTGGTGGGTATCACCCCGTTGCTGCCCGGCCTGGCGGTCTACCGCGGTATGTATGCCTCGTTGAATGAGCAGATGCTGGTCGGGTTCACCAATATCGCGCTGGCGCTGGCCACCGCTTGTGGACTGGCTGCCGGCGTGGTGCTCGGCGAGTGGGCCGCCCGTCGAATCCGCCGCCCCGCCCTCTTCAAGCCCTACCGTGCCTTTCGCGCCGCCCGCCGGGTCTCCTTCGAGAAATTGTCCCTCGCCACCACCGCTAAACGACGCCCGCGCCGCCCGGTCTGGGATGCCGACACGGCGGACCCCTCGACGGGAGCGCACTCGGGCGGCCACCCGGGCGGCGGGGCTCACCAGCTACCGGTCCCGGAGGACGTCGATAAGCAGTAGTGAACAATCCTTATAGGCTGAACGTCCAGTTAAACGGTGAGTAGCGTATTATGGAAGGCCTGAACTGTGTGTGAGCACAGTCGACATACCCCGCTGAAACCCAGGAGGACCCTTGCCGCCCAAGGTCACCGAAAATCGCCCTTCCCCCGAGGCACTGCATGCCGTGGAGGAGGAGACCGCCCGCGCCGCCCGCCGGATCGTCGCCACCTATTCCCAGGATTTCCTGGATGGTGTGACCCTGATGTGCATGCTCGGTGTCGAGCCGGAGGGCTTGGTCTACAAGAAGGTCGCCGCCGAACACGAGGAAACCTCCGCTCCGAAGAAGGTGGCCAAGCGCACCCGTAAGGCCACCACCACAGCAGCGAAGAAGACTACTGCCAAGAAGGCCCCCGCTAAAAAAACCACCGTTAAGAAGACGACCAAGAAATCCTAGGACGCATGAGCGGAAACAACAGTTTCGTGGTCGTGGCCAATCGACTTCCCGTCGATCTGGTCACTCACGCAGATGGTACCGAAGAGTGGTCCCCCTCCCCCGGTGGCTTGGTGGCTGCCCTGTCCCCGGTGCTCGAGGAGCATCGGGGCTGTTGGGTGGGTTGGCCCGGGGTCTCTGATACTGCACCGGAGCCCTTCCGTACCGAGGCCGGAGTGCTACTGCACCCGGTGAAACTCACCACCGCTGATTTCGAGGGTTTCTATGAGGGTTTCTCCAACGCCACCCTCTGGCCGCTCTATCACGATTTGATCGTCCCGCCGATCTACGATCGCTCCTGGTGGGATGCCTACCGCGAGGTGAACCTGAAGTTCGCCGATGAGGTCGCCGCCGTTGCCGCTGAAGGTGCCACCGTGTGGGTGCAGGACTATCAACTGCAGCTGCTGCCGGGTATTCTCCGTCAGCTGCGCCCCGATCTGAAGATCGGGTTCTTCCTGCACATCCCCTTCCCCTCTCCGGATCTCTTCCGGCAACTGCCCTGGCGCGAGGAACTCGTCCGCGGTCTGCTCGGCGCAGATATCATCGGTCTCCATCTGCCGAGCTATGTCTCGAATTTCCTGAATCTGACCAAGCAGGTGTCCGGTGCCACCGGTTCCCATACCGGCCAGCCCGATGAGCTGCTGGTCACCGGAGAGCCGAAGATCCGGGAGATCGGTGCCCGCATCACCACCTCAGATGGCCGTGAGGTTGGCGTCGCCGCCTTCCCCATCTCGATCGATCTGGCCGCCATGCAGCAGCCGAGTGCGGCGACCGTCAACCAGCTACGCGCCGAGCTCGGGAACCCGGAGACCGTAATCCTGGGAGTGGACCGGCTGGACTACACCAAGGGAATCCTGCAACGGCTGCTCGCCTTTGAGGAACTGTTGGAGTCCGGAGCCCTGGATCCGGAGAAGGTGACTCTGCTGCAGATCGCCACACCCTCCCGCGAGCGCATCGAGCAGTACCAGGTCGCCCGGTCCCAGGTGGAGGAGGCCGTGGGCCGGATCAACGGCCGCTTCGCCACCATGGGCCATCCGGTGGTGCATTATCTCCATAAGTCCCTCCCGAAGTCCCAGCTCAGCATCTATTATTCCCTGGCGGACATCATGCTGGTCACCGCTTTCAAGGACGGCATGAACCTGGTGGCCAAGGAGTATGTGTCGCTGCACGGCGATGGATCCGGGGCGCTGGTGCTCAGCGAGTTCGCCGGTGCCGCCATGGAGTTGGAGGAGGCTTATCTCTGTAACCCCTTCGACTTGGAGTCCGTCAAGCGCACCATCCACACTGCGGTGCAGGCGCTGGAGTTCAACCCGGAATCAGCCCGGGAGCGGATGCTCGAGATGCACACCCAGGTGCGTACCCATGATGTGCATCTCTGGGCCAGCAGTTTCGAATCCTGCATGGCCAGCTTCTCCGGGGCCGAGGAAGCAGGGCACTGATGCGTCCCCACCAACTGTCCAAGCTCGGTGCCGCCTTCGGGGTACTGCTGCTGACTGCGCCGTTGCTCAGCGCCTGCGGTGGCACGCAGAATTCCCGGATCGCCGGTGGTTCCTGGCAGATCAGTGACCTCTACCTCGATCCGGAAATCCCGAGTGGGGTCCCGGAATCCATTCAAGGCCAGGCCTCGTTGGTCTTCGGGGAGACCTCAGTGGTGGGCAACACCGGCTGCGCCCCCTTCCAGGGTTCGGTGACCTTCACCCAGGATGGTGCGGCCGCTCGCGCCGATGATGCCGACCACATCAGCTTTGATGATGTGCGCTTCCAGGATCCGGATCCGGCCACCTGCACCGGCCAGGCCGTGCATGTGGACCAGCAGCTGCGTGAGCTCCTGAGCGGTGAGTTCACCCTGAGTGAGCCCGGGGAGTTTGAGCTGGTGCTCACCCGGGACACCGAAGAGGTCAACCCGCCGGCCATCGGTCTTTCCTCGAAGTCCATCCCCGAAAGGGAAGAGTCCTAGCCACTGCCCCGCCAGCCGGTAGATTCGTGGCATGACTGTTCGCTTAACTGACCTCGCCACCACTGACCGACTGCTGCTGGTCTCTGATTTTGATGGCACCCTCGCTGGATTGACCTCCGATGCCTACAACGTCCCGGTTAATTCTGATTCCCTGGCTGCCCTGACCCGCCTGGCGGGACTGCCCGACACCACCGTCGCGGTGCTGACTGGCCGCCACCTCGCCGGACTGGCACAGGTATGCCCCCTGGACTCTCCGGTGGTGCTGGCTGGCTCTCATGGTGCCGAAAGCAGCGCGGGTGGTCTCACTTTGAGCCCGGCGCAGCGCGTGGCGCTGGCGAGCGTCGAAAAGCAACTGCGGGAGATTACCGAGGCACACCCGCCCGCCTTCGTGGAGATCAAACCCCTGCAGCGAGTGGCACACGTGGCTGCGCTGGCGGAGCACGATCCGGCAGCCGCCGAACAGGTGTTGCAGCGTGCGGCTGCGGTCGAGGTGCCCGGCGCGAAGATGGCACCCGGGAAGAACATTGTGGAGTTCTCGGTGTCCACGGTGAACAAGGGTGACTGGATCGCTGCGGAGCGCCAGCGCCGCAGCGCCACCGCCACCGTCTTCATCGGCGATGACACCACCGATGAGGACGGCTTCCGCATCCTCGGCGACAGCGACTTAGGTATCAAGGTCGGGGCGGATGAGACCGCTGCGGGGATGAGATTGGCCGACCGGGACGCGGTGGCTGATTTCCTCATGGAGCTGGCGGCTGCGCGGGCCGCACACACCGGCATTCCCCGGGACCTGCCCGGCCGTTTCCGGGCGGTGGCCGCCGGGATGAGCGCGGAGGTCCTGCGGGTGCATGATTGGGAGGCGCAGACCCCCTGTGAGCAGTGGGTGGCCCGCGAGATCATCTGCCATCTGACCTCCTGGTACCCGCGCAACCTCACCCTCGCCGGCATTGAGCTGGGCTTAGAGATCTCCGCCCGGGAAGCTCCTGCCGCCGCCTGGCAGGAACTGGTGGCCAAGGTGCAGGCGCTTCTCGACGACCCGGTGGCCAGCGCCGCCGAGTTCACCGACGGTCCGGATAAGGGGAGCACCGTGGCCCAGGCCACGGCGGGTTTCTTCGTGCCCGATGTATTCATGCATACCTGGGATCTGGCCCGCTCCCAGGGCCATGAGATCGAGCTGGATCCGGCCTACGCCCAGCGCAATCTCACGGGTCTGGAGTCCCTGGGTGAGGCGCTGCAGGATGGTGGACAGTTCGGGGTGCCGCGACGCACTCCCCCGGGTGCCTCCGCCGGACTGCGATTGATGGCTCATATCGGCCGGGACCCGAAGTTCGGGTTGGCTGGCGCCGAACGGTGAACGGGCGCTTTCCGGTAGCGCTAGAATTCAGGTCCGGTTCAAAAGGGACGCTGCCATGGGGCTCTACCTTCTTGTGACAGGCGCGGTTGTCACCGTACCTCTCGCGCTCTGGGCAACATCGATCTTGTTGTCATTTAGGGCGGGACGGCGGATCAGCCGCCGGATCTTGGCTGCAGTCTCAGCGGTGCTGACCGGTGTCGGCGCGCTGGTGGTCTGTATGTCCTCGGTCATCGCAGATTTCAATGACTACCCAGGTTTCACCTGTGTGCAGCGGCGAACCCCGGAGCTCGAGGAGCTGCGTACCGCCTGGTACGCGCCGCTGGACACCGATCCCACGCTCGTCCGCCCCTTCCTCTTCCACTCCCACGAGTACGAGCTATTTCCGGTCGGAATGCAATGCACCGAGTGGCCACCCGGGTACCAGGAACTTGCAGTGACCACCCACAGCCACTGGATCTACACGGTCCTCTTCTACAGTCTTTTGATGTTTGCTCTCCTTCAAGCGATCCGGGTGACCCGTCCCGGAATACTGGACCGCCGAGCCGCACACCCTCGCCCCAACCCATGACCGTCGTGCCCGAGGCATCGATGGTGCCTTCACCGCACGCTTACTACCCGCGCGGCGGTGCGATGGTCTCCCCTGCGTGGAAGTGGGTCGACAGGATCTCCCGCGGCGCCGGATTCGCCGGAAGACGGTCCTGGACGTGGGCGTCGACAAGTTCCAGCAGGAGCCGGCCGGCGGCCGCACCCTTGGCTTTGTTCGGTTGCACCACGGTGGATAGTCCGTAGTCGATCGCCGGGCCCACGCCATCGAAGCCGGTGACCGAGAGCTGCTCGGGCACGCTGATCCCGTGTTCGCGGGCGTAGTCGAGGACACCGAAGGCCATGGAATCCGTGGTGCAGAGCACCGCGCTCAGGTTCGGGTTGGACTCGAGCAGTTCACGGGCGGCCTCGATGCTGTTGGCACGATCATTGATGTGTCGGGTGACCACTGGGATGGAGTCCGTCTCGATGCCGACCTGCCGGAAGACCTCCAGGGCGCCCAGCACGCGGGAGCGCTGGACATGGAGGGAGGCATCGCGGATATTATCGTGGCTGATCAGCCCGTCGGCGCGCACCCGGTGCATCCGGATCGAGAGGATACCGATGCGGCGGTGGCCGGCGTCGAGCAGTGCCTGGGCGGCGGGCTGGATCGCGGCGAAGTCATCAATGCCGACGAAGGGGAGGTCCGCGATATTGCTCGGCTGATCACAGATGACCACCGGCAGGTGCCGGGCACGGACCGCCGCCAAATGAGGATCGCCCTCTGCCACGGAGTAGACCACAAAACCGTCGACTGCGGTCTGGTTGACCTGCCGGACCGCGCGAGCTTCATCCTCATCGGAGCCGTTGCCGGGGCCGGCCGGGACCAGCGTCAGGGCGGTGTCCGAGCCATAGGAGGCCTCAGCCATGCCGGCCAAAAAGTCCACCGAGGCCAGGTCTTCGAAGGCGTAGGAGAGGTGCTCCGTCAGCAGCACCCCCAAGGCACCGACGCGGCGGGTCCGCAGACTACGCGCGGTGGGGTCCGGCCCGGGGTAGCCCATCTTTCCGGCGGCGGCCAGGATTCTGGTCCGCAGCGCCGCTGAGAGTTGCTCGGGGCGGTTGTAGGCGTTGGAGACGGTGGTGCGGGAAACCCCGAGCTCCGCGGCCACGGAGGCGAGCGTGCCCCGATGTTGCGGACGTTTAACCATGGGCTTCAATCTATCAGTCCGGAAGTGGCCGGCGGATTTTCAATAAGTTTCCAATTGACATCCCTTTTCAATAAGAGTTTCATGGAGATATGCACAGACTTTCCCGATACTCTGCCCTGACCTTGCTCACCGCTGGCGCCCTCTTCGCCTCCGCCTGCAGTGCGTCCGATTCCACCGATGCCACCGGTGCCGCCGGAAACAGCGGTGAGGAGACCCTGAAGATCGTGACCTCCACCGCAGTATGGGGGGACATCGCCAAGGCCGTGGCCGACTCCGACACCATCGAGGTCACCGCGATCGTCGAGGGCAATGACGCCGACCCGCACAGCTTCGAGGCCTCCGCCCAGGACATGGCCCGGGCCATGGAGGCCGATATCGTCGTCGTCGGTGGTGGCGGCTACGATGCCTGGCTCTACCAGGCCATCGAAGATCAGGACCGGGTCGTCCACGCCCTACCGTTGAGCGCCGACAGCCACGACCACGGTGACCACGAGGAGGCCGCGCACGAGGAGGAAGCCGACCACGAGGGCCACGAGGATGAGGCGGGACATGCGGACGAAACCGGCACGGACCCCCACGCAGGTCATGACCATACCGACCATGAAGGCTTCGAGGGAATCGACTCCAATGAACACATCTGGTACGACACCGAAGCCGTGAGCCAGGTGGCCGAGGACATCGCCGCCAAGATCACCGAGCTCAATCCCGCCGCTGAAGTCGACACCGCCGACCTGCAGGGGGAGCTTGATGGCCTGCAACAGCGTATTGAGTCGCTGCCGGATCTGCGTGCCGCACAGACGGAGCCGACCGGAGACTACCTCCTGGCCCACGCCGGCATGTCCGAGGTCACCCCGGAGGGCTACCGCGCCTCCTCACTGAGCCACTCCGAGCCTTCCGCCGCCGACCTGGCGGACTTCCTGGCGCTGATCCAGGACGGCGGTCTGGACCTTCTCATCGATAACCCACAGACCAGCACCGACACCACTGACCGGATCCGACAGGCAGCAGAGGAAGCCGACATTCCGGTGGTGGAGATCTTTGAGACCCCGGCCACCGGAGAAAACTTCTTCGAGTTCTTCAACGGTGCCATCGACCGCTTTGAGACCGGCGCCGGGGATCTTCCCGAAACCGCCGGCGAAGCCACCGGTGCGGCCATAAATTAGGGCAGACTGGCAGGTAATTTTTCCTCCCATTTCCTAGAATGGATAGAATGCTCGTCTCCTTTACAGACGCCGCGGTTGATCCGCTCTGGTCCGGCCTCAACCTTGAGGTCCAACCAGGTGAATTCATCGCGATCCTCGGCCCCAACGGGGTGGGTAAATCCACGCTGCTGGGCACCATCCTCGGCACCCGAAAGCTCACCGCCGGTCGGGTGGATGTCCCTGCCCGGGTGGGGTTCATCCCGCAACAGCGGATGTTCCCCCATGACCTGCCGATGCGCGCCCGCGACCTGATCAGCCTCTCACTCGCCCATGGGGTGCTGCGGCGACGCAGCCCCAGCCAGGCGGACATCGATACGCTCCTGGCCCAGGTGGGGGCCACCGGACTGGCGGATCGCCGGGTGGGCAAGCTCTCCGGCGGGCAGCAGCAGCTGATCCGGCAGGCGCAGGCCCTGGCCGGAAATCCGCAGGTGCTGCTCGCTGATGAACCGCTACTCAGTCTCGACCTGGCCCGCCAGCAGGCGGCGGTGGCGATGCTGGATCAGCGACGCCGGGAGTCTGATACAGCCGTGCTATTTGTCACCCACGGCATCAACCCGGTGCTCAGCGTCGTCGACCGCGTGCTCTACCTCGCACCCAACGGCCACCTGCTGGGTACTGTTTCTGAGGTCATGCGTTCCGAAACGCTCTCCGAGCTCTATGACACCCGCGTCGACGTCGTCGAGGTCGACGGCAGAATGATTGTGATTTAGCCCCATGGATCTAGCCTCCTTCCTCACTGACACGCAGTATCTGCTCAGCGTCGGATTCGTCCAGCAGTCACTGCTCGCCTCCGCCATCCTGGGTCTACTCTCCGGGGTGATGACCCCGCTGATCGTCCTGCGGCAGATGTCCTTCTCCGTGCACGCCACCTCTGAGCTGGCCCTGATGGGTGGTGCGGCGGCGCTGCTCTTCGGCCTCAACCTTGGTTTCGGCGCGGTGGTCGGGGCGATCATCGCCGCCATCGTGTTGGCGGTCCTCGGCCTGCGGCAACAGCAGGACAGCGCGATCGGTGTGGTCATGAGCTTCGGTCTGGGCCTGTCGGTGCTGTTCATCCACCTTTATCCCGGTAACTCCTCCACCGCGATGTCGCTGCTGACCGGCCAAATCGTGTCGGTGTCCCAGCAGTCGATCTGGCTGCTCGCGCTGGTGGCCTGTCTCGTGGTCGGCACGGTGGTCCTGTTCTGGCGGCCGATGCTCTTCGCCAGCGCCGATCCGGTCATGGCCCAGGCCAGTGGTGTCCCGGTGCAGTGGATCTCGCTGGGCTTCGCGGTCCTCGTCGGACTGACGGCCGCACAGTCGGTGCAGATTGTCGGCGCTCTGCTCGTGATGGCCCTGTTGATCACCCCGGGCGCGGCGGCGGTACAGATCACCTCCTCGCCGCTGCGTGCGGTGATCTGGTCGGTGGTCTTCGCCGAGGTGGCCGCCGTCGGTGGCCTGATCCTCTCGCTGGCTCCGGGACTACCGATCTCGGTGTTCGTGACCACCATCAGTTTTGTCATTTACCTGATCTGCCGGGTCATCGGTGGTGTCCGGAACCGCAGTGCCACCCGGGACGAGGTTGCTTTCCGACGCCGCGGCAACCGCGGTTCGCTGCGAGAGGACGCAACCGCCGATCCCCTGTTGGGCTCCCCCGCCGGGGATGAAGAAAACCCCGCGGAACACCACCACCAGCCGGAAGAGCCGAAAGCCCGACCGGAACGTTACTGAACCGGTTCACTGCTGTCCGCTGGGCACTGACTAAACTCAGTCCCCGTGAAGACTTACCGAGTAGCCCAGCAGAGCCTGCAGCACCAGGGCCGCGACCGCACCTTCCAGGTGGTGGCCCCGGCGGAGATCTCCCCCGGCGCGCCGGTGCTGTTCTACTTCCACGGCTCCCGGCAGTCGGCGAATGTCTCGCGGAAGTTCACCGCGCACACCTTCGATGACCTCGCGGAGCGCACCGGCGCCCTGATCGTCTACCCCGAGGGCGTGGAACGCCACTTCAATGACGCCCGCAAGGGCCTCACCGAAACCGCCCGCACCCTGGGCGTCGATGATGTCGGTTTCACCCGCAAGCTCATCGACGTCCTGGCTGCTGAGTACGGGATCGACACCTCCCGGGTCTTCGCCGCCGGCTACTCCAATGGTGGGCAGATGGTCACCCGCCTGCTTCACGACGCCCCCGAGATCCTCGCCGGTGCCGCCCTCCTCGCCGCCCCGGTACCCGTGGACGACAATATCCTCGACAGTTCCCGGACGGCCACGGTGATTCCCCGGAAAGTACTGATCATGCACGGCACCGGCGATCCGATCGTGCCCTACCGCGGTGGCCCGGCGGGAACCCCGGCCACCGGTATCCGCGGTTATGTCCGCTCCGCCCAGGATTCTGCCCGATACTTCGCCCGCCGCAACGGGATCACAGGAGAATCGACGCGGGCAGTTCCCACCGCTGGTATCGCCGTGGACACCTGGGCGGCCCCAGGAAAAGAAACCGTGCAACTGTGGACCTTAGCCGGGATCGGTCATGTGGTGCCCGCCCCGAAGCCACTGCCCGCTACTCTGGGAGCCACCACCGACAAACTCATTGCCGCTGATGTGCTGGCCGAATTCTTCGGACTTTAACTCCCCGGCCCACTGATCCGGGCTACCCTCAGGACAGTTCCCCCGCCCCCTGCACCGAGGTAGTCCCATGTCCCAGAACCCCGCCATCATGTCCGTCATGCCTTCGGCACTGCCTGCCGAACCGGCCCGCCGCACCGTCTACTCCTACGGGGTTCGCGCCGGCGATAGCCTGCACATCTCCGGGATGGTCGCCTTCAACGCTGAGGCCCAGATCGTCGGCGAGGGTGATATTGCGGCCCAGACCGAGCAGGTCTTCGCCAACCTTGCGGCAGTGGTGGCCGAAGCCGGTGGCACGATGGCCGATATCGTCTCCACCACGACCTACCTGGTTGACGTCGCCGATGCTCCAGTGGTCAATGCTGGCCGGGCCAAGTATTTCACTGCCCCGGTGACCCCGACCCACACCGTGATCGGGGTCGCCGCCTTGGCGCGACCGCAGTTCCTGCTCGAGATCTCCGCCGTGGCCTACCTGGGCTGAGTTTCCCGCTGAGGCTCCGGGACCGACTCCCCCGGGGGAAGCGGGGCAACTGCAGGACGGCCAGCACAATCTTGTCGACAAACCCGGCGAAAGCGCCCTGCCATCCCACCACCCTGGAGCGACTTCCCCGGAGATGGACTGACCTCCAAAGCGCCCCTGGCCACCGGTTACCCCTGAAAACGCACAAATTCCGGACACCCACCGATCCTGGCGGGTATCCGGAATAGCGGTGAAAGCAGTAGCTAGCCCTGCAGGCGACGCTGACGTGCGAACTCAGAGAGCACCACAGAAGCTGCGACGGAGGCGTTCAGGGACTCCACCCAGTCAGTGGTCGGGATGGAGAGGACGTAATCGCAGTTCTCCTTGACCAGACGGGAAATGCCCTTGCCTTCGGAACCGAGGACGATGACCACCGGCTCGGTGCCGCCCTTGTAGCTGTCCAGGGTGACATCGCCATCGCCATCCAGGCCGATGACCTGGTAGCCGTTCTGCTGGAACTCCTTGATGGTGCGGGTCAGGTTGGTGGCCTTTGCCACGGGCAGGCGTGCCGCGGTACCCGCGGAAGTACGCCAGGCCACGGCGGTCACGGATGCGGAACGACGCTCCGGGATGACCACACCATGGCCACCGAAACCAGCGACGGAGCGAATCACGGCACCGAGGTTACGGGGGTCGGTGATGTTGTCGAGAATGACCACCAGGCCCGGCTCATTGCGACCATTGATGTCGACGATCAGATCGTGGACCGTGGAGTACTGGAAGGGCGGAATGACCAGGCCAATGCCCTGGTGCATGCCGTTGCCGGTCATGCGGTCCATATCGAAGCGGGAGACCTCCACCAGCGGAATATTGCGGGAGGCTGCCAGCTGGATGGCCTCAGAAAGCCGGTCATCCTTAGTGGTTCCCTCGACCACGTGCAGAGTGGCGGAGGGCACGCGGGCGCGCAGGCACTCAAGCACCGGGTTGCGGCCGACAACCATTTCATTCTGCTCGGCGTTACGATCGTGGCGACCAGTGGAACGACGTTCCTGAACCTTCCGACGCTTATGGGCGGCGTGGTATGGGCGGTCCTCAGCCTTCGGGGTCGGGCCCTTGCCCTCTAGTGAGCGTCGAGCCTGTCCACCGGAGCCCTTGGTAGCGCCCTTCTTGGTCGAGGTGCGGAGAGCTCCGCGACGTTTGTCATTTCCTGCCATGTGGTTTTCCTTTTAATTCTGCAGCGACCACTGAGGGCCGTCGGCGGTGTCGGTGATGATGATTCCTGCGCTCGCGAGACGATCACGAACCTCATCGGCGGTAGCCCAGTCCTTTTCGGTCCGGGCGGTGGTGCGGCGCTGGAGTTCCGCCTTGATCAGGGTGTCGAGGGCCGCCAAGGTTGCCTCGCCACCGGAGTTATCGGCATTGGACCAGGTGGCGGACTGCGGGTCCACCCCGAGCACAGCGGTCATGGCGCGAACCTGACCGGCGATGCGGCGGGCTTCCGCCTCATCACCGGCGGCGAGTGCGGTGTTACCCGCGCGCACCGCGTTGTGCACCTCAGCCAGTGCCTTGGGTACCGAAAGATCTTCGTCCATCGCTTCCCCGAATGCAACTGGCCACTCCCCGACCTCAACCTCACCGACGCGCTCGAGGAACTCCTCGATGCGCCGGTAACCGGCTGCGGCCTCCTTGAGGGCGTCCGCGGAGTATTCCAGCATGGAGCGATAATGTGCGGAACCGAGGTAATAGCGCAGCTCAACCGGGCGGACCAGCTCGAGGATATTCGGGACGCTGAGCACATTGCCCAGCGACTTGGACATCTTCTCACCGGACATGGTGACCCAGCCATTGTGCATCCAGTAGTTGGCGAACCCATCCCCGGCGGCATGCGCCTGGGCCTGCTCATTCTCGTGGTGCGGGAACTTCAGGTCCAGGCCACCGCAGTGGATGTCAAAGTTGCCGCCGAGATACTTGGTGGCCATGGCGGAGCACTCGATGTGCCAGCCGGGACGACCCCGACCCCAGGGGGTCGGCCAGCTCGGTTCGCCGGGTTTCGCGGCCTTCCACATGGTGAAATCACGCGGGTCCCGCTTTCCGGTACCCGCGGATTCGCCCTGGTCCATCTCCTCGAGCTTCTGCCCGGAGAGCGAACCGTAGTCCTCGATGCTGGTCGGCTGGCAGTAGACGTTTCCGTCTGCGGCATAACCGTGGCCGTTGTCGATGATGCGGCTGATGTAGTCGATCATTTCGGTGATATGGCCGGTGGCCCGGGGCTCCACGCTCGGCGGACGCACGCCGAGCTGATCATAAGCCCAGGTGAATGCGCGTTCGTGGGTGGCGGCCCACTCCCACCAGGGACGGTTATGTTCAGCGGCCTTAGTGAGGATCTTGTCATCGATGTCGGTGACATTGCGTACGAAGGCGACATCGAGGCCCTTCGCTTCCAGCCAGTTACGGAGGATCTCAAAAGCGACTCCGGAGCGCACGTGCCCGATATGGGGCACGGACTGCACCGTGGCGCCGCACAGATACACCGAGGCATGTCCCGCACGAATGGGGACGAACTCGCGGAGCGTTCTGGTACCGGTGTCAAAGATGCGTAGAGTCACAGTTCTCAGTGTAGTTCAGGCAGGCGGTACAATCCTCACCCGCGCTTATCGACGCCGCGACCAAACTCAACCGGCGCCTCCGGCACCGCGGCCCACTGCGACCAGGAGCCCGGGAACAGCGCCACCTCCCGACCGATGGAATAGGCCGCGGCAATGACCACGCAGGCGGTGATCCCGGAACCGCAATAGGCCCCGGCCGGATCATCTGCGGTGACACCCGCGGCGTCGAAAAGCTCCCCCAGCTCGGCGGCGGAAAGGAAGAAGCCATGCTCATCGAGCACCTCGGTGCCGGCCAGGCTGCGGGCCCCGGGGATATGTCCGGGCAGTTCCCACTCCGGGTTGCTCTCCCCGGCGAAGCGCTCGGTGGCGCGGGCGTCGAGAAGCGTCCCGGTGTTCGCCCGTTCCCCGGCGGCCACAATATCCAGGACCGGTAGGCGCGGCGCCTGGTAGAGGTCCGGCACCGACACCGCAGTGGACAGCACCGCCACAGCGGGTGCAACGGTGGCCACCTCCCCACCGGCCGCCACCCAACCGGAATAGCCGCCGTCGAGGATCCGGACCCCGCTCATGCCGGAGGCGGTGAGCACCCACCAGGCGCGGGCCGATCCGGAGCGGTTCGCATCGTCGTAGACCACCACCGGATCCTCGAGGGTGACACCGATCTTCTGCAGCAGCTCATCGACGGTCTCCGGACTGGGCAGCGGGTGTCGGCCAAGCCCCGGCTTGGACAGGTCCGCCAGCTCCCCATCAAGATCGATATAGACCGCACCGGGAATGTGTCCGGCCGCATAAGCCGCGGAACCATCCGGCTGATCCAAGGTCCAACGGATGTCCAACACCGTCGGTGGGGTGACGGAGTTGAGTTCTTCCTGCAGTTCCTGCGGAGTGATCAGATTTTCGGCCATGATATTCGCACCACTTTCGCGTTGAAGCATCCCACCAGGGGGGATTACCTGCCCCATCATCCCTGAGGCCAGCAGATCCTGCCACGGGCAAGTGCGGTTCAACTTGAGGGAGGGGACGCCTGGGCTACGCGCCGCGCGCCAGCCCAAGGCGGGGCACCAGGCCTTAATCGTGTCGTAGTTCCCTGCAGTGGCAAAATACGTAGAAATCGACCGAAGAGGCCCCGAATCCCGGTTCCAGCGACCGTTGTGCACATATTCTGCCTCAACCCGATCCAGCCCACCGGGGCACCACAGAAAACCCGCTGTCTTATCGAGCGCCAGCGAACACGTGCGCCCCTAAAATTTCAGAGACCTCAAGCCACCGGTTTCCACACCACCGCAGTGGCCACCGCAGCGCGACCCTCGCTGCGTCCGATGAATCCCATATGATCGGTGGTCGTGGCGGAGATGGAGACCGGGGCGCCGAGGATCTCGGAGAGCACCGACTCAGCCTCCGAACGCCGCGGCCCCATCTTCGGGGACTGGCCCACCAGCTGCGCGGCGGCATTGCCGATCACAAAACCCTCGGATTCGATTTTCGCCCGGCATTCGCGCAGCAGCTGCGCCCCGGACACGCCGTCATACTTTTTCTGCCCCACCCCGACCAGGGAGCCGAGGTCCCCGAGCCCGGCGGCGGAGAGCAGGGCGTCGACCAGCGCGTGGGAGACCACATCACCATCGGAATGTCCCTCACAGCCGTCGACCTCCGCGAAGAGCAGGCCGGCGATCCAGCAGGGTTTGCCGGCTTCAATCTGGTGGGCGTCGGTGGCGATGCCGACGCGGGGGATGATCATCTCAGTCACTGAGTACCTCAAAAATTGTCGGTTCGGCCTCATCCGTGATGGTTTTGGCCAGCATCATGTCAATCGGGGTGGTCACCTTAAACGCCATCGGATCGCCCTGCACGCAGGTCACCTGCGCACCGGCCCATTCCATGAGGCTGGCATCATCGGTGGCCACGAAACCCGGATCCGCTGCAGCGAAGTAGGCCTCATTGGCGGAACGGAGGGCCGCCAGGTCAAAGCCCTGCGGGGTCTGCACCGCACGCAGTTCAGCGCGGGCGGGAGTAGCAACAACGAGATCGCCTGCCACCCGCTTGATGGTGTCAGCCACCGGCAGCACCGGAATCACCGCACCGGCACCGGCAAGCACTGCACCGGCGACCCGGGCGATCAGCCCCGGCGGGGTCAGGGCGCGGGCGGAGTCGTGGATCAATACCACGGCATCATCGGTGTCAATGGCCTGTAGTCCGGCCCAGACCGAATCGGCGCGTTCTCCCCCGCCGTGCACGAAACGGATCGGGACCTCGGGATTGTCGAGCACCCCACGGTTATGGAAGAGACGCTCCGCGAAGTCAGCCATATCGGGACTGACCAGCACGATGATCTCATCGACCACGGCAGAGGTGATCATCGCCTGCACGGAACGCTCCACCAGGCTGCGACCACGCAGATCAACAAAGGCCTTGGGCATCTCCGCTCCCAGGCGGGTGCCCCGGCCCGCGGCCGCGACCAAAGCGATCACCCGGCGGGAATCCCCGGCACGAGCGGAATCAGAATCTGTTCCCATGGCGCCGGGGTTTTTTAGGCTTCTTCTTCGTCGTCGAAGTTCAGGTCCTCGAGGTCGACATCGACGTCGGCATCGGTGGCCTCGATCTTCTTGTCCGGGTCCTCGGAAGTGGCGGCCCGGTGACGCTCAATGGTCTCTTCGACCTCGGCGAGCACCTCATCGGCCCGGTTCTCGTCGCCGGGCTCAGCCAGGGCGAGCTCACCGACGAGGATCTGACGGGCCTTGCCCATCATGCGCTTCTCACCGGCGGACAGGCCGCGGTCCTGGTCACGACGCCAGAGGTCACGCACAACCTCGGCGACCTTGTTCACGTCGCCGGAAGCCAGACGTTCCTGGTTTGCCTTATAACGGCGGGACCAGTTGCCGGCTTCCTCGACGTCTTCCTCGCGCAGCACGCTGAAGACCTTCTGCAGGCCTGCCTCGCCGACGACGTCGCGGACGCCCACCAGCTCAGCATTCTTAGAGGGCACGCGGACGATGAGGTCGGACTGCAGAATCTGCAGGACCAGGTATTCCAGGTTCTCCCCACCCATCTCGCGGTGCTCGATAGCATCGATAACTGCGGCGCCATGATGCGGATAGACGACTGTGTCCCCGACCTTGAATTCCATTCCCACTCCTTGGATCACCCTCGAATGTCACGCTAACCACAGGATTCTACCATGTCCCCGACCTGCACTTAGTCCCGGCCGTGGTCCGGGAGCCGGGCATCCCCGGCTTATCGACGGCCCCGCCTGCCGGACCCCGCCGGCACCGCCGGGGCGGGCGTCGAAAAGCACGGCCGGAAACCCGGCCTGCACCAGCCCCGCCGGATGAGCGCTTCCCCCCATATTTTGCAGCTGAGTGTGTGATCGGCCTCCCGAACCACTAAGGTGTAGGTCTAACACCTGTGTTTACCCTGAACTGATGGAGGACGAATCCGTGATGTCCCTGAAGTCGGCCGCTCGCCGGGGCGGCATTGCCTCGGTCGCAGCCTTTTCTGCCCTCGCTCTGGCATCCTGCTCTGCAGGCCAGATCACCCAGACCTCTTCGCAGGTCGCCGCTGTCGACGGTGGATCTGCCGATGCTGAGGATGGAACGGTCGCCGTTCGCGATGTCCGCATCACCTTGGATGAGGAAGGCGGCGCAGCTCTCAAGTTCACCGCCATCAACCAGGACTCCTCAATGGCTGAGCACACCCTGGAGTCCATCGACGTTGATGGCCAGGAGCTGGAGATGGGACCCGTGGAGCCGCTGAAGCAGAACTGCTCCATTGTCGGCCACTCCGCCGCTGGTCTCGAGAAGATGCCGCAGTACGACAGCGGCTGCATCGAGTACGTCGAGACCTCCCTGGCCAATGAGGACTATGCCTTCGGCGGCAGCCTCCCGGTCACCTTCACCTTCGATAACTCCACCGTCGAGGTCATCGCCGCCATCTCCGCGGCCGCCCCGGAGGCCGGAGTGCTCGACCGCGACGATTTGACCGACCTCAACTCGGACAACACTCCGATGCTCGGTGAGGCTGAGCACCACTAGCAGCTGAGCCTTCGGCCAGTTCAGGTCCAGGACCCCGGTGTTTTTCACCGGGGTCCTTTGCCGTCCGCAACCGTCGCTGGCGCTCTCCCGGGACCGCGGCGCGGACCATGTCCGGCGCGCTGGCTAGTATCTGCCTCATGGCGAAAAAGGCACGTAGCATCCACATCTGTTCCGAATGCGGTTATACCAGCCACAAATGGCTGGGCCGCTGCCCCGAGTGCGGGGCCTGGGGCTCCATGCTTGAATCTGCGGTGGACACCTCACCCGCCGCCCGCACCGGGATCTCCGGGGGTATGACGCAGGCACCGAAGGGTTTGACCCCCACCACCCCGGCCACCCCGATCACCAAGATCGACGCCACCTCCTCCAGTTCCCGGACCACCGGTATCGGTGAATTAGACCGGGTACTCGGCACGGGCATCGTGCCCGGCTCCGTGGTGCTGATGGCCGGCGAACCGGGTGTGGGAAAGTCCACGCTGTTGCTGGAGGTGGCCAACCGCTGGGCCGCCCAGCCTGAGGGGGAGAGCACCCGCAAGGCCCTCTACATCACCGCCGAGGAATCCGCCGGGCAGGTCCGGGTGCGTGCTGAGCGCACCGGAGCGCTGCGGGACACGCTCTTCCTGGCGGCGGAGTCCAACCTCGATATTGTCTTCGGCCATGTCGAACAGATCAAACCCTCCCTGCTCATCGTGGACTCCGTCCAGACCATGCAGGCCCCCGGGGTGGAAGGGGTCGCCGGTGGTGTGGCTCAGTCCCGTGCCGTGACTGCGGCGCTGACGACTCTGGCCAAGACCACCGGCATCCCCATCCTCCTGGTGGGGCATGTGACCAAGGACGGCAATGTCGCCGGGCCCCGGGTGCTTGAACACCTGGTGGATGTGGTGCTCAACTTTGAGGGCGACCGGCACTCCAGTCTCCGGATGCTGCGTGGCATCAAGAACCGCTTCGGCGCCACCGATGAGGTGGGCTGCTTCGAGCAGCAGTCCGATGGCATCAAGGAGGTGCCGGATCCTTCCGGGCTCTTCCTCTCCCAGCACGGCCGCACCCCCGATGGTTCTGCGGTGACCGTAGCCATGGACGGTGTTCGACCCATCCTCGCCGAGATCCAGTCCCTGGTGGTGGACACCGAGGCCAAGTCCCCCCGCCGGGTGGTCACCGGCCTAGATGCCAACCGGGTGCCCATGGTGCTGGCGGTGCTGACCAAACGCACCCCGGTCAAGACCGGCCGTCAGGAAGTCTATGTAGCCACCGTCGGCGGGGTCCGGATCAATGAGCCCGCCACCGATCTGGCCGTGGCCCTGGCCACCGCCAGCACCTTCCGGAATAAGGCCCTGCCGGAAAAGACCATCGTGATCGGCGAGATCGGCCTTTCCGGGGAGATCCGCCGGGTGCCTAACCTGGAGCGTCGCCTCCAGGAGGCTGCCAGGTTGGGCTATCTCCGGGCGATCGTGCCCGCCGGGGAAAAGCTCAAGGTAGCGGGGTTGCGGATCCACCCGGTACACACCATTGATGAGGTACTCGCGCTGGTGGAGGAACTAAACTAAACACCCATGACCGAGAAGACCCCGCCGCGCATGACCCTGCCGAAGGCCCTGAAGTTCCTGGCCCCCGGCACCCCGATCCGGGATGGCCTGGACCGTATTGTCCGGGGCCGCACCGGCGCACTGATCGTGCTGGGCGATGATGAACGTGTGTCCGCCATCTGCGATGGTGGCTTCGAGTTCGATGTGGCGCTCCTGCCCACCAAACTCCGGGAACTGTCCAAGATGGACGGGGCGGTCATCCTCTCCTCCGACGGCTCCCGGATCCATCGTGCCAATGTGCAGCTGATGCCGGATTCCAGCTATCGCACTGATGAATCCGGCACCCGCCACCGTTCCGCCGAACGCACCGCCCTGATGACCGGTCACCCGGTGATCGCGGTGAGCCAGTCCATGAACATCATCACCGTCTATGTCGACGGTCAGCGTCACGTACTGCAGGAACCGGCCGCCATCATGGACCGCGCCAACCAGGCTATCGCCACTCTGGAGCGCTACCGCGAACGTCTCGATGAGGTGAATCAGCGGCTTTTTGAGGCAGAGATCCACGGCACCGCAACCATGACCGATGTGATCACCGTGCTGCAGCGGGAGATCATGCTTCTCGAGGTCAGCCGCGGCCTCGACCGGGATGTCCTCGAATTGGGGGTGGACGGCAAGCAGTTGGCCATCCAGCTCACCGAGCTGCGCGGTGACTCCGACCGCGAGCTTGACCTGTTGATCCGGGATTATCTCGTCGCGCCGGGACTGCCCGCTGATGAGGATGTGGCCGAGGTGTTCGCCGAGGTGGCCGCCCTCAGTGAATCCGAACTGCTCAAGACTTCCACGCTGGCCCGCCTACTGGGGTTGCCCACCACCGAGGAAGCCCTGAGCCAGTGGATCTCCCCACGCGGCTACCGGGTGCTGGCCCGGATCCCCCGGGTCCAGACCTTCCTCATGGACAAGCTCGTTGCCAACCTCGGCGGGGTGGCGGCCCTGCTCCAGGCCAGCGAAACAGAACTCGCCGCGATCGACAACGTGGGTTCGCTCTGGGCCCGCCACGTCCACGACGGGCTCTCGCGCCTGCACCGGTGATCCCGGCAGTGGGCTTTAGCCCAGGTTGAAGGTGTAGGAATTCGAGGCGTTCTGCCCGATCACCCCGTGCAGGAAGAAGGCCCCTGCGGGGACCAGTTCACGGCTACTGCAGCTATCCGGGGAGGAGGTGGTGCGCGACCAGACCGCCTGGAAGTTACGCTCGGAACCAGCCTCGAAGGTCTCCTTGCCGGATCCGATGGGGGCATTACAGTCCACATCAGACCAGATCCGCTGGTTGCTGGCCAGGTTGTACACCTCAAAACGCATGGTGTTCTGGCTCAGGTCGATTTCGCAGTCCACGGCGGTGGGGTTCCGCACCTTCATGTAGAAGGTCGGGCTCGCTCCGGAGCCATAGGTGGGCTGATCGCTGGAGGCGGTAACCTGCAGGTCCGAGAGAGCGCAGCTCTGCTTGGCATCTTCCGTGCTGGTGGCGCTTTCCGAGGATTCCGAAGAATTCGGGGAAGGCGAAGCCTCACTGGCCGCCTGGTCCCGGGGGCTTTCTGATGCAGTGCTCTCCGATTCACTACTACCCGGTTCGGAGGATTCCGTGGGTTCGGAGGGTGCGGTGGTCTCGGTGGCCTCGGCAGCCTGGGTGGTGTCGGCGGCTGGGGTCTCTTCCGAGACCTCCCCGCCACCAGCCAGGGCGACCAGGCCCCAGATGATCAAGGCGACGACCACGAGAAGACCCACGGCGGCCGCGACACGGCGGCGGACGTAGATTTCTTCAGGGAGACGCTGATTCTTAGGTGTCACAGTCCCCAGCTTATTCTGACTCCGGCGCAAGCGTGGGCAGTAGCGGGGTGTGTCTTGCCCTTCTCCCCCTGCTGAAGCCCCATCTGAGGTCACCCCCGGCGTTAATCCACACCCTGGGTGATCACGGTCTCAGCTACGGAATCGGTGAGGCGGTAACGCAGACCGACAATGCCCACATCGCCGGAGACCAGGCGTCGCTGCATCACCGGAGAGCGGGAGATGACCTGATCCACGGTCTCCACAACGTGCTCGCGCTCGAAGTCCTCAATGGAGTGATAGCCCTTGGACTTGGCCACCAGGATCGAAGGGCTGACCTTCTCCACCAGGACTCGCTGCAGACCGGAGGGGATATGTCCGCCAGCCAGGGCGTCAGCGGTGGCCTTGACGGCGCCACAGGACTCGTGGCCCATGACCACCACCATCGGCACCTTGAGTTCCTCCAGCGCGTATTCCAAGGAGCTGAGGACCGCGAGGTCGAGGATCTCGCCGGCGGTACGGATCACAAAAAGATCCCCGAGTCCGACGTCAAAGATCATCTCCACGGGGACGCGGGAATCTGAACAGGAGAGCACCACTGCGCGGGGGTTCTGCCCGGAGCGCAGTTCATAGCGTCGGGTGGGGTCTTGATTGGGACGTTGTGCCCGGTACTGGATAAAACGCTCGTTGCCCTCCTGGAGTGCTTCCCAGACTGCCTGCGGCGTACTTTCGACATTTTTCATCGGCATGATTCTATTGTTCCACCAGACCTGATCAAACAGTTACACGGGTCACAGACTTAGACTGAAATACACCATGCGCTCCCTGATTCAACTCCGCCTTATCGACTGGTTCGATGCCAACGCCCGCGACATCGCCTGGCGTTCCCCCGACACCTCTGCCTGGGGAGTTCTCCTCAGCGAGGTGATGAGCCAGCAGACCCCGGTCGCCCGGGTGGAACCGATCTGGCTCGAATGGATCAACCGCTGGCCCACCCCCGAAGCCTTCGCCGCGGCCTCCACCGATGAAGTGCTACGCGCCTGGGGCAAGCTGGGCTACCCTCGCCGCGCCCTGCGGCTGCTGGAATGCGCCCGCCAGATCGTCGCGCATCACGGGGGCCGCGTGCCCGAGGATGTCGATAAGCTCCTCGCGCTGCCCGGGATCGGCGACTACACCGCCCGGGCGGTGGCGTGCTTCCATTTCGGCCAGAATGTGCCGGTGGTGGACACCAATGTCCGCCGGGTCTATCACCGGCTTATCGACGCCCGATTCCTCCCGGGCCCGGCGTCGAAAAAGGAGCTCAGCCAGGTGGCTGAGCTCCTGCCCCGGGATGAGGACACCGGGCCGCGATTCTCCATCGCGATGATGGAGCTGGGAGCACTGGTCTGTACCGCCACCTCACCGAAGTGTGAACTGTGTCCGGTGCGTAGCCAGTGCGCCTGGCAGAAGGCCGGCTGTCCGGCACCGAGTGAGGATGAGAAATCTGCGGCGAAACGCCGGGTGCAGAAATTTGCCGGCACCGACCGCCAGGTACGCGGGTTGATCATGGCAGTGCTCCGGGAGGCGTCCTCCCCAGTACCGCAGAGCGAGATCGATGTGGTCTGGCCTGATGCGGTGCAGCGCTCCCGGGCCCTCTATTCCCTCTTGGAGGATGGTCTGGCGGAACAGAATGAGGCAGGCCGCTTCCACCTGCCGAGCTAGATTCAGCCGCTTGGTCACTCAGCCCAACCAAGAGCTGACGGAGACCCGGTTAAGGTATCTCCGCCAGCTTGCTGGATGCGCGGTTCCGGCTGCGGGAATTCCGCTCCTACTGTGTCACGTCCTGCTCACTCCGGACAAGCTTTAAGCCAAGCTCACTGGCGTTGCCGATGCGTTTCGTACTCTCGTTGTCATAGACGTGGACATGATCTGCTTCGCACCAGGCATCAACGACTGTTCCCACCGGAGAAACATCTTTGTTCTGGACCAGAACTGCAAAGGTCTCAAGACCCTTGATCTGGATATGGACGATTCTTTCACGCCCAGCTGGCTCCACCAGTACGATCCGACCACGCAGCCGCCAGATATCTGGGGAATCAACCGGCGGAATCCCGGGGTAGAGCCGCTCCGGACGCACGCCGACCGTGATTTCCCCGGTTCCCGGGAATCGGTGGGAACCAAAAACGGACTTTCGCTCCTCAACTGCAAAGAGGTTCATGGGCGGCGTACCAACAAAGCTGGCCACGAAAAGGGTCTCCGGTACCTGGTACAGCTCATCAGGCGTACCGAGCTGCTCAATCCTTCCCTTGTTAAGCACCACGATCCGGTCCGCCATCGCCATAGCGTCTCCCTGATCATGGGTCACGTTAATTCCGGTGGCTCCCACGGACTGAAGCAGGGCCGAGATCTCTACTCGCAGGGTGGCGTGCAGCTGCGCATCCAGACCCGAAAGCGGCTCATCGAGCAGCACGATGCTGGTTCTGCGTGCCAGTGCGCGAGCCAGGGCAATGCGCTGCCGTTGCCCGCCCGAAAGCTGTTTAGGCTTCCGATCGAGCAGGTGCTCCACCTGCATCACCGAGGCAATTTCCGTGGCTCGTTTATCGGCTTCGATACGGCTGAGCTTCTTACCGTGGCGCAGGCCTAACGTGATGTTCTCCCGATTACTCAGATGCGGGTAGAGCGCGTAGCTCTGGAACACGATCGAAACATCCCGGTCCTCGGGACGGATGCCCTTCTGTGATTTTCCATCGAAATTGATCTCGCCACCATCGGGAGTCTCCAGCCCGGCGATGATCCGCAGGAGTGTTGACTTTCCGGATCCGGAGGGGCCCAGGATCGCCAGGTTCTCCCCCGATGCGACGGAGACATTGATGTCATGGAGTGCCGCGACGTCTCCGAAGCTCTTGTGAATATCGAAAATATAGACTTCGGACATTGTTACTTGGTTCCTCCCACAATTCCATCAATGGTGTCAACGGCTTCGGTGACAACCGTGGCGGTGTCATCTCCCTGCTGCAGCTTCTCATCCATCAGCTGAATCGCATCGTAGATGGCTGCGGTGTGCTCACCGGGGAAGCCATCGCCCCACTGGGTGAGTTCGTTCTCGAAGGTCCAGGCGAACGTCATCTGCGGGGTCGCGGCATCCGAAGCGAGGAGCTCCTCACGGGCTTCGCGGCTCACCGGGATATAACTGCGCTGGGTTCCGGAAGCCTGCATCACAGTCTCGGGCTGGAGCAGTTCGGAAACCAGCTCGCTGGAGAAGGCTGCCCGGCAGGAGTCCTCGGAAAGCACCATGTAGCCGTTGCCGCCGGCCGGAAGCGGACGGTCCTGCACGCCATCAATGCTGGGCAGGCGAATCGGAGTCCAGTTGAAGGAACCATCGATGGCGCTCTGCAGATTTGCGATATTGGAGGTGGTGATGATGGAGAGTCCGAGTTCCCCGGCACCGAAAAGATTGATGGCGTCAGTTTCCTTCGGCACACCTGCTTCCAAGCCCCGGCTCGACAGCTCCGACCAGATATCGAGAGCCGCGATTCCAGCTTCATCACCGAATGCGGCGGTACCGTCCTCCTTGGCCATGTCCGCTCCGGAGTTCTGCAGAATTGCCTGGGTGAACCACTCCGGTAGACCCTGCGGCGGGAGCGACACCGGAGTGAAGTCAGTGTTGTCCGCGATCAGCTGTGCTGCCTTGAGGAGATCTTCATAGGTCTTGATGTCCTCTGCGTTGCCGGCAACTGCCTCGTCGAGGATGTCCTGGTTGACCGCCATGACGGGGGCGGAGATCTGGGCCGGAGCCAGGTAGGTGACCCCATCGCGAGCAGTGCCAGCACCCAGGAACTGGGTCTGGTAGTCCTCCGGCAGTGTCTCGACATCAACCGGGTTGGGTGCGTAGGAGTCCACCCAGAACTGCATCTGTCCCAGTCCCGACATGATGACATCCGGCCGGTTGCCCACGGCAATATCGGAGACGATCTGCTGAGTCAGCTCACCATAGTCGGTGGAGGCAGAAGGCGTCGCATCAATTGTCAGCTCAGGGAACCTCTCCCCCATTGCCTCAATGGCGGTGTCCATGGGTTCCGTGGCCAGCGAATTGTAGGAGACCTTGATGGTCTCGTTGGGGTCGCAGGTATCGATATCGGTGGCTTCCGCCACCTCTGCACCATCGGTGGGTGCAGCTGCGCTGAGGTTGCTGGTCTCCCCGCAAGCGGTGAGCGCCAGGCCGAAAGCAGTGGCGGCGGTGACAATACTCAGTTTCTTCGCCTTGAGATTAAGCATGCTGTGAGTTCCTGTTCTACAAGTGTTGAGGAGTGAAGGTGAGGAGCTTGGAGAGGTGTTCTTAACCGGTGATTTCGGTACCGCTCATCCCCTGGACGAAGTACTTCTGTCCAAAGAGGAAGATCAGGATGATGGGCACCGTGACGATCGTCGCGCCGGCTGCCAGCGCCGGATAATCAAACCCGGTCGCAGCGTCCTGGAAGATCGCCAGCGCCAGCGGGGGCGTCCGCAGTTCGGGACTTCGGGCGACCAGCAGCGGCCACATGTAGTCGTTCCAGTGCACAAAAATCGAGTAGATACTGAATGCAGCGATACCCGGCGTTGACATCGGGACCACCACCCGCAGGAGTGTCTTGACGGGACCCAGACCATCCATCGCCGCCGCTTCCAATAGCGCCGGTGGGATGGACAGCATCTGGTTACGGATCATGAAGGTGCCAAGCACCGACGTTGAGAAGGGAAGGATCAGTGCAGCCAAGGTGTCGCCGAGGCCCACCTGATTGATTCCGATGAACAGCGGGATCATGATGACCTGGCTCGGGATCAGCAGACAGATCATCACGAAGGTGAATATCTTTCCGGTCCAGGCCGCACGATGTGTCGCCAGCACGTAGGCGGCCGGCACACAGGTGATGAGTTGGGCGATAAGAATACCCAGGGCGACGACGAGGCCGACCACCATGGATTGACCGATGCCGCCAACTTCCCAGGCCCGCTGGTACCCGGACAGGTCAAACTCGGTGGGGATCAGGTTCACACCAGTGGTGGTGACCTGGTCATGCGGGCTAACCGAGGTCTTGAGCATCCAATAGAAGGGGAATACTGAAAACACGGTTGCCAGGGCCAGAAAGAGGAACCGGCCAGATTGTTTGATGTTTGTCATTCGTTTCGACCTCCGAGGACCTTTCGCTGCCAAAGACCGACCGCGATCAACACCGCGATCATGATGAAGGAGAGCGCAGATGCAGTGCCGAGGTCGAAGTACTCGAAGCCCATCCGCCAGGCCATGGTCTGGATGACTTCGGAAGAATACTGCGGTCCGCCATCCGTCATCACCCGGACGGTGTCGAAGGCTTGTACTGACTGCAGCACCGCCATGACCGTGGCGAAGACAACGCTGGGCTTCATCGCCGGGAGGGTAATCCGGAAGACCTTGGTCAACCCACTGATACCGTCCATCCGCGCCGCCTCATTCATGGTTCCGGGGATGGTGGCCAGACCCGCGAAGAAGATCATCATCGTAAATGAGGAGGTTCGCCAGATTCCGACCAGCGCTACCGTGAGCAAGGAAGTGTTGGTCTCACCCAGCCAGTTGATCGGGGACACACCGACGGACCCCAGAAGAGAGTTGAGGATTCCGATCCGGTAATCGAAGATGTAGGCAAAGACCACTGCCATGGCGACCAGATTCGCCGTCATCGGCAGGAAAAGCAGGGTACGCACCAGCGCTTTTCCCCGGGTCAGGCTCTCAGCACCCAATGCCAGGGCAAGACCGATCACAAGACTCGGGATGATCGTCAGCACCGAATAGATGATGGTGTTGAGAATCGACTTCAGAATCTGTGTGGTAGAGAAGACACGGGTGAAATTGTCGAAACCGACGAACTTCCACTCTCCCCCGGTGAAGGGAATGCTGAAGAAGCTACCGATGAAGGTGAGGATGGCCGGAATCAGGATAAAGATGCTTGCCAGGATCACCATTGGGGCAACCATGATTCCTGGGGCCCAACGGCGCCACCTGGCAGATCGTGATCGTTCCTCAGGTGTACGGGCCGCCGGTAACGATCGAGGAGGTAGTTCTTGGTCCGAGTAGAAAGCTTCAGTTATAGACATCGGAGTCCTTTCAACTCCACTGCAAAAAGGCATCCGGTGAGGCTGAGGCCGAGGAGATATTCGTTGCTCAGAGAAAGCGGCGATGCCATCGGCAGGCCGATATTCTTCTCGGCCAGTAGTTTTCCATCGAGCGATAGAATACGGATTTTGCCGTCAAGACCAGGTAGCAGAATCTGATCGTCGACCAGTGTTGGTTGGGCGAGAACGGGCCCATGGCCCTTTGAGTACGGCTGCATCGGGAATGGTGAATCTGCCTTCACCTGGAACTCCCAGAGCACAGATCCATCAGTTGAATCCAACATCTGCAGGCCGTGTCCGATAACGGTGCTTAAAATTCCCTTCGGAGTCGGTATGGGTGTGGACGGGCTGAAGCGACCTGGGTTTGGTGCACTCCAGCGCATCGCGCCACTGGAGGAATCCAAGGAAATGGTCTGCGAGAAGGCTGGCATCAGCACCGAATCCGTGAGCGCATCATGGCTGGCTGTTCCCATGATGAGCAGGCGTTTTTTCTCGCCGAGTGATTCTTCCGAAACTTCCGGGGAGGTTCTCGCCCACGCATCGCTGCCGTCACTGAGGTTCAACCCGACGGGGTGATCCGGGCTCGGCCAAAAACCGACGAAGATCCGACCCTCATGGATCAGCGGTGCGGAGTGGTTGACCAGATTATGGTGCGGCGCAATGTCGGTCCGCCGCCAGATGACGTCTCCGGAGGTGGCGTCAATTGCCCTCAGATCAGCCTGATCACCGACCACGATCATGGTGCCGGCGGCGACCGGAGATCCCCAGGCGAATCTGCGGAGTGGATCCGAGGATGGCACCTTCCACAACTGTTCGCCGGATCCGGCGTCAAGTGCCACCACATCACCGGTCACCTCGTGCACTATCAACTTTCCGCCGACCAGAACCGGGGTGGCCTTGACTGCATTTTCACTCTGATAGCGCCAGAGACGAGTCCCATCAGAGATCCGGAATGCCTCGACGGCACCGCCGACGCCGTCCTCGAACTGCGAACCCACGAAGACGCGGTCACCGGCTACGACAGGGGTCTGTCGATGGCCGGCACCACCAATATCTGTCTGCCATGCGAGCAGTGGACTGAGGATGGCGCCACCTGATCGAATAGTCGCTTTCCGCCAGACTTGACTCTCCCTGGTATCGGCCGAGTGCTGCCAGACCAGGGAATCAATCTCGAAATCTGAACCATCCCAGGTCATGAACCGGATCATCGGCGGACTGTAGTCGAGACCACCAAAGAAGGTGGGAGGAGTGTTGACATGGAGGACACCGTCAACCTTCACGATTCGGGACGTGTGCCAGTGCCCTGAGAAGGTGGCGATCGGCAGACGTGGAACATGATCCAGCAGAGTTGATGAAGGCTGGTCATGAAACAGCAGCGCCCATGGCTGCTCCGACGGGATCGAAGCCAGGTCCTGACGCAGCCACTCCAATTGTTCCGCTGTATCCATCCCCAACTCAAAGGTGAGCCAGTCAAGGGACACCACGTGTAGCCCCGGAACGTTGAAGCTGAACCACCGAGGACCGAAATGGCGCTCATAGTTCTCGGGGTAAGCCGCATTGGTCAGATAGTTATTCGGCGACACCACCGACTCAGAACGACCAGCCATATGATCGTGATTGCCCGGAATGACATGAACCTCAATGCTGCACTCAGCAAGAAGCTTCTTAAGCGCGATGAATTCCTCGTCGATCCCGAGATCAACCAGATCTCCGGTGACAAAAACCGCGTCAATCTCGGAGTACTCTTCTTCTACCAGGTTGAAGAACCTCTTGAGCTCTGCCGGTGTCGTACCTTCACTGTAGAGCGACTGTTTTCTTCGCGCGGTCTCATCAGATGTCTGCCCACCGATCGACAGGTGAATGTCCGTCAGGTGGATAAATCGATATGGACTTGTGCTCTTCCGGGGCTCAAGGACAAACTCCATTGCCTGGCTTGTAGCTGGCTTCCACCAGTCCTCAGCGCGAAAGTTCTCGGGCGCACTGACCATCACAAATTTTCCGCGATCAGGAAGGTCAAAGTTTCCTTCGAGGTCAGTTTCGACCACATCGACCGTGTTTGAAACTGCGATTCCGTTCAGAGGGCCATTAGGCCCCACCACTCGACCATGCATTATCCACACTCCTCAATAGTTATTTTCAGCATCGATACAACGAAATCAATAACGGTGTTCGGCAATAACTTCGGCGGTGTCCTTGAGGCCCTTCTCTGCACCTGGTACCTGTTTCCGAAGCAGCACATGGATCGCATCGAGGACCGCCATATGAACCAATCGACTAGAGGTTGCTTCCACGCGGATCTTGGTTTCAGCGCTTCCTGCAATGACGTAGGAGTCACATAATTCGGTCAGCGGCGAACTCGTGAAACTCGTGAGCGCGGTAATCCTGGCGCCAGCCTCACGTGCGGAGCGCACTGCTGAAATGGTTTCAAAAGTAGAACCGGTATGACTGATCGCAAACAACACGTCTTCAGGGCCCAGCATTTTCGCCCACACATGCTGGGCGTGAACATCACCAATGAAGGTGGAGTGCATGCCCAACATGCTCAGTCGGTAGGTGAAGTCACGAGCCAGCATCGATGAGGTGCCCACTGCAACCACGTGGATACGGCGTGCACCAGCCAGATGGGCCGCCACAACTTCCACAGCTTCTACATTGATGACGGCAGCGGCATCTATCAGTGCCTTCGCCGACTCTTGTAGAACCTCCTGGATGGGGTTCTCGCCGGGAATCTCCCCCGGCGCAGCCGACGGAATGTGGTGAATTGTAATTTGCGTTTTCAGGTCCTGGAAGCCCCGCAATCCGATCGCATTACACATCCGAATCACCGTGGCGGGGGACACTTCCGCCTTCAGTGCCAGTTGCGTCACCGAATCGTTCAGCACCGCTATCGGGTCCAGCAGTACGACATCGGCAACTTTGCGCTCTGCCGGGGAAAAGGATGGCAAGTACGAGCGAAGCTGCTCGAGTATGCCCCCGGTTCCGGAGGCGGCATTTCCTGTTTCGTTCATGATGCTAAAGCTACGACCCAACTATGAACGAAAAAGGATTTCAGAGTAAACAATGTATGAATGTTTCATTCATCTTGGTAATCTGAAATAATGTTTCACATAGGATGGGCGATGACCCAGGAAGTCTCCCCCAATATTTAGCGAGGAAAATTGCGCACCTTCTTGATTTTCGACTGGAATGGCACAGTCATGTCAGATGTAGAACGGGCAGTTCACGCCACTAACGCAGCGCTTAAGGGTTGCGGGATCAACCCCGTGAGCACGCTGGAGTTCCAGGAGACCTTCACCCTGCCCATGACGGAATGGCTCAGCGAGCTCGGGGTTGCCGAAGAGAACTTGGGTACAACTGAAGCCAAGTGGAACGAGGGCATGCAAAACCCGGCTCAAATGCGCAGCGGCGCGGCGGATCTCATTCACACCTTGAAAAGCAAGGGCGTGATGTTAGGGGTGGTGACCGCCGCAAATCAAAAATCCCTGACCTTTGATATCGAGGCCGCCCAGTTGCAGGGGGTCTTCGATTTCGTTCATTCATCCGTCGCAGACAAGGAAAATTGTTTGCGAAACCTAAAAAGCGAAGAAGGCCGCTACCTCTATGTCGGCGACACCGCTTATGATGTCCTTTCCGCACGTAGCGCGGGGTATGAAGCCATCGCTATTTCCGGGGGTTACCAGTCAAATGCGCGCCTCCAAGCGGCGGCACCGGACCACTTTGCGCACAGTTTCCAGGAACTCGCTACCATCGCGATGAGCTAGCCACTGACGGCTCCCCCTCTCCCCGGCAGGTTCCGGGACACCGTCACTCGGGCGGTGGCAAGCCCGCTAAACGATGGCCGAGCGCAACCCGTTGTTCTGCGCCTTCCCATGACCCCTGGTGCCCGAGGTGCCGTCACGAGGCTTTCAGATCGCCCATCTGGTCCAGCGGGGCAGGGGTCCTCCGCCGCTATCTGTTGAGCATTCTCCGCCGGCAGCGTAAGCGGCTACTTCCATCGGCCACGGAAGTTCAGTCCACCCGGAAGCTTCACCCATACTCCACCGCGGCTATTGAGGGTGACCGGCCCGATCTTTGTCGAAGCCGATGCACCGGAACCGGAGAGGTTCAGCCAGCTGTTCTTGCCGAGCTTCTTGCGTTGACGGAAGATGATGCCCATGGCGGTTTCGGCTCCTGCTCGCTCAAGATCGGTGAGAATGATCTCCCAGTATACGTTCCCGAAGCCGCAAATTTAGGCAGCAAAAGACCCTGTCCCGTTCTCCCGGCTTTCTACTGGGAGGATGGACAGGGTCTTTGCCGCGTCTGGCTAGGGAAGCTGTTTACTTCTGCGGCTGGGCACCCGGCTGCGGGCCAGGCTCACCGGAGTCACTTTCGCCGTTACCGAAGGCGCCACCCTCATAGTTCGGGGTTTCGCTGGAAGAGATGCGACGGCCCTCGTCGATGATCCGGTCTAGGTCCTCGTCAGTGACGCGGTCGGTCTCCGGAACATCGCCGTCTGCTGCGCTGTCGACGTCCTTGACAGCGGCAGCAGCTTCGACGGAGAGCTCAGAGAACTCGCCCGCTGGCAGCGGCTTCGGACGCGGCGTGAAGACGAACTTCGCGCCGTCGGTGTCCTTGGACTCGCCGTCCCAGCCCTCGACGTCGACCGTGACGATCTCGCCGGCACCGAGCTCACCGAAGAGCATCTTCTCGGACAGGGCGTCCTCGATATCACGCTGGATGGTGCGACGCAGCGGTCGGGCACCGAGCACCGGGTCGAAGCCACGGGTTGCCAGGAGCTGCTTGGCCACGTCCGTGAGCTCCATCTCCATGTCCTTGGCGCCCAGAGCCTTCTGCACGCGACCGATGAGCAGCTCGACCATCTGGACGATCTGATCGCGGGTCAGCTGGTGGAAGACCACGATCTCATCGATACGGTTAAGGAACTCGGGGCGGAAGTGCTTCTTCAACTCATCGTTGACCTTGTTCTTCATCCGATCGTACTGAGCATCGGAGTCCGTCTCATTGGAGCCGGAGAAGCCCAGTCCGACAGCCTTGGAGATGTCAGCGGTACCCAGGTTCGAGGTGAAGATCAGAACGGTGTTCTTGAAGTCCACGACGCGACCCTGGCCGTCGGTCAGACGACCTTCTTCCAGCACCTGCAGAAGCGTGTTGTAGATCTCCTTGTGTGCCTTCTCGATCTCATCGAAGAGGACCACAGAGAAAGGCTTGCGACGGACCTTCTCGGTCAGCTGGCCGCCTTCCTCGTAGCCGACATATCCGGGAGGTGCACCGAAGAGCCGGGACGCGGTGAAGCGGTCATGGAATTCGCCCATGTCGATCTGAATCAGGGCATCGTCCTCACCGAAGAGGAACTGCGCGAGAGCCTTCGACAGTTCGGTCTTACCCACACCGGACGGACCGGCGAAGATGAAGGAACCGGAAGGACGCTTCGGGTCCTTCAGGCCGGCACGGGTACGACGGATCGCACGCGAGACAGCCATGACAGCCTCTTCCTGCCCGATGATGCGCTTATGGATTTCCTCCTCCATACGCAGCAGTCGGGAGGACTCTTCCTCGGTCAGCTTGAAGGTCGGGATACCGGTCCAGGCACCGAGGACCTCAGCGATCTGCTCTTCGCCGACCTCAGCGATTTCCTCGAGGTCACCGTTGCGCCACTGCTTTTCCTTCGTAGTACGCTCCTCGCCCAGCTTGCGCTCCGTATCGCGCAGGCCAGCAGCCTTCTCGAAGTCCTGGGCGTCGATCGCCGCTTCCTTCTCGCGACGGACATCAGCGATGCGCTCATCAATCTCGCGCAGCCCCTCGGGAGCGGTCATCCGCTTGATGCGCATACGTGCACCGGCCTCATCGATGAGGTCCACTGCCTTATCAGGCAGGAAGCGGTCGTTGATGTAGCGATCAGCCAGGTTGGCTGCCGCAACCAGGGCACTATCAGTGATAGAGACACGGTGGTGAGCCTCGTAACGATCACGCAGACCCTTCAGGATCTCAATGGTCTCCTCGACGGAGGGCTCCGGAACCTGAACCGGCTGGAAACGACGCTCCAGAGCGGCGTCCTTCTCAATGTGCTTGCGGTACTCATCCAGAGTGGTGGCGCCAATGGTCTGGAGCTCACCACGTGCCAGCTTCGGCTTCAGCAGTGAAGCAGCATCAATGGCACCCTCAGCGGCACCGGCACCGACCAGGGTGTGGATCTCATCAATGAAGAGGATGATGTCACCGCGCTGGTTGATTTCCTTGAGAACCTTCTTCAGACGTTCCTCAAAGTCACCACGGTAACGGGAACCCGCGACCAGGGAACCCAGGTCCAGCGAGTAGACCTGCTTATCCTTCAGGGTCTCCGGAACCTTGCCGTTGACGATGTCGAGGGCCAGCCCCTCCACCACTGCGGTCTTACCGACGCCGGGCTCACCGATGAGCACCGGGTTGTTCTTGGTACGGCGGGAGAGCACCTGCATGATGCGCTCGATCTCCTTGGAACGACCGACCACCGGATCCAGCTTGCCGTCCTTGGCAGCCTGGGTCAGGTTACGACCGAACTGGTCCAGGACCAGTGAGTTGGAACGGTCACCGGACTGGCCACCGCGGCCGCCGGCGGCACCGCCGGGAGCGGAGCCAGCACCCACCGGGCCAGCGCCTGCACCCTGCGGTGCATCCGGCTCATCGTTCTGGCCACCCTCGTAGCCGGAGAGCAACTGGATAACCTGCTGGCGTACGCGCGGGAGGTCGGCGCCGAGCTTAACGAGGACCTGGGCGGCAACGCCCTCACCTTCACGGATCAGGCCGAGCAGCAGGAACTCAGTACCGATGTACTTGTGGCCCATCTGCAGACCCTCACGCAATGAGAGCTCGAGGACCTTCTTGGCACGCGGGGTAAAGGGGATATGACCGGTGTGGGGCTGTGAACCCTGACCGATGATCTCCTCAACCTCCTGGCGAACGGCATCCAGGGAAATACCCATGGACTCCAAGGCCTTAGCAGCTACACCCTCACCCTCATGGATGAGACCGAGAAGAATATGTTCGGTTCCGATGTAGTTGTGGTTAAGCATGCGCGCCTCTTCCTGTGCCAGGACGATGACGCGACGTGCGCGGTCGGTGAATCTCTCGAACATCTTTTACCCCTAACCTTCACGGTCTACTTAATGTCACCTACTTTAACGCCCGGCCGGGCCAATTCCTTGCACCTTAAAAAGGGAGTACCTGAAATAGCCAGGATTTTCCACTATTTACGCAGGTAGACAGACTATTTTAGGGCTGTACGCCGGTAGCGAACACTCTACTTTCAACGCCGCATCGCCCAGGTTCCGGTCTTTTCCAGCGACCTATAGTTGGCCCAGCGTTCAACACCCCGACATGGAATGGAAAAGACCTTGCAAACGCGTTGACTCAAATTCTTGCGGGCAGTACAGGCAGGCACTCTCTGCCCTATATATAGGGCCGTATCGGAAACAGATCCGAAAGCCCACTCCATCGGCCTCGCACAACTCCCTGTTGCCACTGAGCTAACCGATCATCAGAGACCAACTGCCGACTTCATTACAAAGGGGCCCGTCAGCGTGGGCTTCTCCATCATTCATCGGGAAAAATTCGGTTAATAAAAATAACTGCCCCTTGACGAAATCATCCGGAGTGATTTGTCAATACTTTTATGTGCACAATTATTTATAACAACAGGTAAACGGCAGGTATATATCTCCTTACTTTTCTAAGGTTGTCCATGAATTTACATATATATATTCTTATATCCGGGCAATAAAGGACCTTTCACCCCCTCAGTTGGTCACCCGATCGGATTCATTATCTGGTCAAAACTAATTCATTAGATCGATTGAAATCTAGAAATAAATCACCCATAACCCCTGATAAGAGACGTTATCCCGCCAATCTTCCGTGGAGTATTCCGAAAGGTAAGATCTTATAAAGCCTCCACAAGGGCTAGGCGGAAAGCCTAAAACTTCCCTAAGGTCTTACTCAGCGACTGAGTCGCCAGGCATTGCGAAAGGTTAAGAATCTCTAATTAGGTACTTTCTTTTCGTAGTGGACTTTCCTTGCTGGCCCCACAGGCTCGGCCTCGGGTCTTTAATAACCCACACCGATTTATCTCAGGAGTTTCACTCATGTTCAAGAACCGCCTTCGCACCGCCGCTCTCGCCGGCGCCGTCGCCGTAGCTACCGGCCTCTCTGGCCTGTCTATCCCCGCATACGCCCAGACCCAGGATGGCAACTTCCAGGAGCAGGACGGCTCCGCCGCTCAGCCCGTTTCCCCGCAGAACATCTCCGAGGCAGAACTTCGCACCCAGACGGATGCCACCGCCAGCTACCTCGCGGGCCTCCAGGGCGCCACCTCCCTCGAGAGCGTCATCGAGGCCTACATCAACCTCGGTGGCGACGGCTTCGACCCGTCCGAAGGGGCCGCAAAGGTCGCCTTCGAAGAGGCAAAGAATGAGGCTTCCGCTCAGCTCGCTATCTCTGCCCAGAACATCCTGAACGCTCGCGCATCCGTCGGATTCGCCCTTGAGGCAGACCGGCAGGCAGAAGCTGATTGGGATGCCTTCGTGGCTGAGCTGAATGCCGTTCTCGGCGGGCTGAACATTCTGATCAACGATGTCAACGCTGCCAACACCCACGTCCCGACCTTCGTGATCCTGCCGAACCTGCCGGCCGTCGCCACTGACGCTACCGCGGTTGATGTCTTCAAGCAGCTGGTGGAGCTCCAGATCACCGTCAATGAGCAGTGGGACCTGGCCGGCGACTGGAACATCGATATCGCCGATGGCGAGTACGTCAACCGCACCCACATGGCTGCTCTCGAGGCCCTGAAGAACTCCCTGGACAACGACCTGGAGTCCGTCACCGAGGCTTACGAGGTCGCCAAGGCTTCCAACCGCGAGGCCCAGAAGTCTGACGTCCTGGTCCGCCAGCTGTTCCTTGAGCGCGCAACCGCCCAGCGCGATACCCTGCGTGTCGTCGAAGCTGCATTCAGCGTCGCAGAGCGCTACATCGAACTCTTCCAGAACAACGAGCTCGTGGGCGACAGCACCCTGCGCACCGAGTACCGCGAGGTCCTGTTCGACATCTTCAACGGTCTCCAGATGAACCTGAACTGGCTGGAAGAGGCTGACGACGCTGCCGTAGCAGGCTTCCTGGTCTGGGAGACTGACCTCCTCGCCAACGACGATGAGAAGCAGTACTTCATCGAAAAGGTCGAGTTTGCTACCGCTACCTACGCCAAGATCTTCATCAACGGCTGGGTATGGCAGGAAGCTCTGGAGCGCGTCGAGCTGCTCGATCAGAACATCATTGACGATCGCAACCAGGCTGAGGCCGACCGTGAGGCTGCCGAGAAGGCTGCTGCCGAGGCTAAGGAGCTCGAGGAAGCCCGCATCAAGGCTCTCGATGACATCGCAAAGGCCCTCGAGGACAAGAACAACACCCCGGCGCCGACCCCCCCGGCAGAGAAGCCCGCTGGCTCCTCTTCTGACAACGCTGGCCTCTTCGGCCTGATCGCCGCTATCGGTGGCATCGCTGCCCTGATCGCTGCTGCTTTCCCCTTCATCTCCAGCTTCCTGCGCTAAATCACCTTCCCGAATTTTCGGGACTCAAGGTGAGTAGGGAAAGTCGCTGAAGACGACACAACCCGCTTCTCCAAGTCAACTGACGCGGAGAAGCGGGTTTCTTTATGCCCATAACCTGCTGGAGTCGCCTCCGGTTCCGAGACATCTCCCCCACCGGAGCGGATGCCAGCGACACGAAAAGGCCCTGTCATACCAACCGGTATGACAGGGCCTTTGTATGGCTAAAAGATTTCAGGTTAGGGGGTGTACAACCCGTCCTGGATCATCCGGATCATCAGATCAGACTTGGTGCTCGCCGCCCGGCCAACGCTCATATATTTTCCACGAACCCGGGCGATGTGAGTCCGGATAGTGTCCTCCGAAACACCTAATTGAGTAGCAGCTTCCCGCTTGGAGACCTTGGAGAGCCAGGTGAGAACCACTTCAAGCTCTCGCTTGCTCAACTGCGGAGCAACCAACTCGTCACTTTTCATCACGAAACTGCCTCCCGGTTAAGATATTCATGTTCTTCTTATATTAGCTTGCACCCGTTCGGGTTTCCCTTTAATCTCGGAAAATATTCACAGAATGCCCTGCACATTGCACATATAGGGGTACATCTAAACCCAATTCACTGAAGTCGGATCGATATCCAACCAAGTGGACATAACGCCACAATCGAAAACTGCAGATAAGCGACTTCTCATGATATTCATAATTACTTATTCCTGACTTTCTGGCGCCCCTCAGGAGCAAACCGGGTGCCGGGAACGGCTCTGATAAGCGCCCCTACCGGCAAACCTCAGACAGGCGTCCGGCGGCCTCGGTATCCTCGCGGTGAGAGTCCCCCGACGGAAGGAATTCCCCCGATGCGCTTCCTCAATGACGCCCTCCCAGCCCATGAGCTGACCTATGCGGATGTGTTCATGGTCCCTAACCACTCTGAAGTGGGTTCTCGAATGTCAGTGAACCTCAACACCCAGGACGGCACCGGCACCACAATTCCACTGGTGGTATCCAATATGACGGCGGTGTCTGGCCGTCGCATGGCTGAGACCATCGCCCGTCGCGGTGGCATCGCGATCCTGCCGCAGGATGTCCCGGCGGAGATCGCCGCGGAGACCATCGCCAAGGTAAAGTCCGCTGACCTGGTCTTTGATACTCCGATCACCATCAAGCCACATCACTCTGTCGGCTATGCCCGCAACCTATTGCACAAGCGTTCCCATGGGGCTGCGATCGTTGTGGACGGTGACCTTCCCATTGGCATGATCACTGATAAGGACCTTCGCGGGGCGGACAACTTCACTCAGGTCAAGGCACTGATGAGCCGGAATCTGCTGACGCTACCGGAAGGGCTGGATACGCAGAGCGCCTTCACCCAGCTCACCGAGGCCAGCCGTAAATTAGCCCCGGTTGTGGACGCCGAGGGCAGGCTGAAGGGGGTGCTCACCAGGAAGGGTGCGCTGCGTGCCAGCATCTATTCCCCCGCCGTCGATGCTGAGGGGCGGCTGCGGGTGGGGGCCGCGATCGGGATCAATGGCGATGTCGAGGGACGTGCGAGAATCCTGGCCGAGGCAGGTGCCGATGTTCTCGTGGTGGATACCGCGCATGGCCATCAGGTGGGAATGCTCGAGGCGCTGAGGCGGATCGTCGCCCTTGATCTCGGGATTCCGATCGCCGCCGGAAATGTGGTCACCGCTGCGGGTGTCCGGGATCTGGTGGCAGCCGGGGCAAGCATCATCAAGGTCGGGGTCGGCCCCGGTGCGATGTGCACCACCCGCATGCAAACCGGTGTCGGCCGTCCGCAATTCTCGGCGGTATTGGAGTGTTCCGCAGCGGCGCATGAGCTGGGCGCCCATGTCTGGGCCGATGGTGGGGTCCGGGACCCCCGCGATGTCGCGCTGGCACTGGCTGCCGGTGCCTCGAATGTGATGATCGGCTCCTGGTTCTCCGGGACCTTTGAATCCCCCGGGGATCTGCACATTGATTCGGATGGCCGGAAGTACAAGGAATCCTTCGGCATGGCTTCCCGTCGTGCGGTCGAGGCCCGGACCTTGGCGGTGGCGGCCTTCGAACGCGCACGGCTGACCATGTTTGAGGAGGGTATCTCCTCCGCCAGGATCTATCTCGACCCGGAGAATGGCGGAGTGGAGGATCTGGTGGACCGGATCATCTCCGGGGTGCGCTCATCTTTCACCTACGCTGGTGCGGCATCCCTCCCGGAGTTCCATGATCGTGCGGTCATCGGGGTGCAGTCCGCGGAGGGTTATGCCGAGGGAAAGGCCAGGTACTCGCGCTAGGTGCGCCAGATTTCCGGGTTGGGGCGGGCGTGGTAAAGCACGGACAGCAAAAGGTTCACACCGCGCTGAATAGCAGCGCGGCGTGAACCTTTTCGGGGAAACCTAGCCCGGGTCCTCGGACTCAACGACCCGGGCGACCTTTGGCAGCGCCGGGCCGAATCCACCAAACCCGACGTGGCCGCCCGGTCGCACCGCGGGCCGCCACGCTGGATGACGCGTTTCCTCGGCGGGGAGGAGCAGCCGCCGAGCGATCTCGGCGTCGAAAAGCTCTTTGAACTGTGTGAAGGTATCTGGAAAGCGGCCGAGTTCTTTAATCCAGCCAGGGTGACGGAGCTGCTTATCGGCCCCCGCCCGATCCCGGCCACCACGCCGTTGCCCCACTGCGGCTTCCGGGAGGCCACCCGAGCCGGTGCTCCCTTCCAATGAAGGTCGGACGCCTGGATCCCGCAGCTGCGGCCGAGCCATGCCGGATCAGTACCACCAGTTGGGTGCGGAATCCTACTTCACCACCGGCGAAGGTCAATTCCGGGTAGGGCGGATTTCACGCTGGCCAAATATCTGGAGTGAGGAACAAGAACGCTCCGACTACCAACTCTTCACCGGGAACCTGGCGCGGAGCTCACCGCCATGAGGATGCCGGTGAAGGTGGGCCCAGAGCAGATCATCCTGCTCCGTCACGCCCGACATACCGCAGATAGACAGGGCCGGCAGGGTTATCCACGATATGCATCGGGGCGATAGATCTGGTCTTCCATCAGCCGCAGCAGCAGGTCAGACTTGCTTGCTGCGGGACGCCCCACCGCCAGGTACTTCTTCCTGACACTGGCGATATGGCTGCTCACGGTATCTGCGGTGATGTGAAGGGCGCTTCCAGCCCGCGACTTGGAAGCCGCAGCCAGCCAAGCGAGCGAGACCTCGATTTCCCGGGCGGTGAGTTTGGGCGAGATGAATTCGGTAACGGCATGCAGAGTCATGGGGCCCCCTTTAAGGAGAATAAGCATTGATTAAGTGGTTTATGATCTTGACTCGATTCTCAGGGAACGAGCTTCGGAAGACCAGACGTTTGCTCCAGCGCCACCCAAACTAGTGTCATCACAATTACCTGCTCAAACGTACTATTTAGAACCGACTCCCCCACATAGGGCTACCCAATCACATGGACATTTAGCCCATACTGTTTCTCAGTTGGAATTCAGGAATAGTCTGGACAAATTAGCCCATTCCGAGCAGCTCGGGCCCACAGGAAAAGCCACCCCCAAATGCCGCGAGAGCCACCCCCGCACCCAGGCCACGCCTTCACCCGTACGCACCCACAGCATTGTCCGATAGGTGAAATTATGTGATGATAGTCTCACCTGAATGCCTACATCTACCTGATCCCGCCATGTCCGGCAGTGTCTCGGACGACGGCGGATGAGGTGCGGACCGCGTTTTTCAGACGGTGCAAACCTCCTCGTTGAAGACACCCCACCGTCAGCGAAACCCCCGCAGGAGAAACCACCATGAGCATCCATGTTCAGCAGCCACAGCCCTATGACATTGTCGGCACCACCGTCCAGATCGCCGGCACCGCTGGCGGGGCCTTCGAAGCCAGCTACAACTATCTGATCACCGAGGGCCACGATGAGGTCGGTGGCCATTTCATGGCTGGCGACGGAGTCGGCGGACACGGCCAGTTCCAGGTGTCAGCCGATACCGCCGGAGCCGCCTTCACCCATGTGGTGGCCTTTGTTGAGGTCTTCCACACTTCCGCCAAGGATGGCTCTCCCCTCGATCGTGTCGTGGTACCAGTCATCCTGGGTGCGCGGATCGTACCCGGCTACACCTCTTACCTGGAGCATGTAGTGCGCAGCGGCGAGACGCTGTGGGCGATCGCCCAGCAGCACTATGGCAACGGCAATCTCTACCACCGACTGGTCACCGCGAATCCCTCGATCACCAACCCCAACCTGATTCACGTCGGCGACCTCATCCGGGTACCGCGGGCAGATTGAGAAGCCCCCACCGCTTATCGGCGCCGCACTCCGCACTAACCTGGTGCGGGGCGCGGCGTCGATAAGCGTTCTCGTTCCTGGCCGCGGTCCTGAGCACCGGGACGTGGGCCGCCGGTGTATTTCGGACATCTACAGTGGGACCGTAGCCAGAGACCGCACCACCGACTGCTCTCCGAACTGATTTAAGGAGCTTTCACAGTATGACTTCCCGTTCTGCCCGCACTGTCGGCATCGTTCTCAGCGTCGCCCTCGCGTTAACCGCCTGCGCCGGGGCAGAAGACACCTCCGCACCGGAGACCGTGACCCAGACCGTCACCACGGACACCAGCGCCGCGGCGAGCAGCGAAGCCACCACCAGCCAGGCAGCCACCTCGGAAGAAACCGCCGACCGGCCGACCGGCGATGACCCAGTCTTCGGCGTGATCGATGCTGTTCTGGCAGAGTACGCCGACGGCATCATCCGGAGCGTCGACCGCGCGTATAACCGCGACGCTTATGACATCGATATCGTGGTCGACGGCCACCTCATCGAGGTGAAGGTCGGCGTCGACGGCACCATCCAGGAAGAAGAGCGCGACAACGATGACGATGACATCCGCGGAACTCAGGACGCGACCGTCACCGCTGCCGACGCCATCCGCGACGCCCTGACACAGCACCCAGACGGTGTTCTTGACGAAGCCCAGCTGGACGAGGATGACGGGCTTCTCTCCTGGGAGGTCGACCTCGACAATGCTGAGCACCGGGATCTCGCCGAGCTGAACCTGCCCGCAAGCTAGGGTTCGCCGCTGGGCACACCTGGAGTCGGGGGTGGTTACCGCCGGAGCTGCCGGAGTCCTCCCCTGCCCGCACCGCGATCAGTGCCGCTTTCATCCGTTCCCGGCCCAGTGGGTAGGAAACGCGGTCGTGCACCGGTTGCGCCGCTTTGCGAGGCCGCGCCGGGATCAATATCGCGCTGATCGGGTGAGCCACCAAGTAGCGTGTCACTGTTGTCCCCCGCTTTCAGAATGCAGAAAGGCTCATCATGAAGAGGCTTGCCTCCCGTTCACTTACCGCCGCGATCCTGGGATCCGCGCTGCTCCTGGGGGCCTGCTCAAGTGGGGAGAGTGCGCCTGGCGAGACCACCTCGGCGAGTAGCTCCACCACCACCGTGTCCAGCAGCGTGACCAGCAACGTGGAGGAATCTCCGGTGGAGTCCAGCACCGCGGAAGCCAACCCGGAGGAGTCCGCCGCCGCGGCAGCGGGTGCTGCAACTGGGGGCGCAGAAGATACTTCGGGCCAGGAGGATTCGAATGCTCCAGCGGGAACCCCTGCTCCAGCCACGGCCACCCCCGGCGCTGAGCAGGTCCTGCCGGAGGCCGCTCCAGCACCCAAAGAACAGCCGGCGGAGCAGGCCCCGAGCAACAGCCAGCCGGACCGTCAGGCCGTTGCCGAAGGACTGGCCGCCGTAGTGGGGGCCTCTGGGCAGGACATGAGCCAGATTTCCCCGGAGTTGGCCGAGCAGGCTTATGGCTGCATGGCCGACTCCCTGATCGCCCAGGGAAATACCTCAGTGACCACCGCCCTGGTCAACCAGAATGACACCGCCATGACCCCGGCGGACAATGAGGCGCTGATCTCTGCCGCCATGTCCTGCCAGTCCCAGATGCTCCAATAGCAGCTGGTGTCCCCGAGGGTCGGGTTCCTGGGACGTATCGCGCAGGGTGTCCGCAGTCTCTGGAGCCGGGCCGAAACTGATGAAGCAGAGAATAACCCCTTGGTGGGAACTACCTTAAGTAGGTATGAATCCCGGTGAGCATTCCATCAACAGCCTTCTGGAGCTTCTGGCATCCGGAAAGTCAGTCGCCACGAAGATGAATTTGGCGCGAACCATCAAAACACGGGAATCCGGTTTCGGTTGGATGATGGGTGGGTCAATCCTGTTGGCGGTGGACCCTGCTGGACTCAGCGTGCACCGTAACGGCTGGGAACTGCATGTGCTCCGTGATGGCGAGGATATTCTCCGGCGCACGAAGCAGGGGGCATGGCACTTTGAAGGTGATCCCGTGCCCTCGTTCCACCCCGGAGGCGATGTCGCTTCCTTCGGACTCATGCCCTATTTCCTGGGTTTTCCCCTCGTCCTCAGGTCATTCAGTGGCTACAACGCAGCAGCGGTGCAGGAAACCGTCTTCATCGGCAGGCCGGTGGTGATCGTTCCCCTGGCTGAATTCACCTTGACCATCGACACCGAATATGGCGTGATCCTGAAGATGGAGGATGCCACCGAGATGCTGCAGGCAACCGAAGTCACCTTTCCTGACTCCTGGTCTTCACCGACCTGGGAGGGGCCCACCCAGACTCCACCGGGGTTGAGTGAGGAATCCGCGGAGCCAGCGCCGAGACCGGAACCGCCGGTTCTTCCACCAACCCCCGAAGGGCCACGTGAGCTGCGGATCTACTGTGGCCAGGATGCACTGGAAGGTTCCATGCCGGACTGGACACCGGGTGAGAACTTAAGGCTCCGCCTCTCCTTCTCCCTGGATGAACCTCCCCTGGCGGGATTGCTGACCACCCGCCGCGGGCTCCTGGACCCCCGCGATGACACCGACCACCGCCGCTACACGTTCCGGGCGCAGGGCTGGTCGGCACTCCTGCAGCCGGAGGAACCGCTGCGTGAGGAAGAGGAGTTGAGGGGGTACTTCCGGGATGCCGGCTACGCCGATTTCAGTGAACCCACTGACGTGGTGGTCACTGCAGTCCACCACTACGACCAGGACCTCATCATCGATGTAACCCTGGACGGTGCGCTTCCCCCGCCGCTGGAACCCCACCGGGATGGTTCCGTCGCAGCGGATGCAGAAACTCTGTGGGTGGCGGAGTACCGACGCCCGGTCATCCGCGGCTATGACCGGCGCACCGGCGAGCTCCTCCATCACCGCTACCCGCCCACCGACATGCCGGTGGTTCTCAAGGAGGGTCCCCTCGCGTGGAACTTCACTACGGCCTGGACTCTCCCCGAATTGGAAGAGACGGCAGAACAGGTCCTACCTGCGGTGCCGGAGGGTTGGGAATTCTACACCACTCTCGATACCGATCTCCATGTTCTCCGGGCCAAGGAGAGAGCTACCCAGGCCCTCCTCCGAACACATCCGGCGTTGTTCCAGGAGGTGGACCTTGAGGGCTGGGTGATCAACGATGGGTATCAGCTCGGCGAGCAGATCATTGTCTGGTCCATGAGCAACCTGCTGGTGCTGGACAAGGATCTGAATGTGCAGGAAATCTATGCCATTGACACCTTTTCTTCGGAGCCTTCGCCCCAGGAAGGCGCTCCCGAACTGGGCAGGAAGGTGGGCACGCAGGTGGTGTTCAGTAATGCGGAATCCAGCAGACTGAGATTCGTAGATGCCCAAACAGTAGTCACCCTCACCACCTTCACCGCACCGGAGACCCACCGGGCGGAGCCGGTGTACGGCACCGGCGAGTTGATCCTCGTCGCGCTGTGGAACGATAGCAACCAGATCGTAGACCGACTGGCTACATGGTCCCCCGCCAATGGCTGGCAGGTGCTGGCACTGACCACTTGATCCCGGAGCGCTCCCACCCGGTGTCGTGGGTGCCGTCGTGCAGGGTGCAGCGTCGACAAGCTGTTTCCTCCCGGAACATCGGCTGGGGCACCGAAGCCTTCATCCGGTGGCTCAGCTAAATCGCCTCCCTATTCCCCTGCTCGCGGCACCTCTCTGGTCATCACCACCTTCCCCTGTGCCTCATCCCACCGGAACTGAGCGGTGGAGGTCCCGCAGGCCCCCGCGTTGCTCTCCCCCTCCCGGGGCCAGTGCCCGGTGACCTCGATGGTCTCATCGTCCAGCCGCACCACATCAGGGCTGAAGCCATAGGCCTCACTGGTGGCGGTACCGAGATATTCCCCCTGGTTGAACAGCATGATCTGGTAGGGCGAGGATGCTGTTCCACCCTCGATCGGAAGCACAATCCAGGACAAGGCCACACAGGAGTCGTAGCCATCGATGATGGCGTACCCGGTGTCCCAGGGCCAGTCATTATAGGTGGGGACCTGGCCTGCCCAGCGCTCCGCAGCCCCCGGCCCGCTCAGATCACTGCACTGGGTGTTTCCCTCCTCATCTGACCCCTCATCCTCGGTGGTACCGGAGTTCACTGTCCCGCTGGCTTCTCCGGGATCAGTGAAGGTGGTGAGGCCGCCGGTACTTTCTTAGTGATTCAGCGCAGAGCGTGACGGGTAGGTCTCGAGAATCCGGCGAATTATCTTATTTCCGAGGTCATTCGCCGGATCCTCGAGACCTAAACGTCATTTCCCAGGAGAAGGATGGGAAGGATGGGAAGAAAAGTTCACCACCACGCTGGGCACCGCGAGAACTAAAGCACTGCGCCCCATACCAAAAGCTGGTGTGGGGCGCAGTGCGCGGAGCAGAAAGAAGAGGTTTAGTGCTTGACCTCGGGCTTGACCATCGGGAAGAGCACGGTCTCGCGGATACCCAGGCCGGTCAGGGCCATCAGCAGGCGGTCAATGCCCATGCCACAACCGGAGGTCGGCGGCATGCCCTGCTCCATCGCGGCGAGGAACTCCTCGTCCAGGACCATGGCCTCATCATCGCCATCTGCAGCCAGACGGGCCTGGTCCGCGAAGCGCTCGCGCTGGATGACCGGGTCGACAAGCTCGGAGTAGCCGGTGGCCAGCTCAAAACCACGGACGTAGAGGTCCCACTTCTCGGTCACCCCCGGCTTGGAGCGGTGGTCACGGGTCAGCGGGGAGGTCTCAACCGGGAAGTCCTTGACAAAGATCGGCCCCTCAAGCAGATCCTCGCAGAGCAGCTCCCAGATCTCCTCGACCAGCTTGCCGTGGCCCCAGCCAGCCTTGGCCGGAACCTCCAGGCCGATGACTTTGGCGATCTCCTTGAGCTCCGCCACGCCGGTCTCGACGGTGACCTCCGGCTGGCCGGGGAACTTCCGTGCCAGGGCCTCGTTGAGCGAGGGGTACATCTCGACGACCGGCCATTCGCCACCGAGATCAAACTCGGTGCCATCAACCCAGGTCACGGTGGTGGAGCCGAAGACTTCCTGGGCCACTGACTGAACCAAGCCCTTCATCAGCTCGGCGCCGGTCTCGTAGGTGCCCCAGGCCTCATAGGTCTCGAGCATTGCGAACTCGGGGCTGTGGGTGGAATCCACCCCCTCGTTGCGGAAGTTGCGGTTGACCTCGAAGACGCGGTCAATGCCACCGACGACGGCACGCTTGAGGAAGAGTTCCGGGGCGATGCGCAAGAACAGATCGATATCCAAGGCATTGGAGTGCGTCTGGAAGGGGCGCGCCGCGGCTCCACCGTGCAGGGTCTGGAGCATCGGGGTCTCGATCTCCATGAAGTCCTGATCCTCGAGGTAGTGGCGCAGGGCGCGCATCACCTTGATGCGGGTCAAGGCATTCTTGCGGGCCTCTTCGCGCATGATCAGGTCGGTATAGCGGTTGCGGACGCGGGTATCCTCGTTCATCTCCGCGAAGGCCACCGGCAGCGGGCGCAGCGACTTGGCCGCCATCGTCCACTTAGTGGCCATGATGGAAAGTTCGCCACGACGCGAGGAAATCACGCGGCCGCGGACCGAGACAAAGTCACCGAGGTCGACATCGGACTTCCAGGCGGCCAGCGCTTCTTCGCCGACCTCAGCCAGGGAGAGCATGGCCTGCACCTGGGTGCCGTCCCCCTCCTGGAGGGTGGCGAAGCAAAGCTTGCCGGTGTTGCGCATGAACATCACGCGACCGGCGATGGCGTGCTCGATCTCGGTCTCAGCACCGGAGGCGAGGTAGGTGACGCCTTCCGCGTTGCCGGCCTCTTCACCCTCGGCCAGGACCTGGAACTTCTCGCGCAGTTCAGTGATCGAGATGGTGCGGTCAACGATGACCGGGTATGCCTCGACTCCCCCCTCGATCAGGCGTTCACGCTTTTCTCGGCGGATGCGCAGCTGCTCGGGAAGATCATTGGTCTGGGCTTGGGTTTCCTTAGCGTTCGTCACGTGTTCCAAGACTAGTGCATGCTTCTATCTCTTCCGAAGTACAGCAGCCGCGAAGTAGGGCGCAGCCAGCACCGGGATCAGTCGGGGCCCGGTGCAGTGGAGCGCCCCGGGACGCATCGTTGCAAATCTGATATCACTTTAATCCCCGATTCCTGATAATCTGATATCAGATTAATTCAGGCTTCCGGACTGAACTCCAGCGCACCACATCCAGCGCACCACATATAGAGAGGTCGATTGCCCACCATGAGCACCCCGATCAACCCCCAGTCTCCGCCCGAGAACGATCCCCGCCACACTGAGAGCGCCGGGACCGAGATCTCCGAAACCGTGATTCCCGAGGTCGCCGACCACCCGGTGGGCCATGAGGGAGTCAAGGTCGAGATCTCCGAACAACGCACCTGGACCGGCGGCACCGGTCCGGCCTTCGCCGCGCTCATCCTGATGATCCTGATGGCCTTGGTGGCAGCAGGTGCGATCGCCCTGGCTGGTGCCGGGGTCGCCCACCCGGGCATCATGATCCCGATCGCGGTGATCCTCTTCATTGCTTTCATCTTGCTGTCCACCATGATCAAGGTGGTCAGCCCGGGCCATACCCTGGTGGTGCAGTTCTTCGGCCGCTACCTGGGCACCAACCGTCGCACCGGGCTCTCGCTGGTTCTGCCGCTGAGCACCGTGAAGAAGGTCAGTGTGCGCGTGCGCAACTTTGAGACCGAGACCATCAAGGTCAATGATTCCAATGGCAATCCCGTGAACATCGGCGCCATCATCGTCTGGCAGATCGCCGATACCGCCAAGGCCACTTTCGCGGTGGAGGAGGTCGAGGAGTTCATCAACACCCAGTCCGAATCCGCACTGCGCCATGTAGCCACCACCCACCCCTATGATGGCGGCACCTCCCACAACCCCTCGCTCTCCGGATCCACGGACCTGGTCTCCCGGGAGCTGGCCGAGGAAGTCGCCGCCCGCGTCCACCTAGCCGGCCTGGAGATCATCGAGGCCCGCATCGGCTCCCTGTCCTACGCCCCCGAGATCGCCCAGGCGATGCTGCAGCGCCAGCAGGCCGGCGCCATTGTCGATGCCCGCGAGACCATCGTCGAGGGTGCGGTGACCATGGTGGAGTCCGCACTGGCACAGCTGGAGGCCCGCCAGATCGTGGACCTGGACCCCGAGCGTCGCGCCGCCATGGTCTCGAACCTCCTCGTGGTGCTGTGCTCCGACACTAACGCCCAGCCGATGATCAACACGGGCAGTTTGTACACCTAAGACCATGGCACGTAAAAATATCGCCCTGCGCATCGACCCAAAGGTCCACGAGGCGATCGCACGCTGGGCCAATGATGAAACCCGCAGCACCAACGCCCAGATCGAGATGATGCTGCGGGAGAGCCTGCACCGGGCAGGACGCCTTCCCAAGGACGCCGGGGAGCTTCCCCGCCGCGGACGGCCCCCCGCGGACGTCGATAAGCAGGAAGACGCTTAACGACGACCGCCCTCCCCCTTCGCGATGCGCGGGGAAGGGCGGTTTCCTGCTTCAGCGATTAGCTGAGCAGCCAATCATTGGGAGAGAAGAGCTCGAAACGCACGGACTTCGGAGCCCTCTCGGCGGGGACCTTGGCCAGGTCGGCGCGGACGGACTGCAGGAAGGTGTTGCCACCACAGAGATAGACATCCGCGCCCTCGAGATCCAGCGTGGAGATATCAACCAGCTCGCCATTCTGGCGATAGCTGGCAGCTGACTTCACATGCGGCAGCCGCTCAAGCAGCACGGAGGTCTGACCCCGCTGGGCATGGTTCAGCTCGGACTCATCGGCGTGCAGGTAGACCGTCTGGCGGTTGACACCGACCCGGGCCATATAGGCCAGCATGCCGACCATCGGGGTAGAACCGATGCCGGAAGAGATCAGCACAATCGGGGTATCGCCGTCCTCGAGCACCAGATCGCCGGCGGCAAGAGTCGCCTGGATGGTGTCGCCGACCTGCACATTTTCGCGCAGATAGGTGGAAACCTCACCCTCCGTCTCAACCACGATGGTGTAGCGGCCCGGCTGCTGGGCGATGATCGAGTACTGCCGCAGCTGGCGGGCACCATCCGCGAGCACCACACCGATGGAGGTGTACTGGCCCGCCCGGGGCTTAGTCAGGTCGCCCTCAATGGTGTACTTGGTGGCGATCTCGGTGAGATCCTCACGCTCGACGACCTTGACCTCACGGAAGACATCGCCCGGCTTGACGTTATCGGAAGCGTAGAGCTCCTTCTCAAAGGAGATCAGCACCTCCGCCATGATCCAGTAGACCTCACTCCAGGCCGCAGCAACATCCTGGGTCACCACATCAGCCCCGAGCACCTCGACGATAGCGGCGAAGAGGTTCTCATACACCACCTGGTACTGGTCCTCGGTAATCCCGAGGGAGACATGCCGGTGACCGATCCGCTTGAGCAGCTCCACCGGATCCGGAACATTCGGATCGACCAACATGGAAGCAAAGGTGGCCACGGAGGCCGCCAGCGCCTGCTGCTGTGCCCCGGACTTCTGGTTACCACGGTTGAAGGTATCGTTCAGCAGCTCTGGATGCTTGCTGAACATGGTGCGGTAGAAGACCACGGCGATCTCGCCGATGTTCGCACCGACAGCCGGGAGAGTGGCCTTGATGATCTCCTCATGCTCCGGAGTGAGCGTGCGATCACGGGACGTGGGCTGAGTAATGACGAACATATGCAGATCCTCCTGGGTGGGATTACTTACAGTTTTGCCGGCCTGGCAATAGGCACAACTTTAACACGGACTTTATCGGTTAAATTAATTAACGCCGGCTTTGTGGGATCAATCACTGTTTCAGCTTTTTCTCGGAGAGGTCTAGCGATTCAGGCACTATTCACCCGGCGGCCATATAGAACTCGCTAATTGGTCACACATGCTCTTTAGGGTCCCTAGATGAATCTTCTCATCCTCTTATTAATAATTTGGAGTTCACGTGGCGCTCAAGGGCCTTAACCTTCTCAGCAACAAATTTGCCTCCTCCCGCACCAAGATGACCTGCACATACAAGTGCGGCAACGCCTGCTTCGGCGAGTGCGCAAACAAGTCCTCGAACCCCTACTTCGGCGATCTGATGTCCCGCCGCTCCGCGTTGAAGGCCGGCAGCCTGACTGTGCTGACCGTGGGTACCGGTTCCGTGCTGGCCGCCTGCTCCACCGACAGCTCCTCCACCGAGGCCTCCTCCGGCTCCAGCGCCAGCGCCTCTTCCGCCGCTGAGCAGGTTGCCGCCGATGGCCCGGCATATGAGGGCATGCAGTTCACCGTCGTCGAGCCCAACACCGAGGATGTCGTCACCATCCCCGAGGGCTACGAGCAGTCCGTACTGATCGCCTGGGGCGACCCCGTCATCGAGGGCGCACCGGAGTTCGACATCAACAACCAGACCCCGGCAGACGCTGAGCGCCAGTTCGGCTTCAACAACGACTTCGCCGGCTTCGTCGAGCACCCGGACGATGACAACCGCCTGGTTTACATCGCCTCCCACGAGTACTCCACCGAGCCCAACATGTTCCCGGGCTATGACGCCGAGAACCCCACCGAGGAGCAGTTCCTCATCGGCTTGGCAGCTCATGGCCTCACGGTTCTCGAGGTCTCCAAGGTCGAGGGCTCCGGCGAGCTCAAGCGCGAGTTCGGCCCGCTGAACCGCCGCATCACCGGTACCAGCCCCTTCAAGCTGGTCGGCCCGGCCGCCGGCTCTGAGTTCGTCAAGACCGAGCAGGATCCGAGCGGCGAGACCGTCCTGGGCACCCTGAACAACTGCGCCGGCGGCATCACCCCCTGGGGCACCGTTCTCTCGGGCGAAGAGAACTTCAACCAGTACTTCGGCAATGCCGACCTGCTTGAGGATGAGCAGGCCAAGGAGCGCCTCGCACGCCTGGGCATCTCCGGTGAAGCCTCCGACCGCAAGTGGGAGCGTTTCGACGACCGCTTCGATGTCTCCAAGACCCCGAACGAGCCCAACCGTTTCGGCTACATCGTCGAGATCGACCCACTGGACCCCACCTCCACCCCGGTCAAGCACACCGCTCTGGGCCGCTTCAAGCACGAGGCCGGCCAGGTCCACATCGCCGATGACGGCACCGTGGTCTGCTACTCCGGCGATGATGAGCGCTTCGACTACCTCTACAAGTTTGTCTCCACCCGCAAGATGGTCGAGGGCGATCTGGCCCACAACATGACCATCCTGGATGCCGGCACCCTCTACGTGGCCAAGTTCGAGGGCAACTCCACCGATCACGACTTCGACGGCTCCGGCGAGCTGCCCGAGGACGGCCAGTTCGACGGCTCCGGTGAGTGGCTGCAGCTGCTGACCGTCAACGAGGACGGCTCCGCCGAGTCCCACGTCGAAGGCTTCACCGCCGAAGAGGTCGCCGTGTTCACCCGTAGCGCTGCTGATGTCCTCGAGCCCACCAAGATGGACCGCCCCGAGGATGTCGAGGTCAACCCGGTCAACAAGAAGGTTTATGTTGCTCTGACCAACAACTCCTACCGCGGTGCCACCGGTGAGAACGCCGCCAAGTCCAAGGAGAGCCCCACCGAGTACGCCCCGATCTCCGAGAACAAGAACGGTCTCGTCATGGAGATCGAGGATGATCACGCCGGCACCACCTTCGACTGGAACATCCTGCTGGTCTGTGGCGATCCGAAGGCCGCCTACTCCTACTTCGGCGGCTTCGACAAGTCCAAGGTCTCCCCGATCTCCTGCCCGGACAACCTGGCGTTCGACACCTACGGCAACCTGTGGGTCTCCACCGACGGCAACGCCCTCGACTCCAACGACGGCCTCTACGCCGTCGCCGTCGACGGTGACCGCCGCGGTGAGGTCAAGTGCTTCCTGACCGTGCCGCAGACCGCCGAGACCTGTGGCCCCATCGTCATGGACGAGCGTGTCCTGGTCAACGTCCAGCACCCGGGCGAGAGCGACGACTCCTCCGTGGAGAACCCGGCCAGCCACTGGCCCGACGGCGGTGACTCCAACCCGCGCCCGGCAGTGGCCCAGATCTGGCCAACCGCCACCGATGTCATCGGTGTTGAGGTCTAACATCCCCCAGCCATAACCGGCTCCGGGCTTCACTGACGCCCGCTGCCCTCGCATACTGCTCGCCCCCATAAGATCCGGGACGGGCACGAGGGCAGCGGGCGTTGCTGCGCTTCCCCGCCCCTACGCTCCCCTACGCTCCCACGGCAGCGCGCCGTGGCGCGGACCTCGATGAGCGACACTGCTGCAGAGTTAATTTTTCATCTCACGCAGGCCACATTCCTCCTCTAACCCTTTCTTCTTGAAAACTAAGCTCCTAGGCTCAGGAACATGGCTGGGAAAGCAACGCTCTCGGATGGGCCCGACAGGATCGACCGTGCCCGCCGGAAACCAAAACTCCGCAAGGCCCGGGGTCGCCGGTGGTGGCCCACCCGCGCGCTGATCATCATTGCCTTCATGATCCCGCTCTACTCCAGCAGCGGCTATGCCCCCACCGAGACCACCCGAATCATCACCAGCACCCTGCGGGACCCGTTGATCAATCAGTGGGGACTTCTCCGCCCCATCACGACTGGACTCCTGGCGGCGATGGTACTGCTGGCCTTCTTCAGTGCCTTCACCGGGCGAAACCGTAGCAAACGGGAGGAGCAGAATGTCGCCCGCGTCATCCTGGTCGCCTACGCACTTTTCCTCCTGGCCACGGGCTTCCTGCAGAATATGTCCTTTGCCGGGGAAGGCGACTTCACCTGGGTGCTGGGCAACACCCTGGTTTCAGTGATTGTGGCGGTGGTGTTGCTGCCGGATATCGTCCACCGCTTCTCGACGGTCCGGCGGCAGGATTTCCGCCCCGGCATGAGCTGGACGCTGGCACTGGGCCTGCTGGCCTTCATTGCACCCTATTCCAGCAGCGAAGCCGGTGCCCTGCTCCCACCGGGCATGGGTGAGCAGCTGCTCATCGGCACCTCTGGCATCACCTACTGCTTCCTCACCCCGGTGTTCCTGGCAGTGTTGCTGTGTTTCCATCCGGGTATCCACTCCGGAACGCTTTCCGTGATCGGCTTCGCCGGCCTGGGCTTCGGGCTTTTCAATATGATGACCTGGTTCCTGATCCAACCGGATTCCTGGTGGATGGGTGTGCTGCACCTGCCGCTGTTGATCCTCTCGATCAGCGCGCTAGCGGTGGCACACCAGCGCCCCGCCAGGTCTCCGCAGAATCAGCAGCCGCGCTATCAGAAACCGAAGCCGAGAAAATCCCCGCGACCTCCCCGAGAACGCCACCGACCCTTGTGACCCAACTGAGACCTTCCCTAGACCGCCTATTCAGATAGCAAAACTACGCTCGGCACAAGAGCCGGGCCGGAAACCCGAACCGGACACCTCCTATCTAAGGACCCTGATGAGTAATTTTCTGGCCACCTATATTTCCCTCCCCGGCACCACCAAGGAAGCTTTTGAACTCTGGCATGACATTCTCGGCGGCGAGCTGAATGTACTGACCTATGGAGATACCCCGATGGAGGGCATGCCCTTCGAGCCGGACCCCAAGGCTGTCGCCCATGTGACGCTGCGTGCCCCGGGCGTGGAGCTCGCTGGCGGCGATCAGATGCCGGGTGATCCGGAGGACTACCCGATCAAGGGCAGCGCCTATTCCCTGCTCTACACCGTGGACTCCGAAGAGGCCGGTCGCGCGGTCATCGATAAGTTCCTCCAGGCCGGTGGCGAACTGAACATGCCCTTTGAGCAGGCTCCCTGGGGTTCCTGGTACGGCCAGGTCTTCGATAAGTTCGGCGTCATGTGGGCGATCTCCACTTCCCAGTAGCCCTTCAGTAGCCTCTCGGTAGCCTCCCAGCAGATTTTATTAACGCTGCAAGTATCCGGGCATAGGCTGGTCTTTGATATCCATCCCCGATCACCAGGAGATCAGCCATGCCCGCAAACATCGGCCTCACCCTCACCGAACTCCCCACCGACACCGGCACCGTCCTGGTGGCCGGCGACGGCGGGCTGATCGGTAGCTACGCCGCCCAGGCCTACCATGACCTCGGCTGGGAGGTCCACGGTGTGAGTCGCCGCCCGCTCAAGGACGCCCCCTGGGCCCACCACAGCGTCGACCTGCTCACTGCAGAATCCGCCACCGCGGGTCTGGCGGACCTGAACAATGTCACCCACCTCGTCTTTGCCGCCTACATTGAAAAACTCACCGATGCCGAGCTGATCGACGATAACGATGCGCTCCTGCGCAACACCCTCGACGCGCTGCAGGCCGCCGGTGCCCCACTCAAACACGTCACCTTTTACCAGGGTGGCAAAGCCTACGGACACCACCTCGGCTACTTCAATACTCCGGCCAAGGAGTCCGATCCCCGTCTCATCGCCCCGCACTTCTACTACACCCAGGAAGATCTGGCACGCACGCTCAGCGCCGAGCGCGGCTTCAGATTCACTGCACTGCGTCCAGAGGGAGTCACCGGTTATGCCACCGGTAATCCCATGAACCTGCTCCTGGTCATCGGAGTTTATGCCGCGATCTGCAAGGAGCTGGGCATTCCGATGCGCTTCCCCGGTACCCGCGTTGCTTATGAGGTGCTCTACCAGACCACCGATGCTGAGCTGCTGGCCCGGGCAACGGTCTGGGCAGGTGCCACCGAAAAGGCGGAGAACCAGATTTTCAATATCACCAATGGTGACCAGTTCCGCTGGTCCCAGCTCTGGCCCCGCTTCGCCGAGCACTTCGGTATGGCCTACGCCCCGCCGCAGCAGATGTCACTCACCGAGGCCATGCCCACCCAGGCGGCGATCTGGGAGCGGCTGGTTGAGGAATACGAGCTTATGAACACCGATTACACGAAGCTGGTGGCCTGGCCGGTCGGCGATTTCCTCTTCCACCACGAAGCCGACAACATCACCTCCACCATCAAGCTCCGCCAGGCCGGATTCGCTGATGCCCTGGACACCGAGACCCGCCTGCTGGATCTCTTCGATGACTTGATCGCCAAGCAGGTCCTGCCGCCAACCCTGGCGAGCTAGGTCCCGGCGCCATTGCTCCCCGACCCACTGATGTCGGGTCATGGAGAGACCCGCTCTTTTCGGAAGTCTCTCGCTCCTGGCGGTACCGAATGCTGCACAGTGGGTGACCCTCGCTGCGGCTCCATCATCAGCCACAGCCTGAGGGGGCAGCACTCCCTCGCGTTGAGTACGTGTTGTTCTTTGGAGAGCTCTTCATTGTCGGAGGTGTTTTGTAGCCATTTAGCAGGGATGAGGCAGCCAACTGCGATCAATGCCAGTAATTCCTCATCGGAATATGAAGTCACCGGGAGGGTGCCTCCGGGTCGAATCCCTATGTGTCAGGTTGGGCCCGCCTTTCCATGGAGCGGCCCCTTAATACCCATAGAAACTACGGGAAGACTAAGCCATGACCTCGCCCAACGACTATCCGCTATCAGCGGGGATACCGTCAAAGTAACGAGGGTAGACCCGAACTAAACTTGCGAACACCTTGGCTTATCACTAATGATGAACGTTCATCAATAATGAACAGCTGCTATGTTGGGTTCATGTCACTCGACGATCTTGACACATGGAACATGCATTTTCGGAACGCAGGACTTCCTCTCGAGTTCCACGGTGAGCTACGAAAGAACATTTCGCCCAGGGAACCGTTTGGTGATCTCGGGGTAGTAAAGCTCAGGGTGATACAAAATGATGTCAAGAAACCCCCAACGAAGTTTGTGCCGTCTTTGTCGGTCCGGGCCATATCCATCACCGATTCGAAAATACTCGCCCACCTTCCAGGGCAGTTCCGCGGGAACGAATTCGTGCTAGCTCCAGCCATCACGCCTCGATTAGCAGAACAGATGCGCAAACGCGGCATCATGTTCGCAGATAAGCGCGGTAACTGCTTCGTCTCGTGTCCGGGCGTGCTTATCGATACCCGTGGCAGAACCGAGAGCGCAACGTCAGTGCGTGGGAGAGGTAGTAAAGAATCACTACCCCGGCGGGGAGAGCGCCGCACTGCGTCCCTATTCACGCCTCGTCGAGCCCAAGTCTCTGCACTGCTGCTCTCCTATCCCTCGCTACTGCACGCCTCGATCCGCGAGGTGGCCCTGAGTGCTGACGTCTCGGTCGGGACGGCGAACCAGACTCTCGATCTGCTTAACGAGGCGGGTTATCTCCGCAAGACACTTGCCGGCTACCGCATTGACAACGTCGATACCCTTCTGGATGCGTGGGCGCACGCCTACCCGACCGGACTCGGAACCAACCGCCAGGTGTTTCGGGGAGCAGGAGACCTCGACCGGCTCACCGACGTTGAGCCGCTGGGATGGGTGAGCGGCGAGAGCGCCGTGCCAGATCTGGTGTACGGCGGACACACCGCCCACCTCTATGTAGCGGACGAACAGGCGAGCAAAAACATCATCCGCACAGCGCGTCTCCGGCGAGACGGCACAGCCGAGGTGGTGATCCGTTCGGCATTCTGGCACCCCACTAGCTATCAGCAACTCGAAAACAGACAACCGTCGCCACCTCACCAGGGTAAAGGACCGCTTGAAATGTGGCCACGTGCACCACTTGCGGTGATCTACGCTGACCTGATGTCCGTCGATGACCCGCGACTGTCGGAGGTCGCTCAACAAATCAAGAGCGAGATAAAGGAACGAATCGATGGTTGAGGATTCCGATGTCGCCTATGTCGTCGAGAAACTTAGCAAGTTTCTCGAACCCGATAAAATTATGCTCGTCGGGGCGCGATGCAGGGATGTTCACCAGCGGAAATATCGGGCTCGGCCTGCGGCCAGGACAACTGACGACATTGATTTTGCTCTCGCCATCGAGTCATGAGACGACTTCTTGGCGGTGAAGGACGCATTCCCCTCGCGGGCTAAGGAATGGCAGAGGATCGATGTCAATGGAGCGCCGATCGATCTGGTGCTATTCGGTGAGGTCGAGAATCCGCCAGGTGAGGTGTCCGGAGATGATAGCCATGTGCTCAACGTGGCCGGGTTTCGCGAAGTCTTCGGGAAAGCGGAAGACCTTCCGCTGACAGACGAGATCTCAGTGAAACTGCCGTCGGTACCCGGCTTCGCTGGCTTGAAGCTGCATGCTTGGTTTGACCGGTGGCCAGCGGGAAAGTATAAGGACGCCAGCGACCTAGCACTGATTCTGTCCTGGTACGAAGACGATAATGATAAGTTGTGGGATCGCTATCTGGCACTCGATAACGAGGAGGAATATCTCGGAGACACGGACGGGATGGCGGCGACTCTGTTGGGATTCGATATCGGTGATGTGCTCGGTATCCACGAGACCCCGGCCCTGCTCAAGCGTTTCGAGAGCGAACCCGACATCGGTCTGGACCGATTTGCCGAATGGCTCCTCGCACCACCAGAACACGAGCACCCATTGGACAGGCGGAGTCTCCAGGTGGAGGCACTGATGCACGGCCTTAAACTCTCGCCCCGCTAGGGCGCACGGGTGAGTGTTTGTGGAATCATGCAGCCTCCGACGCCTTCACAAGGACCCACAGATTGTGTGGACCTCCGGTGGAGCATCTGCCATAGGAAGCATGCGGGCGTCGGAGGTAGGGGATCTCCGGATTCTCCCCACCGGTGGCCTCCACAGCCATTCACCAGGGAGTCAGGGACGCCAAAAACGGGTCCACCGGATGGCGCAGGCCACCCACGCCCGGCGAAACCTGGGATGATGGGATCTGATACTCCCGATCCCGGAATAGAGGAATTCTCCATGAACCTTGAGAAATTGGACTGGCGCAACTGGAAACGGGTCCTGGTGGTGGTCGCCCACCCCGATGACGCCGAGTACGGTCTCTCGGCGGCGGTCCACCAGTGGACCCGCCACGGCATTCAGGTAGATTATCTGCTGCTCACCCACGGTGAGGCCGGTATGCAGCGCAGCCCCGAGGAAGCTGCGGCACTCCGCGCGGCGGAACAGCGCGCAGCCTGCGACGTCGTCGGGGTCAATGAACTGGTGATGCTCCGCTACCCGGATGGTCATCTCATGCCGTCGATTGAGTTGCGCCGCGATATCGCCCGCCAGATCCGCCGCCTCAAGCCGGACGTGGTCATCACCGGGAACTACGAGATGGAGGCCTACGGCACCCTCAACCAGTCGGATCACCGGGTTGCCGGGGTCGCCACGCTCGACGCCGCCCGCGATGCGGCGAATCGCTGGTCCCACCGGGACCTTCTCGACGTCGAAGGCCACGAGCCCCACACCGCCCAGCTCCTGCTGGTGACCACTCCGGGTAAACCCACTCATGTGGTCGAGATTGATCAGCCAGCTCTGGCGGCTGCGGTGGCTTCCTTGGAATGCCACGAGGCCTACCTCGCGGACCTGGTCGACTACCCGGCCCCGGCAGACTTCCTCCCCGAGATCCTGGGCATGGTGGCCGAGATTTCCGAGGCTGAACTCGGGGTGAGCTTCCGGGTCTTCGGGCTGGGTGGCCAGCCGGAGATTATCGCTTAGTCCTGCTCGCCCATGTTCCGGAAACCGATACCCACCGGCACACCCACATTGTCGATCAGCCGGACCCCGCCGATCTCGGCTGCGAGGAACAACCGGGCGTTGCCTTCGGCCGGGGCCGCGCCCAGATCCAGGCTGCGCAGTTCGAGATACTCCGGGGTGATTCCCGCGGCCGCCAGGACCTTGACGGAGACCTCGAGGACCTTTTCAGCACCCTCCTCAGCCGCGTAGGCACCGGCGGTCAAAGCCGCCGAAAGTGCCAGCGTCCCCTCGCGGGAATCCTCGGGAATCTGGGCATTGCGCAACGAAATCGCTAGCCCATCGGACATGCGGACGGTGGGCACACCGTGAATCTTGGTGCTGATATAGAGATCATTGAAGGCATGCTGGGTGGCGATGAGCAGCTCATAATCCTTCTCACCGAAAACCACATCGGTGGGCTGCACCAGATTGACCAGGGCGATCCGCTCGGTCAATTCCAGGGAAAGCTCCCCGGTCGGCTCCAGGTGATAGGAGGGGGGCCGCACCAACGTGCGCTGCCCATGCGGCCAGAGGATCTCCTCGTGGTAGCGGAAGACGGCATCCACCTGCGCCTCCTGCAGCGGGGCGATATCCACACCTTCCTCCACCGCCACCACCACGATGGCCGTGGGGATCCGCTGGGCGGCCTGGACCATCGCCAGATGGCCAGCGTGGATTCCGGCTCCCAGCGGCACCAACACCACGGGCCGGCCGATCTTGCGGAAAGCCCGTGAGAGCACGGCGATGCCGGTGGCCTCACGGAATTCAGTTGCTTCTCCGGGCTGAAAAGTCATCGTTTCTCCTCCTGAATTGCCCACAATTCTATGTCCTGCATCCCGCTGAGTTCCGCGGTACGCCGGGTCAGATCGCGGTAGGTACGCGAGCGCCCCGGATCATGGATCGCCGCCATCTCTCTTTCCACCGCAGCGACCCCCGGCTGTAACCTGCCCTGGCAAAGCTCACCGGTGATGGAGAGCGCCTTCTCCTCATTGCCCAGTGCCTCCGAAAGCAAGGTGAAGGCATCATTACGGATGGTTTCCAGGAAGCCAACATAGGACATCGCCGCGGCGAGTCGGGCACGTTGGGTTTCCGGGATCGACAGCGCCTGGCCGCCGAGTTCCCCCACCAGCAACTCCACCACGGTCTCCCCGAGTTCATCGGCCGAGCCCACCGCCCAGAGTTTGTCACTCAACGGGTGCGCTGCGAGTACCAGTGCGCCGGTGAACTCCAGCGGGTCCAGGATCTGCACGCCGTAGCCCAGGCTGGTATGGAGGTACATCTGGCCGCGACGGGCCTCTGCGGCCAACTCCGCAACCAGGTCCGGCAGGTCATCCTCAATCACCGAGATCACCACCAACTGGTAATCGCCGGCTTCATCAGCGGAATGCAGCCAGGAGACATCGTGTCCGACGGCGGAGAGCAACAGTCCGAGGTCGATCTCATCATGCTCATCCGCGAGGACCCCGACCTTTAATCGTGGTCCCCTCAATTCTCGTCATTTCTGATATTGGCCATCAGATCCGCGACGGAGAGCGAATCGGAGCGCTCATCACGGCGACGACGACCGCGCCGCTGCTCGGCATCCTGATCCTTGACAGGATCATCCTCGCCAGCCTTCTCGGCGGCCTTCTGCGCTGCTGTGTTCTGCGCGGCCTTCTCCGCGGCAGCGGACTCAGCTGCGGCATCTTTATCCGCGGCAATCTGCCCTGTGGCGGCGGAGTCCGCGGCGGCGCGCTTGGGCGTGGCGTCGGCAACGTGCTTGTCACCGACGGCATCCCACTTCACTGCGGTGAAGGTGCCACTGTTGAAGGTGCGGGTCTCAGAGGTTGAGGGAGTCTCGCCGACCTTCTTATCGGTCTCACGCTTGGGTTCGGTGTCGATCGGTTCCGGACTCTTGACCGCTGCCAGAATATCGTCCCTGGACGCGACCTTTCCACCGGTCTCCTGCGCTGCAGTGTTCTTCGCTGCGGCAGCCTTCTCCGCGATATCCTCCGGAGTCTCCACGACCTCGGTCTCAGCGGTGGTCGGTTCCGCGAGCGGAACCTCCCGACGCAACGGTTCCTTCGGGGTCTGGCCCAGCAGACCGGTGATTGCAGCGGAGGAGGGAGCCCCCTTGATGTGGGCACCCCGCGACTGGGCACCGGCACCCGTCTCGGATTCAAGTTCCATGATGCGGCGGGCCTGGGCGCGCAGGGCGGCCGGTTCATAGCCGAATTCATGACCGCTCAGGGCCTCCAGGTTGGCACGCAACTCGGCGAGTTCCTGCTGGATCTCCACCAGGGTCTCAGCCTCATCGGCTCGCTGCTTCTCCTGGTAATCCAAGGCGAACTTCGCCTCATGTGTCTGCTGCTCCGCCTCTTGCTTGGCGACCTCGGATTTGTGCAGCTCACGCTCGTGCTTGAGCTGGTCCTCGGTGCGCTGGGCCTCACGGCGATAACGGGTGACCAGGAAGAAGCCGATGACGGCGGCCCAGAGGGCCGCGATCAAGGCCAATTTGAGTGCGGTGTTGCTGTCGGTGATCAGCATGATCACGCTGGCAATCAGGGCCAATGCCACCAGGGCGATCAACAGCATCTGGCCGCGGTCGATTGCCACATTCGGCGACTCTTCAGACTTTTCGGCACTCATGTCCCCTAATCTACCCAACAGGTGCCCCATCTGTGGGAGGCGGGACGTGACAGGTCCGCTCCAGGTACAACCCGGCCACGGAAAGGGCGATTCCGCCGGTGGCTGAGGCGACCACCCCGGGCAGATCAGCCGCAGCTGCGGAGAGCGCCGCCGCCACCGGAATGATGTAGGTGGCCATCCCCACATACGCCCCTCCGATGATCGCCCCGGTCCAGGCGGAGGCTTTGCCGATGATGAGGAACTGCGCGGCGGTGACCGGATTAAGTTGGCTGTTATCCTGCCCGATGCGACCATCCGCCAGCCGGGACTTCACCTTCTGCGCCAGGAAGACACACACCGCCGCCATCACCCACAGTGTCAGGGAGACCGCCACCGGTACCTCCGCCATGCGTCCGTAGAACCCCCAGGTGAGGATGGCCGCGGCGAGGGTGACAAAGACACCGGTGCCCAGCAGCAGCGGAAGCGGAGTACGGCTCATCGGGGGAGGTTGAATTCCCCGAGGCGGCGCACGGTGGCCACATCCTCGGCCGGTAGTTCCCGGATCAGCTCAGCCACCGCCCGGCCATCGAGCCGGGCAGCGGGATCGGCGTCGAGCCAGGGCACCAGCACAAAGGCGCGCTGGGCGGCGAAGGGATGCGGCAGGGTGAGCACCGGGTCGTCGTCACGCATCTCCCGGTTGTTCCCATCCCATACCTGCACCAGATCGACGTCAAGGGTGCGTGGTCCCCATTTGCGGATCCGCCGACGCTCAGCGGCATCCTCGAGCGCCTGGCCACGGCGCAGCAGTTCCAGCGGGGTCTGCTCCACCTCGACGATGAGCACCGCGTTGAGGAACTCATCCTGGTCGGTGACGCCCCAGGGCGGGGTGGCATATACCCCGGATACCGCGAGGGTTTCGGTGGCGAACTCGCGCCGGACGGTGTCGAGCAGGGCCCGACGGTCATCCATATTCGAGCCGATGGAGAGTACCGCCTTCATCAGGCTTCCCCCCGCATTGATTTCCGGGAGCGACGGGCCACCACAGCAACATCCTGGAACTGCAGCGGGATCGGGGCCTGCGGTTTATGGATGGTCACCTCCACGGCATGGAGCTGGGCGAACTGGCTCATGGTCGCTTCGGCGATCTCGGTGGCCACGGTCTCAATGAGATCGCGGGGCTCCCCGGTGACAATGCCATGGGCCAGTTCCGCCAGCTCGGCGTAGTTGACCGTCAGGTTCAGATCATCATCGGCGGCGGCCGCGGCGAAATTCAGCCAGCAGGAGACATCGACGATAAAAGGTTGGCCCGCACGCTTTTCCTCCGGGAAAACCCCGTGGTAGCCATAACATTCCAGGCCGGTCAGCTGGATCCGGTCAGCCATGGGAACCTCCACTGCGTTCGCGGCCATAGCCGCCGGCGGAATTCCAGAGGGCGGCCACATCCACCGCATCGCGGGAGACCGCGACATCGTGGACGCGCACCCCCCAGGCACCCATCTGCGCGGAAATGGCGGTGACGGCGGCGGTCGCCGGATCAGCATCGGTGGGCAGCACCGCGGCGGCAACGTCCTCGGTGGCGGCGCGCTCGCGGCGCACCCCCGCGAGAAAACGCTTGCGGGAGGCACCGACCAGCATCGGGAAGGGGCCCTCGAGCAGCTGTGGCAAGGCATGCAGCAGGGCCCAGTTATCATCCCGGGACTTCGCGAAGCCCAACCCCGGGTCCAGCACAATATTGTCCGGGGAAACCCCCGCCCTGAGGGCGCGTTCCACCAGTTCATCCAGGGTCTGGCGAACATCGGCCACCACATCACCGGCATGATCGGCCCGGCCGGCCGCATCACCGAAGCGCACCGTCTTCCAGTGCATCAGGCAGACCGGAATATCTGAGTCAGCCATGACATGGAACATCTCCGGGTCAGCCAGACCACCGGAGACATCATTGATCATCGCGACACCGGCCTGCGCGGCGGCCGCGGCAACGGAGGCACGCATGGTGTCCACGCTGGTGCGGATACCTGCCTCCGCGAGAGCCCGGATCACCGGGGTGACTCGCTCGACTTCCACGGCAGCCTCGACCCGCGTGGCACCGGGGCGGGTGGATTCCCCGCCGACGTCGATGATGTCGGCACCGGCCTCGACCAGTTCCTGGGCATGCTCAACGGCGGCCTCAATGTTGAGGTAGCGGCCACCGTCAGAGAAGGAATCCTCGGTGACGTTGACGATGCCCATGACCAGACAGCGGTCCGGGACGGTGAGATCAGCGACCCGCACTATACGCCCCGAATCAGGGTCAGGACCTCCGCGCGGGAGGCGGCGTTGCTCTTGAAACCACCGCGCACCGCGGAAGTGGTGGTCATCGCGCCCGGCTTGCGGACGCCCCGCATTGCCATGCACAGGTGCTCACACTCGATGACCACAATCGCGGAGTGCGCCCCGAGTCGATCCATCAACGCATCGGCGACCTGGGAGGTCAGCCGCTCCTGTACCTGCGGACGCTTGGCGTACATGTCGGCCAGCCGGGCCAGCTTCGACAGACCGGTGACCCGGCCGTCGGCACCCGGGATATAGCCGATGTGGGCCTTGCCGTAAAAGGGCACCAGGTGGTGCTCACAGGTGGAGTAGATCGGGATATCACGCACCAGGACGAGTTCCTGGTGATCCTCACTGAAGGACTTGGCCAGCACCTCGGTCGGGTCCACCTGCAGGCCGGAGAAGATCTCCTGATAGGCCTTGGCCACCCGGGTCGGGGTTTCCAGCAGACCCTCACGCTCGGGGTCCTCCCCCACCGCGATGAGCAACTCACGGACCGCAGCTTCGGCCCGTTCAAAATCAAACTCAGCGCTCACGATTTTCCTCCGACTCATCTTTGTCCTTCGGATCCGGTCGTTCCCCGACCGGACCGGTCTTCTCTGCGGGATCCGCATCCATGCCATGGTCCGGACGCTCGTGCTCCGGGAGGCGGAAACCGATGAACTCGGTCTTCGCCTCGCTCGGCGAACTGTAGCCCGGATGGTTGCCCGCTGTCTTGCTTGCCGATGCTGCCTCAGTCTCATCCGAGGGTGTCGGGCCAGCCGGGCTCGGCTCAGCGCCGGTGCCGTAGGCCTTCATACCGGGATGCTCAGCGGTCCGCTGCTCCGGCTTGGCGGGTTCCGGTTTGACGGCGGCAGCCGGCTCGGGCTGGTTGGCGCCAAAGGCGAAACCACTGGCATAGGGGTTCGGGTGCTGCGGATCGTCGGTGGTGTTCTCCGCCAGCTCCGCCCCCGGCTGTGGCTCGCCCGGTGTGGCGGCACTTTGCTGGGGGTCCCCCTGGGAGGTGTCATTCCAACCAGGGACGATCCAGCCTGCCGGCGGCGGCGGGGTGGCGCCCCCGAACTTCGGACCGCTGAGCTCCGGGGCAGCGTGACGGCCACCAGTGGCAAGATCCTCGCGGGGTCCCTGCTGCGGGGCCACGGGTGAGAACTGCTCCTTACGGGCGGCCATCTCAGCCTGACGCTGGGCACGCACGGCCTTGGAGGCCTCGAGCAGGGAGAAGCGCTTCGGCGGTTCTTCACCGCGCTCGATGGCCAGCTCCACCGGGGTCTTCACCGGTTCGCGGTCCGGCATTGCCGGGAAGCGGCTGTTCTCATCCGGGAACACATCATCGGAGTCGTGGGGGACGATATCGGTGAAGAGGGCTTCCAGGTCCGGACGACGCAGGGTCTCCTTCTCCAGCAGCTTCTCCGCCAGCTTGTCTAGGTGATCACGGTAGGTGCGCAGCAGGGTGTAGGCCTTTTCGTGGGCCCGATCCAGCAGGTACATGACCTGATCATCTATCTTCGCGGCCACCGCCGGGGAGTAGTCGAGGGATCCGCCGCCACCCCGACCGGAGAAGGGATCACCTTGTTCCTCGCCGTATTTGACGGTGCCCAAGACGGGCGACATGCCGTATTCGGTGACCATGGCGCGGGCGATCTTGGTGGCCTGCTCGATATCGGAGGAGGCACCGGTGGTGGGCTCACCGAAGACGAGTTCCTCAGCGGCGCGGCCACCCATGGCGAAGACGAGGCGGGCGAAGAGCTCATCGCGGTTGTACATGCCCTTGTCATCTTCTTGCGAGGTCATGGCGTGACCGCCGGTGTTGCCTCGGGCCAGAATGGTGACCTTGTAGACGCGTTCGATATCCTTCATCGCCCAGGCTGCGAGGGTGTGTCCACCCTCGTGGTAGGCGGTGACCTTCTTCTCCTTCTCGGAGATGACCTTGGAGGAACGGCGCGGTCCGCCGACGACGCGGTCAGTGGCTTCCTCGAGGGCGTCGGCGGTGATCACATTGCCGCCGACCCGGGCAGTCAGCAGTGCGGCCTCATTGAGGACATTGGCCAGGTCGGCGCCGGACATACCGGCGGTGCGCTTGGCCAGAGCCTTGATATCGGCATCCGGGGCGAAGGGCTTGCCCTTGGCGTGGACCTCCAGGATTTTCTCACGGCCGGCCAGGTCCGGGTTGGTCACCGGGATCTGGCGGTCGAAGCGGCCCGGGCGCAGCAGCGCGGGGTCGAGGATATCGGGGCGGTTGGTGGCGGCCATGAGGATGACACCCTCGCGGTCGCCGAAGCCGTCCATCTCCACCAGCAGCTGGTTCAGGGTCTGCTCACGCTCATCGTGACCGCCGCCCATGCCGGAGCCACGCTGGCGTCCGACGGCATCGATCTCATCGACGAAGATGATGCAGGGGCTGTTTTCCTTGGCCTGCTTGAACAGGTCACGCACGCGGGAGGCACCGACGCCGACGAACATCTCCACGAAGTCGGAGCCGGAGATCGAGTAGAAGGGCACCCCGGCCTCACCTGCGACGGCACGCGCCAACAGGGTCTTACCGGTGCCGGGCGGGCCATAGAGCAGCACGCCGCGCGGGATCTTCGCACCGAGTTCCTGGTAGCGGGTCGGGTCCTCCAGGAAGTCCTTGATCTCCTGGAGTTCATCAACGGCTTCCTCTGCACCGGCGACATCGGCGAAGGTGTTGGTCGGCATGTCCTTGGTCAGCTGTTTAGCCTTGCTGCCACCCATGCCGAACATGCCGCCGCCGGACTGCATCCGGGTGAGGAAGAAGAAGAGCAGACCGAAGAGGATCAACATCGGCAGCAGGAAGGTCAGCATCGAGCCGATGAGACTGTCCTGGGTGACGTTGGTCTCGTACTTGTCGGCGTCGCTGGCCTGGACGGCGTCGAAGATCTGCGGCGCGGTGCGTGCCGGGTACTGCGAGATCATCTCCTCGACGCCTTCACGCTCATCGACGGTGACAGGTTCGCGCAGGGTCAGCCGCAGCTGCTGCTCACGGTCGTCGATCTGGGCTTCGGCGACGTTATTGCTCTCCAGCTGGCTCAATGCCACCGAGGTGTCCACCCGCTGGAAACTGCGGGTGTCATCGGTGAGGAAGGTGAAGAGGAAAAGGATGATGAGCAGGACGGCTGCGATGCCGCCGTACTTCAGGAGATTCTTGTTTTTCATGGAGGTAGCCGGGATAGGTTCGCTCGGCCTGACCCTTTCTGTGACGGAGACGACGCTGGGGAGGTGGCTGGAAAGCGGGCCCACCTCACCCGTCCGGGCGGCTCAAGGATGAGCACGGATCCCGTCGGACGGTGGTGCCGGTCATAAACAACGCTCAAGAACAATGCGGTACAGGCAGAAAACGACTGACCGGGCCAATTCGTTCCCGAGTCGGGCTAATTACCGGAGTAGACGTTGGGGTGGAGGGTACCCACATAGGGCAGATCGCGGTAGCGCTCGGAGTAGTCGAGACCATAGCCGATGACAAATTCATTGGGGATATCGAAGCCGACATCGAAAAGATCGACCTTGGCGGTCTGGACCTCGGGCTTGCGCAGCAGGGTGACCACCTCCAGGGACTTCGGGTGACGGTTGCGCAGGTTCTTCAGCAGCCAGGACAGGGTCAGGCCGGAGTCGATGATGTCCTCGACGATGACCACGTTGCGGTTTTCGATATCGCGGTCCAGGTCCTTGAGGATACGCACCACCCCGGAGGAGCTGGTGGAGTTACCGTAGGAGGAGACCGCCATGAACTCAACCTGGCTCGGGATGGACAACTCACGGGCGAAGTCGGTGAGGAAGAAGACCGCTCCCTTGAGTACACAGATCAGCAGCAGATCATCTTCACCGTCGGCGTAGCGCTCGGAGACCTTGTCCGCCATTTCCTTGATGCGCTGCTTCAGGTCGGCCTCGCTGATGAGGATCGCCTCCACATCGCTGCCATACTTGTTGTCCGGGACATCGAAGTTTTTCTGATCGTGCATCAGGGTTCCCTCTCACTGTGGTGGCATTAAAGAACAAAGCTCAATGCGCCCATACTACTTACCGCCCCGACATGGTTTGAAGTCAGCACGATCACTCCCGCCCGATTGACAGCCGATGCCCAATTCGGCTCACCACCAACCGCCCGGCTGCGCTCCCCCCGACCGCCACCGGCCCCTGCCCGTGCCAGTCCACCAGCAGGGCCTCCACACCTGCCAGGGTCGCGGCGTTCACCGCCCCACCGTGAGCGTGCAGGAAAGCCGCGATGCGGCGGCGTCGCAAAGCTGTGGGCTCGGCGGCGCACTCCACTCCCAGCTCAGAATGCTTATCGACGATCGCGTCCAGCGCCGCCGCGTCCTCTGCGGCGACCTGCGCCGCCCGGGCCAGCGCCCCGGAGACATCGTGCCCGAATACCTCGTTGAGCAAGGGGATCACCTGGTTCCGCACGGCGACCCGGGAAAATACCTCCTCCTCGTTCTGCGGATCCTGCCAGGGCTCCAGCCCCAGCTCGGCACAGGCAGCGACCGTGGTCGCCCGAGGCTGCGGCAGCAACGGGCGGTGGATTTGTCCGTTGACCGGCAGCATTCCGGCGGCGGTACCCCGGGTCGCCCGCAGCAGCAGGGTTTCCGCCTGATCGCTCAGGGTGTGCCCGACCCAGATCGGACGCTGCCCGGCAACCTCATGCAGTGCCGCATAACGCGCCCGGCGCGCCGCGGCTTCCATGGAACCACGCCGGTCCACCTCCACCGCCACCACCTCGGCGCTGGCCCCCAGGTAACGGGCCTGTGCGGCGGCCTGCTCCGCGACCTCCCCCGAACCAGCCTGAAGCTGGTGGTCGATGCAGACCGCATGAACGCCGACCCCTTCCGCCAGGGCAGTCGCCGTCAATGCCAGGGAGTCCGCTCCCCCGGACAGGCCAACCACGACCTGATCAGCCGGATGATGCTTCAGGTGGTGGCGTACCGACCGGCGAAGGGCGAGGAAATTACCGGGATTCCGGGGTAGTTCCAGCTCCCCGATGAAGCGCGGCATCAGCTTGCCCGGATGGCGGAGGTGAAGGTATCCAGTGCCTGACGCTGCCCCAGAATCGGAGCATCATTGCTGAGCAGCGCGAAGGTGTACACCCGGCCGCTTTCTGCGGTGACGAAGCCCGCCAGCGCGGAAGTATCAGTCAGGGTGCCGGTCTTCGCGCGTACCCAACCGCGCCCGGCGAGATCGGTGTAGCGGTCGATCAGAGTGCCATTGCCGGCGGCGACCGGCAGGGTGCGCAGCACCTCCGCCAAGGGTGAGCCCTGCGCAGCGTCGAGAAGCACGGCATCGAGCAGCGCCGGGGTGATGCGGTTCGCCGGTGAGAGACCACTGTTGTCATTGATGGTGGAGTTCCCGGTGCTGAAACCATGTTCCTGGAGCGCGGCCAGGGTCGCTCGGGTGGCACCACCGAAATCAGGGCTTTCGCCACGGGCGAGGGCAACCTCACGGCCGATCGCCTCAGCCATGACATTGTCCGAGTGGACCATCATGTCATTCACGCGGTCAATCAGGGGGGGAGATTCCGTGCTGGCCAACACCCGTGCGGCTTCAGGCGCGGTGCCGAAGTCCACAGTGCCCGCCCCCAGCTGCTGCGCCAGCGCGTTCGCGACGTCGAGTGCCGGGGTGTGGGAACGCGCCACATCACCTTCGGTGGCCCCGATACGGCCCTGGTAGATCATCGCGGGTTCCATCGGCGCGACATAACCGCCATCGATGTTGTCATCATCCCAGCTGTCCAGATAGGTCGGCCCGGTCCAGACCGACGTATCGATGAGCACAGTGTCTGCCTGCCCGACCTGCTCAGCGAGGTCGGCGATCCGCCCCGGGGTCAGCCACACATCACCGACGGCCTTGATCACCACGGTGCCCGGAACCTCACCCGCAACTACCTCGGTGCTCAAAGTTTTCGCCGGATCCAGCGCATAGATCGCCGCTGATGAGGTCAACAGCTTCGTCGAGGAAGCCGGGCGCAATGCCTGATCCGGATCCTGCTCCCACACCGTCTCCCCGGTGGCCGCATCACTGACCCGGCCACCGAAAGTCCCCAATGAGGGGGTATCCGCCAGCTCCGTCAACTGTGCGGCGAGCGCGCCATTATCGATCTCACCCGCTGACTGCGCCGGTACCAGATCGGGCCCCGGCGCCGCCTCCAGGGAGTAGGCCGGGGCATGTTCAAGCTCCGAATAACGCTCATGGGAAATAACCCCGACCGTGGCAACCCCTGCCACTGCCAGGCCGGCGATTACCGCCGAGCTGATCCACCACAACTTCTTAGCCATCGGTAACAGCGTAGCGCTTGAACCTGACAGCTAAGATGGGGCCTGCCAAATCCGCCATGAGGAGAATCGGAGCATTATGAGCATTGAAGTGACCGTCGAGATCCCGAAGGGTTCCCGCAACAAGTACGAAATCGACCACGAGACCGGCAAGGTCTACCTCGATCGTTACCTGTTCACCCCGATGGCGTACCCGCTTGACTACGGCTACATCGACCACACCCTCGGCGAAGACGGCGATCCGCTGGACGCCCTGGTTATCCTGCCGGAGTCTGTCTTCCCGGCAGTTGTGGTCAAGTCCCGCATCATCGGCGTCTTCAAGATGACCGATGAAGCCGGCGGCGATGACAAGCTGCTCGCCGTCCTCGATGACCCGCGCTACAACCACCTCCAGGACATCTCGGATGTCTCCGACTTCCTCAAGGACGAGATCGAGCACTTCTTCGTCCACTACAAGGACCTGGAGAAGGGCAAGCACGTCGAGGCTGCTGGCTGGGGCGACAAAGCCGAGGCCGAGAAGATCCACGCTGAATCTATCGAGCGTTACGGCAAGTAATTTTTTGCCCTCCGCTGGTTGAGTTTGCTGAGACTTCCTGCGAGCCGGTACCCCGCTGATGAGAGCTGGGGTGCCGGTTTTCTTATTGTTCGCCGGGGGATGAAGGGTAGGTCTCGAGAATCACGC